>CAWEGW010000008.1:0-151218 GCA_963808825.1 Miltoncostaeaceae bacterium | reverse complement strand
GCGACGGCGCCCCGGTCGGGACCGTCGAGGACCTCTACGTTGACCGGCCCACCGGCGAGATCCGCTACCTCGGGATCGCCGCCGAGGCGCTCGGGGTGCACGTGCTGGTGCCGCTGGAGGGCGTCGCGGTGGACGACGACGACCACGGCTCCGCCGTGCGCGTGCCGTACACCCGGACCCACCTGATGGAGGCGCCGCCCCTCGCCCCGGGACCGAGCCGACCGTGGCCCTCGAGGGCGAGATCCACAGCCACTTCGAGCGCACCCCCTACTGGGACATCGTCCGCGCGCGCAGACCACGCCGGCGCCGACGCCCGAGATCGCCGCGGCCGATGCGGCCGACGCCGCGACGGGCGCGCCCGACTCCACGGTCTACGACGCGCGCCGCACCGACATCGAGGCCCGCCAGACCGAGCCCGCGCCCACCACCCGCATCGCCGACGCGGAGGTCGAGGCCGCCCTGGAGCGGGGCCACGACCCCGACGAGGTGAGGGTCAAGCGCTGGGGCACCTGGGCACGCTTCCGTCACGGCCGGGCGGTGAATGGCGTCCGGCGCCGGGGTCAGGATGGGTGCCGGACGGATTCGCAAACGGCACCAGCGGAGGTGCGCACATGCCCGCCGACCTGAACCGCGTCACCCTGGTGGGGCGCCTCACCCGCGACCCCGAGCGCGCCACACCCAGGGCGGCGATCCGGTCTGCTCGATCCGCCTGGCGGTCTCGAGCCGGGCCCGCGACGAGGCCGGCAACTGGGGCGACCGCTCCAACTACTTCGACGTGACCGTCTTCGGCCGCCAGGCCGAGACCGCCTCCACCTACCTGGCCAAGGGCCGGCGCATCGGCGTTGACGGGCGCCTGTCCTGGCGCGAGTGGCAGGCCCAGGACGGCACCAAGCGCCAGAACGTCGAGGTGATCGCCAACGACGTCTTCTTCCTCGACAGCCGCGGCGACGGCGGGGGCGAAGGCGGCGGGGGCTCCCAGCAGGGGGCCGGGTGGAGCCGTGAGAACGCGGAGGCCGCGACGCCGGTCGGCGCGGCGACGGCAACGGCGGCGGGAGCGGAGCGCCGCGGCCGGGGACGACGACGCGGAGGTGCCCTTCTAGGAGCGCTCTAAGCGCAGGCGCTCGAGAGCCTCGCGGACGTCGGACGTCGTCAGCGGCTGGGTGGAGTCGGCCTCGACCTCGGCGGCGAGGAAGCCGTCGCGCTCGACGAGGCGCATGACGGCTGCGATCGGCTCGACCTCGTGGCGGACTTCGCTCATGGCAGCAGCGTAGCCCGCCTCACCGGCCAGGGGCGGGGGTTCGCCAGGAGCGGCGGACGACCCGCGCCCGTCCGGTGGCCGGGTTCCAGCGGGTGGCGTAGGCCTGGCTGTCGCCGAGGGCGGTGGTCCAGAGGATGTCGCCGGGGCCGCGGAGGGTGGCCAGGGTGCGGACGCCCCCGCGCGAGACGCGGCGCAGGCGCAGGTGGGAGATGGCGCCGATCTGCTCCACCCACAGCACCCGGCCGCGCGCGAGTGAGGGGTTCACGACCGGCTCAGCGCGAGGAGGCGATCACCTTGGAGCGCTGGGGTCCCGCGGCGACCGGGCGCAGGCGGACCTGGGAGCGGCGGCCCGTCGAGAGGTGCCAGGCGATCAGGCCGCCGCGCAGCGCGGGGCGGCCGAGGTCGGCGTTCGGGCGGGCGCCGGCGATCCCGCGGCGCTCGCCGGTGGTGAGGTCGGCGACCTCGAGGAACTCGGCGCCCGAGGGGTCCTGGACGCGGAAGGCGACCAGCGGCCACTCGATGGCGGGGGCGTCGTAGGGTCCGTCGAGGCGGGCGACCTGCTCGCCGGTGGTCCAGCGGACGACGCGGATGCCGGCGGCGTCGGCATAGGCGCAGCAGGTCGCCCTGCAGGGACGGGAGCCGCCGCCGGCGAGCCGACCGGCGGCGCGCCGGGAGGGCGCACCTGCACGCTCGGGCCCGCGAGGGGGTCGATGCGGGCCTCGGCCAGCCACGTCGCCCCAGGCGGCCGGGTCGAAGCCGCCGCGCGCGGCCGGGGGCGGAGGCGCCTGGCCGAGCGCCGGCGAGGCGCCGATCAGCGCGGCGACGGCGACGAGCGCCGCCGCGTTCACGGGCCTCACCAGCCGCGAGCGCGCGGCCATCCGCCCCACGGCGGCGGCCGGGTCGGCGTTGCGCATCGTCGGCAGGATCACCATAGGCGCGGCCGAGGCCGAATGGCGCCAGGCAGGCGGCCGCCACGAGCGGGTCGCCGAGCGCCAGCGCGCCGGCGCAGGCGACCAGGAAGGTCGTGACCGGCAGGCGGGTGAGCAGGCCGACGCCGAGGCCGGCGCCGTAGGCGAGCGACCAGGCCGGCAGCGGCCACTCCCGCCTCCAGCGCTCGGGCACCTGTCCGCGGGCCCCGGGACCGGCCCCGGGATCAGCCCCAGCTCGCGCGCGGCCGCGACCAGGGCGAGGACGGCCACCACCGCGAGCGCGACCGTGCGGTCGAGGGCCGAGCCGGCGAGGCCCAGCAGCGCGCCCAGGGCGGCCGAGGCGAGCACGGCCCCGACCGCGAAGAGCGCGAGGGCGATGCGATACCGGCGGCGGCTCCCGCACCCGGCGGGAGTGATGGTCTCGACCATCGAGAAGCCTCAGGGGGACCAGGCGCCCGACACCCCGGCGATCAGGGCGGCGGCGGCGATGCCGATCTCGGCGAGCATCAGCAGGGGACTCCGGTGTCGTAGTACATGACGCAGAACACCCGCCGCCCGGGCCGGCAGTAGCCGCGCAGGCCGGCGTCGCCGTTGACGCGGGTGCGGTTGGTGGTGCAGCAGTCGGTCAGCTTGCGGATCTGGTCGTCGCAGCAGCGGTACCAGGCGCCCTGGGTGAGGGCGTTGACGCCGAAGCGGCGCGGCACCCCCTCCTCGCACATGCGGCTGCGCGGCGCGCGCGGCAGCGCGGTGCCGTCGGGCGCCAGCAGCAGCTGGCCGTCGCCGCCGACCGGCCGGCCGAGGGCGTCGATGGGGCGGCCGAGGTCGTGAACGGGCCGGCCGTCGGAGGGCCGCACCGGGAAGCCGCGGGCGTCGATGCGCGGCAGCTCGTAGGGGCCGGCGCAGGAGCCGGTCGTGAAGTAGTGGCCGCAGAAGCCGTACCAGCCGCCGCGGATGCGGTTGGTCCCGGGGATGGGCGCGCGCCTCGGCCCGCCCGGCCTCGCGCAGGCCCAGCGCCCCGAGCACGGTCGCGCCCACGCCGGCCAGGAACGAGCGCCGCGTGGTGCCGGAGGCCAGCCGCCGCGACAGCGACCGCGCCCCGCGCTCCACCGGCCCCGGGCCGCCGCTATGCGGCGGCACGCGCCCGCTCGCGTCCGGTCTCGATGAGCTCCTCGATCTGCTCCAGCGTGTTGACCAGGCCCTTGGCCGCGACGACGCCGTCCTCCAGGTAGGCGACGTAGGGCGTGCCGGGGACCCGGTAGCGGCGGAAGACCTCCGACTGCACGTCCTCCGAGACGGCGTGGACCGTCAGGCCGTCGCGCTCCAGCGCCCCGAGCGCGGCGGCGATCTCGGCGCAGAGCCGGCAGCCCGGCGAGCCGAAGGCGACCAGCTCGGGGCCGCGGCGGGTGAGGCCGGCGAGGGCGGGTGCGGTGGCGCCGAGCGGCGGGCCCTCGTCGGCGAGCTCGAGGGCCGCGGCCGGGCCGAGGCGCGCCTCCAGCACACCCACCTGGCGGTAGAGCGCCAGCACCAGGACCACGAGGACCGCGACGACGACCGCCAGGACGACCAGCGCCGCCACGACCAGGGCGCCGGACGAGGGGCTGGGCACGTCGGCGGCCACGCCCGACGCCACCAGGGCGCCCAGGGCCGCCAGGCCGAGGGCGCGCGCGGCCAGCAGGCCGACCGGGCGCTCGCGGGCGCGCCCGAAGCAGCCGCACCCCGCCCGCCGGGCGCCGCGCAGGCGCAGCCGCACCAGCGAGGCGGCGAAGACCGATGCCGAGGGCCCAGGCGGCGAGCCCGGCGGCCGCGCGCGGTGCGGGCCGATCAGCACGAGGACGCCGAGAGCGGCCTCGGCCGCCACGACCGCCCAGGCGACCGGCCGCCGCAGCCGCCCGGCGACGCCGTGCTCGCCGACGACCTCGGCGAAGCGCGGCATGTCGCGCAGCTTGGCCGCCGCCGCCCAGAGGAGCACGACGGCCAGGACGATGCGCAGGGCGAGGTCCATCTACTCGTCGTCCAGGGGGTCGTGCACGAACGCCACCGCGTAGGCCCCGGGGCCGGCGTGGGTGCCGACCGTCGGGCCGATCTCGCTCACGAGGTCGATCGTCGCGCGCGGGTGCGCCGCCAGCACCATCTCCTCCAGCTCGGGCATGACCTCGGGCCGGCGGGTGTGGCCGAGGGCCACGCGGAGGGGACGGTTCGGGTCGGAGCGCTCCTCGACGTACTCGCGCATGGCCGGCATGACCCTGTGGGAGCCGCGCACCCTCGAGTGGGGCGCGACCTCGCCGTCGTCGAACTGCAGGATCGGCCGCACCCGCAGCAGCGACCCGGCCACCGCCTGGGCGCGCCCGACGCGCCCGCCGCGCTGCAGGAACTCGAGCGTCTCGAGCGAGAAGACGACGCGGTGGTCGTCGCTGAGCTGGCGAGGGCGGCCTCGGCCTCGCCGGCGGTGCAGCCGCGCTCCAGCAGCGCCTGCAGGCGCAGCGCCAGCAGCCCGAGGCCGATGGTCACCGACTTGCTCTCCAGGACCATCACGCGCTCCTCGCCGACCTCCCGGGCCGCGGCCCGGAAGCCCTCGACCGTGCCGGACATGCGCCCCGACAGGGGCAGCACCACCGCGGTCTCGTGGGTCTGGAGCGCCTCGCGGAGCACCTCGGTCAGCATCCCGGTGGGCGGCTGCGAGGTGGTCGGCAGGCGGTCGCTGCGCGCCAGCCGCTCGTAGAAGCCGGCCGCGTCGAGGTCGACGCCGTCGGCGAACGACTCGGAGCCGAAGGCGACCGGGATCGGCACGACCCGCCAGTTCGGCGGCCGACGCTCGGGCGGCGACGTCAACCGACGAGTCGGTGACCACGCGCCGTGCTGCTGGCGTCGAGGTGGTGGGCCGGCTCCATCACTCCACCCCCACGGCGAGCGCCGGGCGCGCCTGGCCGCCCTCGTGGGCCTCGACCTCGACCCGGCGCCCGGCGGCCGCGCGCACCCAGCCCTCGGCCTCGGACGGGGTGACGCCGGCGCCCGCGCCGATCAGCACCGTCACCAGCGCCGGCTCGTCGCCCAGCAGCCCCGCCAGGGCGGCCTCGAGGCCCGCCGCGCAGGACGGCCGCGCCGTCCCCGTCGACCTCGGCCGCGCGCACGCCCGCCGCCAGCTCGCGCATCTCGCGCGCGTTCTCCTCGGCCGTGGCGCGCCGGGTCGAGCCCCACCAGCGACGCGAGCAGCGCGGGCAGCGAGCCGGCGTCGACGACCGCCCCGGCCGGCCGCCCCGGCCGCCGCCAGCCCCTCGGGCCCGGCGCTGACGATCACGGCCTCGGCCGCGCCGGCCCCCTCGCGGGCGGCGGCGATCTCGGCTGGCGGCGGCGGACGGCTCGAGGACGACGGCGCCGAGCCCCTCCGCCAGCTCGCGCATGCCCTCGCCCGGGGCGAGGGCGACGCGGCGCAGGCCGCCCCGGCCGCCGCGGCCGCGCCGCAGGCGGGCGTCGCGCTCGGCCTCCTGGCGGCGCATGTCGTCGAACGCGCAGCCCGGTGACCTCGCCCCAGGCGCCCGCCGCCTCGGCGGCCCGCTCGGGGGCGTCGGTGTGGACGTGGACCTTGGCCTGGGCGGCGTCGCCCATCACCAGCAGGCTGTCGCCCAGCGACAGCAGCGACGCCTCGAGGGCGTCGAGGTCGATGCCCGAGCCCTCCACCAGGAAGCTCGTGCAGTAGCGGTAGCGCGAGGGCACGTGGTCGGCCTGCGACGACCCGTGGGCGCCCGACGTCGATGGGCGCGGCGACCTCGCGGCCGAGCAGCCCGGCGCCGAGGCCCTCGAGCAGGACCACCAGGCCCAGCCCGCCCGAGTCAACCACGCCCGGCCTCGCGCAGCACGTCGAGCAGCTCCGGGGTCTCGGCGACCGCCGCGCCGGCCGCCCTCCAGCGCCGCCTCGAGCACGGCCGCCAGACCCTCGCCGTCGGCCGCCTCGGCGCCCTCGGCCGCCGCGCCGGGCGACGCGTGAGCATGGTGCCCTCCACCGGGTGGCGCACCGCGGCGTAGGCGGCCTCGCTCGCCTGCGCGCAGCGCGCGGGCGAGCGAGGCGCCGCCCAGCTCGCCCTCCTCCAGCGCCAGGGACTCGGCCGCCCCGCGCACGAGCTGCGAGAGGATCATCCCGCTGTTGCCGCGCGCCCCGGCCAGGGCCGCCGCGCGCCAGGGCGGCGCAGCGCTCGGCCCACGGCAGGCCGGTGGTCGCGGCCGCGCGCCTGCTCCACGGCCACGGTCGTGATGAGCATGTTGGTGCCGGTGTCGCCGTCGGCGACCGGGAAGACGTTGAGGTCGTCGATCTCGCCGGCCCGGGCCTCGAGGGCCGCCCGCGCCGCGCCCACCACGCGCACCAGACGCTCGCCGGAGGCGGTGGCGGAGCCGCTCATCGCCGTGACCCTATCCGCTCCGCCTCAGAAGAGGGTGAGCTGGCGGTCGGAGCGCAGGCCCGAGACGCCCACCCCGAGCAGCCGCAGGGCGCCGGGCCGCTCGCGCAGGGCGCGCGCCAGCAGGGCCGAGGCCGTCGCCCAGATCGCCGCGGCGTCGTCGAGCGCGGCGCCGACGGTCTGGCCGCGCGTGATCGTCTGGAAGTCGGCGTAGCGCAGCTTCACCGTCGACCGTGCGGCCGGCGCGGCCGCGGCGGCGCAGCGACTCGGCCACGCTCTCGGCCAGCCCGCGGCCGACCGACTCCAGGCGCGCCGGGTCGGTGACGTCGCGCTCGAAGGTGGTCTCGGCCGAGACCGAGATCCGCTCGGCGGGCACCGCCGCCACCGGCCGCGGGTCGATCCCCCGGGCCCGGCGGCGCAGGTCCTCGCCGAACCTCCCGGGCACCAGCCCGCGCAGCGCCTCGTCGCCGAGCCCGGCCAGGTCGCCGATCGTCGCCAGCCCGGCCGCGACGAGACGCGCCTCGGTGCGCGGCCCCACCCCGGGCAGCGCGCGCAGCGGCAGCGGGGCGAGGAACGAGGCCTCCCCGCCGGGCTGCCACGACGGTGACGCCGCCCGGCTTGTCGCGGTCGGAGGCGATCTTCGCGACCACCTTGCAGGTGGCCACGCCGAGGGAGCAGGAGAGCCGCACCCGCTCGGCCACGGCCCGGCGCACGCCGTCGGCGGCCTCGGCCGCGCCGTCGTCCGGGCAGCTCGAGGTAGCCCTCGTCCAGCCCGACGATCTCCACGGCCGGCGACAGCTCGCGCACCAGCCCCCAGACGCGGGCCGACCACTCGCGGTAGTGGGCGATGTCGGGGCGCACGAAGACGGCCTCGGGGCAGCGCCGCAGGGCCTCGGCCGCGCTCATGGCGGAGCGGATGCCGAAGCGGCGGGCGGCGTAGCTGGCCGTCGCGACGACGCCGCGCCCGTGGGGGTCACCGCCGACGACGACCGGACGGCCGCGCAGCTCGGGGCGCCGGTGGATCTCCACGGCCGCGAAGAAGGCGTCGATGTCGAGGTGGGCGATCACCCCGCCGCTAACCCTCTCGCACCCCCCAGACGACCACGCCGCCGCCCAGGCTGAGGCGGCGGACGCGCAGGTCGCGCAGCCCGGCGGCGCGGTAGAGGTCGAGCAGCGCCGGCAGCGGGTGGCGGCGGTAGAGGTCGGGGATGCTCGCGTGCAGGAAGCGCCCGGCGCGCCACCAGGGCCGGCCGCCCACCAGGAGGCCCGCCGGCGGGCAGCACGGCGCCGGTGTAGAGGCGCCAGGCGGCCCGCGCGGGCGCCCTCGGCGGGACGCCGAACTCCAGGCTCGCCAGCGTCCCGCCCGGCCGCAGCGCGCGGGCGAGCTCGGCCAGCGTCGCGGCGGGGTCGGCCACGTAGCGCAGCAGGTAGGTCACGGTGAGGCCGTCGAAGGCGCGCGTCGTCGAAGGGCAGCGCCTCGGCCTCGGCGCGCACCAGGTCGACCTGGTCGAGGAGGCCGCGCGCCCGGAGGGACGGCCGCGGCGGCGGCGAGCATCGGCCTCGCTCTGGTCGACGGCGGTGACGCGGCAGCCGTGGCGGCCGGCCAGCTCGGCGGCCACCGCGCCGGTGCCGGTGGCGACGTCGAGCACCCGGTCGCCGGGGCGGGCGCGCAGGCGCGCGGCCAGGAAGCGGTGCCAGCGCGGCTCCTGCCCCAGGCTGAGGATCGCCGCCCGGCGCGAGTAGGCCGGCCCCGCCAGCCCCGAGAAGAGCTCCTGGGTCTCGGGCTTGGCGGGCGGGGAGAAGCTCAGGGCGTCAGTAGAGCGCCTGGGCCAGGCGGCGGCGGAAGCGCACCGACAGCGGGTGGTGCTCGCCCAGCTCGGCGAAGACCCCCAGGAGCGCCCGGCGCAGGTCGTCGCGCAGCTCGGGGTCGGCGACCCGCACGGCGTCGATCAGGTGGGTGAGGCCCTGCTCGGTCTGGCCCCGCTCGAGCGCGGCGAGCCCGGCCTGGACGTCGGGCTGGTCGACCGCGGCCAGCGCGACCCGCGACAGCAGCGCCGCCGCGCCCTGGTCGAAGGCCACCGGCTCGAGCACCTCGGTCACCTCGTCGCCCCGGCCCTCGTCGAGCAGGAGCCGGGCCGAGGGCGACGCGGGCGCCGACGTGGCCCGGGCTCGCGCGCGATCGCCTCCCGCAGGCTGCCTCGTCGCCCTCGCGCACGAGGCGGTCGGTCTCGGAGGGCACGAGCCGGTCGAGGAACGTCTCGATCGCGGGCGGCGGCTGCAGGCCGACGAACTCGGCGACGGCCTCGCCGTCGCGGAAGCCCTTGACCAGCGGGATGCTCATCACGCGGTAGGCCTGAGCCAGGTTGCGGGTTGGCGTCGATGTCCACCTTCGCCAGCAGGACCGCCCCGTCGCGGCGCTCGACCGCCTGCTCCAGGAGGGGCGTGAGCTGGCGGCACGGGCCGCACCACGCGGCCCAGAAGTCCACGACCACCGGCACCTCGCGCGAGCGCTCGATGACCTCGGCGTCGAAGGTTGCCTCGGTCACGTCCACGTCGGTCCCGCCTCCCGGTCTCGTCCTGCCGTTCCTGCCCTCACGGTAGCGGAGCCGTCGAGCCCGCGGCCTCCGCCGGACGCAGCCGCGCCGCCGGGTCGAGGCACCACTCGAGCGCCGAGGGCCAGGGCCCGTACCCGTCCTCGGGGGTGATGTGGCCCGCCCCTGCAACGACGTCGAGCCCGGCGCCGAGGGCCTCGGCGTAGCCCTCCGCGGTGCCCGGCGGCGCGTAGGGGTCGGCGTCGGAGCAGGCGATGCGGATCGGGGCGGCCACGCCCGCGCGGACCGCCGCGCGTCCAGCCCGTCGAGGCGCAGCCCGGCGCCCTCCGGCGGGACCCGCTCGGAGGCCGGCGGGGAGACCAGCAGCAGGCGCGCGATCCCGTCCGGGGCCGGCCGCCTCCGGCCCGGCCGAGAGCCACAGCAGGCAGGCGAGCGAGTGGCAGACCACGATCCGCTCGCGGCCCTCCAGGGCCGCGCAGGTGCTCGCGCAGCGCCGCCTCCCAGGGGCCGCGGCGGGGCGCGTCGGGGTCTGGAAGGCCGGGGTAGGCGACGGTCTCGCCGCGCGACCGCAGGCGCGTCGGCGAGCCACCGCTGCCAGTGCCCCGGCGGCCGGTGGTTCGCCAGCCCGTGGAGGATCAGGTAGGCGCGGGCGGCCGGCACCGCTGGCAGGGCGCCCAGTGGGCGGCCAGGTAGCGCCACGGGCCGTGCACGACGTCGCGCACGCCGGCGTCGCCCCGGTGCGGCGCGTCCGGGCAGTCGTGCCTGTGGAAGTGGCCCCAGCCGCCCGCGCTCAGGTGGGCGACGGCGCCCGTCTCGTCGGCGGCCGCTCGCGGCCGCCCATTCATCGTCATCGTCATCTGCTCCCCCTCCCCGGGGGCTGCGCGGCACCCGCCGCGCGCGTCAATTCCGTCTGTCGGCATCGAGGGTAGCGCGCATGAGCGCCCGCGACCTCCCCGGCCGCGGGTCCGTTACGCTGGGGCGTCGTGGCCGACGAGTACATCTTCACCATGTACCGCCTGCGGAGGACGCATCCTCCCGACAAGGTGGTGCTCGACAACGTGTCGCTGTCGTTCCTTCCGCGGCGCCAAGATCGGCGTGCTGGGCGCCAACGGCGCGGGCAAGTCGACCCTGCTGCGCATCATGGCCGGGCTCGACCGCGACTTCTCCGGCGACGCCCTGCTGGCGCCGGGCGCGACGGTCGGCCTGCTGCCCCAGGAGCCCGACCTCGACCCGGCCAAGGACGTGCGCGGCAACGTCGAGGAGGGCGTCGCCGGCCTCCGATGGCGCTGCTGCGCCGCTTCGAGGAGATCGGGGCTCGCCTGGGCGAGGCCGGGCCCGACGAGATGGAGGCCCTCCTGGCCGAGTACCAGGAGGTGCAGGACGAGATCGAGCGGCGCGAACGCCTGGGACATCGAGCGCACCCTCGACGTCGCCATGGACGCCCTGCGGGTGCCGCCCGGCGACCAGGACGTGACGACCCTCTCGGGCGGCGAGCGCCGCCGGGTCGCGCTCTGCCGGCTCCTGCTCTCGGCGCCCGACCTGCTGCTGCTCGACGAGCCCACCAACCACCTCGACGCGGAGTCGGTCGCCTGGCTCGAGCGCTTCCTCGAGGAGTACCCGGGCACGGTCGTGGCCGTGACCCACGACCGCTACTTCCTCGACAACGTGGCCGGCTGGATCCTGGAGCTCGACCGCGGCAAGGGCATCCCGTGGCGGGGCAACTACTCGTCCTGGCTCGAGCAGAAGCGCATGCGCCTCGAGCAGGAGGAGAAGGCCGAGTCGGCGCGCCAGAAGGCCCTCGCGCGCGAGCTCGAGTGGGTGCGCAGCTCGCCGCGGGCGCGGCAGGCCAAGAGCAAGGCGCGCCTGGCCGACTACGAGCGCCTGGTCGCCGAGGAGGGCGCCCGCCGGCAGCGGCGACGGTCGAGATCCGGATCCCGCCCGCGCCGCGCCTGGGCGACCTGGTGCTGGACGCCGAGGGCGCTCACCAAGGGCTACGGCGACCGCCTGCTGATGGAGGACCTGACCTTCTCGGTGCCGCCCGGCGGCATCGTCGGCGTCATCGGCGCCAACGGCGCGGGCAAGACGACCCTGTTCCGCATGATCGTCGGCCAGGAGGAGCCCGACGGCGGGCGCCTGCGGCTGGGCGAGACCGTCGAGCTGGCCTACGTTGACCAGTCGCGCGACGCCCTCGACCCCTCCAACACCGTCTGGGAGGAGGTGTCGGGCGGCCAGGACGTCATCCGGCTCGGCGGCCGCGAGGAGATCAACTCGCGCGCCTACGTCGCCTCGTTCAACTTCCGCGGCTCGGACCAGCAGAAGCCGGTGGGCCAGCTCTCGGGCGGCGAGCGCAACCGGGTGCACCTGGCCAAGCTCCTGGCCGGGGGCGGCAACCTGATGCTGCTCGACGAGCCCACCAACGACCTCGACGTTGACACGCTGCGCGCGCTCGAGGAGGCGCTGGTGGGCTGGTCGGGCTCGCGCGCTGGTCACCTCGCACGACCGCTGGTTCCTCGACCGCATGGCCACCCACATCCTGGCCTTCGAGGGCGACAGCGAGGTCGCTGGTTCGAGGGCAACTACGCCGAGTACGAGGAGCACCGCCGCCGCACGCTGGGCGACGAGGCCGCCCGCCCGAGGCGGATCACCTACCGGAAGCTCACCACGCCAACCTGAGGGGCTGCCGGACCAAACGGGGGGCGGCGGCCTCGCCGCTCGGCCTGCGCAAAGACCCCCCTCGCGGGCCTGGGATCGAGGCGCCGTCGCCAGAGGATCCTCGCCGACACCGCCCGGCCCCCGGGCGCCCGGCACGAGACGAGGTCCCCCCATGAGCCCGCCCAACCGCGCACGGATCCGGCGCCGCCGGATCGTCCTCCCCCTCGTGGCCGGCTGCCTGGCCGCCTGCCGCCGCCCCCGCGCTCGGGCTCCCGACGACCCCCCGCCCCAGAAGACCCCGGCGACCACCGACCTGGCGATCGCCAAGGCCTCCGACCGGGCCGCCTACCAGCCCGGCGAGACCATCGCCTACTCGATCACGGTCACCAACCTCGGCACGTCGCCGGTCGCGCGCGCGGACATCCTCGTCAGCGACCCGATGCTCGCCGACCTGGCCCCGGCGGACGGCGCCGGCGCCGGGGGGCCCGACCTCGCCCCCGGCGCGAGCCTCGTCTACACGGGCACGCGGGTCGTCACGGACGGCGACTGCGGCCCGCTCGCCAACACCGCCACGGTGGCCGTGAGCGACGGCAAGAAGCAGCACGGGACCGACGCGAACCCGGCCAACGACAGCGCCACCCACGTCGTGGACGTCGGCGGGGAGAAGTGCGCCCCGGCCGTCGCGGTCAGCGGCATCATCGCCAAGCCCGCGGCCCCGCCCTCCCCCGCCCGCGAGGCGCAGCCGCAGTCCCAGCCGGCGGTCTGCCCGCCGCCGAAGCTGCGCGCCATGCGTGGCCGCCCCGCGGAAGGCTGCGCGCCGGGACGGCCGCCCTCTTCACGATCGGGTCCGCAACGCCAGGGGCGCGGCCGCCGCGCGCCGCGCCCACCTGACCGTGCGCCTGCCGGCGGGCTTCTCGCTCACGCGGCCGATCGAGCGCTCCCTGGTCAAGGACGGCGCGATGCGCTGGTCGATCGGGACGCTCGCCCCGCGCGCCGCGCGCACGCTCTCGGTGAGGCTTCGCGCCGACCGCACGGCCTCGGGGTCGCGGGCGCTCGCCGCGACGGTCTCGGCCACCTGCGGGTCGGCCGCGCGCCAAGGCGCTCGTCCGGGTCGCCCAGGCGGTGGAGCACCAGGCGCGGCCGCCCGTCGCCGGCTGAGCCAAGGGGGCGGCACCGGCGGGCCGGGACGGCCGCCCCCATCTCGACGGTACTTGCTCGCTCAAGCATCCGTGCTAGCCTCGGGGCGTGACCGGCGAGGAGACACAGCGCACCCAGGGCGACGAGCGCCCGGCGATGGAGCTCGGCCTCTACACCTTCGCCGAGCTGACCCCCGCCGGCGTCGCCGGCGGGACGGTCACGCCCGCCCAGCGGCTGCGCGACCTGGTGGAGGAGGTCGAGCTGGCGGACCAGGTCGGCCTCGACGTGTTCGGGGTGGGCGAGCACCACCGGCCGGACTTCGCCGTCTCGGCGCCGGCGGTGGTGCTGGCGGCCGCGGCCGAGCGCACCGCGCGCATCCGACTGACCAGCGCCGTGAGCGTGCTGTCGTCGGACGACCCGGTGCGGGTCTTCCAGGAGTTCTCGACCCTCGACCTGCTCTCGGGCGGGCGCGCCGAGATCATGGCCGGCCGCGGCTCGTTCATCGAGTCGTTCCCGCTCTTCGGCTACGACCTCGACGACTACGACGCCCTCTTCGCCGAGAAGCTCGACCTGCTGCTCGCCCTGCGCGAGAACGAGCGCGTGACCTGGTCGGGCCGCCTTCGCGCCCCGATCGACGACCGCGGCGTCTACCCGCGGCCGCTGCAGGACCCGCTGCCGGTCTGGATCGCGGTCGGCGGAACCCCCAACTCGGTCGCCCGGGCGGGCCTCCTGGGCCTGCCGATGGCGCTGGCCATCATCGGCGGCGAGGCCGGAGCGCTTCGCGCCGCTGGCCGAGCTCCACCGCCGCGCGGCCGCCGAGGGCGGGCACCCCGAGCCGCGCCTGAGCATCAACTCCCACGGCTTCGTGGGGGCGACCTCACAGCAGGCGCTCGACGACGCCTTCCCGCCCTTCGCGACGATGATGAACCGCATCGGCCGCGAGCGCGGCTGGGCGCCGATGAGCCGGGCCGACTTCGACGCGAGCGCCGGGCTGCGCGGCGCCAACTTCGTCGGCAGCCCGCAGCAGGTGATCGAGAAGATCCTCTACCAGCACGAGATCTTCGGCCACGACAGGTTCCTGATGCAGCTGACGGTGGGAACCCTTCCCCACGACAAGGTGATGCGCGCCATCGAGCTGTTCGGCACCGAGGTCGCGCCGGTCGTGCGCCGTGAGGTGGCCGCCCGGAGGGTCGAGGCGGCGGCGTAGGAGCGGGGCGGCTTCGATACCCTTGGTGGTCGCGGCACGACGACCGAGGAGACCCGCAGTGAGCCCCAGCCCGGACCCCTTCTCCGCACGCGACGCGCTCCAGGCGGGCGGGGTGGAGCACGCCTTCTCCCGGCTGGAGGCCGTGCGCGAGGACCTCGACCGGACGCCCTTCACGATCAAGGTGCTGCTGGAGAGCGTGCTGCGCAACTGCGGCCGCGGCTTCGTGACCGAGGAGGACGTGCGCGCCCTGGCCGGCTGGCGGCCCAACTCGGGCGCGACGGCCGAGGTGCCCTTCCTGCCGGCGCGGGTCGTCATGCAGGACTTCACCGGGGTGCCCTGCGTGGTCGACCTGGCCGCGATGCGCGACGCGATGGCCGAGCTGGGCGGGGACCCGGACCTCATCAACCCGCTCGTGCCCGCCGACCTGGTGATCGACCACTCGGTGCAGGTTGACCGCTTCGGCGACGGCGGCGCCTTCGCCGCCAACGTCGAGCGCGAGTACGAGCGCAACCGCGAGCGCTACATGCTCCTGCGCTGGGCCCAGCAGGCCTTCGCCGACTTCCGCACCGTCCCGCCGGGCACGGGGATCGTCCACCAGGTCAACCTCGAGTACCTGTCGCCGGTGGTGCAGTCGCGGGAGGTCGACGGCGAGCGGGTGGCGTTCCCCGACACGCTGGTCGGGACCGACTCCCACACGACGATGATCAACGGCCTCGGCGTGCTCGGCTTCGGCGTCGGCGGCATCGAGGCCGAGGCCGTGCTGCTGGGCCAGCCGCTCTCGCAGCCCACTCCGACGGTCATCGGCCTGAAGATGACGGGCCGCCTGGAGGCCGGGGCGACCGCCACCGACCTCGTGCTGACGGTCACCGAGATGCTCCGCGCGCACGGCGTGGTCGGCAAGTTCGTCGAGCTCTACGGCGCCGGCCTGTCGTCGCTGAGCCTCGCCGACCGGGCGACGATCTCGAACATGTCGCCCGAGTTCGGGGCGACGGCGACGATGTTCCCGATCGACGACGAGACGCTGCGCTACATGGAGATGACCGGCCGCCCGGCCGAGACGATCGCCCTCACCGAGGCCTACGCCAAGGCGCAGGGGCTCTTCCGCATCGACGAGTCGCCCGACCCGGAGTTCGACGAGACGCTGGAGCTCGACCTCGGCCAGCGTCGAGCCGAGCCTCGCCGGCCCCCGCCGGCCCCAGGACCGGGTGGCGCTCGGGAACGTGGCCGGCGAGTTCCGCGAGATCTTCTCCGAGGGCCTGGAGGCCGACGGCGCCGGCCCGCACTACCCGGCGGTCGAGGTCAGCTCGAACGGCGACCGCTTCCCGCTGGCGAGCGGCTCGGTCGCGATCGCGGCGATCACCAGCTGCACCAACACCTCCAACCCCTCGGTGATGGTGGGGGCCGGGCTGCTGGCCAAGAAGGCCGTCGAGCGCGGCCTGCGCACCCCGCCCTGGGTGAAGACCAGCCTGGCGCCCGGCAGCCGCGCCGTCACCGGCTACCTCGACACCGCCGGGCTCACGCCCTTCCTCGAGGAGCTCCGCTTCGACCTGGTGGGCTACGGCTGCACGACCTGCATCGGCAACTCCGGGCCCCTCGCCGAGCCGATCGCGACGGCGATCGAGGAGAACGGCCTCGTGGCCGCCGCGGTGCTCTCGGGCAACCGCAACTTCGAGGGGCGCATCCACCCCCAGATCCGGGCGAGCTACCTGGCGTCGCCGCCGCTGGTGGTGGCCTACGCGCTCGCCGGGCGGGTCGACATCGACCTGACCTCGGAGCCGCTCGGCGAGGACGGCGAGGGCAAGCCGGTCTACCTCTCCGAGATCTGGCCGACCTCCGCCGAGGTGGCCGAGGCCGTCGGCGGCTCGGTCAGCCGCGAGCTCTTCGAGTCGAGCTACGCGACGGTCTTCGACGGCGACGACCGCTGGCGGGCGCTGCCGGTGCCCGAGGGCGGCACCTACGCCTGGGACCCGGAGTTCGACCTACGTCCAGCGGCCGCCCTTCTTCGAGGGCATCTCCCCCGAGCCGGCCCCGGTGACCGACATCGTCGGCGCGCGGGCGCTGGCCGTGCTGGGCGACTCCATCACCACCGACCACATCTCGCCGGCCGGCAGCATCCCGGCCAGCTCGCCCGCCGGGCGCTACCTGGTCGAGCACGGCGTGGAGCCGCGCGACTTCAACAGCTTCGGCTCGCGGCGCGGCAACCACGAGGTGATGATGCGCGGCACGTTCGGCAACATCCGCCTGCGCAACCTCCTGGCCGGCGGGCAAGGAGGGCAACTGGACCGAGCACCTGCCGAGCGGCGAGGTCACGAGCATCTACGAGGCCTCGATGCGCTACCAGGAGGCCGGCACGCCGCTCGTCGTCCTGGCCGGGGGGCTCTACGGCAACGGCTCGAGCCGCGACTGGGCCGCCAAGGGCACCCTGCTGCTGGGGGTCCGGGCGGTGATCGCCAAGTCGTTCGAGCGCATCCACCGCGGCAACCTGGTCGGGATGGGCGTGCTGCCGCTCCAGTTCCTGGAGGGCGAGGGCGTCGACGAGCTCGGCCTCACCGGCCGCGAGACCTTCACCATCGCCGGGCTGCCGGAGCTGCAGCCGCGCCAGGAGCTCGAGGTCGCCTACGTCCGCGAGGACGGGAGCGAGGGGGCCTTCCGGGTCCTGGCCCGCATCGACGGGCCGACCGAGCTCGGCTACCTGCGCGAGGGCGGCATCCTCCCGGCCGTCCTGCGCCGGCTCTACCGGGAGAACACGGCCCAAAGCGGATGAGCGCCTCTTAGCGGGCGCTCATGCGCGCCTCCGGGCCCTGGCCGGGCCCTCCGGCAGACCGGCGCACCGGCTTCGCCGGGGCGGGCGCCGGAGAATAGGCGATGGACGAGCCGCTCGAGGTCGTCGCCGACGACGGCGTCCGCCTCGTCGGCACGCTGGCGCGGCCCGAGGCGAACGGCGACGCCGCGGCCGCCCTGATCCTCAACGGCTCGGGGCCGCTCGACCGTGACTCCAACGTGAAGCGCCAGCGGCTCGGCGTCGCGTCAGCCATCGCCGTGGCCCTCGCCGCCCGCGGCGTGGCGTCGCTGCGGATCGACAAGCGCGGGGTCGGCGAGTCGGGCGGCGACTACATGACGGCCGGCTTCGACCGGGAGACGGCCGACGCCGCGGCCGCGCTCGCGGCCCTCCGCAGCGCCTCCGGGATCGACCGGGCGCGCACCGCCGTCATCGGCCACTCGGCCGGCGCGACGATCGCGATCCGGCTGGCCGCCGCGGACGCCGCCCTCGCCGGGGTCGTGCTGCTCGCCGCCGCCGCGCGGCCCGGGGAGGAGGTCATGCGCGACCAGTCCGAGCGCATCGGGGCCTCGCTGCGCGGCCCCACGAGGCTGCTGGCCGGGACGCTCGTGCGGCGCCAGGAGCGGGCGCGGCGGCGGCTGCGCCAGTCCACCGAGGATGTGCTCCGCATCGACGGCAGGCGGCTGCCGGCCCGCTGGCTGCGCGAGTTCATGGCCTACGACCCCGCCGTCGACCTGCCCGGCGGGCGCTGCCCCGTCCTGGCGGTGACCGGCGCCAAGGACCTGCAGGTGGAGCCCGGCGACGTCGCCCGCATCGGCGAGCTGGTGGGCGGGCCCTTCGAGGGCGAGGTGCCCGAGGACCTGACCCACATCCTGCGGCGCCACCCCGGCCCGCCGAGCCTCTCGACCTACCGCGCCCAGCTGCGCGAGCCCGTGAACGCCTGGCTGCTCGAGCGCGTCGCAGCATGGGTCGCCGGGCGTTAACAGCGTCTCTCGTGGCTCCGAAGCTGGGGGACCGGATCCTGTTGGGGAGCGTTCGCCGGCGCCCTGCATCACCGTCGACTCGAGCAGCTCGTGTCATCCATCCCGGGAAGGAAGCAGCGCATGGCCTCACTGGTCCTGAAGATGTCCGTCTCGCTCGACGGCTACGTCGCACCAATCGACGGGAGCACCGACTGGATCGCTGCGGGAGGCTCCGATGACGCCCTCAGTTGGACTGTCGAGACCGTGAGCCACGCCGGCGCGCACCTCATGGGTGCCACCACCTACGCGGTGATGGCCGCCCACTGGCCCGGCGCCTCCGGGCCGTTCGCCAAGCCGATGAACGAGATCCCCAAGGTCGTGTTCTCGGACTCGCTCGTGTCCGCCGACTGGGGCGAGACGACGATCGCCGCCGGAGACCTGGCCGAAGCCATCACGCGGCTCAAGCAGGAGCGCTCGGACGGATACCTGCTCGCCCACGGCGGGGCACGGTTCGCCCGATCGCTGGTCGAGACCGGCTTGATCGACGAGTACCGCCTTCTCATCCACCCGGCCGTCCTGGGCGCGGGCGAGCGGATCTTCCTCGCACCGCTCACCATCGAGCCGATGAGCACCACCGTCTTCAGCGGCGGAGCCGTCGCCCACGTCTTCGCGGCGCACCCGTGACCGAGCCCGATCGGCAACCGGGGAGCGGACGCTATTACCTCGCTGCAACTATGGCCGAGCATGCTCGACCGATGACGCACATGCTGCGCGCATCCCGGCGAGCCGCGCGCGCGACGCCTGCGCATCCGCTGGGAGCGCCGCCCCGATCTGCACCAGGCCTTCATGCACCTGGCCGGCGCGTTCATCTGCCAGCGCTTCCTCAGAGCTTTGTGAAACGGGCTCTTGCGGGTGTCCCGGCGCCCGCCCCGGCGCAGCCGGTGCGCCGGTCTGCCGGAGGGCCCGGCCAGGGCCCGGAGGCGCGCATGCCGGCCCGCAGAGGCCGGCATCCGCTTCGGCCTAGCCGAAGCGCCCCGTGATGTAGTCCTGCGTGCGCTGGTCGTCCGGCGCAGTGAACAGCTTCTCGGTCTCGCCCATCTCGACCAGCACGCCGTAGCGGTGGCCCTGGTCGAGCCCCGCGACGGTGAAGAAGCCGGTCTTGTGGGAGACGCGCGCGGCCTGCTGCATGTTGTGGGTGACGATGACGATCGTGTAGCGCTTGACGAGGTCCTGCATCAGGTCCTCGATCGCGAGCGTCGAGATCGGGTCGAGGGCCGAGCAGGGCTCGTCCATGAGGACGACCTCGGGCTCGACGGCGATGGCGCGCGCGATGCAGAGCCGCTGCTGCTGGCCGCCCGACAGGGCGAAGGCGTCCTGCTTGAGCTTGTCCTTGACCTCGTCCCAGAGGGCGGCGCGGCGCAGCACCTCCTCGATCTTGTCGTCGTTCGCCTTGAGGCCGTTGACCTTGAGGCCGAAGCCGATGTTGTCCTTGATCGACTTCGGGAACGGGTTGGGCTTCTGGAAGACCATCCCGATCCGGCGGCGGACGTCGACCGCGTCGACGTCCGAGGAGTAGAGGTCCTGGCCCTGGAAGAGGAGCGTCCCGTCGACCTTCGTGCCGGGGATGAGGTCGTTCATCCGGTTGAGGCAGCGGATGAAGGTCGACTTGCCGCAGCCCGACGGGCCGATGAGGGCGGTGATCTCGTTGCGGCGGATGTCCATCGTGACGCCCTGCAGCGCCTTGAACTTGCCGTAGTGGAAGTCGAGCTTGTCGGCCCTGAAGACCACATCGTGGGAACCGGCGGGCTCGGTGCGGGCGACGACCTCGGGCGCGGTCGTGGGCACGGCTTCGTGCTGAGGCTGCGTCGCGGCCTGGACCTCGGGCGCGGTGGCGTCGTCGGACACGATGCTCCTTACCAGCGTCGGCTGAACTTGTTCCGGAGGAAGATCGCGACCAGGTTCATCACGACCAGCGTCCCGAGCAGGACGATGATGCCAGCCGCGGCAAGCTCTTGGAACTCCTCCTGGGGCTGTCCGGCCCAGAAGAAGATCTGGAGCGGCATGGCGAGCAGCGGCGTGTCGTTGGCCTCCAGCGGGTTGAGGCTGGGCACCTGGGTCGCGAAGACCACCCCGCCGACGACGATCAGGGGCGCGGCCTCGCCGATGGCGCGCGAGAGGGCGAGGATGGTGCCGGTGAGCATCCCCGGCAGCGCGGCGGGGAAGACCTGGCGCGAGACGGCCTGCCAGCGGGTCGCGCCGAGCGCCATCGCCCCCTGCTCGATCGACACCGGCACCGCCTTGATGGCCTCGCGGCTCGCGATGATGATGATCGGCAGCACCAGCAGGGCGAGGGTCAGGGCGCCGGCGAGCGTGTTCTTGCTGCAGGCCGACGATCGCGACGAACACGGCCAGGCCGAGGAGGCCGTAGATGATCGACGGCACCGCGGCCAGGTTGGAGATGTTGACGTCGACGATCCGGTTGATCGGCGGGCCGACGCGCGCCCACAGGCGCGCCCCCCGCGCGGCCACCGCGGCCATCGCCACGCGGAACCCCGGCGCGCTGCGGGCCCTCAGGTCGCGCAGGCGCCGGTCGCGGGCGTTGGCCGCCGACAGCAGCTGCTCCCGGCTGATGGCGGCGAACTTCTCCAGGTAGAGCGCGGCCGCGAATCCGATGGGGATCGCGATGGCGAACGTGATCACCATCAGCACGAAGGTCACCGCGGATCGACGAGTTGAAGCCCGCCAGCTCGGGGTTGGTCGAGGTCGGCTCGGTGAGGAACTGCCAGTCCAGCCGCGGCAGCCCCTGGATCAGGATCGAGACGAGCAGCCACGCCGAGCAGCCCGAGCGAGATCAGGACGGCGGCCAGCACGCCGCCGAAGAAGAGCGTGTCGGCCGGCCTGATCCGCTTCTTCTTCAGCGGCCGCGGGAGGGCGGCGTCGCCGGCGGTGATGGGCGGGTCTCGGTGGCCATCGGCGCCGGCCTACTGGTAGACGGTGCGGAAGCGCCGGACCACGCGCACCGCGACGAGGTTGATGATCAGGGTGACGACGAAGAGCAGGATGCCGACCGCGAAGATCGACTCGTACTGGACGCTGCCCCGGGTCGCCTCGCCCTGGGAGACCTGGACGATGTAGGCCGTGATGGTCTGCATCGGCGCCGTGGGGTCCCAGGTCAGGTTCGGCTGGGTGCCCGCGGCCAGCGTCACGGCCATCGTCTCGCCGATCGCGCGGGAGAGGCCGAGGACGATGCCGGCGGTGATGCCGGACAGCGCCGCCGGGAAGACGATGCGGGTCGCCACGTGCCGCTTGGTGGCGCCCACGCCGTAGGCGCCCTCGCGCATCGAGTTGGGCACCGCGCGCATGGCGTCCTCGGAGAGCGAGCTGATCAGGGGCGTGATGAGGATGCCCACGACGATGCCCGCCCCGAGCGCGCTGAAGAGCTGGAACTTCGTCGACGATGCCGAGGTCCTGGAGCAGCGGGATGATCGACTCGAGGGCGAAGAAGCCGAGCACGATGGTCGGCATGCCGGCCAGCAGCTCGAGGATCGGCTTGACCGTCCGCCGGCACGCCCTCGGGCGCGTACTCGGCGAGGTAGATCGCCGACCCCAGGCCCAGCGGGATCGCCACCACCGCCGGCGATGAGCGGCGATGTAGACCGACGCCCACAGCAGCGGCAGGACGCCGTAGAGGCCGGAGACCGGCTGCCAGGTCGTGCCGCTGAGGAAGTCCCAGAGCGACACGTCCCCCTCCGTGAAGAAGGGGATGCCCTCCTCCAGCAGGGTGAAGACGATCCCGACCGTGACCAGGATCGAGACGATCGCCGCCGCCGCCAGGAGCAGGATGATGGCCTGCTCGAGGGGGCGGCGGCGGCGTCGGCCGAAGGCCGCCGGCTCCGGTGTGGATGTGGTGCTGGCGGCCACGGCGCGAGACTACCTAGCCGGTGGTGGTCCCACCGGACGGGTTCTGCAGCTTCTGCAGGTCCTCGTCGATCGACTCCTGCGGCGCCGGGACGAACTGGTTCGCCTCGGCGAGCGAGATCGCGTTCTCGACGTAGTACTGGACGAAGGCCGCGACCTGCGGCTTGCTGCTGAGCGACTCGTCCTTCACGTAGATGAAGAGCGGGCGCGCCAGCGGGTAGTCGGCGGTCGTGATGGTGTTCGCGTCGGGCGCCACGTCGTCGAGCGTGAAGGCGGTCAGGGCGTCCGCGTTCTCCTCGTAGTAGGTGAACCCGAAGTAGCCCATGGTGCCCGGGGCGCTCTCGACCGCGCGGACGATCACGTTGTCGTCGGCCGAGGCGGTGTAGTCCTGGCGCGGCTCGACCGTCTCGCCCGCCGCGTCCTCGCCCAGGACCTCCTCGTTGAAGAAGTCGTAGGTGCCCGACTGCGAGTCGGGGCCGGCCAGGGTGAGCGGCACGTCGTTGCAGTTGGCGCCGGGGATCTCGCTCCAGTTCTTGATCTTGGAGTTCGGCGCCCAGACCGCCTTGAGCTGGGCGAGCGTGAGGTTGGTGCAGCCGACGTCGCCGTTCTTGCCGGTGACGACGGTGATGCCGTCGGAGGCGACCCGGAGCTCCTGGTAGGTGATGTTGGCGCTCTGGCAGGCCTGGGCCTCCTCGTCCTCGATGCCGCGCGAGGCGTCCGAGATGTCGGTCTCGCCGGCGCAGAAGCGCTCGAAGCCGCCGCCGGTGCCGGACGTGCCGACCGTGATGTTCACGCCCGAGTTCTCGCCGGAGAAGGCCTCGGCGGCGGCCGAGGTCAGGGGCGCGACGGTCGAGGAGCCGTCGATCAGGATGTCGCCGGACACGCTGGCGGAGTCGCCGCCCGAGGTGTCCGAGCCGGAGTCGTCGTCGTCGCCGCAGCCTGCCGCGGCCAGCGACCCGAGGGCCATGACGCCCGCGGCCAGTATCAGGGCGAATCGGCGTCCACGTGCCATGTCCTGGTGCTCCTCTCTCCTGCAGACGGGGCGCGGACGGTCCGGCCCACAACCGGCGCGACGCTAGCCGAGCGCCCGAAGCCCTCGGGTGACTTTGCTGTGACCCTGTGGTGAACGACTTGTGAACGAGGCGCGCGGGCGCCGTTTCCCCCGGTGACGGGCCGATTCCGGCATGATCCAGCCGTGCCCCTGTACGCCGGCATGAGCAGCGGGGCGCCCCCCTCCGACGGGGTGCGCCTGATCCTGGAGCGCTACCGCCGCCTGGCGGTGGTCGGCCTCTCCCCCCGCCCGGAGCGGCCCAGCCACCGGGCGATGGTCCACATGGCCGCCAACGGCTACGAGATCACCCCGGTCAACCCGTCCTGCGACGAGGTGCTCGGGTACCCCTGCGCCGGCTCGCTCGAGGAGGCCGCCGAGCGGGGGCCGCTCGAGATCGTCGACGTCTTCCGCCGGGCGGAGGACATCCCGCCGATCGTCGACGAGGCGATCGGCCTCGGCGCCAAGGTGATCTGGCTGCAGCTGGGGCTGACCTCGCCCGAGGCCGCGGCCCGGGCCCGCGACGCCGGCCTCGAGGTCGTCGAGGACCGCTGCGTGAAGATGGAGCACTGCCGCTTCTTCGGCGGCCTCAACGTGGTGGGCCTGTCCACCGGCGTCATCGGCTCGCGCCGCATGGACCGCTTCCGCGGGTGAGCGGCGAGCGCGAGTTCGGCTTCGACACGCGCGCCCTGCACGCGGGGCAGCGCGTCGACCCGATCACGGGGTCGCGCGCGGTGCCGATCCACCAGACCGCGGCCTACGTCTTCGAGGACGCCGACCACGCCGCCGACCTCTTCGACCTCAACCGCTTCGGGAACATCTACACGCGCATCATGAACCCGACCACGGCGGTGTTCGAGGAGCGCGTCGCGAGCCTGGAGGGCGGCGTCGGCGCCCTCGCCACGGCCAGCGGGCTCGCCGCCCAGGCGGTGGCGATCACCACCCTGCTCGAGGCCGGCGACCACGTGGTCTCGTCGGCCCACCTCTACGGCGGCAGCCACAACCAGCTCGCCATCACGCTCGCCCGCTTCGGCATCGAGACGACCTTCGTTGACCCCGCCGACCACGCCGCCTGGCGCGAGGCGGTGACCCCGCGCACGCGGCTGCTGTTCGCCGAGACGATCGGCAACCCGCGCCTGGACGTGCTCGACATCGCCGCCGTCGCCGAGGTGGCCGACGCGGCCGGCGTGCCGCTCCTGATCGACAGCACCTTCGCCACCCCCTACCTCTGCCGGCCGTTCGAGCACGGCGCCCACCTGGTCTCGCACTCGGCGACCAAGTGGATCTGCGGCCACGGCACCACCATCGGCGGCGTGCTGGTTGACGCCGGCACCTACCCCTGGGCCGACGGCCGCTTCCCCGGCCTGGTCGAGCCGAGCCCCGGCTACCGGGGCATGCGCTACGCCGAGACCTTCGGCAACTTCGCCTTCATCATGAAGGCGCGCGTGGAGACGATGCGCGACCTCGGGCCGGCGCTGTCGCCGTTCAACGCCTTCCTGCTGCTCCAGGGCCTGGAGACGCTGTCGCTGCGGATGGACCGCCACGTTGACAACGCCCGCGCCCTCGCGGACTTCCTCGCCGGCCACCCCGGCGTGGAGTGGGTGAGCTACCCGGGGCTGCCCGACAGCCCCTACCGCGAGCTCGCCGAGCGCTACCTGCCGCGGGGCCCGGGGGCCGTACTGACCTTCGGCGTGCCCGGCGGCCGCGAGGCCGGGCGGCGGCTGATCGAGGCCTGCGAGCTGTGCTCGCACCTGGCCAACGTGGGCGACGCGAAGACCCTCATCATCCACCCGGCCTCGACCACCCACCGCCGCCTGGACGAGGAGGGCCTGAAGCGCGCGGGCGTGACCGACGACATGGTGCGGGTCGCCGTGGGCCTGGAGGACATCGACGACATCGTCTGGGACCTCGACCGGGCGATCCGGAGCGCTACCTGAAGTCGTCCAGGCTGACCTCGACCCCGGCGATCGCGAGGGCGGCGATCACCAGCGGGATCAGGATCGGCTGGTGGACCAGGTAGATCGGCAGGGCGTGGCGCCCGGGGGCGCCGACCTCGCGGGCCCACGGGGGCGTCGGCAGCCGGGCCCCCCACGGGCCGCGCACGCCGCCCGGGTAGAGCGCCCGCCCGACGGCCAGCCCCACCAGCACCGGCGCCAGCCAGGGCAGCAGCGGGTACCAGTTGACGCCCGCCCCGCCCTCGGGCGGCACCCCGAACACCAGCAGGCCGGGGATGTCCGACTCGGGGCCGCGCAGCAGGGCCATGCCGCCGAGCAGCACGCCCCCGGCCAGGATCAGGTTGACCGGCCCGAGCGGCAGCAGCAGCGGCCCGATGACCATCGCGACGGCGATGCAGTGGAGGATCCCGAAGCGCACGTAGTCGTCCCCGAGGGCGATCCAGGTGACCAGCGTGACCAGCAGGGCCGCGGCGGCGACCTCGGCCGCGCGGCGCAGGTGGCGGCGGTAGAGCGGCCAGCCCGACAGCCCCCGGGCGCGGCCGCGGGCGTTCGAGATCGCGAGGCTGACGCCGACGACGAACAGGAAGGTCGAGCCGCAGGCCAGCTGCAGGGCCCGCCAGCCGCCCGAGAAGGGGTCGATGTTGACGCTCGGCCCGAACTGCCCCACGTCGTAGCCGACGTGGTAGACGACCATCATCGCGATGGCCGCGGTGCGGGCGGCGTCCACCTCCCAGAGGCGGACCGGCCGCGGCTCCGCCGCGCTCGTCAGGCGAGCGCGCCGTTGACCAGGGCGCGCAGCGGGCCGATCAAGGCTGGCGGTGCCGCGATGCATCCGATCGGGTCCTCCCCGGTTGCCGGCAGCTCCTCGACCACCCCGCCGGCCTCAGAGACGATAAGCCGCCCGGCCGCCCAGTCCCAGGGGTTCAGGCCGCGCTCGAAGTACCCGTCGAGGCGGCCGCAGGCGACCCAGGCGAGGTCGAGCGCGGCCGAGCCGAAGCGGCGCAGGTCGCGGACGGCCGGGAGGATCGCCGGCAGCAGCGCCGCCTGGCGGGCGCGCCGCTCGGGCACGTAGCTGAAGCCGGTGCCCACCAGCGCCTCGTCCAGCGGCGCGCCCGGGCCCACGCGCAGCACCCGGTCGCCCACGCGCGCGCCCCCGCCGCGGAGGGCGGTGAAGGTCTCGCCGCGGGAGGGGTCGTGGACCACGCCCGACGAGCGGCCCCTCGGCGTCGAGCGCCGCGACGCTGACGCTCCACTGGGGGATGCCCCAGAGGTAGTTGATGGTGCCGTCGAGGGGGTCGACGAGCCAGTGGGTCTCGCCCGTCCCCGGGGCGTCTGCGCCCTCCTCGCCCACGATGGCGTCGGCCGGCCGCTCGGCCGCGATCATCCCGACGATCAGGGCCTCGGCGTCGCGGTCGGTGTCGCTGACCAGGTCGGTGCGGCTCGTCTTGGAGGCGACGCCGCTGGCCGGCCCCCCGGCCCGCTCGAGCAGCAGCGCGCCCGCCGCGCGGGCGGCGCGCGCCGCCAGGTCGAGGAGCTCCGCGCTCACGCCGGCCGCGCGACGAGGTGCTCGGCGATCGCCGCCGCCACCTCGCCGGGCGCCTCGAGGTGGGGGAAGTGCCCGACCCCGGGCAGCTCCAGGAGACGGCCGTCGGGGAGGGCGTCGGCCAGCCAGCGGGCGCCGGGCGGTGGGGTCACGCGGTCGAGGGTACCCACGGCGACGAGCGCCGGCCCGCGGACGCGGGACGCGAGCGGCCGCACGTCGAGCCCGAGCCCGCCGGCGCCCCAGTCGGCCATGGCCCGGACGTTGCCCGTCTCCAGGCGGGCGCTCGCCTCCTCCAGCAGCGCCGCCAGCGCGGGGTCGGCGGTCAGGGCCGCGGCGTCGCCGATCGTGCTGAGGTAGGCGTCGCGGCGCCGCTGCGGGCTCCTGCGGGCGCGGGCGATGATCAGGCGGGCGAGGGGCCGGCCCACGAGCGGGAGCTGCAGGACGTCGGAGATGGTGCGCGGCGGGAGGCGCCGCGGCCGCGCGAGCACCCACGGCGCGAGCAGCGCAAGCCCGGCGACCCGCTCGGGGCGCTCGGCCGCGGCGAGCATGGCGACCTGGGTGCCGAGCGAGTGCGCGACCAGGTGGACCGGCGCGAGGTCGGCCATGAGCGGCTCGATCGCCAGCGCGAGCCCGTCCGGCGTCGTGCGCGCCAGCCCCGGGGTCTCGCCGAAGCCCGGCAGGTTGACGGCGACGACGCGCAGGCCGGCGTCGGCCAGCGCCTCGGGCAGACGCCCCCACCCCTCCTTGAACCCGTTGAGGCCGTGGACCAGCAGCACCGCGGGGCCGGAGCCCGTCTCGGTCGTCGCCAGCCATCGCATCCAGGCACGATACGCGGCCGGGTCCGTTACCCTGGCGTCGTGACCGCGAAGCTCGAGCTCGTCGCCCCGCGCGGCTACTGCGCCGGCGTCGATCGCGCCATCGAGACCGTCGAGCGGGTGCTCGAGGAGCTCGGCCCGCCCGTCTACGTGCGCGGGGAGATCGTCCACAACACGCACGTCGTCTCCTCGCTGGCGGAGAAGGGCGCCGTGTTCGTCGACGACCCCCGCGAGGTGCCCGAGGGCCAGACGATCATCCTCTCGGCCCACGGCGTCTCCCCCGAGGTGCGGCGCATCTGCGCCGAGCGGAGCCTGCGGGTGATCGACGCCACCTGCCCCCTGGTCGCCAAGGTGCACGCCGAGGTGCGCCGCTTCGCCGGCCGCGGCGCCACGGTGCTCCTGGTGGGGCACGCCGACCACGACGAGGTCATCGGCACCCGCGGCGAGGCGCCCGACGCCGTGATCCTGGTGCAGGACATCGCCGACGCCGAGACCGTCGAGGTGCCCGACCCCTCCAACGTCGCCCTGACCACCCAGACGACGCTCTCGATCGACGACACGGCCGCGATCGTCGAGGTCCTGCAGCGCCGCTTCCCGGCCCTGATCGGCCCCAAGTCGAGCGACATCTGCTACGCGACCCAGAACCGCCAGGACGCGGTGCGCACGGTGGTCGGCGACGGCGCCGACCTCGTGCTCGTGGTGGGCTCGCGGAACTCCTCGAACTCCATGCGCATGGTCGAGGTCGCGCGCGCGGCCGGCTCGGACGCCTACCTCATCGACAACGCGTCGGAGCTCGACCCCGCCTGGCTGGCCGACCGCGACCGGGTGGCGCTGACCGCCGGCGCCTCGGCCCCGGAGGTGCTCGTCCAGGAGGTCGCCACCAGCCTGGTGACCGCGGGCTACGTCCGCACCGGCGAGGAGGAGCCGTCGGCCGAGGGCGTCGTCTTCGCCCTCCCGCGCGAGGTGCGCCCGAGCCGATAGGGCGGCGCAACGGCCGTTGCAGGCCGAAGCCGCACTCTTGAGCCGGTCCAAGGGCGCCACCAGAGTTGGTGGCCGTCCCGATGCCGTCCCCACCCCTCACGCGGGCGCTCCCGTGCGCCGCCGCGCTCGCCCTCGCCTGCCTGCTGGCCCTCGCGCCGGCCGCCGGGGCGGCGCCCTCGATCGCCGGCACGCGCTCGGAGATCGCCGAGCTCGGCCGCCAGGTCGCCGAGCTGGACGTCCAGGCCGGAGCGGCCGCCGCCGCCCACAACAGCGCCATCGACCGCCTGGAGGTGGCCCGCAGGACGCTCCTCATCACGCGCGGCGAGCTGCGGACCGCCCGGCGCGACCTGCGCCGCTCGCGCGCGGTGCTTGCCCAGCGCCTGGTCGACCTCTACGTCGCGGGGCGGCCCACCTTCATCCAGGTGCTGCTGACCAGCGGCAGCGTCGGCGAGGCCTACGAGGCGAGCGAGGTGCTCGACCAGGCGGCGCGGGGCGACGCCGGGGTGCTGGAGGCCGTGCGCGGCCGGGGCGAGCGGCTCGCCGTCCTCGAGGAGCGCCAGGTCGCGGCCGAGGCCGCCCGCGAGCGCGAGGAGGCGGCGGCGCGCGACCGGCAGGCCACGCTGGGCGCCCTGCTGTCGCGGCGGCAGGCGCTGCTGGCCGACGCGCGGGCCGACCTGCAGGCGGCTCGTGCGGGAGGAGCGCGAGCGCCGGGCCCGGCTCGCGGCGCTCGAGGCGGCGCGGCGCGCCACCCTGAACTCGCTGCCCTACGCGAGCGCCGGCTCGGCCGCCCGGGCGGTGCCGCGCGGCAGCTACGTCTTCCCGGTCGCCGGGCCGGCGCGCTTCAGCGACGACTGGCTCGCGCCGCGCGCCGGCGGCCGCTCGCACGAGGGCATCGACATCTTCGCCGCGGCGGGGACCCCGGTCGTCGCGGTGGCCGACGGGTCGCTCTACAACGTGGGCTACAACGGCCTCGGCGGCTGGCGCCTGTGGCTGCGCGACGGCAACGGGACCACCTACTACTTCGCCCACCTGACGAGCTACGCGCCCGCCGCCCGCGAGGGCGCGAGCGTCTCGCGCGGCACCGTGGTCGGCTACGTGGGCAACTCGGGCGACGCCCAGGGCGGCTCGCCCCACCTGCACTTCGAGATCCACCCCGGTGGGGGCGGGCCGGTGCCGCCCTACCCGATCGTCAGCGGCTGGCCGCGGGCGGGATGACCGCCGGCCCGGCGAGCTCCGTGCCCGCCGGAAGGCGCCGGGCGAGCTCCTCGGCGTCGAGCGCGTGGCGCGGGTCGATCTCCAGGTCGACCGGCTCGCCCTCGCCGTCGCGCGGCACGCCGGCCCCGGCGGCCTCCAGCCAGCGGGCGTAGAGGCGGTTGAGGTCGCGCCGGGCGGTCGCCGGCGAGTCGGCCCCCTCGGCGTTCTTGATCGGCGAGAAGGTGTCCACCCGGCGGGCCTCGACCGTCACCGAGCGGCGGGCGCTCGGGAGGGCGTCGAAGAGGAAGGTCTCGAACTTGACCGCGTTGGGCTCGTCCGGGTCCACGGCCCGCCCGCCGTCGTCGACGTGCGGCACGCGCTTGAGGGCGCGGTGGTAGGGCAGCCGCAGCCCGCCCTCGGTCAGCTCCCGCACGAACGCCACCTCGATGCAGTGGACGGCGATCGAGCCGGCCCAGTAGGCCAGCTCCCCGTCCTCGTCGCGCTGCCGCGCGAGCTCGTCCGGCAGGTCGCTGTACTCGACCACGCCGGTGCGCCCGTCGATGCGGGCGATGACGCCCATCCTCTCCTCGGGCGCCAGCTTGCGGACGACCATCGACGACATGTCGGCGCCCGCCCCGACGTGGTGGCCGATCACGTCGGGCCGGCAGACCGGCAGCAGGGGGTTGTCGACCTGGAAGGTGAAGATCGTCGCGACCCCCGCCGCCTCCATCTCGTCGAGCGCGCCGGAGGCCCGGAGCGCCGAGAGCAGGCCGCCGTGCCCGTCGGGCGACAGCGCCAGGCGGTCCGGGGCCTCGAGCAGGATGGTCCCGTCCTGGCGGTCGACCGCCGGCAGGGTCCCCTGGACGACGAAGCGCACCGACGCGGGCTCCAGCCCGAAGTGGCCGTGATCGGCGAAGAACGCCCGCGTCTCGCCGTCGTTCTGCGGCGACGTGAGGACGTACCAGGGGATCGGCGCGCCGTGGCGCTCGCGCAGGGCGGCGATCTTGGCGGCGTGGTGGGCGAAGAGCGGCCGCCCGGTGATCGGCGCGAAGGGGAAGGCGCCCTTGGGCCCGTCGAAGCCCAGGCGGGTGCCCTGGCCGCCGGCCAGGAGCACGGCCGCCACGCGCCCGTCCCCCAGCGCCTTCGCCCCCGCCGCCGCCGCCTCGCGGGCCCGCTCCCGGTCGGCCTCGGTGCGGGGGATGGGGATCACGTCCTCCGCGGCGAGGGGCTCGATCCGGCCCAGCTCGGGGGGCCCGCCCCCCTCCACCAGGTCGCCGACGAGGTTGCCGACGAGGTCGAGGTCGAGCGCCTCGACCTGGTCGCGCAGGCGCGCCTCCTCCGTCCCGGTCAACCGGGCCAGGGCGGCCGCCAGGCGGTGCTGGCCGACCGCGGCCAGGCGCTCGCCGAGGCTCACGCCGCCGGCTGCAGGGCCACCTTCACGACCCCGTCGACGCGGTCCGCCATGAGCCGGTAGCCCTCGGCGGCCTCGCCGAGGGGCAGGCGGTGCGAGAGCATCGGCGCCGGGTCGATCTCGCCGCGCTCGACGAGGTCCAGCAGCTCGGGGAAGTAGCGCTTGCCCGGCACGAGCCCGCCGGTCACCGAGATGTTGCGCAGGAACTGGTCGAACCAGTTCACGCTCGGCGTCTTCCCCATGAAGTGGTCCATGCCCAGGCAGGCGATCGTGCCGCCGGGGCGGACGCAGGCGTGGGCCGTGGCCATCGACGCCGGGCCCGAGATGGAGTCGATCACGACGTGGGCGCCCTCGCCCCCGGTGTGCTCCATGACCGCCTCCCTGATCTCCTCGTCGTCGCGCGAGTCAACGACGAGGGTCGCGCCGAGCTCGGTCGCGGTCGCCAGGCGGTCGGCGTGGTGGCCCAGGCAGACGATGCGCTCGGCGCCCTTGGCGCGCGCACCGTGGACGCCGGCGAGGCCCACGGCGCCGTCGCCGATCACGACCACCGACTGGCCCGGCGCCGCGCCGGCCGCGGTCAGCCCGTGCCAGCCGGTCGACATCACGTTGACCAGCGGCAGCAGGGTCGCCTCGCGCTCGGGGCCGGCCAGGGCCTCGGGCATCCGGTGGAGCGTGCTGCCTGCCAGCGGCACGCGCACCAGGTCCGACTGGCCGCCCTGCACCGGCCCGCCGTGCTGCCAGACGCGCGGAGCCCAGCCGAACAGCGACCAGCGCACGCAGGACGAGGCCAGGCCCTCGCGGCACCAGGTGCAGTCGCCGCAGGCCACCGAGCACGACGACATCACCCGGTCGCCGGGCGACAGGCCGCGCACCTCCGGGCCCACCTCCTCGACGGTGCCGACGAACTCGTGCCCCAGGCGCGAGCCGGCCGGGAAGCCGAACGCCTCGCCCGCGTTGAAGACGTGCAGGTCGGACCCGCAGATGCCGGCCATCGTGACCCGCACGATCGCGTCGGCCGGCTGCTCGATCGCCGGGTCGTCAACCTCCTCGACCCGGACGTCGCGCGCGCCCTGGAACGTCAGCCCCCTCATGCACTCCCCCTCGGCTCGGACGGCCGGGAGGATAGCGGCGCCCGGCCGGGCAGGGCCCCGGGAGTAGCATGCGCGGGGCCATGGCCGAGGCCCCCCACGCCGCCCTCGCCGACCGCTACCGTGCCGACCCGGGCAGGGCGCGCGTCGCCATCCGCGTGACCACCGCGCTCGAGCAGGGCATGGCCTGCGAGGCGACGGTGCGGGGCCATACGGTCGCGAGCGACGAGCCGCGCTCGGTCGGCGGGTCGGACACGGCCCAGAGCCCCGTGGAGCTCTTCCTGAGCAGCTTCGCCACCTGCCAGGCCATCACGTACCGGCTCTGGGCGGCCGAGCTCGGCATCGCCCTCGACCGGGTCGAGGTGGAGGTGGTCGGCGACATCGACCTGCGCGGCTTCCTGGGCGTCGACGGCGTCGAGCGGGCCGGCTACGACGGGGTGGCGGTGCGGATCGCGCTGCGGGGCCCCGAGAGCGCCGAGCGGTACCGGGAGCTCGCGGAGGCGGTCGACCGCCACTGCCCGGTCCTCGACGCCCTGCTCCGGCCGATCCCGGTGGTCCGGGAGCTGAGGTGCTCGCGGGGAGCTCGGACGCCCCGCCGAAGGCGGTGAAATCCGGTTGGCCGCTGCGAGAAAGCGCGCCCCGGCCGAAGGCCGGAGCTTTCTCGCGGCGCGCCGGGGCGACCCCGGCCCCGGCGGGCGCTACGTCCCCAGACCCGCCCGCTCGAAGGCGGCCCGCGGCTCCATCACCAGGCCGACGAAGAAGGGCCCGAAGTCCGCGTAGCGCGAGCTCACCTCGTCGAAGCGCATCTCGTAGACGATCTCCTTGATGGCCGCGGGGTCGTCGGCGAGGAGGGTCACGCCCCACTCCCAGTCGTCGAGCCCGGTGGCGCCGGTGATGAGCTGGAGGATGCGCCCGGCGTAGCGGCGGCCCACGCGCGCGTGTCCGCCCATCAGGCGCTTGCGCTCCTCGAAGGGGAGCTCGTACCAGTTGGCGCCCTCGTCGCGGCGCTTCGACATGGGGTAGAAGGCGATCATCGCCCGCGCCGGCAGGCGCGGGTGCAGGCGGGCCTCCTGGTAGGCCGCCATCCGGTCGCGCCACTCGGCCAGGCGCGCCTCGACGTCGCCGCCGCCCTCGGCCTCGAGGCGGGTTCGCTCGTCCTCCTCGGTGCTGGTGTACTCGCTCAGCTCCGTGAGGGAGACGAAGGAGTAGGCGGGCTCGAAGGGCCCGGCGAGGACGCGCTTGACGACGCCGTCGAGCGCGTCGAGGTCCGGGCCCAGGAGCATCAGGCCCAGGTCGGCGCGGCCCCCCAGCACCGAGAAGGCGATGGCCTGCTGCGGGTCGACGGCGGCGAAGGCCGCGACGGCCTCCAGCGCCTCCCGGGCGCCCGGCGCGCCCGGGGCGGCGCGCAGCATCAGGTGCACGACGCCCCAGCCGGCCGACGGCCGGACCGGGCCGCCGCCGCCCGCGGGGCTAGCGGCGGGCGAAGCGGTAGAGCGAGCTGTTGGCGATGACATAGAGCTCGCCCGCGGACCCCTCGCCGAAGGACGTGACGATCCCGAGCTTGACCCCGAGCCTGCCGGTGTCCTCGCGCACGCCCCCCGGGCTCGGCCCGGCGCGCATCGTCCAGAGCTGGCCGCTGCAGTAGTCGGCGTAGACGTAGCGGCCGCGGAGGGCCGGCACCCGCGTCCCGCGGTAGACGTAGCCGCCGGTCACCGAGCAGCCGTCGGAGTGGGAGTACTGGGCCACCGGCGGCACGTGGGGCCCGCCGCGGAGCGTGCCGCCGAAGGAGGAGCGGCCCTCGAAGGCGTTCCAGCCGAAGTTGGCGCCCGCGCCGGTGTCCTTGGCGCGGAAGTCGATCTCCTCGATGGAGCCCTGGCCGACGTCGCCGATCCAGAGGTCCCCGCGCTCGCGGTCGAAGGAGTAGCGCCACGGGTTGCGCAGCCCGTAGGCGTAGACCTCGGGCCGGCCGCCGCCGGAGCGGTAGGGGTTGCCGGCCGGGATGCCGTAGGCCCGGCCGCCGCCGCGCGAGTTCACGTTGATGCGCAGGATCTTGCCGAGGAGGGTGCCGGTGTCCTGGCCGTTGTCCTCGGGGTCGCCGCCGCTGCCGCCGTCGCCCGTGCCGATGTAGAGGAATCCGTCGGGGCCGAAGACGAGGTGGCCGCCGTTGTGGTTCGAGTAGGGGTCGTCCATCGTGATCAGGCCCCGCGCGCTCCCCGGGTTGGCGCGGTTCGGGCCGGCGCGCCGGTACTCGACGACCCGCTGGTCGCCGTTGCGGGCCGTGTAGTAGACGAAGAAACGCCCGTTGCGGGCGTAGGCGGGGTGGAACGCGAGGCCGAGCAGCCCCTGCTCCCCGCCCGCCGTGACGCTGCCCGAGAGATCGAGGAAGGTCCCGCGCATCCGGCCGCGCTCCAGGATGCGGATGCGCCCGCCCTGCTGCACGACGTACAGGCGCCCCGGCTGGCCCGGGGCGGCGGTCACGAAGAGGGCGTCGCCGAGGTTGCCGGACACCTTCGCCAGGCGGAAGCCGCCGGCCTGGGCCTCCTCGCGGGGGGCGGTCCCGGCCTCGCTCGCGGCGTCCGCGGCGCCGCTCGCGGAGCCGTCGTCCGAGCCGCAGCCCGCGACGGCGATCGCCGCGGCGGCGAGGGCGATCGCGGCGATGATGCGGCCGGCGCGCACGACGCCAGGCTAGCGCAGGCCCCGCCCCGGAAGCGGCGGACGGGGTACGGCCGCGGGGCCCTGAGGCTCAGGCGGCGGTGACCGGCTCGATCGCCGGCTGGACGGCGCGGCTCACCGTCACCGGCAGGAGCCGCACGAACGCGTTGAGCTCCGCCGCCGGCGCTCCGTCGGCGATGCCGCGGACGAGCCGCTCGAGGACGGCTTCCTCGCGTGGGCCGAGCTCACCGGCGACCGGGGTGAGGGCGTCCGTGAGCCGCTGAGCGACGTCCGCGTCGAGCAGCTTGAAGGACTCCAGGAGCTGGGCGGGGATCTCTGGCATGCGGGGCATTATCGCACAGACGGCGGACACCGTGCCGTTTCAGACCGGGCTCCGGACGGCAGGGGAACGCCGTCGTGCCGGGAAGGACTCGCCACCTGGACGGGAGGCGAGATGGGCTGGTGGACGGCGGGTCTGGCGCTCTCGGCGCTGCTGGCGTGGGCCGCGTGGGACGCGGGCCGGCCGGGGCGCGCGACGGCGCCCGCCCTGATGACGATGCGCGCCGTCGGCGGGCTCGGCCTGATGGCCCTGGCGGCCCTGGCGCTCCAGGCCGACGCGCCGCTCGCCGCGCTCGTGGCGGCCGCCGGCGCCGGCGGGCTCCTGATCAGCCTCCTCGGGCGGATCCGCCAGCCGGCGGAGGCCCGGGGCGCGCCGGCGCTGCGCGCGGTCGACGCGCCGAACGAGGCGGGGGCCCGCGGGGACGAGGAGCGGCGCGCGGCCTAGCCCGCGCCGCCCGGCGCGTGCGGGCGCGGGCGCAGCACCCAGCGCTCCACCCGCTCGAGCACCGGCTGGTGGCGAAGGGAGGGCAGGGTCCAGCCGATGCGCGCGCTCGTGGCGAGCGCCGCGCGCAGCATGGCGATCGCCTGGTCGACGCCGGTCTCGGCGTTCGGCAGGCCGACCTCGGCCATCGGGGCGAAGATCTCCCGCCGCAGGCGGGGCGCCGCCATGTCGGGGAGGAAGAAGGCGTCCTTCACGCCCCCGGCGAGCTCGTCGTGGTCGATCAGCGCGACCAGCGGCGCCACCCGCCCGCCCTCCTTCGCGATCGCGATGAGGATCTGCTGCTGGTCGGGGGCGTCGGCCGGCGACGTCGACCACGCGCCGGCCGGGCGCGCCTCGACGAGGCCGCGCACCGCCGCCAGCCGCGGCCGGGCGGGGGGGCCGGGCGGCGCGGCGCCGGGGGGGAGGACGGCGGCGAGGGCGATGCGCGCCTCGCGGCCCGCGTCGCCCGCCTCGCCGAGCGCGTCCAGCAGCGCCGGGACGTCGCGCGGCGCGACGGCCCCGAGCACCTCCTCGGCCATCGCCTCCACCAGGTAGGAGCGGGACGGGCCGGCGATCGCTCGCGCGATGCGCTCCGCCCCGTCCTCGTCGCCGAGCTCGGCCAGGCCGGCCCGCATCCGCACGAAGGCGGCCTGGGCGTCGAGGTCGCCGCCGATGTCGGCGAGGCACTCCGCGACCTCCGACGCCTCCCCCGCGCAGCGCGCGAGCCCGGCCTCCACCCAGCGGCGGGCGCTGACCTCGTCGCCGGAGCGGGCGGCGATGACGGCCGCCTCGTACCAGTCCTCCGGGTCCCCCTCGGCGAAGACGGCACGCAGGGCGTCGAGGGCGGCCGCCGGCCGGCCGGCGCGCGCCAGGGTGCGGGCGAGGCGCCGGCGCGCCGGCGCGACCCGGTCCGGGAGATGGCGCCGGAGCACGTCGAGGAGCCGCCCCTGCACGACGGCGGCCTCGGCCGGGCGCTCCTCGGCCAGCAGCTGCTCGGCGTCGGCCTCCAGGGCGTCGACCTCCTCCTCGGTGAGGCTGCCCCACGCCGTGCCCCGCGGCCCGACCCATCCGAGGTGCACCTCGTAGCCGGCCTCGGCGAGCACCTGGGAGAGCGGGCGACCCGCGGCCCGCAGCGCCCCCGAGTCGAGCGCCGCCACGGACGCGGCCACGGTCGCGAGGTGCGTGACCGGAGGCGCCGCCCAGGGGCGCTCGGGCGTCCAGCGGGCCAGGCGCTCGGAGATCGCCGACAGCAGGGCGGCCTCGTCGGCGGCGCGCGGCGCCACCCCGCGCAGGCGGCGCACGGTGACGCGGCGCCGGCCCGGGTCCTCGAGGCGGACGGCGATCGCCTCGCCGGCCGCGATGCCGGCCGGGAGCTCGATCGCCGGCCCCAGCCCGATCATCGACAGCGGCGCGAGGTCGGGCTCGACCTCGACCGCGCCCGCCGCCGCGGCCTCGACGGTCACCACGGTGGCGAGGTCCAGGCCGGCCAGCGCGCCGGCGACGCTGGCGAGGCGGCCGTCGGCGATCTGGATGATGCGCGGGTCGTCGCGGGTCGCCCGGCGGACGGCCGCCGCGGGGTCGCGGGCCCTGGTCACCCCGCCGCGCGCGAGGGCGGCGCCCAGCTCGTCGGGCGCCGCGGGCCCGTCGGCGAGGAGGGAGAGGACGGCGTCGGCGATGCGCCCCATGGCCCGCGGGACGATAGCGGGGGGTCCGGTCGCGGCCGGGCGGCGCCGATGCCATCATCGGCGGCGTGGCCACGCTGACCCTCTGGGCCCAGAGCGCGGCGATCCTGGAGTCGCTCTCGCAGTTCGCCGAGGACGCCGCCGCCTACGGCTACTGGGCGGTGCTCCTGGTCGTGGCGGGCGACGGCGTCTTCCCCGTGCTTCCGGGGGAGACCGCGATCGTCGCGGCGGCGGTGCTCGCCGCCGACGGCTCGCTCAGCCTGCCGCTGGTGATCCTCGCCGGCGCCGTCGGCGCCGTGATCGGCGACTCGGCCGCGTACTGGATCGGCCGGGCGGGCGGCGGGCCGATCAAGCGCTTCGTCACGCGCTTCGCCGGGCCCGATCGGCTCCAGGCCGCCGAGCGGATGGTGCGCCGTCAGGGAGGGGCGCTGGTCTTCGTCGGCCGCTTCCTCCCGGGCATCCGCATCGCGATCAACCTCTCCTGCGGCGCGGGTCAGATGGCGTACCCGCGCTTCCTCTTCTTCGACGCGCTCGGGGGCATCGTCTGGGCCGCCCAGGCGGCCCTGCTCGGCTACTTCGCCGGCAAGGCCTTCGCCGACCAGCTCTGGGTGGCCTTCGTGGTCGCGTTCGGGGTGACCCTGCTCGTCGGCGCCTTCGTCGCCGTCAAGGAGCGCCAGCGGGTCCGGCGCGAGCGGGCCGAGGCCGAGGCGGAGCGGGCGCAGCGCGGAAACGCCGAACCCACCATCACCCCGGGCGGGTGATCCCCAGCGCATGATCGTGTGAGATTTCATTGAGGGTTCGTCCCGCGTCGGCAATTTTTGGAAGCTTCGCTCGGCTTGCGAAGGCCGAAGCGGTTGCATTGTGTGAGACGGCTGCACAGAATCGGGCCATCGTCATGGTCGCCGACACCGTCGAAAGCGCCTGAGATGGCGCGCTCCGGCTGGGCAGATGCGGGCCTCCGCCCCGCACCGACGGCCCAGGAGGGGAGCGCGAGAGCCCCTCAGCTCCTGTCCGTCTCGGCCGCCGCGCGACTGCTCGGTGTGAGCTCGTCCTCGCTCAGGGCCTGGGCCGCGGCCGGTCGGGTGCCCCACGTGCGCACGCCGGGGGGCCACCGCCGCTTCGAGCTCGACGAGCTCGTGCGGTGGCTCGCCGAGCGCGGCGGGGCGCCCCCGGCGCCCGTCACCCGTTCGGGTGAGCTGGTGCCCACGAGGGTGGAGCCGATGCCCGCCCTCGCACGCGCGCTGCGCGAGCGCGCCGACGCGGTGGTCGAGGCGTTCGAGGAGGAGCTCTCCCAGGGCCGCGGGTCGGCGCCCGCCCGCGCCCCCGCCGGGCGCCGCTCCCGCGTGCTCGCGGCGGTCGAGTCGCTGGCGGAGGCACTCGAGAGCGGCGACCTCGGCGACTGCTACGGCGAGGCCGAGTGGGAGGGCTTCCGCCACGGGGCGTCGGGCCAGCCGGGCGACGCCGTGGTGACCGAGGCCCTGGCGGTGCGGCGCGCGGTCGACCGCGAGCTCGCCCCGGCCTGCGCCGGCCGCCCCCTCGACCAGCGGGCGCTCGAGCGGGCGCTCGACCGCATGGCCGTCCGCGTCGCCTCCGGCTACGCGGAGGGCGTGCGCTGCCGCCTGAGGACGGCGACCGGGTGAGCCCGGCCACCGCCCTGCGCTCGCGGCGCTCCGAGGGGCCCTGGCTGTCGGTGTCCGCCGCGGCGAAGGCGCTGGGCGTCAGCCCGAGCACGCTCCGCCTCTGGGCCAGCGAGGGCCGCGTGCCGCACGTGCGCACCGCCGGGGGACACCGCCGCTTCGACCCCGAGGTCCTGCGCCAGTGGCTCGCGCGCCGGCCGGCCCGCGCGGTGCGCCCGGTGCGCCCGGGGGCGGTTGACATCGCCGCCTCGCCCGAGCTCGCCCAGGCGCTGCGCGCCCGCGCGGACGTCGTCTCGGACGCGGTCGAGAACCTGGTCGAGGGCCCGGCGGAGACGGCCTACCGGCGCCTGCCGGCGGCCGAGCGCCGCGGCGTGGTGCGGGCCTGGGTGGAGGCGCTCGCCGACGCCTTCGAGGCCGGCAGCCTGGCCGACGCGCTCGACCGGGCGGAGACCTACGGCCGCGGCCACGGCCTGGCGGGATCGTCGGCCGAGGTGACGCTGGGCGGCAGCCTCGCCCTCGAGCGGGCGATCGACCGCGCCGTCCAGGCCCCGCCCCCCGCGCTCACCGAGGAGCAGCGGCGCGAGGTGGTGGCCGCGATGAGCCAGCTCACGGTGCGCGTCGCCACGGCCTGGGCCGCGGCGGTCGCGGGCCGGGGCCCCCAGCGGGCGGTGGCCCCGCTCCGCTAGGCGGCGGGCCGGGGGGCGATCCGGACCCGCTCCAGCGTCCTGCCGGCGGGCGTGATCGCGCTCACCGTGACCCCGGCCGCCGTCGCGGTGACGTCCAGGAAGTGGTTGGCGAAGCGGCAGGCGCGAAGCTCGGCGGCGGGCCGCAGGCAGGGGTAGAGCTGGGCCCCGCCCCCGCCCGTGGTGATGTAGGTGATGCCGCCCGCCTCGAGGCGCTCGTAGGCGTGGTTGTGGCCCTGCAGGACGAGGCTGACGCCGCCCTCGCGCATGATCGGCTCCCACCGCCGCCGGGCCTCCTCGGAGGGCGGGTGGATGCCGGCGGTGTAGATCGGCTGGTGGAAGGCCACGATGCGCACCGGCTCGCGCGCGGCCCGCAGCTGGCTTCGCAGGAAGGCCGCCTGGGCGGGGCTGGCCGGGTCGTTCCCGTCGAGCACCACCACCCGGGCCGGGCCGGCGGCGAACGCGTAGTAGCGGCGCGGGGAGCGCAGGGCCCGCGCCGTGCCGTCGCCGGCGACGTCGTGGTTGCCCCACGCCGCCCGCCAGCGGACGCGCTGGGCCCGGAGGCAGCGCTCGGGGCGCCAGAAGTTCTCGGCGGTGGCCACGCCGTCCGGGTCGGAGAAGTTGTCGCCGGTCGTCAGCACGAAGGCGAACGGCTCGCGGCGGCCGACGGCGCACATGCGCCGGGTGACGGCGGCCTGGGCGGTCGTCCCGTCGCCCCAGTCCCCCTTGACCGCGAAGTGGACGGCGCCCGGCGTGGCGGCCGCGCCCGCGGGGATCGCGAGCGCCAGGGCGGCCCCGACGATCGCCGCGCCGATCATCCCCCGGGCGGGGGGCCGTCGCCCTCGCGCGCGATCTCGTCGCGCAGGGCGTCGGCGCGGGCGCGCAGGCGGTCGCGGGCGGCGTCCAGCGCCTCGCGCGGGTCCTCCGCCGCCGCCGGCGGGGGGCCGGCCGCGGGCGCGGCGCCGGCCTCGGCAGGGCCGGCGGCGACCGGCGCGGCGCCGCCGTCCGGGCGCCGGCGCCGCATCAGCGCCAGCGCCGCCCCCGCGCCCGCGGCGCCGATCGCGGATGCCGTCCAGAGCCCCCACCTCGCCATCGCCACTCCTCTCGCCGGCCGTCCCCCGGATGCTAGTGCTCGTCGTCGAGCTGGTGGCGCAGGCGGTCGCGCAGCTCCGCGAAGCGCACGGTCTCGTACACGATCAGGGCGGCCAGGAGCGCCGCCGCGATGGCCATCGTCGCGAGCGCGGGCACCTCGACGGCGAGCGGGACGAGCGCGACCAGGACGAGCGCGCACGCCAGCCGCTGGGTGCTGAAGCGGCGGACGACCCGCCAGCGGAAGGCCACGTGGCCGAGCAGGTAGACGGCGACGCCCCCCAGCAGCGCGGCGGCAGGAACGGTGTGCAGCGGGTCGCCGACGTGCTCCAGCGACTTCTTCATGCCGAGCGCGAGCAGGACGATGCCCGCGACCATCGGCAGGTGCAGGTACCCGTAGGCGTCGCGCCCCAGTGAGTTCTGCTCGCGCCCAGGCGCCGCGCGCGAGAGGCGCCGCTCGGCGACGAGCGCGACGACGTCGAAGTAGAGCCACCACAGCGCCGCGGCGATGGCGATCCCGATCACGGCGGCCGTGACGACGCCCGCGTCGAGGCCGAGCTCGGCGCCGACCCCGATCGCGACGATCGACTCGCCGAGGGCGATGATCACGATCAGCCCGAACCGCTCGGCGAAGTGGCCGGGCACGAGCCGCCACCCCTCGACGCCGAACAGGAACGGGCCGCCGAAGTCGATCAGCACGGCGACCAGCCACAGGGCGCCCTGGAGGAGGCCGTCGGCGAACGCCGCGCCCACGAGCAGGCCGACGCCGATCGCCGTGCTGACCGCGAGGCTCGTCACCGAGCTGCGCAGCTGGGGGTCGTCGCCGCTGGCGAGGACGAACAGGAGGATGTGGGCGACGCGCACCACCGCGTAGGCGCACGCCAGCAGCAGGGCCCAGTCGCCGAACCCCTCCGGGATCGCCAGGGCGGCGACGAGGAACGCCGCCATCGCCCCGAAGATGGTCAGGCGCGCCAGCGTCTCCTCGGGCTCGACGACGCTCGTGAGCCACGCGTAGCCGCCCCATGCCCACCACAGGACCCCGAGGATCAGCATCGCCTTCGCCACGCCGGACCAGGTCGGCTCGTCGGCCATCAGGGCGGTGCACTGGGTGAGCGCCAGCACGAACACGAGGTCGAAGAAGAGCTCGAGCGGCATCACGCGCCCGCTCTCGCGGCGGACGGGGCTCAGGCGGCGCGGCCGGCCGGGAGCGGTCGAGGTCATGCGCCGATGTTGACAAAGGCGCGGGTCGGCCGTGACGGGCCCGCTGCTATAGTCCGGCGCCTGCCGGGGCGCGCGGTTGGCTCCGGCGCGCCCGCGTGCCGCGACACCCTGGGAGGCCGGGATCCACCCCTACGAGATCATGATCATCCTCGACCCCGAGGCGGACGAGGAGCAGCAGCAGGAGATCCTGGAGCGGGTGCAGCAGCTCATCCGGGGCGGGGGCGGGAGCGTCGAGCACGTCAACGACTGGGGGCGGCGCAAGATCGCGTACCCCATCGACAAGCACGCCGACGGCCGCTACGTGGTCATCACCTCGGAGGGCGAGGCGACGGCGCTCGAGGAGATCGAGCGCGTGCTGTCGATCAGCGACGTCGTCCTGCGGGCCTTCTTCGTGCGCCTCAACCGCACCCAGGCCGAGCGCGCCCGCGCCGCGGGCGCCCCGGCGCCGGTTGACACCCACCCCGAGGGCGAGTCCCGCCCGCAGCGGGGCGGGCGCGCCGGCCCGCGCGGCGGCCGCCGGCCGCGCTGAGCGGGAGCCCGGCGTGCCCGCCGACCTGAACCGCGTCACCCTGGTGGGGCGCCTCACCCGCGACCCCGAGCTGCGCCACACCCAGGGCGGCGATCCGGTCTGCTCGATCCGCCTGGCGGTCTCGAGCCGGGCCCGCGACGAGGCCGGCAACTGGGGCGACCGCTCCAACTACTTCGACGTGACCGTCTTCGGCCGCCAGGCCGAGACGGCCTCCACCTACCTGGCCAAGGGCCGGCGCATCGGCGTCGACGGGCGCCTGTCCTGGCGCGAGTGGCAGGCCCAGGACGGCACCAAGCGCCAGAACGTCGAGGTGATCGCCAACGACGTCTTCTTCCTCGACAGCCGCGGCGATGGCGGGGGCGAAGGCGGCGGGGGCTCCCAGCAGGGGGCCGGGTGGAGCGCGCCGGCGGGCGGCGGCGACCTGCCGGTCGACCGCACGGACATGCAGCCGGCCACCCCGGCCGACGACGACGACATCCCCTTCTAGGCGAGGGCGAGGACGGGACGACGATGCAGGCGATCCTTCTGAAAGAGGTCGAGGGGCTCGGGGAGCCGGGCACGGTGGTGAACGTGGCCCGCGGCTACATGCGCAACTACCTTCAGCCGCGCGGGCTGGCCGAGACGGCCACTCCCGGCCGCATCGCCGAGGTGCGGCGGCGCGAGGAGCAGCGCCGGCTCGCCGAGGCGAGGGCGGAGGAGCAGGCGCACGAGCTGGTCGACCTGCTCGGCCGCACCATCCTGACCCTCAAGGCGAAGGCCGGCGACGACGGGCGCCTGTTCGGCTCGATCACCTCGGCCGACGTGGCCACGGCGATCGAGGAGGCGCGCGGCGTCTCGGTCGACCGTCGCCACATCACGGTCGAGCCGCCGATCCGCGCGGTGGGGACCTACTCGGTCCCGATCGAGCTCGCCCCCGGGCTGACGGCGGAGGTGAAGACCATCGTCAGCCCGCTCGTGGACTGACCTGAGCACCGCCCCGGCGGGACCACGCGTGCCCGAGACCGTCGCACCGCCCCAGAACGCGGACGCAGAGGCGATGCTCCTCGCGAGCCTCATGGCGGCCGACACCTACGTGGCCGAGGCGCTGTCGGTGGTCGCGCGCGACGACTTCTACCGCGAGGGCCACCGCGCGGTCTTCCGCGCCATCGAGGCCCTCTTCGGCGTGGGCGAGCCGGTCGAGCCGATCACGGTGATCGAGCGGCTCACGAAGGACGGCGAGCTCGACCGGGCCGGCGGCCGGGTGGCCGTGCTCGACCTGATGGAGACGCCCTTCATCGCGGCCAGCTTCCGGACCTACGCCCAGATGGTGCGCGAGGCGGCCATCCAGCGGCGCCTGCTCCAGGTGGGCCAGCAGATCGAGAAGATGGTCGTCCAGCGCGAGGGCGAGACCACGGCGATGCTCCAGGAGGCCGAGACGCTGGTCTACGGCCTCTCCCAGAAGGACGTGCGCGGCGACTTCGCCCGCGCCCACGAGCTGGTCATCCGCGGCATCGAGCGGCTGACCGCCGCCGAGGAGAGCGGCACCGGGCTCACCGGCGTGGCGACCGGCTTCGCGGACCTCGACCGGATCGTCGGCGGGCTCCAGCCGGGCAACGTGATCGTGGTCGCCGCCCGCCCGAGCATGGGGAAGACGGCCCTGGCCCTCGGCATGGCCGAGCACGCCGCCCTCACCCAGGAGCGCGCGGTCGCGATCTTCAGCCTGGAGATGAGCGGCGACGAGCTCATCCAGCGCCTGCTCGCCTCGACCGCCATCGTGGACGCGGGCCGCATCCGCGCGGGGCGGCTCGCGCCCGAGGACTGGTCGCGGATCGGCCGCGCCGCCGACCGCCTCTCGGCGGCCCGCCTGTTCATCGACGACTCCGAGGGCGTCTCGCTCGGGGAGATGCGCAGCAAGACGCGCCGGCTCAAGAGCCGCGAGGGGCTCGACCTCGTGATCGTGGACTACATCCAGCTCATGGAGGGCACGAGCCACCGGCGCGACGAGAACCGGGTGCAGGAGCTGTCGACCATCTCGCGCGGCCTCAAGATGCTCGCCCGCGACCTCGAGGTGCCGATCGTCTGCGTCTCGCAGCTCAACCGCGCCCCGGACGCGCGCACGGACAAGCGCCCGATGCTGTCGGACCTGCGCGAGTCGGGCGCGATCGAGCAGGACGCGGACCTGGTGCTGATGATCTACCGCGACGACTACTACGACGAGAACTCCGAGGCCCGCGGCATCGCCGAGGTCAACGTCGCCAAGAACCGGCACGGGCCCACCGAGAAGGTGAAGCTGACCTTCCGCGGCAGCTACGCCAAGTTCGACAACCTGACCACGCGAGACGGGGGCTGATTGCCCGCGACCGTCGTGGTCGGGGCCCAGTGGGGCGACGAGGGCAAGGGGAAGGTGGTCGACCTCCTCGCCGAGCGGAGCGACGTCGTCGCCCGCTACCAGGGCGGCAACAACGCCGGCCACACGATCGTCGCCGGGGACGAGGTCTACAAGCTGCACCTCGTGCCCTCGGGGATCCTCTACCCGGGCACCCTCTGCGTGATCGGCAACGGGACGGTGGTCGACCCGGGCGCGCTCTGCGCTGAGCTCGACTCGCTCGAGGAGCGCGGGGTGTCGCTGAGCACCGCTCAGGCTCAGCGGCAACGCGCACCTGATCATGCCGTACCACGTGATGCTGGACGGGGCGTCGGAGATGCGGCTCGGGCGCTTCTCGATCGGCACCACCCGGCGCGGCATCGGCCCCTGCTACGAGGACAAGGCCGCCCGGGTGGGCATCAGGGTGCAGGACCTGCTCGACCCGAAGATCCTGGTGGCCAAGCTCGAGGTGGCCCTCGAGGCCAAGAACGAGATCCTCGAGAAGCTCTACGGGATGCCCCGGCTCGACCCGGCGGGCGTCGCCGAGGACACCCTGCGCCACGCCGAGCGCCTGCGCCCGTTCATCGCCGACACCTCGCTGCTGCTCGACGAGGCGCTGCGCGCCGGCAAGCGGGTGCTGTTCGAGGGCGCGCAGGGCGCGATGCTCGACATCGACCACGGCACCTATCCCTTCGTCACCTCGTCCAACCCGATCGCCGGCGCGGCCTGCACCGGGGCCGGCGTGGGGCCGACCCGGATCGACCAGGTGCTCGGGGTGAGCAAGGCCTACGTCACCCGCGTGGGCGAGGGCCCCTTCCCGACCGAGCTCGACGACGAGGACGGCCGGCGCATGATGGAGCGCGGCAACGAGTTCGGGACGACCACCGGGCGCCAGCGCCGCTGCGGCTGGCTCGACCTGGTGGCCCTCCGCTACTCGGTGCGGCTCTCCGGGGTCACCCAGCTCGCGCTCACCAAGCTCGACGTGCTCTCGGGCTTCCGGCGCGTGCGGATCTGCGAGGCCTACCGCACCCGCGAGGGGGAGCGGATCACCGACTTCCCCTACCACCAGACGGTCTTCCACGGCTGCCGGCCCGTCTACCGCGACCTCCCCGGCTGGGAGGAGGACCTGTCGGAGTGCCGCTCGCTCGACGAGCTGCCGCCGTCGGCCCGCGACTACGTGGAGCTGATCGCGGCCGCGCTCGAGGTCCCGATCACGCTGATCGGGACCGGCCAGGGGCGCCACCAGGTCATCGACCAGGTGGAGGTCTAGGCCGGCGGGGCCTCCTCGGCCGGGGCAGCCAGCGGCTGCGGCGCGTCGGCGGCGGGCGGGCCCACGGGCTCGGGCGCGGCCGGCTCGGCGGCCGGGGCGGGCGCGGGCTCGGCCGGGGTGAGCTCGTCGCCGGGGACGGGGGCGGGCGCGGGCGCCTCGGCGGCGGGCGGCTGGGGCCCGGGCTCCGGGTCGGGTCCGTCGGGCGTGGGCGGCGTCTTCGGGCCGTCGCCGGGCGACGGCGCGGGGGCCGGCTTCTCGATCCGCGGCGGCGGCGCCGGCTCGGCGGCGGCGACCGGCGCGGGTGCCACGACCGCCGGGGCGGGGCCGACGCCGGGGGCCGGCTCGAGGAGGGCGGGCGGGGCGTCCAGGGCGGTCGCGCGCGTGACCGGGACCTGCGGCACGTCGGTCACGTCCGCGATGGGGATCGCGCCCTCGGGCAGCGGCAGCGTCACGAGCCGGCAGCGGACGACGACCTGGCCGGGCGGCTCGACCGGGAGCAGAATCGCATAGAGGCGGTACCCGGCCGGGCACCGCGCCGCGCGTGGATTCGCGGGCTCGGCGGGGAGCGCGTCGACCTCGTCCGGCAAGGGCTCGGTCCCCGGGTCGGTGCCGGGATCCGGATCGGGGTCCGTCCCCGGATCGGGGTCGGGATCGGTGCCGGGGTCGGGATCCGTGCCCGGGTCGGTGCCGGGGTCCGTGCCTGGCTGGGTGCCCGGATCCGGTGGCGGCGGCTCGGGAGGCGGTGCGGTCTCCACAGGCGTCGCCGGCGGCGCCGACGCGGCGGGCGGGGCGGCGGGTGGTGGGGCTCCGGCGTCGGGGTCCGGATCGGGGTCCGGGTCCTGCTGTGCGGGCGGGTCGGGGTCGTCCCCGTCGTCCGCCGGGGCGGCCGCGGGGCCGGCGCCGTCGCCGCCCGGAGCGCCGCCCGCCGCGCCGGAGGCGCCGGCGCCCAGGTCCAGAGCGGCCTCGGTCGCGACCGCCGCGGCCGCGGCGGCCACCGGCACCGGCGGCGACCCGACGCCGGGCCCGGCCGTGGACGGCGCCGCGGTCGAGTTCGCGGTGGCGCTCGCCCCGATGGCGGCCGCGCCGGCCGACTCCACGGCCTTGACCGCGTCGCCGGCGGCGAAGGGCCCGACCCCGGAGCCGGTGACGGCGACCGTCGCGATGACCCCGGCGGTCACGACGCCGGCCGTCGCCAGGCCGCCGATGGCGGCCGCCCCCAGCCCGGCCGCCGCGGACCCGGCCGCGGCGCCGGCGCCGGCCCCTCCAGCAGCCCCGCCGGCTCCCGCCCCCGCGCCGGCCCCGCCGCCCCCGCCGGCGCCGCCGGAGCCCGAGCCGGAGCCCGCCGCGCCCCCGCCCGCGCCGACGGCGGCGGCGGCCGAGTCGGCGCCCATCGCCGAGCGCAGGATCTCCGCCGCGGCGGCGGCCGGGAGCAGGGGGAAGAAGGCGCCCAGCCGGCGGCGCCGGTCGTCCTGCTCGCCGGCGAAGATCCGGCAGGGCTCGCACCCGCGCAGGTGGGCCCGCACGCTGCGCGCGCGCAGGGTGCGGCGGTCGCCGTCCGAGACGCGCCGGCGGATGTCGTCGCACGCCGCGTCGCGCCCCGCGCCGAACTCGGCCAGCGACGCCCGGGCCTCGTAGAGCTGGTGCCGGGCGTCGGCCTCGGTGGTCCCGAGGGCGGTCGCGATCTCGGCGTGGGAGAGGCCGCTCAGCTCGCGCAGGACCAGGGCCGAGCGCTGGGACGGCGACAGCGCCCCCAGGTCGGCGCGCAGCTGGCGCAGGCGCTCGCGGGCCTCCACGGTCTCGTGCAGCGAGCTCGCGACGGGGTCGTCGCGCTCGCCGAGCTCCTCCGCCTTCGGCCGCGCCGCGATGAGGTCCATCGACTCGTTGTGCGCGATCCGGAAGAGCCAGGGCCGCAGCTCGCGGGGCTGCGCGCCGGACGACAGCGCACGGTACGCGGCGATCATCGTGAGCTGCAGCACCTCCTCCGCGTCCTGAGGGTGGCGGAGGATGGCGCTGGCGTAGCGGTAGATCTCCCGCTGGTAGCGCTGGAAGAGCGCCTCGAAGGCGCGCTCGTCCCCCGCGGCGATGAGGTTCGCCAGCGCGGAGTCGCCGAGGACGGCGAACGAGCCTGCGCTTGGGCCGAGTACCGCCGGCCGCGGACCGGGTGCGACCGACGTGGCCACCGGCAACCCCCCTGGCGGGAAAGACGGTCCCTTATACCTCAGGTCCCCGCGCGCAAGCTCGTCTCAAATGTGCGAGAAGCTCATAGCGGGGAGGGGGTTCGAGGGCAGAACCCCCCGACCGGCCGTCCGATCGTTCAGGCCGCGGGCTGCAGGCCGCCGCCGCCGGCCCCAGCAGCGGGTCCGGGGCGGACGCCTCGGCCGCGGCGACGACCGCCTCGAGGGCCTGCACGGCCCAGGGCGCGAACTGGCGGCCCGACTCGCGCCGGCACTCCTCGAGGGAGTCGGCGACCGAGAGCGGCTGGCCGATCCACGCCCGGCGGCGCATCGCGTCCCACGAGTCGGCGACGCAGAGGATGGCCGCGCCCTCGGGGATGTCCTCGCCCGCGACGCCGTCCGGGTAGCCGCGGCCGTCCCAGCGCTCGTGGTGGTGGCGCACCCAGGCCGTCTGCTCCGGGGAGAGGACGGGCGCCGTCATGCCGGCGCCGATGGCCGCGTGCTCCTTCACCAGGGCGTAGTCCTCGAACGTGAGGCCGCCCGGCGTGAGCAGCACCGACTTCGGGACGCCGGCCTTGCCGACGTCGTGCACCAGGGCCGCCTCGCGCAGGAGGCGGACGCGCTCGCCGGACCACCCGAGCTCGATCGCCAGGCGCGCGGCCATGTTGGCGACGCGCTTGGAGTGCCCCTCCGTGGTCGGGGAGAGCCCGTCGATGTGGCGCGCGACGGCGCGCAGGCCCGCCAGCCGCCGCCGGCGGCCGGGCTCCGCGACGGGGTCCGCCTGGGCGGCTGCGCGCGCTGTGGGGAACCAGTCGATCATCACACCTGGTAGTCCTTCGCACCGGGAGAAACGTCGGATCAAACCAGGGCCAATTCGGGGTTAAGCCTGCGGTGCGACCTCCCGCACCTGCCCCGTCGCCAGGTTGACCACCGCGCCCCGGATGGCGTCCCGGCGGGGCAGCGCCGGCTCGGCCCGCAGCGCCTCGACCGAGCGGCGGACGCTCTCGTCGAGGTCGTCGAAGCCCCCGCCCGCCCACGGCGGCCGCAGCCCCGAGTCGGCCTCGATCTCGCGGGCGAAGGCCTCGTCGTCGAGGCCCAGCACGCCGCACCCGGTGTGCTGGAGCACCAGCACCTCGCGCGTGGCGAGCTTCCGCTGGGAGATGACGAGCGAGCGCACCGCGCCGTCGTCGACGATGCCGCCCGCGTTGCGGATCACGTGCGCGTCGCCGCGCGCGAGGCCGAGCAGGCCCAGCGGGTCGATGCGCGCGTCCATGCAGGTGAGGACGGCGAGGCCCCGTCGCGGCTCGGCGCCGCCCGCCGTGCTCACGTTGACAGGAGCGCGAAGAGCGCGATGGCCCAGATCGCCACGATCGCCAGGCCCGCCGGCCAGCCGCCGGACAGCAGCACCGCCACGACCGCCGTTGCGACCACCGCCCCGCCGAGGACGATCCAGAAGGCCCAGCGGATCTCGACCTTCTCGCGGCGGTCGTAGTCGGTGACCGGGGCCTCGCGCGGCGCCAGGGCGGTGCCGCCGCCGCTGGCCTCCATGTAGGAGTCGAGCGCGCGCATCACGTCCTGCGCGGCCCGGTGCGGATCGGGCGCGTCGGCCAGGTCCGCGAGCGCCTCCTCGAGGAGGGCGCGGTGGGCCTCGCGCTCGGCGCGCGAGAGGGGCTCTCGCCGGTCGGTCATGGCCGCGTCCAATGGTAGTGGACGCGGGTCCGCCGACCGCGCCGTGTGCGAGAGTGCGCGGGTGAGCCGCACGGTGCTTGTCGTCGGGGGCGGAGGGCGCGAGCACGCCCTGGTCAGGGCGCTCGCCCGGTCGCCGGAACGGCCCCGGATCCTCTGCGCGCCGGGCAACGCGGGCATCGCCGCCGACGCCGAGGTGATCCCGGTTCGGGCCGACGACCTCGGCGGGCTCGTGGCCCTCGCGGGCGGCTACGGCGCCGACCTCGTCGTGATCGGCCCCGAGGCCCCGCTGGTCGCCGGGGCCTGCGACGCCGTGCGGGCCGCCGGGATCCGCGCCTTCGGCCCCTCGGCGGCGGCGGCGCGCCTGGAGGGCAGCAAGGCGTTCGCGAAGGAGGTGATGGCCGCCGTGGGGGTGCCCACGGCGCGGGCCGTCACGGTCGGCGACGTCGAGGCGGGCATGGCGGCCGTCGCCGAGCTCGGGCTGCCGGTCGCCGTCAAGGCGGACGGCCTGGCGGCCGGCAAGGGCGTGGTCGTCGCCGAGAGCGAGGCCGAGGCGCGCGCGGCGCTCGAGGCCTGCCTGGTCGAGCGCGCCTTCGGCGAGGCCGGCGCCGCCGTTGTCGTCGAGGAGGGGATGACCGGGCCGGAGGTCTCCCTGCTGGCGATCGCCGACGGCCGCGCGCTGGCCCGCTTCCCGGCCGCCCGCGACTACAAGCCCATCGGCGAGGGCAACACCGGCCCCAACACGGGCGGCATGGGCTCGGTCTCGCCGGTGCCGGACGTCCCCGACGCGCTCGCCGACGAGCTGCTCGAGCGCGTCCACCGGCCGGTGGTCGAGGAGATGGCGCGGCGCGGGGCGCCCTTCTCGGGCGTCCTCTACGCGGGGTTGATGATGACCGCCGACGGGCCGCGGGTGCTGGAGTTCAACACCCGCTTCGGCGACCCGGAGACCCAGGCGCTGCTGCCGCGCTGGGAGGACGACGCGCTCGAGGTCCTGACGGCGGCCGCCGAGGGGGCCCTGCCGGAGGGGCCGGTGCGGGTGAACGACGGCGCCGCGGTGGCCGTGGTGCTCGCCGCGGCCGGCTACCCCGGGGCGCCCCGGGCGGGGGACCCGATCGCCGGCCTCGACGAGGCGCGCTCCACGGGCGCCGAGGTCTACCACGCCGGCACGGCCCCCGGGCCGGGCGGGACGGTCGTGACGGCGGGCGGCCGCGTGCTCGCCGTGAGCGCCCGCGGGGACGGCGTGGCCGAGGCGCGGGAGCGCGCCTACGCCGCCGCCGACCTTGTGACCTTCGAGGGCCGCCAGATGCGCCGCGACATCGCCGCCGGGTTGGAGGCCGGGGTGGCGGGGGCGGGAGGGTGATCCCGCGCTACTCCCGCGAGGCGATGGCCGCGCTCTGGACCGAGGAGGCCAAGCTCGCCCGCTGGCTGGAGGTGGAGCTCGCCGTCTGCCGCGCCTGGGCGGGCCGGGGGGTGATCCCGGCGGACGACCTCGCCGAGATCGAGGCCCGCGCGGGCTTCACGGTGGAGCGCACCCAGGAGCTGGAGCGGACGACCGACCACGACGTGGTCGCGTTCCTGACCGACGTGGCCGAGCGCGTCGGCCCCGCCTCGCGCTGGGTCCACTACGGCCTGACCTCGTCGGACGTGCTCGACACCGCCCTCGCGCTGGCGGTCGCCCGGGCCGGCGAGCTGCTGCTCGAGGGCCAGCGCGCCCTGACGGCGACCCTGCGCGAGCTCGCCCTGCGCCACGCCGGCACGCTCTGCGTCGGGCGCACCCACGGCGTGCACGCCGAGCCCACGACCTTCGGGCTCAAGCTCGCGGGCCACGCCATGGAGAGCCGCCGCAACGAGGAGCGCCTCGCCGACGCCGTCCGGGGGGCGGCGGTGGGCAAGCTCTCGGGGGCGGTCGGCACGTACGCGATGCTCGACCCCGCGCTGGAGGCCGAGGTGCTCGGCGAGCTCGGCATCGGCGGCGAGCCGGTCGCCACCCAGGTGGTGGCGCGCGACCGCCACGCCCAGCTCGTGGCAGCCATGGCGGTGGCGGCCAGCTCGCTCGACCGGCTCGCCACCGAGCTGCGCCACCTGCAGCGCACCGAGCTGCGCGAGGCCGAGGAGGCCTTCGCGGCGGGCCAGAAGGGCAGCTCGGCCATGCCCCACAAGCGCAACCCGATCACGGCCGAGCGCATCTCGGGGCTGGCGCGGGTGGTCCGCGGCCACGCCGTCGCCGCGCTCGAGGACGTCGCCCTGTGGCACGAGCGCGACATCTCCCACTCCTCCGCCGAGCGGGTGATCCTGCCGGACGCCTTCCTCGCCCTCGACTACATGCTCGCCCGCGCCCGGACGCTGCTCGAGGGCCTGGTGGTGAGCCCGGAGCGGATGCGGGCGATCCTCGACTCGTCGCACGGGCTCGTCTACTCGCAGCGCGTGCTCCTCGGGCTCGTGGAGCGCGGCCTCACGCGGGAGGAGGCCTACGCGCTGGTGCAGCGCAACGCGCTGCGCGCGTGGGAGGAGGACCGCCCGCTCGCCGACCTGCTGTCCGAGGACGCCGATGTGACCGCCGTCATCGCGCGGGACGAGCTGCGGCCGCTGCTCGACCCCTCCTGGTACACCCGGCACGTGCCCGAGCTGATGGAGCGGGTGGCGGCCCTGTGAGCACCTCCTACCCCCTGCTCTTCGAGGGCAAGGTGCGCGAGGTGCGGGAGGTGGACGACGAGCGCCTGCTGATCGTCGCCAGCGACCGCATCTCGGCCTACGACTGGATCATGCCCACGCCCATCCCCGGCAAGGGCGCGATCCTCACCGCGCTGTCGGCGCTCTGGTTCCGGCGGACGCAGGACATCGTCCCCAACCACCTGATCGAGCGCTTCGGCGAGCGCGGGATGCTCGTGCGGCGCCTGCGGATGCTGCCGGTCGAGTGCGTGGCCCGCGGCTACCTGGCCGGCTCGGGCTGGCGCGACTACGTCCGCACGGGCGAGGTCTGCGGCCACCGCCTGCCGGAGGGCCTGCGCGAGGCCGACCGCCTGCCCGAGCCGATCTTCACGCCGGCGACCAAGGCGACCGAGGGCCACGACGAGAACATCACCCGCGAGGCGGCGGCCGGCCTGGTGGGCGCCGAGACGCTCGCGCGCCTGGAGCGCGTCACCCTCGACCTCTACTCGCGCGCCGCCGCCGACTGCGCCCGCGCCGGCCTGATCCTGGCCGACACCAAGTTCGAGCTCGGGCTGGACGCCGACGGGACCCTCGTGCTCGGCGACGAGGCGGTCACGCCGGACTCCTCCCGCCTGTGGCCCGCCGACCGCTGGAGCCCCGGGGGGAGCCCGCCCTCGTTCGACAAGCAGTACCTGCGCGACTGGCTCGACGCGATCGGCTGGGACCACGCCTCGCCGCCGCCGGAGCTGCCGGCCGAGGTCGTCGACGGCACCCGGGCGCGCTACCTCGAGGCCCACGACCGGATCGCGGAGGTGATCGGGGGATGACGCAGATCGTGGTGACCGTGATGCCGAAGGCCGGGGTGCTCGACCCCCAGGGCCAGGCCGTGCGCGGGGCCCTCGAGCAGCTCGGGTTCGCCGGCGTGGGCGACGTGCGCATCGGCAAGCGCATCGAGCTGGAGATCGACGGCGACGACCCGGCCGGGCAGGCGCGGGCGATGTGCGAGGGGCTCCTGGCGAACGCCCTCATCGAGGACTACACGGTGGAGGCCGCGTGACGGTCGCCGTCGTCCGCTTCCCGGGCTCGCTCGACCACGACAGCGCCCGCCGGGCGGTCGAGCGCCTCGGGGGCCGGGCCGAGTACGCCTGGCACGCCGACGGCGAGCTCCCGCCGGGGACGGACGCGGTGCTCCTGCCGGGCGGCTTCTCATACGGCGACCACCTGCGCTGCGGCGCGATCGCGAGCCGGGCGCCGGTGATGGCCGCCGTGCGGCGCCACGCCGAGGCCGGCGGGCGGGTCGTGGGCATCTGCAACGGCTTCCAGGTGCTCTGCGAGGCCGGGCTGCTGCCCGGCGCATTGCGCCGCAACGCGACCCTCGCGTTCGTCTGCCGCCAGATGGAGCTGGAGGTGGCCGACGCGGACACCCCCTGGACCGGCGGGCTGCCGAGCGGCGAGCGGCTGTCGATCCCGATCAAGAACAACGAGGGCGCCTGGTACGGCGACCCGTCGCGCGCGCGGGTGGTGCTGCGCTACGGGCCGGACAACCCGCTCGGCTCCACCGACCGGGTGGCCGGCATCGCCAGCCGCGAGGGCAACGTGATGGGCCTGATGCCGCACCCCGAGGAGGCCTGCGACCCCCTCCTGGGCTCGACGGACGGCGGCCTCGTCCTCCGGGGGCTGCTGGCGGCGTGACGACCGCCCTCCCCCGCCACCGCCAGCTCGGCCTCACCGACGAGGAGGCCGCGCGCATCCCGGAGCTGCTGGGCCGCGAGCCGACCGACCCCGAGCTGGTGATGTTCAGCCTGATGTGGAGCGAGCACTGCTCCTACAAGCACAGCAAGCACTGTTCGCCGGCTTCCCGACCCGCGGCCCGCGCGTGCTCCAGGGCCCCGGCGAGAACGCCGGCGTCGTGGACGTGGGCGACGGCATCGCGGTGGCCCTGAAGATCGAGAGCCACAACCACCCCTCGGCCGTCGAGCCCTTCGAGGGCGCCGCCACGGGGGTGGGCGGGATCGTCCGCGACATCCTCGCCATGGGGGCGCGCCCGATCGCGCTGCTCGACTCGCTCCGCTTCGGCGAGCTGTCGAGCCCCCGCAGCCGCCACCTCTTCACCCGCTCGGTGGCCGGCATCGGGCACTACGGCAACTGCATCGGCGTCCCGACCGTGGGCGGCGAGGTGGCCTTCGACGACCGCTACGAGGACTCGTGCCTGGTCAACGCCATGTGCGTCGGCGTCGTCCCGCCGGGCGGGATGCTGCGCGCGGCCGCCTCGGGGCCCGGCAACGCGCTGGTGCTGATCGGCAACCGCACCGGCCGCGACGGCATCGGCGGCGCCAGCGTGCTGGCGTCGGCCGAGCTGGACGAGGACGAGGACAAGCGCCCCTCCGTGCAGGTCAGCGACCCCTTCACCGAGCGCAAGCTGATGGACTGCTGCCTGGAGCTGGCCGGGGCCGGGGCGCTGGTGGCGCTGCAGGACCTGGGCGCCGCGGGCCTGACCAGCGCCGCCAGCGAGATGGCGGCCAAGGGGCGGGTGGGGCTCGACATCGACCTCGACCTGGTGCCGCTGCGCGAGGCGCTCGCGCCGGCCGAGATCCTGGTCTCCGAGAGCCAGGAGCGCATGCTCGCCGTGGTCGAGCCGGCGCGCCTCGACGACGTGGTGGCCGTCTGCCGCCGGTGGGACCTCGACGCCACCCGCATCGGGAGCGTGACCGACGGCGAGCGGCTGGTCGCCCGCGCCGGCGGCGAGGTGGTCGCCGACCTCCCGGCGCGGCTGCTGGCCGACGAGGCGCCCGTGTACGAGGTGCCGCGGACGCCGGCCCCGGCGCCCGCGCCGCTCGACCTCGCGGCGCTCCCGGAGCCGGCCGACCTCTCGGCGGCCTGGCGCGACCTGCTGGCGCGGCCGAACCTGGCCGACAAGCGCTGGATCTACGAGCGCTACGACCACCTCGTCGGGGCGAACACGATCCGGCGCCCCGGCGGCGACGCCGCGGTCGTGCGGCTGCCGGGCTCCGACCGCGCGATCGCCCTCTGCGTCGACAGCGCCGAGCGCCTCTGCGAGCTGGACCCGCGCGCCGGCGGCCGGGCGTCGGTGCTCGAGGCCGCGCGCAACCTGGCCTGCGCCGGCGCCCGCCCGGTCGCCGCGACCGACTGCCTCAACTTCGCCAACCCGGAGAAGGGATCGACCGGCTGGCGCCTGGCCGAGGTGATCGCCGGGATGAGCGAGGCCCTGACGGCCCTGTCGGTCCCGGTCGTGTCCGGGAACGTGTCCCTCTACAATGAGAGCGCGGGCCGCGCCATCTACCCGACGCCGGTGGTGGGCATGCTGGGCCTGCTGGAGCGGGCCGACGCGAGCGTGGGGCAGGGATTCGCCGCCGCGGGCGACGTCGTCGTCCTCGCCGGCGACGAGGGCGCGCTCGACGGGAGCGAGTACGCCGGGGGGGCGGTGGGCCGGCCCCGGGAGGTGAACGTGGCGCGCGAGGTGGCGACGATCGAGCTGGTGCTGGCCGCGGCGGAGGAGGGGATCCTGAGCAGCGCCCACGACGTGTCCGGCGGCGGCCTGGCGACCGCGCTCGCCGAGTCGGCCATCGCGGGCGGCCTGGGGGCCGAGGTCGACCTCGCGCCGGGCCGGCGCGACGACGAGGTGCTCTTCGGCGAGGGCGGCGGGCGCGCGCTGCTGAGCCTCCCGCCGGAGCGGCTGGGGCGGCTGCGCGAGCTTGCGGGCGACCGCGTGCGGCTGGAGCGGATCGGCGTCGTGCGGCGGGAGCGACGTGGTCGCCCGCGTCGGCGGCCGCGAGGCGCGCCTGGCCCTCGCCGACGCCCGCGACGCCCACGAGCGCGGCCTGCCGGAGGCGCTGCGATGATCGATCTCGTCGACGACCTGCCCAAGGAGGAGTGCGGCGTCTTCGCCGTGGTCGCCCCGGGCCGCGACGTGTCGCGGCTGGCCTTCTACGCCCTCCACGCCCTCCAGCACCGCGGCCAGGAGAGCGCCGGCATCGCCGTGAGCGACGAGGGCCAGGTCACGGTGCAGCGCGACCTCGGCCTGGTCAGCGGCGTCTTCGACGAGCCCGCCCTGCGGAGCCTCACCGGCGGCGCGGCGATCGGGCACGTGCGCTACTCGACCACCGGCGCCAACAAGTGGGACAACGCCCAGCCGGTCACCAACACCCGGAACGGCGGGCTCGTCGCGCTCGGCCACAACGGCAACCTCACCAACACAAGCGCCCTGCGGGAGCAGATGACGCTCGGCGGCGCCGACCTGCAGGCGAGCACCGACTCGGAGATCATCGCGGCGATGCTCGCCGCCGAGCCCGGCAGCCTGCTGTCGGCCGCGTGCGAGGTGATGCCCAGGCTGGTCGGGGCGTTCTCGGTGGTCGCGATGACCGGCCACGAGCTGGTGGCCTTCCGCGACGCCCACGGCGTGCGCCCGCTGGTCATCGGCCGCCTCGACGGCGACGGCTGGTGCGTGGCCTCGGAGACCTGCGCGCTCGACCAGATCGGCGCGACCTTCGTGCGCGACGTGCGCCCCGGCGAGGTCGTGCGCCTGTCGGCGGAGCGGGTGGAGAGCCGCCAGGCGATCCCGTCCCAGGGCGGGCGGCTGTGCGTCTTCGAGCACATCTACTTCGCGCGCCCGGACAGCCAGATGGACGGCGAGACGGTGTGGGAGGCGCGGCGCGCCATGGGGGCCGAGCTGGCCCGCGAGAGCCCGGCCGAGGCCGACCTGGTGGTGGGCCTGCCCGACAGCGGCACCCCGGCGTCGATCGGCTACGCGGTGGCCTCGGGCATCCCCTACGCCGAGGCGGTCGTCCGCAACCGCTACGTGGGGCGCAGCTTCATCCAGCCCGAGCAGGCGATGCGCCAGCAGGGGATCCGGCTGAAGTTCAACCCGCTGCCCGCCGTCATCGCCGGCCGGCGCCTGGTCGTGGTCGACGACTCGATCGTGCGCGGCAACACCACCCGCCAGATCGTGGCCATGCTGCTCGACGCCGGGGCCGCCGAGGTGCACATGCGAATCTCGAGCCCGCCGATCCTGTGGCCCTGCTACTACGGCATCGACATGGCAGACCGCAACGAGCTGGTGGCCGCCGGCCGCACGGTGGAGGAGATCGCCGCCCTCGTGGGCTCGGACTCGCTCGCCTACCTCAGCCTCGACGGGTTGCAGCGCGCCCTGGGCCGCCCGGCCGAGGCCTACTGCCGGGCCTGCTTCACCGGCGAGTACCCGATCCCGGTGCCCGACTCGTCCCTGAAGCTGCGCTTCGAGCCCGGCGCGCGCGAGCCCGCCCGGGTCTGAGAAGCTGAGGCGGTGGCGGAGCCGCTCTCCTACCGCGACGCGGGGGTCGATCTCGAGGCGGCGCACCGCCACACCGAGGCGCTGAGCGCGCTGGTGGCGGGCCAGACGGGCTTCGCCGCCGCCCACCCCCTGCCGGCGGGCATGCGCGAGCCGATGCTGGTGACCTGCACCGACGGCGTGGGCACGAAGCTGCTGCTGGCGCGCGAGCTCGGCCGGATCGAGGGGCTGGGGCAGGACCTGGTGGCCATGTGCGTCAACGACCTCGCCTGCACGGGGGCGGAGCCGCTGGTCTTCCTCGACTACCTGGCCGTCGGGCGCCTCGACCCGGACGAGGCCGCCGTGCTGGTCGCCTCGATCGCCGCGGCCTGCGAGGCGGTCGGGTGCCGCCTGGCCGGCGGCGAGACGGCCGAGATGCCCGGGCTCTACTCGCCCGGCCACTTCGACCTGGCCGGCTTCGCCGCCGGCGTCGTCGAGCGCGACGAGATGCTCGGCCCGGACCGGGTGCGCGTGGGCGACGCCATCGTGGGGCTGCCGTCGTCGGGGCTGCACTCCAACGGCTACTCGCTGGTGCGGGCGCTGCTGGAGGCCGGGGCGCTCCAGCCCGACCCCGACCTGCTGCTGGCCCCGACGCGCCTCTACGTGGACGATCTCCGCGCCCTCAGGACGGCCGCCGGCCTGCGCGCGGCGGCCCACATCACGGGGGGAGGGCTCCCCGAGAACCTGCCCCGGGCGCTGCCGGAGGGCCTGGGGGCGCGGCTGGAGGCCGGCTCCTGGGACCTCGGGGCCGCGGCGGCGGCCGTGCTGGCGAGCGGGCGGGTGGACGAGGACGAGGCCTGGCGCACCTTCAACATGGGGCTGGGGATGTGCGCGGTCGTGCCCGACGGGCCGGCGGCGACGCGCGCCGTCGAGGGCGCGCGGGTGGTGGGGCGGGTGGTCGCGGGCGAGGGGGTCACCGTCGCCTGAGGCGAGCTTCCGGGTGAGCGTGCTGGTCTCGGGGAGCGGCTCGAACCTGCAGAGCCTCATCGACACGGTCCACGCGGCCGGCGGGCCGATCGAGATCGTCCAGGTCGTGAGCTCGCGCGACGACGCCCTGGCGCTTCAGCGGGCGGCCGCGGCGGGGATCCCCTGCGAGGTGGTGGGCCTGCGGGGCAGGGAGCGGGAGGAGCGCGACCGCGAGCTCGGCGACGTGGTCGCGTCGGCGCGCCCGGGCCTCGTCGTGCTGGCCGGGTGGATGAGCATCCTGACCGGCGTCTTCCTCGACCGCTTCCCGGACCGCGTCGTCAACCTCCACCCCTCGCTGCTGCCGGCCTTCCCGGGGATGCACGCGATCGAGCAGGCGCTCGAGTGGGGCGTGCGCTTCACGGGCGTCACGGTCCACTTCGCGGAGGAGACGGTCGACGCCGGTCCGCCCATCCTGCAGGAGCCGGTACCCGTGATGTACGGTGACTCGGTGGAGACGCTCACGGAGCGGATCCGCGAGGTGGAGCACCGGCTCGTGCCCGAGGTGGTGCGGATGTTCGCCGCCGGCCGGGTGCGCCGCGACCCCGTCGAGCGGCGCCGGGTCGAGGTGGTCCCCGTGGAGGTCGAGTGAGGGTCGGTCGCGCGCTCATCTCGGTGTCGGACAAGGCCGGGCTCGAGGCGCTCGCCCGCGGGCTGGCCGAGCTCGGGGTGACGATCGTGTCCACCGGCGGCACCGCCGCGGCGCTGCGCGACATGGGCGTCGAGGTCGTGCCGGTGGACCAGGTGACCGGCCATCCCGAGATCATGGGCGGGCGGGTGAAGACCCTGCACCCGCGCGTGCACGGCGGCATCCTGGCGCGCCCCGGCCACGAGGGCGACGAGCAGGACATGCGCGAGGCCGGCATCGAGCCGATCGACCTCGTCGTCGTGAACCTCTACCCCTTCGAGGAGACCGCGTCGCGGCGGGGGGTGGCGGAGGACGAGATCGTCGAGCAGATCGACGTGGGCGGCCCGGCGATGATCCGCGCCGCGGCGAAGAACTTCGCCCGGGTGGGGGTCGTCACGTCGCCGGACCAGTACGAGGCCGTGCTCGAGGAGCTGCGCGGCGGCGGCGGGGAGCTGTCGGCCGAGCTGCGCAGGCGGCTGGCCGAGGCCGCCTTCCGCAGGACGGCCGGCTACGACGCCGCCATCGCCGCCTATCTCGCCGAGACGCACGACGACTTCCCCGAGGGCCTGGTGCTGAACTTCGACAAGCAGCGGGAGCTCAGCTACGGCGAGAACCCCCACCAGCGGGCCGCCTACTACGCCGAGCGCGGGGCGCGCCGCCACCTGCTCTCGCGCACCGAGCAGGTCCACGGCAAGGAGCTCTCGTTCAACAACCTCTACGACCTGGACGCCGGCCTCGGCCTGCTGTCCGAGTTCGAGCTGCCGGCCTGCGTGATCATCAAGCACGCCAACCCCTGCGGCGCCGCCGTGGCGGGCGACGTGGGCACGGCCTACCAGCGGGCGCGCGACTGCGACCCGGTGTCGGCGTACGGCGGCGTGATCGCGGTCAACCGGCCCGTGGACAGCTCCCTCGGCGAGATGCTCGCGGGGACCTTCGTCGAGGCGCTCTGCGCGCCGGACTACGACGAGGGGGCGCTGGCGGCGCTGACCGTGAAGCCGAACACGCGCATCCTGCGCAAGAGCGAGCGGCGCCGGCGCAACCCCGGCGAGCGCGACCTGCGCCGGGTCGCCGGCGGCCTGCTCGTGCAGGACCGGGACGCCGAGAGCGAGGGCCGCTCCCAGATGAAGGTGGTCACGCAGCGGGCGCCGACCGAGAGCGAGTGGGGCGACCTGCTGTTCGCCTGGCGGGTCGCCAAGCACGTCAAGAGCAACGCGATCGTGATCGCGCGCGACCTGGCCACCATCGGGGTCGGCGCCGGGCAGATGAGCCGCGTCGACTCGGTGCGGCTGGCGATCGAGAAGGCCCAGACGCCGGTCGCCGGCGGGGTCCTGGCCAGCGACGCCTTCTTCCCCTTCGCCGACGGACCCGAGGCGGCGGTCGCGGCGGGCGTGACCGCCATCGTCCAGCCCGGCGGGTCGATCCGCGACGACGAGGTCTTCGACGCCGCCGACGCCGCCGGGGTCGCGATGGTCGTGACCGGCCGCCGCCACTTCCGCCACTGAGCCGCGGGCGGGGCTCGGGGCGGACCGGCCGCGGGCCGCCGGGCGCGCGGACCCCCTACCCTCCCAGGCCCATGCGCGCGCTCACCGCCCTGCTCCTGGCCGCCGCGGCTCTGCTCGGGGCCGCCGCGGGGGCCGCGGCCGCGCCGCCGGACGACCTCTCCGACGACCCGCTCGACCGCGGCGTCCTGCTGGCGCTGCCGAGCCTCTACCGGGTCGAGGCGACGATGCGCGTCGAGGGCCTTCGCACCCAGGACGGCCGGCTCGTGCCGATCCCGCCCCGGGCCCGCGAGATCCGCGAGCGCGGCACCGCCTTCGCGGTCGCGCCGGACGGGTGGCTGGTGACCGCCCGCCACGTCGTGGCCCCGGACGAGGAGACCCTCGCCCGGCTGGCCTACCAGAACCGGCTCGCCTACGCGGGGCGGCCGCACGCCCAGGCCGCCGCCGAGCGGTGGGTGGAGCAGACCGGCGCGCGGCCGGTGGGCGCCCGCCTGGAGCGGCTGGTCGTGCGCCAGGCCGACGCCGGCCAGGGCCCGGCGCGGGCGCACACCTACATGCCGGTGGAGGCGCCGTTCCCGAGCGAGCGGGCCGACCTGGCGCTCCTGCGCATCGACGCGCCCGGCGCCCCCGCCCTGACGCTCGACGAGTCGGCGAGCATCGGGACGCCGGTCGCGAGCCTGGGCTTCGGGACCGGCGGCGCCTTCGCCGAGCCCGCGCGCCCCGACCTCGAGCCGGCCGTGCGCCGCGGCGCCCTCGGGCTCACGGGAACCCTGGAGGAGGACACGCCGGACCAGCGCCAGGCGACCCTTCTGACCACCCCGCTGGAGCCGGGCGACTCCGGCGGGCCGGTGGTCGACGCCGCCGGCAACGCCCGCGGCGTTGCGGTCATCCGGACCGACGACGGCGGCATCGCCGAGCGGGCCACCGAGGTGCGCCAGCTGCTGGAGGATGCCGGCGTCGAGCCGGCGGCCGGCCGGTCGGCCCAGCTCTTCCGGGGCGCGATGGACGACTTCTGGGACCTCGACCTGGCCGCGGCCCAGCGCGGCCTGGCCGGCGCGGAGCGGGCCTTCCCCGACCACGCCCTGGCCGCCCGCGAGGCCCAGCGAGCCCGCGAGCTGGCCTCCGCCGACTTCGACCTGGTCGGCGAGCGCCGCCGCCAGGGCTTCCTGCTCGCCCTCGGCGCGCTGGCGGTCGCGGCCGCGCTCGCCTGCGCGGCCGGCCTGGCGCGCCAGGGGGGGCGTGGGCGAGGATCGCTCAGAACACCGACGGAGAGGGGTTGACCATGCGCGTCGGCGTGCCGGACGAGGTCAAGGCGGACGAGCACCGGGTGGCGCTGACCCCGGCGGGGGCGAACGAGCTGGTGCAGCACGGCCACGAGGTCTGGGTGGAGCACCGCGCGGGCGAGGGCTCGGACTTCCCGGACGCCGCGTACGAGCGCGTGGGCGCCAGCATCGGCGACGCCTCGGCGACGTGGGGCTGCGACCTCGTGCTCAAGGTCAAGGAGCCGCAGTCGTCCGAGTTCGGCTACCTGCACGACGACCAGGTCCTCTTCACCTACCTGCACCTCGCCGCGAACCCCGGGGTCGCCGACGCCCTGCGCCGCGCCGGCACCACCGCGATCGCCTACGAGACCGTCGAGGACCGCGACGGGCGCCTGCCGCTGCTGGCCCCCATGAGCGAGATCGCCGGGCGCCTCTCGGTGCAGGCCGGCGCCCGCCACCTCGAGCGCACCCACGGCGGCCGGGGCGTGCTGCTGGGCGGGGTCGCGGGGGTCTCGCCGGGCTCGGTCGTCGTGATCGGCGCGGGCATCGTGGGCACGAACGCCGCGATCGTCGCCGCGGGCATGCAGGCCCACGTCGCCGTGCTCGACACCGACCTCGGGCGCCTGCGCGACCTGGAGCTGGTCCTCCCCGGCCGGGTGACGCTGCTGCACTCGACCCGCCTCGCGATCGAGGAGCTGCTGCCGACGGCCGACCTCGTCGTCGGCGCGGTGCTGCTGCCCGGCGCGCTGGCCCCGACACTGATCTCGCGCAGGTCGCTGCGGCTGATGCGCCCGGGCTCGGTGATCGTCGACGTGGCGGTTGACCAGGGCGGCTGCGTCGAGACCTCGCGCCCCACCACCCACTCCGACCCGGTCTACGAGATCGACGGCGTCGTCCACTACGGCGTGGCGAACATGCCCGGCGCCGTCCCCGTCACGGCGACCCGGGCGCTGGGGAACGCCACCCTGCCCTACATCCTGCGGATCGCGGACGAGGGGCTCGAGGCCGCGGCCGCCGCCGACCCGGGGCTGCGGGCCGGGGTCAACGTCCAGCATGGCGCGATCGTCAACGCGACCGTGGCGGAGGCGCTGGCCACCTCACCCCGGGCGTAACCGCCGTGTCGGGCCCGTGAAGCGGGGCCCGCCGCGGCGGCGGCCGCGGGTGTGGCGGAATGGGGCCCTGCCGCGATCCCGGTCGCGCGGCGGGCCGGCCGTCACGCCCGTCACCCGACCGAGAGCGGCCTGCTCGAGACCTGGTACGTCGAGCCCGCAGCCGACGGCCGCGGCCGTGGGCGCGGCCGGGCGGCGGCCCGAAGGCCGCGGGCACGGGCGCTAGCCTGTGGCGATCCGCGGAGCCTTCGATCACGCAGCGGTCTGCGTTGACCGCTCCGAGGCCGCCCGTCGGGCGCTCTCCGAGGCGCGACGGCTGCGCCCGGAGCGGCTGTCGGTGGTCCACGCGGGCGGCGGGCCGGAGGCCCGGCGGTGGCTGGAGGGGCTGGCAGGCGGGATCCCGGGGGCCGAGGCGGTGCACCTGTCGGGTCCCCCGGCGGAGCGGCTCATCGGCTGGGCGCGCGCGGCGCGTCCGGACGTGCTGCTGGCGGCGTCTCACGCCGGGCGGGTCCCGGGCGCGCTCGGCAGCACCGCGCGGCGGCTGGCGATCTCCGCCCCCTGCCCGACGCTGATCCTGCCGCCGGGGGTCGTTCCGAGGGCGGCGCCGGCCGGCCCCGGTGAGGCCCCCTACGCGCACGTCGCCTGCTGCATCGACGACTCGCCCGCCTCGATGCGCGCCCTGGACGAGGCGCGGCGGCTGCGCGCGCTCGGCCCCGGGGCGCTGAGCCTGGTGCACGTCACCCCGCGGGCGCTGATCCACGAGCCCGTGGGCGGCGCGGGGCCGGGCGCGCCGCGCGACATCGCCCACGACGACCGCGACTGGCTGGCGGCGACGGCCGCCGCGGTGCCGGGCGCCGAGCCGGTGCCGCTCGAGGGCCTCCCGCCCGAGGAGGCGGTGGCCTGGGCCCGGGCGGCGGGCCCGGACCTGATCGTCGCCGCGGCACACCGCGGCCCCATCGAGCGGGCCATGCTCGGCAGCTTCGCGGGGCACCTGGCGAGGGAGGCGCCGTGTCCGGCACTGCTCACGCGCTGACGGAGCGGCTGCCGCCCCGGGCCGAGGGCCTGACCGAGCAGGAGGCCGCCCGCCGCCTCGCGGCCCGCGGGGAGGTCGAGCCGCCCACCACCAGCCGCTCGTGGCGCAGCATCCTGCGCGCCAACCTGCTGACGGTCTTCAACGTGGTGCTGGTCGTCTTCGGCCTGATCACGCTGATCTTCGCCGACTGGCGCGACGCCCTCTTCCTGGGGATCCTGATCATCAACGCCGGCATCGGGATCGTGCAGGAGGCGCGCGCCAAGCGGAGCCTCGACCGGCTCGCGGCCCTCGTCGCGCCGACGGCGACCGTGGTGCGCGACGGCCGCCCGCGCGCAGGTCGGCGTGACCGACGTCGTCCCCGGCGACCTCGTGGTCGTGGGCGCCGGCGACCAGGTGGTCGCCGACGGCCCGCTGGTGCGCAGCGAGGCCCTCGGGCGTCGACGAGTCGATCCTCACCGGCGAGACCGAGCCGGTCACGCGCGGCGCCGGGCGAGGCCGCTGCGGGCGGGCTCGTTCGCGGTCGAGGGCTCCGGCGCCTACCTCGCCGAGGCCGTCGGGCCGCGACACCTACGCCGAGCGCCTGACCGGCGAGGCGCGCGAGTTCCGCCACCCGCGCTCGCCCCTGGAGCGGGCCCTCGACCGGCTGATCCTGGTCCTGACGGCCGCCATGGTGCCGCTCGGCGGGCTGCTGCTCTGGTCGCTGATCGAGCAGGACACGCCGTTCCGCGAGTCGGTCGAGACGGCCGTCGCGGCGGTCATCACGATCGTCCCCGAGGGGCTGGTGCTGCTGACCGGGATCACCTACGCGGTCGCGACGCTGCGGATGACCCGCCGCGGCGCGCTCAGCCAGCAGCTCAACGCGGTCGAGTCGCTGGCGTCGGTGAACACGATCTGCATCGACAAGACCGGCACCCTCACCGAGGACCGCCTCCGGGTCGTGGAGCTGGTCGCCGCCGACGGCGCCGACGAGGGCGAGCTCTCGGTGCTGCTCGGCCGCTACGCCGCCAGCTCGCCGAGCCGCAACTCGACGCTCGAGGCGGTCGCGGCGGCCGTACCCGGGCACGCCCGAGCCCGTGCGCGAGAGCGTGCCCTTCTCGTCGCGGCGCCGCTGGAGCGGCCTGTCGATGGGCGGCCGCACGTACGTGCTCGGGCGCGCCGGAGCACTTCGACCTGGGCGGCCGCCTGCAGGAGCGCGCCCGGCGCGGAGGCCGAGGCCGGCCGGCGCGTGCTGGCGTTCGCCGTCGGCGACGCCGCGCTGACGGCCCCCGGCCCGGACTCGCCGCCGCCCGCGGGGCTGCGGCCGCTGGGGCTCGTGGTGCTGGCCGAGGAGCTGCGCCCGGACGCCCGCGAGACCGTCGCCTTCCTGCTCGAGCAGGGGATCGACGATCAAGGTGATCTCCGGCGACGCGCCCGCGACCGTCGCGGCCATCGCCGCCGACGCCGGCATCCCGGTGGAGGGCGAGCCGGTCGACGGCCGCGAGCTGCCGCCGGACGCGACGCCGGCATGCGCGAGCTGGTGCGCGAGGCCACGGTGGTCGGGCCGGATCTCCCCCGAGGGCAAGCGGCGCTTCGTCGAGGCGCTGGAGGCCGACGGCGCGCTACGTCTGCATGGTCGGCGACGGCGTCAACGACGTGCCCGGCCCTGAAGGCCGCGCGCCTGGCGATCGCCCAGGGCAGCGGCGCCCAGATGGCCCGGGCGATCGCCGACCTCGTGCTGGTGAAGGGCGGCTTCGCGTCGATCCCGCGCGATGATCCGCGAGGGGCGCAAGGTGCTGCGCAACCTGCAGCGGGTGGCGAAGCTGTTCGTCGCCAAGTCGGCGCTGGCGGCCTTCCTGATCCTCACCGTGGGGATCTCCTCCGAGAGCTACCCCTTCCTGCCGCGCCACCTCACGCTGGCCTCCGCGATCACGATCGGCATCCCGGCCTTCTTCCTGGCGCTCGCCCCCAGCACCGGGCCGTGGCAGCCCAACCGCTTCCTGCGCGAGCTGGCGAGCTTCGCCATCCCCGCGGGCACCGCGGCGGGGCTGGGCGTGGTGGCGAGCTTCCTGCTGTCGATCAACCTGATCGACATGAACGAGGTGCGCGCCCGCACGGTTGCGACGACCGTGCTGGTGGCCGTGGGCCTCTACCTCATCATCGTGCTGGAGGCCTCCAGCAAGATGCGCGGCTACACCGTCGGGGCGCTCTGCGTCGCCCTCTTCGCCCTCTACCTGGTCGTGCTGTCGCTGCCGGGCTGGCGCGACTTCTTCGAGGTCGCCGCGCCCGACCCGGCGATCATCCTGGTGTCGCTGGTGGGGGCGGCCCTTGCGGTGACGGGTCTGGCGCTGACCGACGAGCGCTTCCTTCCGATTCCGGGCCGGCCCCCGCCCCCCGAACCGCCCGCACCGCCGTCAGGACCAGCGCAAGCGTGATCAGGACGGCGCTGGTCACGCACCAGGCGCAGATCGCCTCGATGAGGACGATCTCGGCGTAGGTCAGCCAGGCCGAGAAGCCGACGCCGACCAGCGCGGTGAAGAGGCCGAGGGCCCGTCCCATCGGCCCGGGCAGCAGGGCCGCGACCAGCAGCGCGCCGTAGGCCGACGAGGCCGAGGACGGCCACCGGGATGCCGGCCAGCTCCGAGTACTCGCTCTCCTGCACCGTCTGGCAGCCGCCCCCGACGACGCAGGCCGGGTCGTCGCCGGCGGCCCGCACCGCGGTGAGGTAGCCCGAGACCGCGAGCCCGGCGACCGCGACGACCCCGATCGCGATCCGCAGGGCGGTCTCGGACGGCCGGCCCCGCGTCACGTCTGGGGACCCACCTCGTTCACCGCGTCCTGGAGCTCGGAGACCTCGACGGCGCCCGTCACGGTCTTCTCGCCGTTGGGGCCGCGGATGATGAAGGTGGGCGTCACGCCGACCTCGTCCTCGCGGGCCTGGCCGTCGGTCTCGATGAACTTCTGCTCGCTGGCCTCGCCCATGTAGTCGGCCGTCCACTGGTTCAACGTCGAGGCCGAGCTGCTCGACCGCGTCGGTCATGAGCTCGTCGGTGAGCCAGTCCTCGTCGGACTCGGGGCCCTGGTTGCGGTAGATCAGCTCGACGAACGACCACATGGCGTCCTGCATCCCGGCCGCCTCCGCCCCCAGCGCCCCGCGCTCGGAGCTGCGGCTGATGAACGCGATCGGGCGGAAGACGAGCTTCGCGTCACCCGGCTTCACGATCTGGTCGACCGCCTCGGGGATGGTCGTGGTGGAGGCCTCGCGGCAGGCGGGGCAGGCGAGGTCGCCGTACTCGATGATCTCCACCGGGGCGTCGGGGTCCCCGAGGACGTTGCCGGCCTGGGGCACGCCCTCGAGCTGGGCCTGGACCTCCGCCGCGCCCGTGATCGACGACGGCGAGTCTCCGTCGTCGTCGCCGCCGCCGGCGAGGCTGACGCCCACCACGATGCCGACCACGACGATCGCGGCCACGACGATCCCGATCCAGTATTCCTTCTTCACGCTCCGGCCTCTCCGCTCGTTGCCCCACCCCGACGTGCGGCCGGGCACGACGATAGCGTGCCGCCCCGGCCCCGGGCGCGTCCGGAGGTCGCACTACAGTCGATGGATGCCTCCGCAGCGCGAGCGCCCGTCGGTCCAGGTCGCCGACCCCTCCTACGGCCCCGGCCTGGATCCCACCGAGCCCGAGACGGCCCCGGTTAACACCGCGGTCGAGGGGGTCCCCTGGCACCCGCTGGCCCCGCGCCCGGCCGCTGCGGGCGAGCTGGTCTTCGTCGACGGGGCCCAGCAGGTCGAGGCCTGGCTCACGATCACGCCCCCCGACGACCCCCAGGCGACCCCCGGCGTGGCCTTCGCCGTGGCGGCCGGGGCGGTCGTGGCGGGGCCCGGCCGGAGGGCGTCGATCGAGGCCGTGCGGGTGCGCCGGATGGTGCTGACCGTGGGGGAGCGCCGCCTCAGGCTGCCCCCGGTCGGCGGCTTCGCGTGGGAGTCGCGGGCCGGCGCGGCGCGCGAGGCCACCGGCATCGCACGGCGGGTGGGCCAGCTCCGCCAGGAGCTCGAGCTGACCCTGGCCGAGGAGCTGGCGGCCGGCGAGCGGCTGGTCGTCCTCGACGGGCGGCTCTCCTTCGTCCGAGACGCCACGGGCCCGCTGGTCGGCGCGATCAAGAGCCACCACCGCATGTACCTGCCGCCCGCCGAGGCCCGGGCGGTCGTGGACCTGCGGGTCGGCGAGCGCACCCCCCTGTTCGCGATCGGCGACGACCGCCTGTCGTGGTACCAGCGCCTCCCCGGCGCCGGCTGCGAGGGCTGGGCCGGGATCCTGCGCGGCGAGCTGTCGGCCGCGGTCGGCCTCGCCGAGGCGCGGCGCCTGGCCGACCGCGCCGCGGCCGAGCTGCCGCGCTTCGCCGGGCGGCCGCACCGCGACCCGCGCGCGCCCCAGAACCTCGCGCCCGGTCGCGGGCCTCGAGGAGCGCCTGCGCCACCGCATGGGGGACCGCCGCCTCGGCCTGCGCGCCGCGCGCCGGGCCGCCGCGGCCGCCACCCTCGACGCCGGCGCCGCGCGCGTCGACGTCGCCCCGCCCGAGCCGGTGGCCGCGTGAGCGCGCCGGGCCGCACCGAGCCGGTCGGGATCGTCCTGGGCCACCAGGCGGCCTCGAGCCAGACCTTCGCGGTCGGGCTGGCCGAGGGCCAGAGCCTGGAGGTCGACGACCTGGTGGCGGTCACCACCGAGGACCCCGGCGGCGACGTGACGACCTTCGGGATCGTCGCCGAGAGCTACGCCGAGCTGGAGGGGGCGTCGCTGCCCTCCGACACCGGCGTCATCGCCGCGGGCGAGATGCCGGGCGAGCTGGTGCGGACGGCCGAGGTGCAGGTGGTGCGCGTCGACCCCGAGCGCTGGATCGCCGCCCACCCGGGCCGCCCGGTGCGGCGGGCGCGGGGCATGGAGCGGGCCATGGCCCTCTACGAGGACACGATGGCGCGGCGGCTGGCCGTCGGGCTGGGCCGGGACGGCGAGCCGATCCACCTGGACCTCGACTTCCTCGACGGCACCAAGGGCGGCCACGTCTCCATCTCGGGCATCAGCGGCGTCGCCACCAAGACCAGCACCGCCCTCGCGCTGGTGCGCCTGATGCTCGAGCACGAGGAGATGCGCCGCCGGGTCCGGGTGCTGGTCTTCAACGTCAAGGGCGAGGACCTGCTGCACCTCGACCGCCCCAACGCCCGCTACGCGGCCCGCCCCGACCGCGAGGATCTCGACCGGCGCTGGGCCGCGCTGGGGCTGGCCGACCCGGGCCCCTTCCCCTCGGTCGGCGTCTGGGCGCCGCCGCGGGCCGACGGCGCCCCCAACGCCGCGAGCCGCCAGGAGGACGTGCGCGCCTTCGGCTGGACCCCCTACGCCTTCGCGGTCGAGGGGCTGCTGCGCTTCTGCTTCACCGAGGCGGCCGACATGCGCAACCAGCTCTCGTTCCTCGAGGAGCGGGTGCGGGGCGAGCTGCTGCGGCGGGCGGTGCCGGTCAGCGGCCACCCGGGGGCCCTGGGCCTGGCCGACGGGGCGGCCGGCGGCGAACCCGCGCGGCGCGCGGCCCGGGCCCCGAGCGAGCTGATGGCCGGTCCCTTCGCCGACCTCGGCGAGCTCGTGGACTGGCTCGCCGACCGCCTCTCCGACGAGCTCTGGACCGCCGGGGCCGGGCGCGCCTGGGTCGCGAACACCGCCCAGGGCACCATCCAGGCCTTCATCCGCCGGCTGCAGGGCGCGGTCGGGCGCCTGCGCGGGCTCATCCGCGCCGACGCCCAGGCGATCCCGCGCGGGGAGGCGGCCGCGAGCGAGCCGCCGGTCGCCGTCGTCCACCTCACCCCGCTCCACGACTTCGCCCAGCGCTTCGTGGTGGGCACCCTGCTCGCCCAGACCTTCCAGGCCAAGGAGGCCGGCGCCCGCGACCCGATCGAGCTGGTGGTGCTGGACGAGCTCAACAAGTACGCGCCGCGCGAGGGCCAGTCGCCGATCAAGGAGACCCTGGTCAACATCGCCCAGCGCGGGCGCTCGCTCGGGGTGATCCTGATCGGCGCGCAGCAGCAGGCCTCGCTGGTCGCGCCCGAGGTCACCCAGAACGCGGCCGTGCGGATCTCGGGCCGGCTCGACCCGGCCGAGGCTGAGCGGGCCGAGTACGGGTGGCTGGGCCCGCAGGCCCGGGCGCGGGCGCGGCTCCTGATGCAGGGCCGCGTGCTGCTCAGCCAGCCGAGCGTGCCGGCGCCGCTCGCGGTCGAGATCCCCTTCCCGCCCTGGGCGACGGCCACGGGCGAGGTCTCGACGGCCGCGCGCGGCGCCGAGGCGCTCGCCAAGTTCTCCTAGGCGGGCTGCGGTGCGGATCCTGCACACCGCCGACTGGCACATCGGCAAGCGCCTCTACGGCGTCGACCGGATGGCCGAGTCGGCCGCCGTCCTGGCCGAGGTCCGCGACGTGGCCGCCGCCGAGCGCGCCGACGCGGTCCTGGTCGCCGGCGACCTGCTCGACCGGCGGCTGATCGACCCGGCCTGCCTCGGCGCCTGCCTGGGGGCCCTGCAGGCGCTCGCCGAGGTCGCGCCGGTGGTGGCCGTGACGGGCAACCACGACGACCCTGCCCTCTGGGAGCACCTGGCGCCCTACCTGGCGCCGCGCGGCATCACGGTGGTCGGGCGGGTGCGCGGCGCCGCCGAGGAGGCGGTCGTCACGGTGGCGACCGATGCCGGGCCGCTGCACGTGGCGGCGCTGCCCTGGCTCGAGACCGAGCGCCTGGGCCTCCCCCCGGGCGCCGACCGGCGGCGGGCGCGCGGCACCTACGCCGAGGACGTCGCGGGCATCCTGGGGCTGCTGGCCGCCGAGCTGCGCGCGCGCCGCGCCGCGGACGGCGGGCCGGCCGTGCTCCTGGGCCACCTGCTCGTAGACGGCGCCGCGGCGGGCGGCGGCGAGCGCGAGCTGACGATGGGGATCGCCTACGCGGTGCCGGCCGCCTCGGTGCCCGCCGACCTCGACTACCTGGCGCTCGGGCACGTCCACCGGCCCCAGCGGGTGCCGCGGGTGCAGGCGCCCGGCCGCTACGCGGGCAGCCCGCTGGCCCTCGACTTCTCGGAGGACAACCACGCCAAGAGCGTCGCGCTCGCGGAGATCGCGCGCGACGTCACCGAGGTCCGCGAGGTCCCGCTGACCGCCGGGCGGCCCCTGGCCCGCATCCGCGGCCCCCTGGAGGAGCTGCCGCGCCTGGCCGCCGCCCACGACGGCGCCTACCTGCTCTGCGAGGTCGAGCTCGAGCGGGTGGCCCTGGACCTGGTGCGGGAGGTGCGCGAGCTGCTGCCCGACGCGCTGCGGGTGGAGCCGCGCTACGCCGAGGCGGCGGGCGCGCCGGGCGACGACGGGGCGCCCGACGGCGCCCAGCCGCGGACCCTGCCCGAGCACTACGAGGACTGGCACGCCGTGGCCGGCCGGCCGCTCGACCCGCGCCAGGCCGAGGCGTTCGCGGCGGCCCTGGCGGCCGCCGAGCCCGCACCCTGAGGGCGCCCGGTGCGGCCGCTCGAGCTGCGCCTCTCCGGCTTCCGCTCCTACGACGAGGAGACGGTCAACTGGCGCCGGCACGGGCTCGTCGTGATCGCGGGCGACACCGGAGCGGGCAAGACGTCCCTGCTCGACGCCATCTGCTTCGCGCTCTACGGCCGCACGCCCGAGCTGTCCGGCCCGAAGCAGCTCCTGAGCCTCGGGCGGACCCACGGCGAGGTGCGCCTCACCTTCGCCCGCGGCGACGAGGTGTGGCGCGCGACCCGGCGCTTCGGCCCCGAGGCCCCCGAGCCCCTGCACCTGCTCGAGCGCCTCCGCGGCGACTCGGACGAGGTCGTGGAGGGGATGGCCGGCGAGAGCGTGGTCTCGGAGCGGCTCCAGGAGCTGGTGGGGCTGCGCTTCGAGGCCTTCACGAGCGCGGTGATCCTGGCCCAGGGGCGCTTCGCGCGCTTCCTCGGGGCGCGGCCGCGCGACCGCGACGACATCCTGCGCGAGCTCTTCGGCGTCGCCTCGCTCGAGGGCGCCCGCGTCGCCGCCCAGTCGGCCGCCGGGGCCTCGCGGGCGGCGGCCGACGCCCTCGCGGCCGAGCGCGCGCGGCTGCCGGCCCACGGGGCGCGCGAGCGCGGGCGCACGGCGGCGGCGGCGCGGGCGGCGGCGGCGCGGGCGGCGGCGGTCGGGGCCCTGGTGCCGGCGGCGGAGGCCGCGGGGGCGGCGCACCGCGAGGCCGCCGGGGCCGGGGCCGAGTCGCGGGCGCTGGGGGAGGCCCTGGCGGCGCTGCCCGGCGCCGACGCCCGCGCGGCCCTGGCGGCGCGCCTCGCCGAGACGGGCGCCGCGCGCGAGCGCGCCGAGGAGGCCTTGGCGGCGGCGGCGCGAGCGGCGGCCGAGGCGCTCGAGCGGCGCGACGAGGCGCGGGCCGGGGCCGGCGGGACGGCCGCTGAGCTGGCCGCCCTGCGCGGGGAGGCGGCCCGGCTGGCGGAGCTCGACGCCGAGGTGCCGAGGCAGGACGCCGAGCTCGGGCGGCGGCGGGGCGAGCTGCAGGCCGTGGCGGCGGCGCTGGAGGAGCGCGTGGCGATGGTCGGGCGGGCCGAGCGCGCCGAGGCCGCCGCGGCGGCCGAGGTCGGGCGGGCAGCCGCGCGGGAGGCCGCCGCCCGCGCCGGCGCCCGGGCCGCCTCGGCGGCCGGCGACGCGGCCGAGGCCGCGCGCGCGGCCGAGGGGGCGGCGGCGGAGGTCGAGCGGGCCCGGCGCGCCCACCTGGCGGCCGACCTGCGGGCGACCCTCACGCCCGGCGACGCCTGCCCCGTGTGCGGCGCGCCGGTCGGGGACCACCCCGCTCCGGCCGAGGTCCCGGAGCTCGACCGGGCGCGGCGGGCCGCCGAGACCGCCCGGCGGGCGGGGGAGGCCGCGGCGACGGCGTCGGCGCGGGCGGCCGCCGAGGACGACGCGGCCCGGGCGGCCGCGCTGGCGGCGGGCGAGGCCGCCGACGCCGCGCGAGCGGCCCAGGCCGAGGCGGGCAGGATCGCGCGACGACGACCCGGCCGCGCTGCGCCGGCGGGCCGGCCCCGTCGCCGACGATGCGGCGGCCGCCCACGCCGCCGGCGGCGAGCTGACGGCGCTCGCCGCGCGGCTCGAGGCGCTGCGGGGCGAGGCCGCCCGCCTGCGCGAGCGGCTCGGGCCCTGGGGCGAGGCCGGCGCGGCCGGCCGGCTCGAGGCGGCCGTCGCCGAGCTCGGCGCGCTCGACGCCGCCGCCGAGCGCGCGCTCGGGGAGGAGTCGGCCGCGCGCCGGGGCGCCGAGGCGGCGCGGTGGGCGCGCGAGGCGATCGAACGCGGCGAGCTCGCCGGCCTGCAGGGCGCCGCGGCCCTGCTGGCGCAGCGGCTCGGCGTCGCGGGCGCTCCTCCGGCCCCGGAGGAGGCGGTCGGGGCGGCGGGTCGGCTGGCGCGCCGCGCGGAGCGAGCGGCGGCGGCGCTGGCCGGCCGTGCGGAGCGGGCGCGGGCGGCGGCCGCGGCGGCCGAGGGGCGCATCGCCGAGGCGGGGCCGGCCCTGGGGCTCGCGGGGCCGGACGAGGTCCCCCCGGCCGCCGCCGGCGCCCGCGCCGCCCGGGACGAGGCCCGCCGGGCGCTCGCCGCCGTGGAGGCGACCGCCGCCGAGGGGCGGCGGCTCGCCGTCCTCGAGCACGGCTCGCGCGCGGCGGCCGAGCGCCACGGGCGGGTGGCCGCCGACCTCCAGGCCAACCGCTTCCCGCGCTACCTGCTGCAGCGCTACCGCGAGCGCCTGGCGGTGGGGGCCTCGGCGCGCCTGGAGGAGCTGAGCGGCCGCCGCTACCGCTTCGCCGGGACCGGGGCCGACCCGCTCGACGTGATCGACCTCGCGCGCGGGGAGCGGCGGCGCGGCGCGGCCACGCTCTCGGGGGGCGAGCGCTTCCTCGCCAGCCTGGCGCTGGCCCTGGGGCTGGGCGAGGCGGCGGCCGAGTCGGGCGGCCGGCTGGACTGCCTCTTCCTGGACGAGGGCTTCTCGTCGCTGGACGCCGAATCGCTGGAGCAGGCGCTGTCGGGCGTCGAGCGGCTGGCCGGCGACGGCCGCCTGGTGGTGGTGATCACGCACATGCCGGGGGTGGTCGACCGCCTGGGCGCGGCCATCCGCGTCACGAGGGACCCGAGCGGGGTGAGCCGAGTGGCGGCCTGACGCCGGCGCGCGGCTCTGCGGGCACGAGCGGGCCCAGCACCAGCCAGCCGGCCAGCGGGCACAGCGAGGCCAGGGCGAAGGCGGCCGGCCACGACAGCAGGCCGACGGCCGCGCCGAAGAGCGGTGACGCGGCCGCCACGGCCACGAACAGGATCGTGTTCTGCAGGCCGAGCGCGGTGCCGACCCGCGACGGGGCGACCATCTCGGCCGCGGCGGCGAACGAGACCCCGTTGCCCGCCATCACCACGATCCCGGCGACGATCAGCAGGGGGACGGCCAGGCCGTCGGGCGCGGGCAGGAGGGCGGTGGCGACGCCCAGGGTCAGCCCGCCGGCGAGCGCGATGGCCCGCAGCGGGCGGATGCGGCTGCCGATCCGGTCGGACCAGGCCCCCGCCACCACCCGTGCCACGGCCCCGCCGATCTGCACCCCGGCCAGCGCCAGCGCCGACGCCGTGACCGACCAGCCGCGCTCCTCGTGGAGGTAGAGGGCGAGGAAGCTCAGCACCGAGATCTGGCCGAGGACCACCCCTGCGGTGCCGAGCGAGAGGCGCCAGATGGCCCGGTCGCGCAGCGGCCCCGCCGAGGTCACGTGGGGCGGGGGCTCGTCGAGCTCGCCGGGCTCGGGCTCGGCCCGGCGCAGGCCGGCCGCGGCGGCGACCGCGCCGGCCAGGCACGCGCCGGCGAGGGCGAGCAGGGCCGCCTCCACCCCGCCGGCGTCGGCCGCCAGCGGCAGCAGCGCGGCGGCGATCGCGCCTCCCAGCGGGGTCGACATGTGGCGCAGCCCGAGCGCGAGCCCGCGCTGGGAGGGGCCGAACCACGACACCACCGCCCGCCCGCTCGCGGCGTTGGCGCTCGACCCGAAGGCGCCGGAGAGGACCAGGGCGGCGCCGAGCGCCCCGCCGGAGGTCGTCTGCGAGGCGAGCGCGAGCCCGCCCGCCGCCCCCGTGAGGCCCACCGCGATGACGACCCGCTCGCCGATCCGGTCGGCGAGGGCGCCCCAGGCGAGCAGGGTCGCGACGATGCCGACCGTGGAGGCCGCGAGGAGCGCGCCGGTCTGGGCGATCGAGAGGCCGTACTCGTCGCGGATCTGGGGCGCCACGGCGGGCAGGCCGAGCTGGACCGCCGAGATGCTCGCCTGGGCGGCCATCCCCACCCCGAGGACGACCCAGCGGTAGGAGGGGCTACGGCTCGCTGCGCCCGCCGAGGTGCTTGGCGAGGAAGCGCTCGATGGCCCGGTAGGCGTCCATCCGGTTCTCGGGCTTCACGAAGCCGTGGCCCTCGTCGTCCTTGACGAGATACTCGACCTCCACCCCTCGCGCCCGGAGCGCCTCCACGATCTGGTCCGACTCGGCCTTGGTGACGCGCGGGTCGTTGGCGCCCTGCACCACGAGCAGCGGCGCGCGGATCGCGTCGACCCGGTTGAGCGGCGAGCGCGCCTCGAGGTCGGCGAGCTGCTCCGGGTCGTCGGGGTCGCCCACGTAGCGGAACCAGGTGCTCGCGAGGAAGGGCCGCCAGTAGGGCGGGAAGGAGCGCACGAGGGTCACGAGGCTCGACGGCCCCACCACGCTGACGACGGCCGCGAAGACGTCCGGCGTGAAGGTGGCGCCGACCAGGGCCGCGTAGCCGCCGTAGGAGCCGCCGTAGATGCCGATGCGGGAGCGATCGGCGATCCCCTCGCCGACCAGCCACTCGACGCCGTCGATGAGGTCGTCGTGCATCCGCCCGGCGAACTCGTGCTCGGCCGCGTGGGTGAAGCGCTTGCCGAAGCCGGTCGAGCCGCGGTAGTTGACCTGCAGCACGGCGTAGCCGCGGTTGGCCAGGAGCTGCGCCTGTGGGTCGTAGCCCCAGGCGTCGCGCGCCCAGGGGCCGCCGTGGACGACCAGCACCGCGGGAAGGCGGCCTGAACGCCCCTCTCCCGGCTCCGCCTGGTGGCGGGACGCGCCGTCCGAGGGGCGGAGCGGCTCGGCGTCCAGCGGCAGGGTGAGATAGGAGCGCAGGGGCAGCCCGTCGCGCGAGGTGATCGTCACGGGGCGCATGGGCGCGAGCGTCTCCGGGTCGAGCCAGGGGCGCGAGCGGTAGAGCAGCTCCGCCTCGCCGCTCGAGCGGTCGTAGAGGAAGGTGGCGCCCGGGTCGCGGTCGTCGTCGAAGGCCACGATCCAGGCGGTCTCGTCGGCGTCCTGGCCGGTGATTCGCGGGTCGCCCGGGTGGAGGGCGCGCACGGCCTCCCAGTCGCGGCCGAAGCGCTCGTCGAACGCGTGCATCACCGTGCGGTCGCGCAGGTAGGCCGCGCCCAGCAGCTCCCCGCTCAGGTCGCTGATCACCGGCCCTCCCAGGTCGGCCTCCTCGTCGCGGTCGAGCTCCCGCTCGGCGCCGTCGGCCGGGTCGAGCTCCACCAGCCGCTCGAGGTCGCTGTCGCGCGCGCTGCCCACCCACAGGCGCGCGCCGTCCGGCGTGAAGGCGTAGGCGTGCCCGCCGTCCTCGTTGGCGAACTCGGCGACGACCCGGAAGTCAGACGCCTCGTCGTCCCGCACCAGCAGCTCGTAGTCGCCGGCCGGCGTCTGGGCCCGCGCGGCCCGCAGGAGCCCGTCCCGGTCGGCGAGCCAGCCGATGATGTTGCCCGGGTTGCGGGCGACCGGCCGCAGCTGTCCCGTGGCGAGCGTGAGGCGGTAGGCGTCGAACACCGAGCGGTCGCGGAGGTTCATCGAGACCAGGACGTGCCCAGGCGTCGCCCGGGGGGCCGCGATCAGGCCGGCCCGGACGCCCTCGAAGGGGGTGAGGTCGCGGGTGCGGCCGCCGTCCACCTCGACCGCCATCAGGTGGTGGTTCTCGTCGCCGCCGCGGTCCTGCGAGTAGAGGATGCGCCGCGAGTCGCGCGACCAGAGGTAGGCGCGCACGCCCCGGTCGCGGTCGTCGGTCACCGGGCGCGCCTCGCCCCCGTCGCGGTCGCGCACCCAGACGTTCAGGACGCCGTCCCGGGCCGCCAGCCACGACAGCCGGCGCCCGTCCGGGGACAGGCGCGCCAGCGCCCGCTCGGGGTCCCCGAAGAGGTCGCGGAGCGGGATCAGCGGGGCCACGGCGGGCATCGTGCCACGTCTCCGCGGGAGACGGCCCGGCGGCTCGGGATTGGACGACGGGGCCGGTGACCTCTATCATTGCCCGGTTATCGGGTTTTGTCCGCCCGAGCCCCCGAAGATGAGGAGCCGGCTTTGAGGCCGCGCATACGGCCCTGCCACCACTCCGAGGTCCCCAGCTGATCGCCCTGCTCTTCCCCGGCCAGGGAGCGCAGCAGGTCGGCATGGGGCGCGCGCTCTCGGCGGCCTTCCCCACGGCCCGCCGCACCTTCGAGGAGGCGAACGACATCCTCGGGTACGACCTCGCGCGCCTCTGCTTCGAGGGCCCGGCGGAGGACCTGACCTCGACGCGCAACTGCCAGCCCGCGATCCTCACGACCTCCGTGGCGGCCTGGCGCGTCGCCAGCGAGCACGGCGTGAGCGGCGACCTCGCCATGGGCCACTCGCTGGGCGAGTACTCGGCGCTCGTGGCGTGCGGGAGCCTCTCCTTCGACGAGGCCCTGCACCTCGTGCAGGCGCGCGGGGACGCGACCACCGACGTCGCGGCCGCGACGCCGGGTCAGATGGTCGCCCTGATGGGCGCCAGCGACGAGGACGTCGAGGCCCTCTGCATCGAGGCGGGCGAGGTCTGGCCGGCGAACTACAACAGCCCCGGCCAGGTCGTCGCGTCGGGCCTGCACCGCGGCGTCGAGCGCCTCCTCGACCTGGCGCGCACCCGCGGCATCAAGGTGAGGCTCCTCGACGTCGACGGGGCGTTCCACTCGTCGGTGATGGCGCCCGCCACCGAGAAGCTGCGCGAGGCGCTGTCGAGCGTGAAGATCAGCGCCCCCTCGCTGCCCTTCCTCTCCGCCACCTCCGGACGGTTCGAGCGCGGCGAGCGGATGCGGACGATCCTCGCCCAGCAGCTGACCGCCCCCGTGCGCTTCACCCAGACGGTCCGGATGGCCCTCGACCACGGCGTCAACACCTTCGTGGAGTTCGGCCACCGGCGCGTGCTGGTCGGCCTGGTGCGACGGATCCGGCCCGACGTGCAGGCGGTCCACCTGGGGGACCCGTCGGACCTGCCCGGCCTCCTGGCCATGGCGGGACGCGGGGCGTAGAGGGGCCGCCGCGGGGTGCCGGTCGCGCTCGTCACCGGCGCGAGCAGGGGGATCGGGGCGGCGTGCGCCCTCGCCCTGGCGCGCGGGGGCTTCGACCTGGGGCTGACCTACGCGGGCAACCGCGAGGGCGCCGAGGCCGTCGCCGAGGCCGTCCGCGAGTCGGGCCGCCGGGCGCACGCCGTGCGCGGCGAGGCCCGCGAGCCCGGCGGGCCGGGGCGCGCCATCGAGGAGGTCGAGGGCGCCCTCGGGCCCCTCGATGTCATGGTGGCGAACGCCGGGATCACCCGGGACGGCCCCGCGGTGCGGATGGCCGGCGAGGCCTGGAGCGAGCCGATCGACGTGAACCTGACTGGCACCATGAGCGCGATCCGGGCGGCCCTGACCGGCATGGTCCGCCGGGGCCAGGGCTGCGTCGTGGCGATCTCGTCGATCGTCGGCGTCCAGGGCAACGCCGGCCAGGCCAACTACGCGGCGTCGAAGGCGGGGATCATCGGCCTCGTCCGGGCCCTCGCGCGCGAGGCGGGCCCCTCCGGCGTGAGGGTCAACGCGGTCGCCCCCGGCTACGTGCGCACGCGCCTGACCGACGCCCTGGACGACGCGCGCCGCGAGCGGCTGCTGGCCGCGACGCCCCTGGGGCGGCTGGGCGAGCCGGAGGACGTCGCGGGGCCGGTCGCCTTCCTCTGCTCGCCCGCCGCCGCGTTCATCACCGGCGCGGTGCTCGCCGTCGAACGGGGGGCTGCGGCTGTGAGCGCCGGCGGGAACGGCGCGGGCCGCCGGGTCGTCGCCACCGGCCTCGGCATCGTCGGCCCCCTCGGGATCGGCTGGGAGGACACCTGGCGCGCGGCGCTGGCCGGCCGCTCGGGCGCGGGGCCGATCACGCGCTTCGACGCGTCGGGCCTCGCCTGCCGGATCGCCTGCGAGGTGCGGGACTTCGACCCCGCCGACTTCATCGACCGGCGCGCGCTCCGGCGCATGGACCGCGCGAGCCAGATGGCGGTCGCGGCCTCGCGCCTGGCACTCGACGACGCAGGGCTCGAGATCGACGGCGACGGCTACCGCGCCGGCGTCGTGATCGCCACGGGCAACGGCGGCAGCGAGACCTTCGAGGAGCACCACCGGGCGCTGCGCGAGCGCGGGGCCGAGCGCGCCTCGCCGCTGATGATCCCGGTCATGATCGTGAACATGCCCGCCGGGCACGTCTCGATGCAGCTCGGCCTGCGGGGCCCCGCGACCTCGGTCGTCACCGCATGCGCGTCGGCCAACCACGGCATCGGCGACGCCGCGGCCGCCATCAGGCGCGGGGCCGCCGACGTGATGCTCGCCGGCGGGACCGAGGCGGGCGTCACCCCCTTCTGCATGGCCGGCCTGGACGCGACCCGCGCCCTGTCGCGGCGCAACGACGACCCGGCGGGCGCGAGCCGCCCGTACGACGTCGGCCGGGACGGCTTCGTGGCGGCGGAGGGGTCGGGCGTCCTGGTGCTCGAGAGCCTCGACCACGCCCGCGAGCGGGGCGCCGAGATCGTCTGCGAGATCGCCGGCTACGGGGCGAGCAGCGACGCCTACCACCTCACCGATCCGGAGCCGAGCGGGCGCTGGCAGCTCGCCGCCATGCGCCAGGCGCTGGCCGAGGGCGGGCTCGCCGCCGAGGAGGTCAACTACGTCAACGCCCACGGCACCTCCACGCCGGCCGGCGACCCGGTCGAGGTCCGGGCCATCCGCCAGCTGGTGGGCGACGAGCGGGCGGCGCAGGTGCGCGTCTCGTCCACGAAGTCGATGCACGGCCACGGGATGGGCACCGCCGGCGGCTTCGAGGCGGTGCTGACGGCGCTCGCGATCCGCGAGGGCGCGATCCCGCCGACGATCAACCTCGACGAGCTCGACCCGGCCTGCGCAGGCGTGGACCACGTGGCCAACGAGGCTCGCGAGGGGGCGGTGCGGGTGGCCCTCTCCAACTCCTTCGGCTTCGGCGGCCACAACGCCGTGCTCGCGCTGGCGGCGATGGAGGGCCGGTGAGCGCCAACGGCGGCTCCGCGCGGGTGGCGGTGACGGGCGTCGGCGTCGTGTCGCCGCTCGGGATCGGCCGCGAGGAGCTGTGGCGCTCGGTGAGCGAGGGCCGCTCAGGCGCCGGCCTGATCACGCTCTTCGACGCCTCCGACTCGCCCGTCCGCATGGCCTGCGAGGCGCACGGCTTCGACCCCGCCGACTTCATGGACCGGCGCAAGGCGCGCCGGATGGACCGCTACGCCCAGTTCGCGGTGGCCGCCGCCCGCATGGCGGTGGCCGACGCCGGCCTGCCGATCGACCGCGACGGCGAGGGCATCGGGGCCATCATCGGCAACGGCGGGTCGGGGGCGACGTCGCGCGAGGAGCAGCACATCGTGCTGATGGATCGTGGCCCCGACCGGGTCTCGCCCTTCGCGATCCCGCTCAGCGTCGCGAACATGGGCGCCGGCCAGGTGTCGATGGAGCTCGGGCTGCACGGGCCGGTCACCGCCGTCTGCACCGCCTGCGCGGCCGGCACCGACGCCATCGGCACGGCGGTCAACGTCCTGCGCCGGGGCGCCGCCCGGGTGATGCTGGCGGGGGGCGCCGACACGCTCGTCACCCCCTACATGGTGGCCGGGTTCGACGCCATGCGGGTGCTCTCGCACCGCAACGACGACCCCGCCGGGGCCGCGCGCCCCTTCGATCGCGACCGCGACGGCTTCCTGATCGGCGAGGCCGGGGCCGTCCTGGTGCTGGAGCCGCTCGAGGACGCCCGCGCGCGCGGTGCCGAGGTGATCTGCGAGATCGCGGGCTACGGCGCGAGCGCCGACGCCTTCCACATCACCGACCCCGACCCGACTGGCGAGCCCCAGGCGCGCGCGGTGAGCGCCGCGCTCCGGGACGCCGGCGTGGCGCCCGAGGACGTCAACCACGTCAACGCCCACGGCGGGGCGAGCAAGCCGGGCGACCCCACCGAGCTGCGCGCGCTCAAGCTCGCGCTCGGCGAGGAGGCGGCCGCGCGGGTCGCCGTCAGCGCCACCAAGTCGATGCACGGGCACTGCATGGGGGCGACGGGGGCGCTCGAGGCCGCGATCACCGCGCTGGCCCTCCGCGAGGGGGTGGTGCCGCCGACGATCAACCTGCGCGAGCTCGACCCCGACTGCGCCGGCGTCAACCACGTCGCCAACGTCGCCCGCCCGGCCGACATGCGGGTCGCGATGTCAACCTCGTTCGGGCTGGGCGGGCACAACTCGGCCCTCGTGATGACCCGACCCGGGGAGGGCGAGGGGTGATGGGCTGGGCCCGCCGCCTGACCCCGCGCGCGGAGAAGACCCTCCGGCTGGTGGCGGTCTGCGTGCTCGCGGCGGTCCTCGGCATCGTCGCCGTCGCGCTGGACAGCGAGGCGGTGGGCTTCGCGGCGATGGCGCTGGTGCTGGCGGGGATCCTTGCCGGCCCGCTGGTCGCGCGCCTCCTCGCCCGCGGGGGCCCGCCGGAGGGGAAGCCGCCCGCGGGGCGCGAGGCCCGGTCGCCGTGAGCGCCGGCGTCCGCGAGACCCTCGACCGCCTGCTCTCCGAGAGGATCCTGATCCTCGACGGGGCGACCGGGACCATGATCCAGGGCCACCGCCTGGAGGAGGCCGACTTCCGCGGCGAGCGCTTCGCGGACCACCCCCTGCCCCTCAAGGGCAACAACGACCTCCTCACGCTGACGCGCCCGGACGTCGTGACCGGGATCCACCACGCGTTCCTCGAGGCCGGCGCGGACATCATCGAGACCAACACCTTCTCCTCGACCGCCGTCGGCCAGGCCGACTACGGCACCGAGGCGCTCGTGCGCGAGATGAACCGGGAGGCGGCCCGCCTCGCGCGAGCCGCGGCGGACGACTGGACCGCGAGGACGCCCGAGCGGCCCCGCTTCGTGGCCGGCGCCATCGGCCCGACCAACCGCCTGCTGTCCATCTCCCCCGACGTCGAGGACCCGGCCGCGCGCTCCATCACCTTCGAGGAGCTGCGCGCCGCCTACGCCGAGCAGGTGCGCGGCCTGGTGGAGGGGGGCGTCAACCTCCTCCTGATCGAGACCATCATCGACGCCCTCAACGCCAAGGCGGCGATCGTGGCGATCGAGGACGTGGCCGAGGAGACCGGCCTCCGCCCGCCGGTGATGATCTCGGTCACGATCACCGACCGCAGCGGCCGCACGCTCGCCGGGCAGACGATCGAGGCCTTCTGGATCACCGTGGCCCACGCGCGCCCGTTCAGCGTGGGCCTCAACTGCGCCCTCGGCGCCGCCGAGATGCGGCCCTACCTCGCCGAGCTGTCGCGCGTGGCCAGCTGCTGGACCACCTGCTACCCGAACGCCGGCCTGCCCAACGTCTTCGGCGAGTACGACGAGCTGCCCGAGCAGACCGCCGCCGAGCTGGGGGAGTTCGCCGCCAGCGGCTTCGTGAACGTCATGGGCGGCTGCTGCGGCACGACGCCGGACCACATCCGCGCCGTCGCCGCGGCCGCCGAGGGCAAGGCGCCCCGGCGCATCCCGCCGCCCGAGGACCTCACCCGCCTCGCCGGCCTCGAGCCCCTGGTGCTCCGCCCGGACGCCAACTTCACCATGATCGGCGAGCGCACCAACGTGACCGGCTCGCGCCGCTTCGCCGACCTGATCCTGGCCGGGGACTTCACGACCGCCCTCGAGGTGGCGACCGAGCAGGTGCGCAACGGGGCGAACATCATCGACGTGAACATGGACGAGGCGATGCTCGACTCCGAGGCCGCCATGACCACGTTCCTCAACATGGTCGCGACCGAGCCGGAGATCGCGCGCGTCCCGATCATGGTCAACAGCTCGAAGTGGTCCGTGATCCAGGCGGGGCTGCGCTGCGTCCAGGGCAAGCCGGTCGTCAACTCGATCAGCCTCAAGGAGGGCGAGGCGGAGTTCCTCGAGCGCGCCCGCGAGGCGCGCCGCTTCGGCGCCGCCATGGTCGTGATGGCCTTCGACGAGCAGGGCCAGGCGGACACGGTCGAGCGCAAGGTCGAGATCTGCGAGCGCGCCTACCGCCTGCTGGTCGAGGAGGCGGGGGTGCCGCCCCGCAACATCATCTTCGACCCCAACGTCTTCGCCGTGGCCACGGGCATCGAGGAGCACAACGGCTACGCGATGGCCTTCATGGAGGCGACCCGCCGGATCAAGGAGCGCTGCCCCGGGGCCAAGGTGAGCGGCGGCGTCAGCAACCTGTCCTTCTCGTTCCGGGGCAACGAGGTCGTCCGCCAGGCGATGCACGCGGCCTTCCTCTTCCACGCCATCCGCGCCGGGATGGACATGGGCATCGTCAACGCCGGCCAGCTCGCCGTCTACGAGCAGATCGACGAGGAGCTGCTGGAGGCCGTCGAGGACGTGCTCTTCGACCGCCGCGAGGACGCCACCGACCGGCTGGTCGAGCTGGCCGAGCGGGTGCGCGACGAGGGCGGCGCCCGGGTCGCCGACGAGGCCTGGCGCTCCGGCACCGTCGAGGAGCGCCTGGAGCACGCCCTGGTCAATGGGATCGTCGACCACGTCGAGGCCGACACCGAGGAGGCCCGCGAGGCCTACGGCGTGCCCCTGGCGGTGATCGAGGGCCCGCTGATGGCCGGCATGAACGTGGTGGGCGACCTGTTCGGCGCGGGGAAGATGTTCCTGCCCCAGGTCGTGAAGAGCGCGCGCGTGATGAAGCGCGCCGTCGCCTACCTCGAGCCCTACATGGAGGAGGAGCGCGCCCGCGCCGAGGCCGCCGGCGAGGACACCGAGCCCCAGGGGACCATCGTGATGGCCACCGTGAAGGGCGACGTCCACGACATCGGCAAGAACATCGTGGGCGTGGTGCTCGGCTGCAACAACTACCGGGTGGTCAACCTGGGCGTGATGGTGCCGGCCGACCGCATCCTCGAGACCGCCGACGCCGAGCGGGCCGACATCGTGGGGCTCTCAGGACTGATCACGCCCTCGCTCGACGAGATGGTGGGCGTGGCGGCCGAGATGGAGCGGCGCGGCATGCGCATCCCGCTCCTGATCGGCGGGGCGACCACCAGCCGCCAGCACACCGCCGTGAAGATCGCCCCCGCCTACGCGCCGGGCGTCGCCCACGTGCTGGACGCCTCGCGTGCCGTGGGGGTGGTGGCGCGGCTCCTCGACCCGGGCCAGCGCGAGACCTTCCTCTCCGAGGTGCGCGAGGACCAGGAGACCCTGCGCGAGCAGCACGCGACGCGGCGGGAGCGCCCGCTGCACCCGCTCGCCGAGGCCCGCGCCCGCCGGCCGCGCATCGACTGGCGTCCCGAGGACCTGCCCGTGCCGGAGCGCACCGGCCGGCGCGAGCTGCGCGGCATCCCGCTCGCCGAGATCGTGCCCTTCATCGACTGGACCTTCTTCTTCCACGCCTGGGAGGTGCGGGGCAAGTTCCCCGAGGTCCTCGACCATCCGCGCCACGGCGCGGCCGCGCGCGAGCTCTACGCCAACGCCCGGGCGATGCTCGACGAGCTGGTCGCCGGCGGGGGGCTCGAGGCCAACGCGGCCTACGGCCTCTGGCCCGCGAACGCGGAGGGCGACGACATCGTCCTCTACGCCGACTCGTCCCGCTCGGCCGAGCTCGCGCGCTTCCCGATGCTGCGCCAGCAGCGCGTGAAGGCCGACGACAAGCCCCAGTACTGCCTCGCGGACTTCGTCGCGCCGCGCGAGACGGGCCTGCTCGACCACGTGGGCGGCTTCGCGGTCACGGCCGGGATCGGCGCCGACGAGCTCGCCGCCGCCCACGAGGGCCGCCACGACGACTACTCGGCGATCATGGTGAAGGCCCTCGCCGACCGGCTCGCCGAGGCCCTCGCGGAGATGCTCCACGCCCGCGTCCGCCGCGAGTGGGGCTACGGCCGCGAGGAGTCGCTCAGCAACGAGGACCTGATCGCCGAGGCCTACCGCGGCATCCGCCCGGCCTTCGGCTACCCGGCCTGCCCGGACCACCTGCCCAAGCGCCGCCTCTTCGACCTGCTCGCCGCCGGCGGCGTCGGGATGACCCTGACCGACTCGCTCGCCATGCTCCCGGCCGCCTCGGTCAGCGGCCTCTACCTCCAGCACCCGGCGGCGCGGTACTTCGCGGTGGGGCCGGTGGGCGCCGACCAGGCCGAGGACTACGCCCGCCGCATGGGCCTGCCGCTCGAGGAGGTCGAGCGGTGGATCGGGCCGAGCCTGGCCTACGAGCCCGCGGCGCGGGAGGGCGCGGCGGCCTGATCGTCGCGGACGGCGGCGACGCGCCAGGGGGCGTCGTCGGGGCCGTCGAGGGCCAGCGTCCAGGTGCCGTCGAAGCGGCTCTCCCGGTCGCGCGAGCCCGCGACCAGGTCGAGGGTGTCGCGGTCCTCGACGTAGCGGACGCCCCGGAGCCGCATGTGGACGGTCGCGGTCGGCGGGACCGACTCCGAGTTAACGTCGAGGAGGGTCGTCTCCAGCACCTCGGGCGCCCGCACCACGAGGCGCAGGCTGCGCCCGTTGCCGGGCGGGTGGAGGAGCTCGCCGAGCAGGTCCGGGCGGGCCACCGCGGCGAAGGCCGCGTCGTCGCCGTCCACGGCCTCCGCCCAGGCGGCGACGGCGCGGCGGACGGTCGCGTCGATGACGTCCGGGTCGAAGCGCTGGTCGGCCAGCGACAGGTCGCGCGCCTTGGCGAGCGCGGTCGCCGCGTCCTCGTCGTCAACCTCGGCGTGGCTGACGCCGTCGGGCAGCGCGGCGGCCACCGCGGCCTCGACGCGCGCCCGGTCGGTCATGCGCCGGTCCTCGGACGGGTCGGCCTCGATCGGCGCCTCGAGCTGGTGCTCGCCCTCCTCGTCCTGCTCGATCGAGAGCAGGGTCCAGCGGCCGTCCCGCTTGCCCAGCGTCCAGTACTCGCGCAGGTGCGACTCGCTGCCGGTGTTGCCGGTGTGGTTGATGCGGGTGCCGTCGCGGTCCAGCACGTAGTCCTCCAGCTGGGCCGAGACCCGGACGACCACCCGGTCCTCCTCGTCGCCGGCGCGGTTGGTGATGCCGACGTACTCCACCTCGCTGGACACGACTCCGACGTGGTTGCGCCAGCCCCTGCGGGCGAAGTCCTCGAGCCGCAGGCGCCACTCGGCCATCAGGTCGGGGGCGACCATCGCCGCGAGCGCGTCGCGGTCGTCGCGGTCCCAGGCGTCCTGGATCGCGGCGAACAGCGCCGCGGCCTCGGCCCGCACGGACTCGGCGTCGAAGGCGGCGTCGTCCTCGGCCGCCACGAGGGCGCGTCGCTCGACCTCCTCGCGGCGCCTCTCGCGGCGCGAGGCCGTCAGCGCGTCGCGGGCCCTCGCGTAGGCGCGGGTGAAGGTCGCCCTGCGCCTCTGCTGGACAACGCCGAAGGCGATGACCGCCGCGGCGCCGCCGAAGACGATGAGCGCGCCGGGCCAGCCGATGCTGCCGCCGCCCGTGCCGCCGCCGCCCCCGATTCCGCCGCCACCGCCGCCTCCGCCTCCGCCTCCCCCGCCGAAGCCGCCGCTCCCTCCGCCGGCCGCGGCGACCGCGACCGCGGCCCCGGCGGCGAGCACGAGCAGGGCGAGGGCCAGGACGCGGAGCGGGCGCACGGCCCGAGCGTAGCGGGCCCCCGCCTCAGCCGGCGTAGCCCCGGGGCCCCCAGGACGGCCCGGGGTCGTCGCGGTCGAACTGCTCCTTGGCCAGCCAGAGCCGCGCCTGGCGGACCCCCTCGGCGAGCGCCGCGAGCTTGGCCTCCGCGACCTCGGCCGGCAGGCGCTCGAGGCCGGCGGTGGCCGCGACCCAGAGCGCCGACGCCGCCCCCTCGCGCGCCCGCGCCAGCGTCCGCCGCGCCACCTCGTTCGGGTCCTCGACCGCCGGCTCGCCGCCGTCAACCGCGGCCACGAGCTCCTCGTCCGGCCCCAGGCGGTAGTGGCCGGAGGGCACGCGCCCGGCGGTCTCGACGATCAGGGGCGGCGCGCCGTCGAGCGCGTCGGCGTCGGCGACCAGCGCCTTCAGTGGGAGATGGGGCGCCGCGGCGCGCGCGGCGGCGAGGGTCTCGGCGCTGTCCTCCGCCGCCCCGCTGGCGGCCACGTCGAGGCCGATGCGCGCCAGCCGCGCCGCCCAGCCGGGGGGGCTCGGCAGCGGCCCCAGGGCGATGGCCGGCAGGACGGGGAGCTGGATCCCCAGGGCGGCGAGCTCGTCGCGTCGCACCCTCCCAGCGTACGGATCTACCATTCGCCGTCTCATGGGAGAACGCGGCTGGCTCCGACGGCTCGGGCCCTGGGTCGGCATCGGCACGAGCCCGGCGGCCATGATGACGGGCGGGGGCGTCGGCGAGGGGCTGCGCGGCGGCGAGCTCGTGGCCGCGCTCGTGACCGGCGTGGTGCTGCTCGCCGGCCTCGCCGCCACCCAGGGGATCCTCGGCCAGCGCACCGGCCGCACGCTCGCGTCGCTGACCGCCGGACCGCTCGGGGGCGAGGGCAGCCGCCGAACGGCGTCGGTGGTCATGCTCGCGATGATGGTCGGGTGGTTCGGGGTCAACGTCGGGGTGGCCGGCGTCGCCCTGGCCCGGCTGGTCGGGATGCCCGACATCGCCGGCGTCATCGCCTTCGCCCTCATCATGCTCGCCGTGGTCGGGTTCGGCCTGGGCGTGCTGTCGTGGTCGGCGCTGGTCGCCGGCCTGGCGACGACGGGCCTCGCGGTCTACGGCCTCCAGCTCGCGTTCGACGAGCGCGACGCCACCCTCTCGGGGGGCCTGGCGGGCAACGATCCGATCGGCTTCCTGCCCGCGATCGCGCTGGTGATCGGGTACGGCGCGGCCTTCTCGCTGCGCACGCCGGACTTCACCCACGACCTGGCGCGCACCCGGCAGGTCGTCTGGTGCGCCCTCGTCGGGCTGGCGGTCCCGACGCTGGCCTTCGGTTTCGCGGGGGCCGCCCTCTACGCCGCGACGGGCACCTGGGACCTCTCGGACGTCCTGCGCGACCTCGGCAGCCCGACGATCGCCTACCTGTTCGTGGCGGTGGGCTTCACCGGGTCGGTCCTCACCAACATCTGGTCGGGGGCCCTGTCGCTCGCGGACGTCGCGCCGCGGATCCCGCACCGGGTGGCCCTGGCGGCGGTGGCGGTCGCGGGCACCTGCCTGGCGGCCGTCGGCTTCGACGAGCTCCTGTTGTCGTGGCTGACGATCATGGCCCTGGCGGCCCCCGGCCTCGTCGCCATCTGCGCCATTCACGTGGCGCGGGGCGGCGAGCCGCGTCCCGGATGGGGGACGATCGGCCTGGCCTCCTGGGGGGTCGGCTTCGCGTGCGGTCTGGCGCTGCACCTGACAGGCTCTGCCCTCGCGCTCCCGGCGGCGGCCATCGTGCCGGCGATCACCTACTGGCTGCTCGGCCCGCCTGGGGAGCGGAAACTGGCGGACGCAAGGGTTGGGGGCTGAGGTGGCGATCGAGACGACGGCGGCGCGCGGCGGGGGGGTGGGGCTGGACGCCCACGGCATCGAGCCCCAGGCCGCGGTGTGGTGGAACCTCCCCGTGGCGGCGCTCTACGAGCGCGCGCTGGCCTCCGGCGAGGCCGAGCTGGCCGAGGGGGGCGCGCTCGTGGTCTCCACCGGCGCCCACACGGGGCGGGCGCCGAAGGACAAGTACCTCGTCCGTGAGCCCGGCAGCGAGGACCGCGTCTGGTGGGGCGCCGTCAACCAGCCGATCGACGCCGCCGTCCACGCATCGCTGGGCGAGCGCCTGCGGGCCCACCTGGGCGCCGGCGACATCTACGTGATCGACGCGTGGGCGGGCGCCGACCCGGCCCACCGGCTGCCGCTCCGCGTCGTCACCGAGAGCGCCTGGCACGCCCTCTTCGCCCGCACCCTCTTCATCGAGCCCACCGACGAGGAGCTGGAGGCCCACCGGCCCGGGGCCCTCGTGCTGCACGCCCCCAGCTTCACCGCCGACACCGGCGCCGACGGCACCCGCGCCGGGAACTTCGTGATCCTGCACCTCACCGACCAGGAGATCCTGATCGGCGGCACCCAGTACGCCGGCGAGATCAAGAAGTCGATCTTCACCCTGATGAACTACCGCCTGCCCCAGCGCGGCGTGCTCTCGATGCACTGCTCGGCCAACGTCGGCGCCGACGGCCGAGTCGCGGTCTTCTTCGGCCTCTCGGGCACGGGCAAGACGACCCTCTCGACCGACTCCCAGCGCCCGCTGATCGGCGACGACGAGCACGGCTGGTCCGAGGACGGCGTCTTCAACATCGAGGGCGGCTGCTACGCCAAGGTCATCAAGCCTCTCGCCCGAGGCCGAGCCCGAGATCTACGCCACCACCCGCACCTTCGGCACCGTGCTCGAGAACGTGGTGATGGACCCGGCCACGCGGCGGCTGGACCTCGACGACGACGCGCCTCACCGAGAACACCCGCGGCGCCTATCCGCTCGCGCTCGATCCCGAACGCACGTCACGGAGAAGCGCGCCGGGCACCCCTCGACGATCGTGATGCTGACCGCCGACGCCTTCGGCGTCCTGCCGCCGGTGGCCGAGCTGAGCCCCGAGGAGGCGATGTACCATTTCCTCTCCGGCTACACCGCCAAGGTGGCCGGCACCGAGGTGGGCGTCATCGAGCCCCAGGCGGCCTTCAGCGCCTGCTTCGGCGCGCCCTTCCTGCCGCAGCCGCCCTCGGTCTACGCCGAGCTGCTGCGCGAGCGGATCCAGGAGCACGGCGCGAGCGCCTGGCTGGTCAACACCGGCTGGACCGGCGGCGCCTACGGCACCGGCTCGCGCATGCCGATCGCCGCCACGCGCGCCATCGTCCGCGGCCGCCGTCTCCGGCGACCTCGACGGTCGCCCCCACCCGCACCGACCCGGTCTTCGGCTTCCAGGTGCCGACCGAGGTGCCCGGGGTCAACGCCGCCCTCCTCGACCCGCGCGGGACCTGGGACGACCCGGAGGCCTACGACGCCGCGGCCGCCGACCTGGCCGCCAAGATCCAGGAGCACGCCGCCGAGATGCGCAGGTAGCGCACCCGCGACCGGTCTCCGCCCGAGGCCGCTCAGCCGGGAGCCGAGGGCGGCAGCGTCGCGGCGCCGGCCGGAGCGCCGTCCGCGGCCGCGGGTAGCGTCGCGGCCATGCGGCCGGGCTGGCTCCTCGCGGTCGTCGTCGCAGCGCTGGCGCTCGCCGCGCCGGCGCCGGGGGCCGGGGACGCCAACCCGCCCGGGTCGACTGGCGCCTGGGCGACTGGGGCGGCGGGTGGCGCCTCCACCTGCGGCTGTCGGAGCGGGCGACCGTCGCGGCCGCGGTCGCGCGGCCGGAGGGCGCCGTGGTCCGCCGGCTGCCCGGGCGGCCGCTGCAGGCGGGCCGGAGCCGCCTCCGCCTCGGGCGGCTGCAGGGCGGCAGCTACGTCGTGCGCGTCCAGGCCCGCGACCCGGCCGGCGCGCTGACCGAGGTGTCGCGCGCGGTCCGGCTGCCCGCCCTGGTGACCGTGGCCGTCTCGGGCGACCTGCTCATCCACACGCCCGTCGCGGCGCGCGCCCTGGCCAACGGGGGCCGGCGCGCCTACCGCTTCGGGCCGATGCTCGCGCGCATCAGGCCCTTCCTGCGGCGGGCCGACATCGCCCTCTGCCACATGGAGCACCCCGTCGGCCGGGGGCCGCCCACCGGCTACCCGCGCTTCCGGGCGCCGGCCGCGCTGGCCGGCGCCGTCCGCTGGGCCGGCTTCGACGTCTGCACCACCGCGTCGAACCACACCCTGGACTACGGCCAGGCCGGGGTTAACGCCACCCTGCGGGCGCTGGACCGAGCCGGCCTCCGCCACACCGGCAGCTGGGCGCGCCCGCCGGCCGGCCGCCCGGCGCTCCTGCGGGCCCGCGGGGTCACGGTCGGGTTCGTCGCGGCCACGGAGCACACGAACGGGATCGCCCCACCCCACCGGTGGTCGGTCGCGCTCGCCGACCCCGGCGCCGTCCTGGCCTCCGCGCGCCGGGCCCGCCGCGCCGGCGCCGACGCCGTCGTCGTGAACCTGCACTGGGGCGCCGAGTACCGGCACGCGCCGACGTCCTTCCAGCGGCGCCTGGCCCGCCGGCTGACCGCCTCGCCCGCCGTGACCGCCGTGGTGGGCCAGCACGCCCACGTCGTCCAGCCGATCCGCTTCGTGGACGGCACGCCCGTGGTCTTCGGCGAGGGCAACCTGGTGTCGAACCAGACCGGCGCCTCGCAGGACGGGCTCGTGGCCGTCCTCGACCTGGCGGTCGCCGGGGGCCGGTCGCGCGTCCGCCGGGTGCGGTACCTGCCCACCTTCGTGCGCCGCCCCGACTACGTCGTCGTGCCCGCGGACGGGGCATCGCGCCGCCGCACGGTCGCGGTCGCCGGACGCGGCGCCCGGGTGCGGCCGGTCAGCGCCCGGTGAACTCGGGCGGGCGGCGCTCCCGGTAGGCCGCCTGGCCCTCGCGGGCGTCGTCGGACGCGTAGGCGCGCTCGCGCCAGCGGCGCGCGGTCTCCTCGACGTCGGCGGGCGGGGATCCGTCCGAGAGCGCCCGCACGATCGCGCGCGTGCCCGCCACCGCGACCGGCGCGCCCGCCGCGACCTCGGCCGCCGCGGCGCGCGCCGACCCCCACAGCCCCGGCGGCTCGACGACCTGGTCGACGAGGCCGATGGCGAGGGCCTCGTCGGCCTCGATCGGGGCGCCGGTGAGGAACATGCGTCGGGTGCGGCCCGGCCCCATCGCGGCGACGAACCGGCGCAGCCCATCCGCCGTGTAGACGACGCCGAAGCGCGTCGCCGGCATCGCCAGGCGGACGCCCGCGGCGGCGACGCGCCAGTCGCAGGCGATCGCCAGCTCCAGCGCCCCGCCCGCGGCGGCGCCGTTCAGGACGCCGATCACGGGGATCGGGCAGTCCGCGACGGCCGCGACGGCCGCCCCGAGCCGGCGCTCGCCGCCCCGGAGGCGCTCGACCGGGTCGCCGCCCTCGCCGCCGAGGTCGAGGCCGGCGGAGAAGTGGCGCTCGCCGTCGCCCCCCAGCAGGACGGCCCGCGCGGCCGGCGGGGGCGCGTGAAGTAGGCTCGCGAGCGCCTCGAGGATGGCCTCGTCGAGGGCGTTCGCGCGGCCGGGGTTGGAGATCCGCAGGACGAGCGCGGGCCCGTCCTCCTCCACGAGGAGGCGGCCGCCGTGGGAGGAGGGCTCAGCTGGCATCAGTCGTCGTGATGGGCGCGGGCGCGGTCGGGTCGTACTACGGCGCGCTGCTCGCCCGGGACGGGCACGAGGTGACGCTGGTGGCGCGGGGAGCGCATCTGGAGGCCCTCCGGAGACGGGGGACGGTGGTGGTGCGCGAGGCGGACGGGCGCCGCTGGGAGGCGCCGGTCACCGCCCGCGACCGCCCCGGGCCCGGGACGGCCGACCTGGTGATCGTCACCACGAAGTCGCAGGACACCCTAGCTGCGGCCCGCGCGCTCGGTGACGCCGCGCCGCCGTCCGCGCCGGTGCTCTCGCTGCAGAACGGCGTCGAGAACGTCGCCCGGATCGCATCGGAGGTCGGCCACGAGCGCGCGCTGGGCGGCGTCGCCTTCGTCGGGGTGCGGATCGAGGAACCCGGGGTGGTGGACCACGAGGCCGAGGGCTGGGTGCGCATCGGCCACCCGCGCGGCGCCGAGGGCGCGCGGGCCGCGTACGAGGTGGTGGCGGGCTCCTGGGACGTGGACCTCTCCGACGACATCGTGCGCGACCAGTGGCACAAGCTCCTCTGGAACGCCGGCTTCAACGCCATCTGCGCGGTGACGGGCGCGACGGCCGGCGAGGCGCTCGCCGTCCCGGCCTCCGAGCGCCTCGTGCGCGCCGCGATGGGCGAGGTGGTCGCCGTGGCGGCGGCCCACGGGGTCGTCCTGACCGAGGACGAGGTTGACGAGATGGCCCGCCCCAACGAGCGGCCTGTACGGGTACCGGCCGTCAACCGCCCGCGACCTCGACGCCGGCAAGCGCCTCGAGCGGGACGCGCTCTGCGGCTTCCTGGCCCGCGAGGGGGAGCGCCTCGGCGTGCCGACGCCGGTCAACGCCGTGCTCGACGCCCTGCTCGCCCTGCAGGAGGCTCGCGCCCGCCGCTGATTCTCCTGCTTTGCCGGTGATCGCTTTCACGGGCGCCGTAAAGGTGCGATGAGAAAGGTTGACGCCGCGCCGGGGTCGCCTACGGTCGGACGCTGCCAACGACCGATCGGAGAGGACAGATGAGAGGACGATGGTGGATCGGCGTCGCGGCCGGGGTCGCGCTGGGCCTCGGGACCGTGGTCGCGGTCGACGCGGCGACGCAGGATGCGGCGGCGCAGGCGACCTTCCGGGTGACCCCGGAGCAGCTGAGGATCAACCAGCGCATCTCGCAGGCCGCGGTGCGCCGCAGCAACGAGAGCCTCCAGCTCCTCGCGCCCATCCGGCGGCTCCCGAACCAGCCCAACCAGGTCCTCGGCTGGCGCACCCAGGACATCCGCGACGGCGCGGTGACGGCGCCCAAGCTCACCGAGTCGCTCCGCGAGGGCCAGCCCCGCTGGGCCGTCGTGGCGGCCGGCACGGGGGCCCTGACGCGGGCCAAGGGGGCGACGTCCAGCGCCAAGCTGGCGACCGTCGGCCTCTACACCGTCACCTTCGACCGCGACGTCAGCGCGTGCGCCATCCAGGCCACGATCGCCGACGGGGGTACCGCCGAGACGCCGGTGGGCCAGGTGAGTGCCTGGCGCTCCTCGACCGCGGCGAACACCGTCACGGTGCGGACGGCGCAGGACGACGCAACGTCGGGCGTCCCCGCTGACACGAACGCCCTGCCCTTCCACGTGACCGTCCTCTGCTGAGCAGGGGGCCGGTCGGGGCTCGAGCCGCTCTCTTATCGTCGCCACACAGTCTGCTGCCGGCGATTCGGGGGCGGTAAGAGTCCCGTGAGCGCGACGCCGCGCGGCCTGCGCGCGGCGTAGCGTTCCCCCGTTCCCATCACCAGGGATGGAAGGGGGTCAGGATGACTGGACGCTGGTGGATCGGCGTCACGGCGGGCGTCGTGCTCGGGCTCGGCGTCGTCGTGGGGGTGGAGACGGCCACCGACGAGGCATCGGCTCAATCGGGCTTCACGGTCTCGCGCGAGCAGCTGAGAACGAACCAGAAGATCTCCGTCGCCGCGGTGAAGCGGGTCAACCAGGCGCAGAAGGACATCGCCGCCCTCGGCGCCGCCGCGCCCCTGTACGCGGTCAGCAGCGGAGCCGTCGGGTCGAACCTGGTCCGCGGGCGCGGCGCGGTGAGCTCCCAGCTGATCGGCGAGGGCAACTACCGGGTCAAGTTCACCCGCAACATCAGCGCCTGCTCCTGGTCGGCGACCGTCGGCGACGACGTGCCGCCGATCCCGTCGGCGGCCTCGATCCGGCTCGCGCTCGACACGACCGACGTCGCGCGGACGCAGCTGATCGTGCGGACGTTCCTGGCCAACGGCAACTCCGTGAACGCGGGCTTCCACCTCCAGGTGTTCTGCTGATGCGGGCGCGGTGGTGGGTCGGGGTCGCGGCCGGCGTCGCCCTCGGGCTCGCGGTCGTCGTGGGCGTCGAGGCCGCGACGGACGACGCGTCGGCCCAGGGCGGCTTCGCAGCGACGGCCGAGCAGCTGCGCACCAACCAGCGGATCTCGATCGCGGCCGTCCGGCGCAGCAACGAGGCGCTGAACCTCCTCGACCCGATCCGCCGCCAGCCGAAGCTGCCCCAGAAGGTGCTGGGCTGGCGGACGCAGGACCTGCGCGACGGCGCGGTCTCGACGGCGAAGATCGCCAACGGGGCCGTCTCGGACGCCAAGCTGGCGAGCTCGGTCACGGGCCGCCTGCCAGCCTGGGCCGTGGTCGGCGCCAACGGCGCGCTCGCGCGCTCGAGCGGCGGCATCACGTCGCAGCGCACCGGCGAGGGCGCCTATCGGGTCGACTTCAACCGCAACGTCGGCCAGTGCGCGTGGACCGCGACGCAGGTCGTGTCGTCGGCCGCCGATCTCGGTGACATCGGCGTCGCGATCGACCCGGTTGACTCGGAGCGGCTGGTCGTCTTCACGACCGACAACGCGAACCCTCCCGTCGCCTCCGACCGGGCGTTCAACCTCCAGCTGACCTGCTGACGGAGGGGGTCCTCGTCAGGCGCCGAGGGCGGCGTCGGCGAGGATCCGCTCCACCACCTCGTCGAAGCCCAAGCCCGGCCGCCTCGGCGGCCTTGGGCAGCAGGCTGGTGTCGGTCATGCCCGGGATGGCGTTGACCTCGAGCACCCAGAGCCGGTCGTCGGCGTCGAGCAGCATGTTGACGCGGCTGAGGCCGCGGCAGCCGAGCACGCGGAAGCACTGGAGGGCCAGGGTGCCCGCCTCCTGCGCGACGGCGTCGGGCAGGCGCGCCGGGGCCTCGAGGTCGGTCAGCCCGGGGGTGTAGCGGGCCTCGAAGTCGTAGAACTCGCGGTCGCGCGGGATCGCCTCGACCACCGGCAGCGCCCAGGGCTCGGCCGTCCCGATGACCGACACCGCCAGCTCGCGGCCGGCGACGAAGCCCTCGATCAGGATGCGGTCGTCGTAGGCGAGGGCGCTCATCAGCGCTCCGGGCACGTCGGCGGCGTCGCGGGCGACCGTGATGCCGAGCGCGGAGCCCTGCTTGGCCGGCTTGACCACCAGCGGCAGGCCGAGCCGCTCACGGATCTCGGGGATCGCCTCGCCGGCGCCGAGCTCGCGGAAGGCGTCCTGGCTGAAGGCGTAGCCCGGGGGGGTGGGCACGCCGGCGGTCGCGAAGTGGGCCTTGGCGACGACCTTGTCCCAGGCGCGCTCGCAGGCCAGCACGCCGGGCCCGGTGTAGGGGATCTCGAGGATCTCCAGCAGCTCCTGGATGGTGCCGTCCTCGCCGCCCTTGCCGTGGAGCGCGAGGAAGGCCGCGTCCGGGCGCTCGGCGCGCAGCGCCCGCACCAGGTGCTGGTTGACGTTGACCTCGAGCACGTCGTGCCCCAGGCGCCGCAGGGCCGCCTCGGCGTTGGCGCCCGAGCGCAGGCTGACCTCCCGCTCGAGCGAGCGGCCGCCCTTCAGGACGGCCACCCTCACGCCTGCGCTCCGCCCAGCGCCCGGTGGAGCTCGGTCATCTCGGCGACCGCGACCCCGAGCCGGCGCACGCCCTCGCTGATCACGGCCTCGGCGACGCCGGAGAAGTTGAGGCGCATCGCGTCGCCGCCGCGGCCGTCGAGGAAGGCCCCGCGGCCCGGCACGAAGGCGACCTGGTGCCGCTCCACGGCCGAGGCGAGGAGGTTGGTGGTGTCGAGGTACTCGGGCAGCGTCGCCCAGACGAACAGGCCGCCGGAGGGCCGCGTCCAGCGCGCCTCGGGCGGCATCTCCTCCTCGAGCGCCCGCAGCATGGCGTCGCGCCGCAGCCGGTAGATCCCGTTGAGGCGGCCGACGTACTCGCGCCAGTCGTAGCGGCGCAGGTACTCGACGACGAAGCGCTGGGAGATGGTGGACGAGGCGAGGTCGGCCGCCTGCTTGCCGAGGTTCATCTTGCGCAGCACGGCGGCCGGCGCGGCGACCCAGCCGGTGCGGACGCCGGGCGCGAGGATCTTCGAGAAGGTGGACAGGTAGATGACCCAGCCGGCGCCGTCGTCGAGCTCCCAGAGGGTCGGCAGCCCGTCGCCCTCGAAGCGGATCTGGCCGTAGGGGTTGTCCTCCACGATCAGCAGCTCGCGCCGGTGCGCCAGCGCGATCAGGCGCTCGCGCCGCTCGAGCGACATGGTCACGCCGCCGGGGTTCTGGAAGCTCGGGATCGTGTAGAGCAGCTTGGGCGGGCGCCCCTCGGCGGCCAGGCGGTCGAGGGCCTCCTCGACGAGGTCGATCCGCAGGCCGTCGTCGTCCATGGGGACGTGCTCGACCCGGGCCTCGTATGTGGTGAAGCAGGGCACCGCCCCCGGGTAGGTCGGGCCCCTCGGCGAGCACCGTGTCGCCCGGGTTGACGAAGGTGCGGATCGAGAGGTCGATGGCCTGCTGGCCCCCGCTCGTGACCATGATGTCCTCGACCCGGGCCCGGGCCCCCTCGTGCGCCATCACGTTGACGATGCGCTCGCGCAGCTCGCCCATCCCCTCGGTGGGGCCGTACTGCAGCGACGAGGCCAGGTGCTCGCGGGCCACGGCCTCCATCACCTCGTCGAAGACCTCGCGCTCGAAGGCCTCGGTGTTCGGGAAGCCGCCCGCCAGCGAGATGATGTCGGGCCGCTCAGAGAGCGACATCAGGTCGCGCATGACCGACGAGACGATGCCGGCGGCGCGCGATGCGAAGCGGACGTCGTAGCGCGCCGAGTCGCCCGGCGTCAGGGCCGTCTCGTGGTGCCGGTGCCGCGGCGGCGGGGTCGGCGGGGTCGTGGTTCCTCCGGTGGGCGGCGCGGGCGAGGTCATGGCCAGTGTAGGCGCCCCGGGCGGGCCGGGCGCCGTGGGGGGCTCTGGTACGATCGCGATCCGTGCCGACCCGGGATGTCCAGCCCGTGCCGTCCGCCGAGGCGCGCGTGCTGCGGGTGCCCAACATCCGCCGCGCCCAGCGCGAGGACTGGCATCAGCTCATGCGCTTCTGCGCGGTGGGAGCGTCGGGCTATTTCGTGAACCTGGCGGTGTTCTCGGTGCTGGTCCACGCCGCCGACGCCCATTACGCGGTCTCCGCGGTGCTGGCCTTCTGCGTGGCCTGGACGAACAACTTCCTCTGGAACAAGTACTGGACCTTCCGGCGCCACGGGCTGTCGGCCGTGCAGCAGGGGGCGCGGTACCTGGCGGTGAGCCTCGTCGCGCTGGGGCTCAACCTCGTGCTCCTGGAGCTGCTGATCCGGGCGGGGAGCCCGGAGGTGCCCGCCCAGGCGCTGGCGATCGCGGCCGTCATGCCGATCAATTTCCTGCTCAACCGCCGCTGGTCCTTCCGGTAGCGCCATGATCGGTGGCGTCGCCGTCGTCGCGGCGGTCGCCGCCCTGCTGGCCGGGGCCGCGCCCGCCGCCGCCCAGGCGGGCAACGCGGTGCAGGCGCCGACCCCCTCCGAGGCGGCGGGGGCCGCCGACGGCCTGGTGCGCGCGGTGGGCAACCAGGCGGCCGAGATCCAGCGCGCGCTCGACCTGCCCGAGCCCGACACCAAGCCGTCGCTGACCGAGGACGAGGTCGAGACGATCGCGGGCACCTCGGAGCGGCTGCACGACTGGATCGACGACCGCGAGCTGTCGCGGACGGCCGTGGACTTCGACACGGCGACCCGCGTCCACACGGTCTTCTACGTGAGCGAGGACGAGGAGGGGAAGGAGACCGTCGAGGCCCAGGTGCTGGTCGCCGACGGGAGCGGCGAGATCACCGAGGTGCGGACCGGCCCCCAGGTCGCCTGGTCGATGGCGCGGGGCTACGACGGCGCGTTCGGGAAGGCGATCACGCGGCCGGCGATCTGGATCACGCTGTGCGTGCTCTTCCTCGTCCCGCTGCTCCCGGCGACGCGGCCGCGGCGGCTCCTGTCCTGGCGCACGCTCGACCTGCTCGTGCTGCTGTCCTTCGGGATCTCCCTGATCTGGTTCAACCAGGGCGAGATCTTCACCTCGGTGCCGCTGCAGTACCCGCCGATGGTCTACCTGGCGGCGCGGCTCGCCTGGATCGGGCTCGCCCGGGCCCGCGCGGCCCGCCGCCCGGCCGCCGCGGACGAGCCCCCGCCTGCGCCCGGCAGCAGGCGGCCGGTCTTCGGCGGCTGGCTGCCGACCTGGCTGCTGGCCACGCTGCTGGTGGCCGCCCTGGCCCTGCGCTTCGGGCTCAACGCGTTCGACTCGAACGTCATCGACGTGGGCTACGCCGGCGTCATCGGCGCCGAACGCATCGCCCACGGCGAGACCCCGTACGGCACGATGCCGAACGACTGCGGGACCTGCGACACCTACGGGCCGCTGACCTACATCTCCTACGTGCCCTTCGAGCTCGCGCAGCCGTGGGAGGGGACCTGGGACTCGCTCCCCGCTGCCCACGGGGCGGCGACCCTCTTCGACGTCCTCTGCATCGCGGGCATGATGGCCCTGGGGTGGTCCATCTCCGGCCTGCGGCTCGCGATCGGCCTGGCGCTCGCGTGGGCCGCCTTCCCCTTCACCGCCTTCGCCCTCGAGACCAACAGCAACGACTCCCTGGTCGCCGCCGCGCTCATCTGGGGGCTGGTCCTTTTCCGCCACCCGCTCGGCCGCGGCCTGATGCTCGGGCTGGCGCTCGGGAGCAAGTTCGCGCCGGCGGTCCTGCTCCCCCTCTGGAGCCGGCGGCCCTTCCCCCGGGGCGGCGGCGGGCTGCGGGAGCTGCTGGCCTTCGCCGCCGGGCTGGCGGGCGCCGTCCTCCTGACCGGCTGGGTGCTGCTGCTCGACGGCCTCGACGGCGTGACGGCATTCTGGTCGCGCACCGTCGGCTACCAGCTCGACCGCGACTCGCCCTTCTCCATCTGGGGCCAGCACACGGGCCTGCGCCCGCTGCAGATCGCCCTGATGGTGGTCGTCGGCGTCGCTGCGCTCGCCGTCCTGCGCTGGCCGCGGCGGCTCGACCTGCTGACGATGGCCGCGCTCTCCGGCGCCCTCATCATCGGCATCGAGCTCACCGTGACCCACTGGTTCTACCTCTACATCCCGTGGTTCCTGCCCTTCGCGCTGCTTGCGATGGTCCCCGACTGGCCGCCGCCGAGCCGCCCCGAGGCGGGCGCGCCCGACCCGGCGCGGGCCCCCGAGCGCGAGCCCCTCCCCGTCCCGGTGGCCTCGTGACGTCGCGGAGCGTCCTGCCCTGGGCCATCGTGGCGCTGTGCATCGTCGTCTGGGCCGTGCCGCTGCAGCTGGCGCCCTTCTACGACCAGGGCGGGATCACCGACATCCCGACCTACCGGGCGGCCTACGACCAGATCGCCGACGGCCAGGTGCCCTACGCCGACTTCTCGCTGGAGTACCCGCCGCTCGCGGCGGGGCTGTTCTGGCTCGCGGGGATCCTCCCCGGCCAGTACGAGGTGGGCTTCTCGATCCTGATGTGCGCCTGCCTGTGCGCCACGGCCCTCGGCGTGCTCGCCCTCGCGCGGACGCTCGGGTTCGACCGGCGCCGACAGGTCCTCTCGGCCGGATTCGTGGCCATCAGCCCGCTGCTGCTCGGCAACATGGTCGAGACGCGCTTCGACCTCGCGCTCGCCGCGCTGCTGGCCTGGACGCTCTGGGCGGGCGCCGCCGGGCGCTTCCGGCTGGCGTGGGGGCTCCTCGCCGCCGCGACCCTGCTCAAGCTGATCCCGCTCGCCCTCGTGCCGGCCATGCTGATCTGGCAGCGCCACCGCGCGACCGCCCGGGGCGCATGGGCGGGCCTCGCCGGGTGCCTGCTCGTGGTCGCCGCCGTCGTGGTGCCGTTCGCGATCGCCTCGCCCTCGGGGACCTGGGACCTCGTCCAGTACCACGTTGACCGCCCCCTCCAGATCGAGTCCACCGGCGCGGCCTACCTGCTCGGGCTCCACGCCCTGGCGGACATCCCGATCACGGTCGAGAACTCCTTCGGCAGCCAGGGCCTGGAGGGGACCGGCCCCGCGGTCATCGCGGGCATCTCGACGGCGGTGCTGATCGTGCTGCTCTGCGCCATCGCCTGGAGCCTCTGGATCGGGCTGCGCCGGGCCCGCCCGCCCGGCGACGCGCGCCTGTTCGTGGCCGCCGGCGCGGCCACGCTCGTCACCCTGCTGGTCGCGGGCAAGGTCCTCTCGCCGCAGTTCCTGGTCTGGCTGCTGCCGGTGGTCTTCCTGGTCGCCGGGCGCTACGGGCCGGCCGCCTTCGGGATCGCGGCCGCGGCGATGCTGCTCACGCTCGCCTACTTCCCCGACCGCTACTGGGACCTCGTGGCCCTCGAGTCCTGGCCGATCGCGCTGCTGGTGCTGCGCGACACGGCCCTGATCGCCCTGCTCGCGGCCTGCTGGCCGCGGCCGAGCATCGCGGGCCAGCCGCTCGGGCGGATACTGCGCAGCCCGGGCGCCGACAGCCAGGGCGCCGAGCGCGCCGTGGCGGCGCGCTACCTGGCCGATTGACGTCCCGGAGCGGATGGCCGCCTCTTGCGGGCGGCCATGCGCGCCTCCGGGCCCTGGCCGGGCCCTCCGGCAGACCGGCGCACCGGCTTCGCCGGGGCGGGCGCCGGAAACAACCAAGCTCGCCGGGGACGGTGAGGGTTCCAGCCTCGGTCGCCCGGCCGCGGCGGGCCGAACGCCTCGCCCAGCCGGCCCTGGCGGCGCTGGGGCGCCGAGCGGACCGTGCGGGCCGTGCTGGCGGTGGCGGCCGGCACCGGCGCGCCCACCCCGGCGCGCCGCGGGTCCTGGTCGGCGACCTCAGCCGGCCGCGCGGCGGCCCGTTCGGCCCGCGCTTCGGCGGCCCCGGGCACGTGTCGCACCAGAACGGGCTCGACGTCGACGTCTACTACCCTCGCCGCGACCGCCTGGAGGCCGCCCCGACGCGGGTGGCGCAGATCGACCGCCGCCTCGCCCAGGACCTCGTTGACCGCTTCCTGGCGGCCGGCAATCATCATCAGTTCTAGGGAGCCTCCCCAGGGACGCTGAAGGTCTCGATCGAGGTCGCCCGGCCGCCGTCGCCGATCTCCACGACCGCCCCCTGGACGAGGACGTTCTCGTCGGCGGGCTCGAAGCGACCGGGGCTGCCCGTGAGGAAGCGTTGGAGGATGAGCTCCGTGCGCACGCCGATCACCGAGTCGTGGGGGCCGCTCATCCCGAGGTCGGTCAGGTAGGCGGTCCCCTTCGGCAGCACGCGCGCGTCGGCGGTCTGGACGTGGGTGTGGGTCCCGACGACGGCCGAGACGCGGCCGTCGAGGTGCCAGCCGAGCGCGATCTTCTCGCTGGTGGCCTCGGCGTGGACGTTGACCAGCACCACGTCGGCCCCGCGGCGGGCCTCCTCGACCAGGTCGTCGATGACCGCGAAGGGGCTGTGGGCGGCGGTCATGAACACCGAGCCCATGACGTTGACCACGCTGACCGGCCCGGCGGCGGTCTCCACGGTCACCAGCCCCCGTCCGGGGGCGCGGGCCGCGATGTTGGCCGGGCGCAGCATGCGCGGCTCGGCCTCCAGCGTCGGGTAGATCTCGCGCTTCTGCAGCGTGTGGTTGCCGCCCGTGAGGACGTTGACCCCGGCGTCGAGGAGGTCGCGGGCCTGGCGCGGCGAGGTCCCCGCGCCCGCGGCGGCGTTCTCGGCGTTGCACGACGACCACGTCTGGGGCGTGCTCCTCGCGCAGGCCGGGGAGCCGCGCCAGCACGGCCTTCAGGCCGACCCCGCCCACCACGTCGCCGATCAGGAGCGCCCGCACGGCGGGCACCTTAGCGGCGGACGCCGCCCCTCAGGGGATGAGGTCGCCCTCGGTGCGCACGAGCTCCATGTGCAGGTGGTTGCCGCTGTCGCTCGTGAACTCCGAGATCTCCTGGCGGGCGACGGGCGAGAAGTCGCGGATCCTCCCCAGGGGCGTCGCGCCGGCCCGGACCGGGGTGCCCACGCTCGGCCGCTCGGCGTTCAGCGGCTCGTCCAGGTGGGTCAGGCGCAGCACGAGGCCGCTGGCGGCCACCGACGGGGCGATCACGACCTCGTAGCCCTCGATGCGGCCCGAGATGACGTAATCGCTCACGCTCGCGATCACGCCGTTGACCGGCGAGTAGACGGCCGTCCCGGCCGGCGCGCCCACGTCCAGCCCGGCCGTCTCGGGGCCGCTGCGGTCGCCGCGGTCGGCCTGGTGGACATCGAGCGACCCGGTGGCCTGGAGCGCGACGCCCGCCGCGTCGTTGACCGGGTGGAACATCGCGGCCGTCACCCGCCGCGAGTTGACCGGCAGGTGCACGTTGACCCCCTCGCCGCGGGCGATGACGACCTCGGGCGGCTTGCCGCCCGACCCCGACTCCGCGGGCGGGGCGACCGGGGTGGCCAGCGGGCCGGCGGCGTCGGAGGCCGTGCCCCCTCCCCCGAGGCTCAGGACGAGCGCGAGGATGGCCACGGCCGCGATCGGGATGGCGGCCGCGATGAGGGCGCGCCGGTCGCGACGCAGGCCGCGCCGCCCCACGACCGGGCGCCCCGTACCGGCCGGGTACCTGGGTCGGGACGACATTCCGAGGCCAGGCTAGCGGAGCCGCGCGACGGCGCGCCAGAGCCGGTCGCGGGGGGCCCTGCCCCGGGGCGGCCGGGGGACGGCGGGGGGTGACTACAATCGCGCTCGATGAGCGGGCGCGCGGTGCCGTGACCACCCTCGGACCGTCGCTGCTGGTGGCGCGCGGCCTTCGCCGCCGCTACCGCGATTTCACCGCCCTCGACGGCGTTGACCTCGAGCTGTGGCCCGGCGAGTCGGTCGCCCTCCTCGGGCCGAACGGGGCGGGCAAGACCACCCTGCTGACGATCCTGGCGGGCGTCTCCCGCGCCAGCGAGGGGACGGTCGACTGGGCGGAAGGGGTCGCGCCGCGGGTCGGCTGGGTGCCCCAGCGGCCCTCGCTGTACCCGCACCTGACGACGCGGGAGAACCTGCGCCTGTTCGCGGCCCTCGAGGGCGCCCCCGACCCAGACGCCGCGGCCGAGGACCTGATCGCGCGCGCCGATCTGGGCCGCTTCGCCGGCCAGTCGGCGGCGAAGCTCTCGACCGGCACGCTGCAGCGCCTCAACCTTGCGATCGCCCTGGCGGGCGAGCCGAGCGTCCTCCTGCTCGACGAGCCGACCGCGACCCTCAGCCCCGACCAGCGCCACCGCCTGTGGGGGTGGCTCGACGAGCTCCGCGGCGGCGGCATGGCGCTGATGTTCTCCACCCAGTCGGTCGACGAGGCGCTCCGGCACGGGGGGCGGATCGTCGTCCTGGCCGCCGGGCGGCTGCTGTTCGCGGGCAGCGGCGCCGACCTGGTGCGCGAGCACGGCATCGGCGACGGCGGCGACGCCGAGGCCGCCGAGCTGGCCTTCATCCGGCTCGTGGAGCCGCCCGCGTGAGGGCGGCCGGGCTCCTCCTCCTCAAGGACGTCCGCCTGCTGCGCCGCACGCCGGCGCTGCTGCTCGTGCTGGTCGTCTACCCGCTGCTGGTGGCGCTGCTCGTCGCGCTCGCGCTCCAGTCCGACGACCGCAGGCCGGACGTCGGCCTCGTGGTGCTCGACACCTCCGGGCGGTCGGTGGAGGTCGGCGAGCGCCGCCTGTCGATCGACGACTACGTTGACCGCCTCTCGGACGACGTCAACGTGCGGGAGCTCAGCCCGGAGGCGGCCCGGACCGCCCTCGACGACGGCCGCGTCGCGGCGGTGCTGACGATCCCCGAGGGCTTCATCGCCGACCTCCAGTCGGGGGTGCGGCCGCCGGCCCTCGAGCTGGCGGCCAGCCGCCGCTCGCCGATCCAGGCCGACGCCATCGAGCGCAACCTCGAGGCCGCGGTCTTCCGCCTCAACCAGAGCCTCGCGACGGGCTACGTCCAGCAGGTGCTGCGGCTCGTCGACCTCGTGGTGGACGGCGGCGAGATCGGGGTCTTCGGGCGCAGCGGCGACGCCCTCGGCCTCCGCCGCAGCCGCGAGCTCGTCCTGGGGGTGCAGGCGCAGCTGCGCGAGGCCGGCGAGGCGGCGGCCGCCCGGCGCCTGGAGCCGCTGCTCAACTTCATCGCCGAGACCCAGAACAACCTCGACCTCGCCCGGCCCGCGGCGAACGCCATCAGGGCACCGATCGAGATCCAGGTGAGCGAGGCCGCCGAGGGGCGCGAGCCGCTGTCGGCCTTCGGCTTCGCCGGGGCCCTGCTGGTGAGCCTCGGGCTGGCGGGCGTCCTGCTCGCCGCGGCGGCCATGGCCTCCGAGCGCGAGGACCACGCCCTGGCGCGGCTGCGCCGGGGGCTGATCGCGTCGCCCGCGCTCGTGGCCGAGAAGATGCTCTTCACGGCGGCCGCCTGCCTGATCGTCGGGCTCCTGCTGCTGGGCGGGGTGGCGATCTTCACCTCCCTGGCGGTCGGCCGCTGGGGGCTGTGGCTGGTGGCGCTGCTGCTGGCCGGCCTGGCGTTCGGGGCCCTCGGAGTGCTCGCGGGCGCGCTGGCGCGCGAGACCCGCACCGCCCTGCTGGTGGCCCTCATGCTCGCCCTGCCGCTCCTGGCGCTGGGCCTGCTGCCCGACGCCGACGTCGCGTCCGCGATCTCGCAGGCCGTGCCCTTCGGCCCCGCCTTCGACGCCTTCCAGACCCTGCTCGTGGAGCCGTCGATCTCCGCGGGCGACCTGACCCTCACGCTCGCACACCTCGCGCTGCTCGCCGCCGTCTTCGGCGGCCTGGCGACCTGGGCGGTCAGCCGCCGGGCGGCGGACTGAGCGGGCCCGTCGTGCCCGCGAGCGCGGCGTGCAGCCGGCGCCGGTAGCGCTGCGACGGCACGTCGGCGGCGCCGAAGCGCCGCGTGTGGGACGAGGTCATCTGGATGTCCCAGAGCGCGTAGCCCGCAGCCCGGAGCATCGCGTTGGTCGCCACGAGGGCCGCGTTGCCCGCCTCCGGGGCGCGGTGGAACATCGACTCCGAGGTGAAGAGGCCCCCGAGGGCGACGCCGAAGAGGCCGCCGCAGAGGAGCCCGTCCCGCCACGCCTCGACGCTGTGGGCGACGCCGAGCAGGTGGAGGCGCTCGTAGGCCCGGATCAGGCGGGGCGTCAGCCAGGCCGGCTCCCCCGGCCGCACGGCGCAGGCCGCCGCCACCTGCGCGAACGACGCGTCGAGGCGGATCTCGTAGCCGGCCCGCCGCAGCCCGCGGGCGACCGAGCGGGGCACCCGGAAGCCCTCGATCGGCATCACCCCGCGCGGGTCGGCCTCGTACATCCCCACCGGCCCGGTCGCCCCCGGCTCGTCCATGGGGAACCACCCCCTGGCGTAGGCCCACAGCAGGGCCTCCGGCTCGAGGGACGGATGGTCCGTCAAGCCCCTCCGGCCTCGGCGGGGCGGCCGCGCTCCACCGACTCGTCGCTGTAGAAGTCGTACTCGGCGAGCACCTCGTAGATCGCGTGGATCCGCGACGACTCGACCAGCGCCTCGATGCGGTCGTGGCGCACGGCCTCCTGGACGGCGAGCCGCTCCATGGCCTCCCGCAGGGCATCGCGGTCGTCAAGGTCGACGATCGCCAGCGTGAGCACCTCGCGCTCGTCCGCCACGTCCTGCCCCAGGATCGGCCCGCGCCCGGGCACGTCGAACCCGCGGTCCGGGTACCAGGCCCGCACGAAGTCCTCGACGGCGACCCCCGGCTTCAGGCGTCTTCCCACCACGGCGACGAACACGCGCCCTCCTCGGTTGCTGCCTTGCCCGGGGACGCTAGCGTCGCCGGAGGGCTAGGGCACCCAGGTGTCCCCGGCCGGGGTGATCACCAGCTCGTGGGTCCAGGCGGTCGGCCGCTGCGAGGCCAGGTAGGCGACCGCGGCGGCCACGTCCCCGGGGTCCATCGCGTCCTCGACCGGGCGGCCGGCCATCCGGTTGCGGTCGGTGCGGATGATCCCGTCGGCCACGAGCAGGGCGACGTGGACGCCGGCCGGCCGGAGCTCCTGGGCCAGCGACTGGGTCAGGGCGCGGGCCGCGAACTGGGCGGCGGCCCACGGACCGCGCCCGGGCATCCCGCGGCGGGCCGAGCCGCCGGAGACCTGGATCAGAGTCCCGGACCCGCGCCGCGCGAGGGCCGCGCCGCCGCCGCGCAGGATCGCCCACGCCGCCGGGAGGTAGCCCGCCATCCAGGCCTCGAGGCGGTCCGGCGAGGCCTCGGCGATCGGCCCGCCGCCGAACGAGTGGTCCCGCGGGACCGACGTCGTCGCGTTGACGATCAGGTCGAGGCCACCGAGGTCGCGCTCGGCGCGGGCCAGCGCCTCGGCGACGACCTCGTGATCGCCCGCATCGCCGCGCAGGACGGCCACCTCCGGATGGGCCTCGCGCAGCGCCTCGAGGGTCGCGTCGGTGCGGGCGACGGCCAGGGCGCGCCAGCCGGCCGCCAGCCGGTCGGTCACGATCGCACGCCCCACGTTGCGCGCCCCGAAGACGACGAGGACCGGCATCGCGACAGCCTACGCCGGGCCTCTCGCGGCCCGCCGGAAACAGCACAACCGCCGCGATCCGTGGGTGCGGTGGGGTTGACCTTTCCGGCGCCCGCCCCGCCGAAGGCGGTGCGCCGGTCTGCCGGAGGCCCCGGCCAGGGGCCGGAGGCGCGCATGAGCGCCCGCAAGAGGCGCTCATCCGCATTGGGCCGCAAGAGGCGCTCATCCGCACTTGGGGCCCCAACCACCTTCGGTAGACTTCCCAGGGCGATGGATGGCCCGACCATCTCCCCGGCCGCCGCAGTCGGCTTCCCGCAGGTGCGGATGCGCCGCCTCCGCGCCGGCGAGGGCATGCGGCGCATGGTGCGGGAGACCCGCCTGAGCCCCGACCGGCTGGTGCTCCCCCTGTTCGCGATCGAGGGCCGCGACGCCAGCGTGCCGATCCCGTCGCTCCCCGGCCACTCGCGCCTGTCGCCCGACCTCGCCGCCCGAACCGCCGCCCGCGCCCACGAGGCCGGCGTGCCCGCCGTGCTGGTCTTCGGCGTCACCGACCGCAAGGACGGCGCGGCCAGCGTCGCCTACGAGCAGGACGGGCCGACGCAGGCCGCGGTGGCGGCGATCAAGGACGCCGTGCCCGAGATGGTGGTCGTCACGGACGTCTGCCTCTGCGGCTACACCGACCACGGCCACTGCGGCGTGGTGGTTGACGGCGAGGTGCACAACGACCTCACCCTCGAGCTGCTGGCGCGGACGGCCGTCAGCCACGCGGACGCGGGCGCCGACGTGGTGGCCCCCAGCGACATGATGGACGGCCGCGTGCGCGCGGTGCGCGCCGCCCTGGACGCCGAGGGCCACGAGGGGACGGCGATCCTGGCCTACTCGGCCAAGTACGCCTCGGCCTTCTACGGGCCCTTCCGCGAGGCGGCGGGCTCGGCGCCCGGCTTCGGCGACCGGCGCGGCTACCAGATGGACCCGGCCAACGGCCGCGAGGCCGTGCGCGAGACGCTCCTCGACGCGGCCGAGGGCGCGGACATGGTGATGGTGAAGCCGGCCGCCGCCTACCTCGACGTGATCGCGGCCGTGCGGGCCGCCACCGACCTGCCGCTGGCGGCGTACCACGTGAGCGGCGAGTACGCGATGCTCAAGGCCGCCGCCGAGCGCGGCTGGCTCGACGAGCGCCGGGCGACCCTCGAGACCCTGACCGGCATCGCCCGCGCCGGCGCGGACCTGCTCATCACCTACGCGGCGCTCGACGCCGCGCGCTGGCTGGCCGAGGAGGCCCCGTGACCACCACCGCGACCGAGGGACGCGTCCACCACAAGCCCGACGAGGCCGACCGCGAGCTGCTCAACCAGCTCCAGGCGGGTCTGGCGCTGGTGCGCGAGCCCTACGCCGAGATCGGCGCCCGGATCGGCATGGACGAGGAGGAGGTGCTCCGTCGCCTCGCGCGGCTGAAGGAGGCCGCGATCGTCCGCCAGCTCTCCGCGATCTTCGACACGCGCGCCCTCGGCTACGAGAGCAGCCTGGTGGCGGCGCGGTACCCGGACGACCGCCTCTTCGACGCCGCCAAGGTCGTCGGCGGGCACCCCGGGGTGAGCCACAACTACCGCCGCACCCACGCGTTCAACCTCTGGTACACGCTGGCCGTCGAGCCCGGGTCGCGCCTGGGCCTCGAGGACTCCATGGAGCGCCTGGCGGCGGCGACCGAGGCCGAGTCGATGCGCCTGCTGCCGACGCTGAAGCTCTACAAGATCAACGTCCAGCTCGACATGACCGGCTCCGTCGCCAGCGACGCGAAGGAGGACGCCCCCCGGCCGACGCCGACGCGCGGCGACGGGGTGCTGCCCACCGACGCCGACAAGCGCATGATCGAGGTGCTGCAGCGCGACCTGCCGGTCGAGCCGCGGCCCTTCGACCTGTGGGCCGCCGAGGCCGGCGTGTCGCCGGAGGAGCTGCTCGAGGCCGGCCGGGTGTTCGTGGAGCGCAACTACATGCGCCGCTTCGCGGCCGTGCTGAACCACCGCAAGGCCGGCTTCGGCGCCAACGGGATGGCGGTCTGGAAGGTGCCCGAGGAGGAGCTCGACGAGCTCGGCCCGCGGATGGCGGCCTTCCGGGCGGTGTCGCACTGCTACAAGCGCCCCACCTACCCCGACTGGCCGTACAGCATCTTCACGATGGTCCACGCGCGCTCCAAGGAGGCCTGCGAGGACGCCATCGCGGCGATCGCCGAGGAGACCGGGATCACCGACCCCGGGCGGCGGGCCGTCCTCTACTCGACCTACGAGTTCAAGAAGATCCGGCTCATGTACTTCACCCCGGACTACCGCGAGTGGGAGGAGCTGGCCCTGGCCGGGCGGCCGCTGCCCCGGTGGGAGCCCTCGCGATAGATCGCAGCGCGGAGCTCTTCGAGCGCGCCCGGGGGGTACTGGTCGGCGGCGTCAACTCGCCGGTCAGGGCGATGCGCGCCGATCGGGCGCGACCCGCTGTTCATCGCCCGCGCGGAGGGCGCGCACGTCTGGGACGCCGACGGCCGCCGCTACGTCGACTTCCTCGCGACCTGGGGCCCGGCCATCCTCGGCCACGCGCCGCCGATCGTGCTGGACGCGGTGGCGGAGGCCCTGCCCCTCGGCACCTCGTTCGGCGCGCCGACAGAGCGAGAGGTGCGCTTCGCCGAGGCCGTGATCGACGCCTTCCCCTCGGTCGAGCGGCTGCGCATGACCTCGTCGGGCAGCGAGGCCGTCATGGGGGCGCTGCGCCTGGCGCGCGCGGCCACCGGGCGCGACCCGATCGTCAAGGTGGCCGGCGGCTACCACGGCGCGATCGACGGCCTGCTCGCCGAGGCCGGCAGCGGCCTCGCCACCTTCGGGGTGCCCTCCAGCCCGGGCGTGACGGCGGCGGCGACGTCCGCGACCCGCATCGTCCCCTACAACGACCCCGCCGCGGCGCGGACAGCCCTCGACGGGGCGGCTGCGATGCTGGTGGAGCCGGTCGCCGGCAACATGGGCGTGGTGCCCCCGGACGAGGGCTACCTCGCCGCCCTGCGGGCCGCGTGCGACGAGGCCGGCGCCCTGCTGGTGCTGGACGAGGTGATCACCGGCTTCCGGGTCGCCCGCGGCGGGGCCCAGGAGCGCTACGGCGTCCGCGCCGACCTGACCTGCTTCGGCAAGGTGATCGGCGGGGGGCTGCCCGTCGGCGCCTTCGGCGGCCGGGCCGACGTCATGGCCGAGCTCGCGCCCGAGGGCCCCTGCTACCAGGCCGGCACCCTCTCGGGGAACCCGCTCGCCACCGCCGCGGGGCTCGCCGTGCTGGCCGAGCTGGCCCGCGAGGGCGTCTACGCCCGCCTGGAGGAGGGCGGGGCGGCGCTCGAGGACGCACTGGGCGCAAGCGGCGCCCCGGTGACGGTCGAACCGGGTCGGCTCCATGCTCACGCCCTTCTTCGGCGACGGCCCGGTGGTCGACTACGCGACCGCGACGCTGAGCGACACGGCCGCCTACGCCGCCTTCGCGCGCGCCCTGCTCGAGGACGGCGTCTACCCGCCGCCGTCGCAGTTCGAGGCCTGGTTCGTGGGGCTCGCCCACGGCGAGGACGAGCTGGGCCGGGCGCGCGAGGCCTTCGCGCGCGCCGCCGAGGCCCTGTGAGGGCGGTCCTCGCCCAGGAGGCTGCCCTGGCGGCCGAGCTGGTCGAGCCGGCGGCCGAGCCCCTGCTCGCGCCCCTGGTGGCGCCGCCGCTCACGCCGGACCAGGCCGCCGGGCTGGACCTGATCCTCGAGGGCTTCCTCCTCCACCACGGCCGCCCCCGCCACCTCTCCCCGAGCGAGCCGGGGCGCGAGGTGCTGGCCGGCGACTACTGCTACGCCCACGGGCTGGTGCGGATCGCCGACTCCGGGGACCTCGTCGTGATCGAGGCCCTCGCCGACCTCATCGCGCTCGGGGCCGGGGTGGTCGCCTCGGGCCGGCGGGAGGCGCTCGAGCCCCTCTGGCGGGCCACCGCCGCCGCGATCGCCGCGCGCGGGGCGGCCGACGCCGACGACGTGGCCGCGCGCCTGACCGAGGCCAAGCGGCGGCTGCGCGCCGACGGCGACCCGTCCGGGCTGGCCGAGGTGGCGGCGGGGCTGCCCCCGACCCCGGGGCTCGCGGAGGGCCTCGCCGGGTGAGGGACCTGCGCGACTGGATCGCCCGGCTGGAGCGCGACGGCGAGCTCGCGCGGGTCGGCGCCCGCGTCGACCCGCGCCTGGAGATCACCGAGATCGCCGACCGCATGGCCAAGTCGGGCGGGCCGGCGCTGCTCTTCACCGACGTCGAGGGGGCCGACATGCCGGTCCTCATCAACCAGTTCGGGACCGAGCGGCGGATGTGCGCGGCGCTCGGCACCGACTCCCTCGACGCCCTGGGCGCGCGCATCGAGTCGCTGATCGACCTCCAGCCGCCCCAGGGCGTCGTCGCCAAGGTGCGCGCGCTCGGCCGCCTGCGCGAGCTGGCCTCCTTCTCGTCCAAGCTCGTGCGCGAGGGGCCCTGCCAGGAGGTCTGGCTGGACGAGCCCGACCTCGACCGCCTCCCGATCCTGACCTGCTGGCCCGGCGACGGGGGGCCCTACATCACCCTCCCCCTGGTCTTCAGCCGCGACCCGACGACCGGCGCGCGCAACTGCGGCATGTACCGGATCCAGAAGCTCGACCGGCGCACGGCCATGATGCACTGGCAGATCCACAAGGACGGCGCCGCCCACCTGCGCGACTCGGAGGGCCGCGTGCCCGTCGCGGTGGCCATCGGCACCCACCCGGCGACGACCTACTCGGCCTCGGCGCCGCTGCCCCCGGGCATCGACGAGATGATCTTCGCCGGCTTCCTGCGCGGGCGCAGCGTGGAGATGGTGCGCTGCCGGACGGTCGACCTGGAGGTGCCCGCCGAGTCGGAGGTCGTGCTCGAGGGCTACGTTGACGCCACCGACCTGCGCCCGGAGGGGCCCTTCGGCGACCACACCGGCTTCTACACCCCGGTTGACGACTACCCGACCTTCCACCTCACGGGCATGTCGATGCGGCGCGACGCCGTCTACGCGACCACGATCGTCGGGCCGCCGCCGATGGAGGACTTCCAGCTCGGCAAGGCGACCGAGCGCATCTTCCTCCCGCTCATCCGCATGACGCTGCCCGACCTGGTGGACATGAACCTCCCCCTCGAGGGCGTCTTCCACAACTGCGCGCTGGTCTCGGTGCGCAAGCGCTACCCGGGCCACGCCAAGAAGCTGATGAGCGCGATCTGGGGGCTCGGCCTGCTGTCGCTGAGCCGCTGCGTGGTGGTGGTCGACCACGACGTTGACGTGCAGGACGTGTCGGCGGTCGCCTTCCAGGCCTTCTCGAACGTCGACGCCGGGCGCGACATGCTCGTCGTCGAGGGGCCGGTGGACGCGCTCGACCACGCCGCGCCCTACTTCGCCTACGGCTCCAAGGTGGGCTTCGACGCGACCCGCAAGTGGCCCGGCGAGGGGGTCGTGCGGCCCTGGCCGGACCCGATCGTCATGAGCGACGAGGTGCGGGGCACGGTGGACCGCCGGTGGGCGGAATACGGCCTCGGGGCGGCCGCGCAGAAAGGGACGTCCGGCCCCCGCGGCACTCGTTGAAAACACCCCTCCCGTCGGGTTGAATCCCGGGGCCCCACGAGGTCAGGGGCACGTTGCGACGCGACGGCCGTGGAGGTCGGGGTTGGCTGAGGCCCAGGGGGACGGCAACGGGGGGCGCTACACCGGGCCGGTCGCGGGCGACGCGACGCCCGAGACGGACCCCCACGACGACCCGGCCTACATCACCCGGACCAAGTTCCTCACCGGCGTCGCGCTGGCGGCCGGGGGCGCCCTCACCGCAGCGGTCCTGGTGCCGGTGATCGGCTTCGCCGTGGCCGACACGGTCAAGGAGGAGGAGTGGCAGTGGGTCGACGTCGGCCCGCTCTCCGACTTCCCCGACGGCGAGGTGGGCTCGCTGGCCGTCTCCGGCCCGACCCCCGAGTCGGACCGGCGCGCGTACCTGCGCCACAAGGAGGGGGCGATCATCGCGATCTGGAACCGGTGCGCCCACGTCGGGTGCCCGGTGGCCTACTCGGCCGGCGGCGACGTCTACTCGTGCCCCTGCCACGGCGGCGCCTACAACTCGCTCGGCCTCGTCACCGCGGGGCCGCCCCCGCGCCCGCTCGATCGCTTCGACGTGAAGATCGTCACCCCCGACGGCAAGCAGGTCGCAAAGCAGGAGCAGCCGGCCAACGGCTGCCCCACCGGCGGCGCGAAGCCCGAGGACCGCGTGCTGCTGGGGCGGCCCTTCTCGATCGACGAGAACCAGAACCCCTACCCCCTCAAGGGCCCCGGCGAGCCGGTGACCGGCGTCCTGGCCAACCTCTACCCCTTCTAGCGAGACGCGCGTGGCGACCAAGGACATCGGCCCGAAGAACCCCGTCGTCAAGGCCGGCGAAGCCACCTACGACTACATCGACGAGCGTTCGGGGGCGAAGACCGGCTTCAGCTGGTTCCTCTTCCGCAACGTCCCGGCCGAGACGAGCTGGTTCCAGACGCTCGGCTTCACCGCCCTGACCCTCTTCGCTTTCCAGGCGGTCACGGGGATCTTCCTGGCGATGTACTACAAGCCGGACCCGAACTCCGCGTACCAGTCGATCGACGCGATCACCAACGAGGTGACGTGGGGCTGGCTGGTCCGCGGCATGCACAAGTGGGGCGCCAGCGCGATGATCGTCGTGGTCTTCCTCCACATGGGCCGGGTGTTCTTCTTCGGCGCCTACAAGTACCCGCGCGAGCTGACGTGGGTGACCGGGGCGCTGCTGCTGATCCTGACCATGTTCATGGGGCTCACCGGCTACCTCCTCGTCTGGGACCAGAAGGCGTACTGGGCGAGCGTCGTGGCCGTGAACATCACGGCCAGCGCCCCCGTCATCGGCCCCTACATCGCCGACATCCTGCGCGCCGGTCCCGAGTTCGGGTCCGACACCCTGGCGCGCTTCTACTCGATACACATGCTCGTGATACCGATCGGCATAGCCACCTTCATCTTCCTGCACCTCTTCTTCATCACGAAGTTGGGCATCGCCGAGCCTCCGTGGAGCAAGCGCCGCCTGGCGGTGGAGCGGGCCGAGGACGAGGCGCGCCGGGCCGCGGAGCGCGAGCGGCTGCCCTACGGGCGGCGTGAGGTGCCGGCCGACGTCCCGCCGTCGCTGCCGACGCGGGCCGAGGGCCAGCCGTGAACCGGGGTCAGAAGGAGTACTACAAGCGCGACTACCAGGTCGCGAAGGACGCGGGCAAGCCCTTCTTCCCCTACGCGGTCGTCAAGGACCTGCTGATCGCGAGCCTGGCGGTCGGGATCGTGATCGCGCTGGCGATCTGGCAGCGCGTCGAGGTGGGGGAGCCCGTCAATCCGGCGACCACCGACTACGTCCCGCGGCCCGAGTGGTACTTCTTCTTCCTCTTCGAGCTGCTGCGGATCTTCAAGGGCCAGAGCGACCTGACGCCGGTCATCATGGCCACGTTCATCATCCCGAACATCATGATGGTCCTGCTCATCGCGCTCCCGTTCTACGACCGGGGGCCGGAGCGCCGGATCCAGCGCCGCCCGATCGCGCTGCTGACGGCGGCCCTGACCATCTTCTTCCTCGGCTACCTGACCTATCTCGGCGCTCACGCCCCCGAGGGCATCGGAGCGGGGGAGTCGCTCCAGCTCAGCGGCCTCGAGGAGGACCCGGAGGCCCAGGCCGGGTCGGAGCTGTTCGTCGCGAACGGCTGTACCAGCTGCCATATGGTCGCCGGCGTGGGAGCGCCGGGGCCGGGGCCGAACCTCAGCAACGAGGGCTCGCAGGGCCACCCGCCGGAGTTCTACGAGGGCTTCCTGAAGGACCCGCCCGGCAACATCATGCCCGCCTTCACCGGGTTCACCCCGGAGCAGTACCAGCAGATCGGGACGTTCCTCAGCGGGCTCGGCACGAAGTACAAGTAGGGCAGGGCCCGCCCGCCGCTACGATCGGGTCGTCATGATGCGGGTCTTCCTCGGGGTGACCGGCGCGAGCGGTGCCCTCTACGCGGGCGGGGCCCTCCGCGCCCTGACCGGCGCGGGGTGCGAGGTCGGCCTCTGCGTGAGCGACGCCGGCGCCCACGTCATCAGCCACGAGGTCCTGGAGGCCGGGCCGCGGCCGCCCGCCGACCCGGGCCTGGTCGTCGCGTCCTTCGTCGAGCGGTTCGCGGCCGAGCCGGGGTCGGTGACCGTGCTCGGCCTCAACGACCTCACGGCGCCCTTCGCCTCGGGGTCGTCGCTCGCGCCGGCCGCCCTGATCGCGCCCTGCTCCGGGTTTGACCCTGGGCGCGATCGCCGGCGGGGCGGCGCGCAACCTGATCCACCGCTGCGCCGACGTGATGCTGAAGGAGCGCCGCCGGCTGGTCCTGATGACGCGCGAGACCCCCCTCAGCCTGATCCACATCGAGAACATGGCCGCCGTCACGCGCGCCGGGGCGGTCGTCATGCCGGCCGCCCCGGGCCTCTACGGCCTGCCGCGGTCGGTCCACGACATGGTCGACTTCATGGTCGCCAAGGCCCTCGACCACCTGGGCGTCCCCCACGACCTGATGGCCCGCTGGGGCGAGGGCGCCGAGCGCGCGCCCGGGCGGCTCGCGTGAGCGCCTCGGCGCCGGGGACCCTGCCCGCCGCCCAGGTGCGGGAGATGTTCGACCGCATCGCCCCGCGCTACGACCTGCTGAACCGCGCCATGACCGCCGGGCTCGACGGCCGCTGGCGGCGCGCGGCGGCGGCGTCGGCCGACCTGGCCGCGGGCGACCGGGCCATCGACGTCTGCACCGGCACCGGCGACCTGGCCCTCGAGCTCGCCGACCGCACCACCGCCAGCGGCGAGGTCGTCGGGGTGGACTTCTCGGAGCGGATGATCGCCCGCGCCGCCGCCAAGGCCGCCGGGCGCGGCAGCCCGGCGAGCTTCCGGGTGGCCGACGCCCTGGCGCTGCCGTACGAGGGCGGCGCCTTCGACGCCGCGACCGTCGCCTTCGGCATCCGCAACGTCGCCGACCTCGACGCCGGCCTGGCCGAGATGGCGCGGGTCGTGCGGCCGGGGGGAGGGTCGTGGTGCTCGAGATCACCACCCCGGCCCGCCTGAGGCGCTTCTACGGGCTCTGGTTCGACCGGGTCGTGCCGCGCCTGGGGCGGGTGCTCGGGCGCGACGGCGCCGCCTACGCCTACCTGCCGGCGTCGGTCCGCCGCTTCCCCGAGCCCCCGGAGCTGGCGGCCCGCATGGCCGCCGCCGGGCTGGAGGACGTGCGCTGGCGCGGCCTGGCCGGCGGCATCGTCGCCCTCCACCACGGGCGGGTCGCGTGACCTCCACCGCCCCCATCCCCGCCGTGGTCCGCCCCTTGGCGCCGCTGCTGGAGCTCTGCGAGGAGCGCCTGCGCCGGGCGGTTGACGGCGACGACCGCGAGGTCGTCCGCCCCGCGGCCGACACGCTCGCGGCGGGCGGCAAGCGGGTGCGCCCGCTGCTGGTGTTCTGCGCCGCCCCGCGGCCCGCGCTCGAGGACCCGGCGGTGCTCGAGGCCCTGCTCTCGGCCGCGTCGGCGGTGGAGCTCGTGCACATGGCGACCCTGGTCCACGACGACCTGCTCGACGGCGCGACCATGCGCCGCGGCCGGCCGACCGTCGCCCGCGAGCTCGGCGCCGAGCGGGCCGTCAGCACCGGCGACTACCTGTTCGCCCGCGCCTTCGCCGAGCTCACCCGCACGCGCTCGGCCCCGGCCGTGCAGGCCCTCGCGGGCGCGGCGCTCGACCTCTCGCGGGGCGAGATGGCCCAGCAGCGCGCCGCCTTCGACCTCGGCCTCACCGAGGAGGACTACCTGGCCCGCTGCCGGCGCAAGACGGCGGCCCTGTTCTCGGTCGCCTGCCGGCTCGGCGCGCTGATGGGCGGCGCCGGCCACGCGGCCACGGAGCGGCTGGCCGCCTTCGGGGAGAACGTCGGGATGGCCTTCCAGATCTTCGACGACATCCTCGACCTGGCGGGGGCGCCGGCGACCACGGGCAAGCGCCGGGGCACCGACCTCTGCGACGGCACGGTCACGCTGCCGGTCATCATCGCGCTGCAGCTCGAGCCCGGCCTGCGGCCCCACGTCGCCGAGGCGCGCGAGGGCCCCGAGCTGGAGCGCCTCTGCGACCGGCTCGCGGCCCACCCGGCGGTCGAGATCGCCCGCGAGCGCGCCCTGGCCTTCGTGGCGGCCGCCCGGCGGTCGGTCGGGGAGGGACCCGTGACGGGGCGGACGTGGCCGCGCTGCGCGAGATCGCCGACGGCGTCGTGGACCGCTTCTCGTGAGCGCCGCGGTCGACGAGCTGGCCGCGCTCCTCGCCGCGCGCGACCCCCTGGCGGCCGCCCGCGCGGCCGGCGCCGGGCCGGGCGGCGAGGTGGCGGTCGAGCGCGGTCCTGCCCCGGCCGGCTGGCTGGTTGACGGCGACGAGGAGCGGCCGCTCCCCGAGCACGCGGCCGCCCACGCTGCCGGGCGGCCGAGCGAGGCCGCCGTGGCCTACGGCGCCGGGCGCGACCCGCGGGCCGTCGCCGAGCGCATCGACGCCCTCGCCCGCCTCGCGCGCGAGCGGGGCCTGCTGCGGGCGGTCTGCCCGGTGCCCGGCGAGGGCAGCGAGGAGCGCCCGGGGTCGTGGGGGGTGGAGGACCTCACGGTGATCGCCGTCTGCCGCCTCGCCCTGCCCGAGGGGGTCGCCGTGCGGCCGCACTGGCGGCGGCTCGGGCCGGCGGCCTGCCAGATCGCCGTCGCGTTCGGGGCGACCGGCTGGCGCATCCCGGCCGACGACCGCGCCGACCCCGCCCACCTGGCGGCCGGCGTGGGGGCCGAGGCGGTGACCGGGTGAGGCCGCTGCGCGTCGGGCGGATCTCGCTGCTCAACATGTACCCGATCTACCACGGCCTCGAGCGCGCCGCGGACCCGAAGCTGTCGTTCACCGACGGGGTGCCGACCGCCCTGAACGGGGCCCTCCTGCGCGACGAGCTCGACGTCTCGGCGGTCTCGTCGATCGCCTACGCGCGCCACGCGCGCGAGCTGGCGCTGCTGCCGGTGGCGTCGATCACCGCCGACGGGGCGGTCGACTCGATCCAGCTCTTCTCGCGGGTGCCGTTCGAGGAGGTGCGCACCGTGGCGGTGACACCCCACAGCGCGACCTCCGTGGCGCTGCTGCGCGTCCTGCTGGGGCACGGCGCGCCCTTCGAGCCCCTCGCCGAGGCTCCGCAGGCGGCCCTCGAGCGGGTTGACGGCGTGCTGCTGATCGGCGACGAGGCCCTCCACGGGCTGCGCGCGGGGCTGGGCGCGCACCGCACCGACCTGGGCGGGCTGTGGCGCGAGCGGACGGGCCGCCCCATGGTCTTCGCCGTCTGGGCCGCGCGGGCCGACGCCGCCCGCGAGCGCGCCGACGCCCTGGACGACCTGTGCGCCCTCCTGAGCGACGCCCGGGCCGCCTACCTCGCCGACCCGGAGGCCGTGGTGGCCGCCGCGGCGGCCCGCTTCCCCTTCCCGGCGGAGTTCATCCGCGCCTACTTCCGCCGCCTGCGCTACGAGTTCGGCCCGGCCGAGCGCATCGGGCTCGAGACCTTCTTGCGCCTCGCGCGCGAGAGCGGCGAGCTGCAGGCCGTCCCCCGGCTGGCGGCGTAGGATCGGGCGCGTGACCACCATCGCTCCCCGTATCGACCGCGAGCGCGTCGGCGAGGTGCTCGAGCGCGTCGCCGCGGGCGGCCGCCTGGGCGACGACGAGGCCCTCGAGCTGCTGGCCTCGCGCGACCTCGTCGCCGTCGGCGAGGCCGCCTCGCGGATGCGCGGCGCCCAGAACGACCCGGGCGTGGTGACCTTCGTGGTTGACCGGAACGTCAACTACACCAACTTCTGCATCACCGACTGCGACTTCTGCGCCTTCTACCGGCGCCCGATGGACCCCGAGGGCTACGTCCTGCCCAAGTCGGTGCTGTTCAAGAAGATCGAGGAGACGCTCGACCTCGGCGGGACGGCCCTGCTGCTCCAGGGCGGCCACCACCCGAACCTGCGCATCGAGTGGTACGAGGACCTGTTCGCCGACGTCAAGTCGCGCTACCCGATCCACCTCCACGCCCTCTCGCCGTCCGAGGTGCTGCACATCGCCCACGTCTCCCGGCTCGGGCTGGACGAGACGATGGCGCGCCTGCGCGCCGCCGGCCACGACTCCCTGCCCGGCGGCGGCGCCGAGATCCTGGTTGACCGCGTCCGCCAGGTCATCGCCCCGCGCAAGACGACGACCGACGAGTGGCTCGACGTGATGCGAGCGGCCCACCGCTCCGGCATGTCCACGACGGCGACGATGATGTACGGGACCGTGGACACGGTCGAGGACCGCGTCGAGCACATGCGCCGCCTGCGCGAGGTGCAGGACGAGACCGGCGGGTTCCGCGCCTTCGTCTGCTGGAGCTACCAGCCCGGCGGCGGCAGCGTCCGCGGCGACGACCACGCCCACACCACCGCGGCCGACTACCTGATGACCCTCGCCGTCAGCCGCCTCTACCTGGACAACTTCCCCCACTTCCAGTCGTCGTGGGTCACGCAGGGCCTGCGGGTGGGGCAGCTCGCGCTCGAGTTCGGCTGCGACGACATGGGCTCGATCATGATCGAGGAGAACGTGGTGCGCGCCGCCGGCACGGCCTTCCGGCTGGACACCGAGCGCATGGTGCGGGCCATCGAGGCGACCGGCCGCCGCGCGGTGCAGCGCGACACGCTCTATCGCGAGGTGAGGAGCTTCTGAGCGTGCCCGACCTGTCGGTCCAGGAGGCTTACGCGGCCTGGAGCGCGGGCGGGCTGGCCATCGTTGACTGCCGCGAGCAGGACGAGCACGACGCGACCCGCATCGAGGGCGTGCCCCTCATCCCGATGAGCGAGCTCCTGGCGCGCGTTGACGAGCTCCCGGACGACCGCCCGCTCGCCTTCATCTGCCGCAGCGGGAGCCGCAGCGGCCAGGTGGCCGACTACCTCACCGCGACCGGCGAGCACGGCGAGGTCGCGAACGTGGAGGGAGGCATCATCGCCTGGGCGATCGAGGGTTTGCCGTACGAGGGGGAGCCGCCCCGCTAGCGTGCGGACAATGCGGATGAGCGCCTCTTATCGGGCGGCTCATGCGCGCCTCCGGCCCCTAGCCGGGGCCTCCGGCAGACCGGCGCACCGCCTTCGGCGGGGCGGGCGCCGGAAAGCATCGCACTCCGGGGTCCTCACCGTCGGAGTCTGCGCGCGGCTTCGCCCGGGTGCCAGACGTCGATGTCGAGGTGGTCGGGCGGATCGCCGCCGAGGGCGACGAGCAGCACCTCGCTGAGGTCTGCGCGGTAGAGGTGCCACGGGCCGGTGGGGACGTGCTCCTGGCCCTCCATCGCCTGGGCCACCAGCTCGGCGTCGCCGGTGTCCACCTCGACGGCCCGGCCCGACAGCGACGCGTCGCCGGGCCAGTCGGGCGGGTCGGCCGAGGCGCTGTGCAGCGCGAAGCGCGGGTCGCGGTGCAGGTCGCGCGAGCGCGCCGAGCGCCACATCGAGCCGAACCAGAGCTCGCCGACGGCGATCCAGGCCTCGTTGCCCGAGATCCGCGGCGCGCCGTCGGCGCGGATCGTCGCCAGGGTCTTATGGGCGCCGGCCTCCAGGCGGCCGCGCACCCGCTCCGCCAGCCCGGGCTCGGCGGCGGCGAACTCGGACCAGGACGCCATCGGCCGGGATGCTACCCCCGCGGCCGCCAACCGGGCACGTCAGATGTTCACCGATCAGCGGTCGGGCTCGACGGCGCTCAGAGCCATCGGTGACGGCAGATCGCATGGCTGGACCGCTGGCCGCTGACCGGCTGCCAGGCGGTCACGCAGATGCGATAGCGCCGGCCCTCGTCGTATGGACGACCGATGTCGCTGAGCCAGAAGGTGGCGGAGAGGTAACCGTACGACCAGCCACCGCCGATGTCCTCACGGCACGCATTGAAGCGACCACGGCGAGTGGCCTCTCGCCCAGCCTCGCTGTAGACGTCAACGCGGAAGTTCGCACCACACTGGCCAGCCGGAGGCGAGTACGCCTGGGCAGTGATGAAGGCGCTCCCCTCCTCCGAGAAGGCGTTGAACCAGCGGATCGGCATGGCATCCGCGGTGGAAGCCAACGTCATGAGCGCACACGCGGTGAGACCCGCGACGAGGAGGCGCTTGGCGCGCGCCGGCAACATCGAGCAGCGACTCGCCGTCTAAAAGTCCATGGGCTCGATCAGGTCGAGCTTGATCGCGTCGATCATGCGCTCGACCGCGGCCTCCATGTTCGCGCGGGTGGCGTCGCGGAGCGCGATGAGGAGCGTCTCGGTGCCCTCGTTCAGCACGTCGTCGAAGTGGCCGAGCTCCTCGTCCCCGAACTCGCCCTGGTGCCGCCACTCGCAGTTGGGGCAGCGGAGCTCGACGGTCCAGGTGGTGCCGGAGGACTCCTCCCACTCCACGGGGTAGACCAGGTCGCTCGCGCAGGCGGGGCAGACGTGAAGCGGGACCGGGGCCGGGGCCGGGGCCGGGAGCGGCGCGTCGGCGTCCGGCTCGTCTGCGGGGGCGGCGTCCAGGGGCGCCTCGTCACCGGGCGTCTCGAGGGCGCGCTCGACGGCCTCGGTGGCGGCCTCGACCGCCTCGGCCTCGTTCGGCTCGTTGAAGTAGACGATCTCGATGACACGCCCGCCGGGGAGCGAGATCTTCTTGGTTCGATATCCCCTCATCGGACCTCGTATCGGCCCGGATGCGGTGGACTTGAGGCCCGGTGTCAGGCCGGCGCGAAGGCCGCCTCGGCCACCCTGTCGGCCTCGAAGGAGGAGCGCACCAGCGGGCCGGCCTCGACGTGGGCCAGCCCCAGCGAGCGCCCGGTCTCGGCGAGCGCCGGGTACTCGGCCGGCGCGTAGTAGCGCGCGACCGGCAGGTGGGTCGGCGAGGGGCGCAGGTACTGGCCCACCGTCACCAGGTCGCACCCCACCGACGCCAGGTCGGCGAAGACGCGCGCCACCTCGGGCAGCCGCTCCCCGAGCCCGACCATGATGCCGCTCTTGGTCGTCAGCCCCGAGGCCGCCGAGCGGGCCAGCAGCTCCAGCGTCCGCTCGTAGCGGGCGCCCGGCCGCACGCGGCCGTAGAGGCGCGGGACGGTCTCGGTGTTGTGGTTGAGCACGTCCGGCGCGGCCTCGATGATGGTCTCGAGCGCCTCCCAGCCGCCCCGCAGGTCGGGGATCAGCACCTCGACGCGGGTCTCGGGCAGGCGGTCGCGCAGCGCCCCGATGACCGCCGCGAAGTGGGCGGCGCCGCCGTCCGGCAGGTCGTCGCGCGCCACCGCGGTCACGACGACGAAGCGCAGCCCCATGGCCGCCGCCGCCTCGGCCACCCGGGCGGGCTCGCCGGGGTCGGGCGGCCCGAGCGGCCGCGCGGTCACCACGTTGCAGAAGCGGCAGCCGCGGGTGCAGCGGCTCCCCGCGATCATGAAGGTCGCGGTGCCGCGCGCCCAGCAGCGGCCGATGTTGGGGCAGGCGGCCTCCTCGCAGACCGTCACCAGGTCGGCCGACCGCATCAGTGCCTTCGTCTGGACGAAGCCGCCCGAGAGCGGGTTCTTCGCGGCGACCCAGCGCGGCAGCCGCCGGCCGGCGCAGAGCTGGGCCAGCTCGCCCGGCTCGACGTTGACCGGCTCGAGCGCCTCGACCGGGCCCCCGCCGACCAGGACCCCGCCCAGGAGGACGTCCGGCACGCGCCCGGCGGCGCGGGCGGCGGCGACCTCGTGCGGGGAGGGCCCGTCGGGCACCGCCTCGACCCGGAACGCGCGCTCGCCGACCATGGTCCAAAGGTACACTCGCCGACCGTGGTCCTGTCCGACCGAACGATCCGGGAGCAGCTCGCCTCCGGGCGGCTCGTCATCGAGCCCTTCGACGAGGCCCTGCTGCAGCCGTCGTCGGTTGACGTCCGCGTGGCGGACCGGTTCCGGGTCTTCCACAACAACCGTCGGCCCTTCATCGACGTGCGCGAGCCGACCGACGACCTCACCGAGGTCGTCGAGGTGGCCGCGGGCGAGCGCTTCATCCTCCACCCGGGCGAGTTCGTCCTCGGCTCGACGGTCGAGCGCGTCGCGCTGCCGGACGACCTGGTCGCGCGGCTGGAGGGCAAGTCCAGCCTGGGCCGGCTCGGCCTCCTGATCCACTCGACGGCGGGCTACGTGGACCCCGGCTTCGACGGCACCATCACGCTCGAGCTCTCGAACGTCGCCAAGCTGCCGATCTCCATCCACCCGGGCATGGCGATCGGCCAGATCTCGTTCCTCCAGATGACGACCCCGGTGGACGCCCCCTACCGCGGCAAGTACCAGGGCCAGCGCGGCCCCACGGGCAGCGCCTTCCACCGGGAGTTCGAGCGGGGCGGCCCCGCCTAAGAGATGCGGCGGTGGCCCGAGGCCGGGCGCAGCCAGGTGTTGGCGATGATCCCGCCCAGCAGGGCGAAGCCCAGCGCCCAGACGGCGGCGATCGCCCAATCCCTGGCGCCCCCGGCGACCAAGTCCGGCGCGTCGGGCCCGCCGATGCCCTCGATGATCCGCGCAGCCAGGATGAAGACGGCGTGGATGACGTAGGCGGCGACCCATGCGGCGAACGCGTGGAAGGGCCGGCGCGCCGCCGCGCGGACGGCCGCCAGGAACCCGCCGAGGCAGAACGAGAGGGCCGCAGCCGTCAGACGCGCAGGCCAGTCTCGCCCCGAACCGGCCATCAGCCCGATCGAGGCGATGAGCCCTCCCCAGGCCGCTGCGATGAGGTCGAGCCGCTGGGCGACGTCGGACCGTCGGGGACTCAGCGGCGCCACACGACCATGCTACCCTCGCGGTTGGCAGCGACCGTCGTCGCACCCTTTCAAGGAGGCCGTCGTGCCGTTCGGCATCGGGCCGCTCGAGCTGGTCATCGTCCTGCTCATCCTGCTCGTCATCTTCGGGGCCAAGCGCCTTCCGGAGATCGGCCGCAGCCTGGGATCCAGCGCCCGCGAGTTCAAGTCCGGGATCACCGGCGACAAGAACGACGCCGAGGGCGAGGCGATCAGCGGCCCCAAGCAGGAGGACGGCAAGAGCGACTGAGCCCGGGGTCGCCCGCCTGTGGCGGGCCGCCTGGGTGGTGCCGGTCGCGGTGCCCCCGGTGCCGGACGGCGCCGTGGTCGTCGACGGCGACCGCATCGCGGAGGTCGGCCCCGCTCGGGAGCTGACCGGACGCTTTCCCGGCCTCCCTGTTGACGACCTCGGCGACGCGATCCTTGCGCCGGGGCTCGTTGACGCCCACTGCCACCTGGAGTGGAGCACGCTCGAGGGGCTCCTCCCTCCGGCCCGCTTCGGCGCCTGGCTCGGGCGCTTCCTGCAGCTTCGGGTCCGGATCCCACTCGACGACTACGCGGCGGCCGCCCGCCACGGGGCGCTGCAGGCCCTGCGCGCCGGGACGACGACGCTCGCCGACTCGGGCCCCACCGGCGCGGGCGCCGCGGCGCTCACCGAGGCCGGGATCGGCGGGGTCGTGCACGTCGAGGCCTTCGGGACGGCCGAGGGCGCCGAGGCCGAGCGGGCGGCGGCGGCCGTCGCCGAGCGCGTCGCGGCCCTCGACGCGCAGGCCGGCCCGCGCGTGCGGGTGGGCCTCTCCCCGCACGCGCCCTACACCGTGGGCCCGGCCTTCTGGCACGCCCTCGCCGGCGAGCCGGCCGTCGCCGGGCGGCCGTGGGCCACCCACCTCGCCGAGTCGGAGGACGAGGACCGCGTGGTCGCCCGGGGGGACGGCCCCCTGGCGGACGCGTACGCCGCGATCGGCTTCGTGCCCGGGCGCTGGGACGCCCCCGCCGGCGCGACGCTCGTCGAGCGGGTCGCTCGCGGCGGGGCGCTTCGCGAGGGGCTCGTCGCGGCGCACTGCGTCCGCCTCGGGGCGGACGACCCCGCGACCCTCCGCGAGGCGGGCGTGCGGGTCGCCCACTGCCCCCGCTCCAACGAGCACCTCCTCACGGGCACCGCGCCGCTGGCGGCCATGCGCGCCGGCGGCCTGGCCGTGGGGCTCGGCACCGACAGCCCCGCCAGCGGCGGCGACTACGACGTGCGCGCAGAGGCCCGCGCCTGCGGCCGCGTCCAAGCTGGGGCCATCGGGGCCGGGGAGCTGCTGCGGATGGCGACCCTGGGGGGCGCCGAGGTCCTCGGCGTGGACGGCGAGGTCGGCAGCCTTGAGCCCGGCAAGCGCGCCGACCTGGTCGCACTGCGACCGGCGGCCCCCGCGGGCGACGACCCGGCCGCAGCGGCCCTGGCGGCCGAGACGCGCGTTGACCTCGTCGTGGCCGCCGGCGAGGTCCTCGTGAGCGGCGGACGGCCCCGGCTCGCGGCCGCAGACGCCATCGATGCCCGGGCTCGCGAGGCCCGCGAGCGGCTCTGGTAGCGTCGGGCGCCGTGCTCCTCGACCAGAAGCGAACGCGCCGCACGGTTCAGGTCGTCGCGATCCTCACCTCCATCGCCTTCGCGGGCGTGATCTTCGTCGTCCTCGGCCTGATCTTCTTCGGCGGCGGGCGGCCAGTCGGCAGAGGACCAGATCCTCAGCGACGCGCAGGCGCGGGTGGAGGCGCAGCCGCAGAATCCCGAGGCCTACGAGGAGCTCGCCGCGGCCTACGCGGCCAAGGAGGACTACCCCCAGGCCATCGCGGCGGCCCGGAAGGCGGTCGACCTCGAGCCCGCCGAGCTCGAGCGGGTGCAGACGCTGGTGTCGCTGCAGATCCAGGGCGGCCAGGACGCCGCCGCGGTCGCGACGATGGAGGACTACACGGCGCGGAACCCCCAGGACGCGGAGGCGTTCCTCCAGCTCGGCCAGCAGGCGGAGCAGGTCGGGCGCATCGCGCTCGCCCGCCTGTCGTACCAGACCTTCCTGCGCCTGCAGCCCGACGACCCGAACGCCGACGCCGTCCGCGACCGCCTGAACGAGCTCGCCAGGGCCGGGGCGGGGACGACCGCGGGTGGCTGATCGCCGGGTTCCGGGGCTCGAGGGGCCTTTGCTAGCCTCCCCGGCGGGCCGTTAGCTTAGTTGGTAGAGCAGGGGACTCTTAATCCCAAGGTCGAAGGTTCGAATCCTTCACGGCCCATCGGTGTTCATGCGGGATCTCGGGACGTACGGCGTAAGAGCATGGGATTCTTATTCTGTTGCTCCTACTCCAGATACGGCTTGGGCGCTGCGATCTCACGCCCCGTCGCATGTTCCGCACTTTCGTTGCCACCCTGGCCGACGGCGGCGATGCGGGTACTTCTCAACTTCAGGGCATCCCTCATCACCCCTCCGGAGCCAGAGGTCGCAGGTTCGAATCCTGCGGGCGTGCTCAGCGCCCTTTGCAGACGATAGGCTCCGGCCACCGAGCATCCGAGGATCACGACGCTGAGCGACGCCGCGCCATCGAGCCTCGCCCTCGCCGACCCGGGCGAGTTGGCTCGTCGCGCCGCGACCGCGCCGGGGCTGCTCGGCGGGGCCTGCGAGGTCTGCCCGCGAGGATGTCCGGTGGACCGCCTCGACGACCAGCACGGCCTCTGCGCGATCGGGCGGCAGGCGGTCGTCGCGTCCTACTTCCCCCACTTCGGCGAGGAGGACTGCCTGCGCGGCTGGCGAGGGTCCGGGACGATCTTCTTCAGCGGCTGCAACCTGCGCTGCGTCTTCTGCCAGAACTACGACATCTCCTGGCAGGTGCGGGGGGAGCGCGTCTCGCCGCAGCGCCTTGCCGAGATGATGCTGGAGCTCCAAGCGCGCGGCTGCCACAACATCAACTGGGTGACGCCCGAGCACGTGGTGCCGCAGATCATGGAGGCGGTGCCGCTCGCCTTGGCGGCGGGCCTCCGGCTTCCGATCGTCTACAACACCAGCTCCTACGACAGCCCCGACAGCCTCGCGCTGATGGAGGGCGTCGTCGACCTCTACATGCCCGACTTCAAGTTCGCCACGAGCGAGCGGGCGCGCCGCTACGTGCGCCGGGCCGACTACCCCGACGTCGCCCGCGCCGCGATCCGCGAGATGCACCGGCAGGTGGGTGATCTCGTGCTGGACGAGCGGGGGCTCGCCCGCCGAGGGCTGATCCTGCGCCACCTCGTGATGCCGGGCCTCCTCGACGAGACCCAGGCCATCCTGCGCTGGGTGGCGGCGGAGCTCGGAACGACCACCTACGTCAACCTCATGGCGCAGTACTACCCGGCCGGTCGCGTCTCGGCCGGCGAGTACGGGGAGATCAACCGCCACGTGAGCCGCGATGAGTTCCTCCGCGCGGTCGAGGCAGCGTGGGAGCTCGAGCTGCGCCTCGACGAGCGGAGCGTGTCGGCGGGTCTCACGTCGCTGACGGCCTGAACGGTCGCGGCCCGGCCCGCCCGCCGCGGCCTCGAGCGTCTCTTCGCTCCAACTCAGGGGCGAGGCTTGTCCCGCCACGCGAGTGCGTCCGCCCTCAGCATCGCCGCCGCCTGCCTTTGCAGTTGCTCTTGGTCTTCCTCGCCCAGGCCGAAGACCTCGCCGAAGAAGTCCGCGCTCGCGAGCGCCTCGCGCGCGGCCCCCACGTCGGAGGTGATCAGGGAGCCGTCGCGACCGGCCACCGCCATCTGCCGCAGCCCCGCTCGGCTGCCGGGTGGGAGCTGGGTTCGGACGTGCACGATCGAGCCAGCCCCGAGCCGGGATGCGACGCCCACCTCGGCTCCTTGGAAGACCATCACCGCGGTCGCCATTTCGCAGTCCTCCGCGAGTCGGCAGCCGGCCAGCGCGCACTGCGGCCCGATGAGCGTGCGCGCGCCGACGTGGATGGGGAACTCCGGCCTGCCCTTGGCTCCCAGAGAGCGGATGACCGTGTTCGCCATGACGACGACATCTCGCTCCAGGCGCACCGGCGGGCCACCGCTCTCGATCACGACGCCGTGGCCGAGGTAGCAGCCGTGCGCGATCGCAACATCACCGACGACCACGGCCGTGGGGGCGACCGACGCGCCGGGATCCACCCGCGGGACCGCTCCGCTGCACAACCAACACGCCGTCTCCTTCCTGTCCGCAGACCCGGTGAGCATTGGCGCGCCGGGTCGGTCTCGTTCCACATCGCCCAGCTACGCATGGAGTCGTTTACGCTCGCGCCGCTGCCTGACCATCACACGGCGGCCGCCGTCCGGCTGCTCATGGCGAGCGGGACATCCTCCGCGACCGGGGACGGGCGTGAAGCTCCTCTACCTCCTCCGCCACGCCAAGTCGAGCTGGGACGATCCGGCCCTCGCCGATCACGAGCGGCCTCTCGCGCCCCGAGGGCGGCGCGCCGCGGCCAGGATCGCCGAGCACCTTATAGCCTGGGTATCCGGCCTGCGCTCATCCTCTGCTCGTCGTCCCGGCGGACGCGGGAGACGCTCGAGCCGGTCGCTGCGGTCCTCCCGGACGTCCCGACCCAGGTGGAGGCCGACCTCTACGGCGCCGGCGAGGGGTTCTCCTGGAGCGCCTGCACCGGCTACCCGGCACGGCGGACTCAGTGCTGCTCATCGGCCACAACCCGGGCCTCCAGGATTTGGCCCTGGCGCTGGCCGGGGGCGGCGACGCCGAGAGCCTCACTCGCCTTCGGGCCAAGATGCCGACGGCCGCCCTCGCGACGCTCGCAGCCCCCGCGACGCGCTGGCGGGACCTCCGCCCGGGCGGAGCGGCGCTGGTGGCGTTCGTGGTGCCGCGGGAGTTGAGCTGAGGGCGCGTAGGCGCCAGCTGCGGCCGAGAGTCGTGGCGCGCGGGGGCCCACCCCGGTCAGCGGCGGCGAGAGCCGCCGGACCGCTTGGGCTTTTGGACGTCCCTGGCCGGGGGCGGCTCGACGGTCGTCTCCGATCCGGGCACGAGGATGCTCTCGTGCCGTCCGACCAGCGCACGAGATAGGGCGGGGCGCCGTCCTCCCCGCGCACCTCCAGGATCTCGCCGTGGCGCTCGACGTCTCCCGTGCGGTGGCGGCGTACCACCAAGCGGTCGCCGACTCGGGCCTTCATCGCTGCACCTCCTTATCGGGCGGGGCTCCATGACCGTGGACCTCCGCCGGGATGGGCGCATCCGCCTGTGCACGCGGCCTCCATCGCTCAGCGCCGCTCGAAGCGCCCCACGAGCTCGGCGGCCGCGAGCACGTGCCGCGCGAAGCCGACCTCGAGCCGGTCGCGGGTGCCGCCGCCCGGGACGTCGGGCTCCGCATCGAGGGCGAGCAGGCGGAATCGGTAGCGGTGCGGTCCGTGCCCCCGCGGCGGGCAGGGCCCCCGGTAGCCGACCGTGCCGAAGTCGTTGCGGCCCTCACGCGGCGGGCGGTCCCCCTCGGCGAGGCCGCCGCCTCCGGGGTCGATGCCCCAGGCGAGCCAATCGTGAACGTGCCGCCCGGAGCATCGGGATCGTCGACGATCAGGGCCAGCGAGCGGGTGTCCTCAGGTAGCCCGACCCAGGCGAGCGCCGGCGAGCGGTCGCGGCCCGTGCAGGCATGGTCGGGGGGTATCGCCTCGCCGTCCGCGAACGCGGGACTCGTCAGCCGCATCCCGGCCTCGCTCAGTCCTCCGGCGGGACGCACACGTCGGCGACCTCAGGATCGCCCGCCACGCGCAGCAGGTCGGCCGCGGGGAGCCGGATCGAGTGCGCGTGGTCCCCGGCCTCGAAGACCACGCGATCCCGCTTGGCGACGCGGCGGTCCACGAGCACGCGATCGTCGCGGGCACCGCCGAACGGCGGCACCGCCCCGAGCTCGAACTCCGGATACTCGCGGGCCAGGTCCTCCTCCGTGGCAAGGCGGGTGCCCTGGCCACCGCCGACCACGCCCCGCAGCCGTCGCAGATCGAGCGACCTCGATGCGGGCAGGACGACGCGGAGATAGCCCTCCGGTGTCCTCACCACGAGGGTCTTGGCGACTTCGTCGGCCGGCAGCCCCAGGGCGTGCGCCTCGGCACGAGCCGTATCGGTGCGCGGGTGCTCGAGCACCTCGTACTGTGCGGCCGCGCGCTCGAGCGCCTCGATGAGCATCGCAAGGGCGGGCACCCAAACCTCCTGCTGGTGAGCCGCCGGCTCGCACGGGCGAACGCCCCTTGGAGGTCGACTATCGCAGAGCGACGGCGGCGCGGCATCCGGGGTGCCCACGATCAACCGCCACGGAAGGACCCCCGCGCAGCGTTGTCCGGCGTCTCCTGGAGTCCGCCGGGCGCTCCTTGCGGACCGGCCGACGCGCAGCGCGTTAACAAGGGTTGACGAGCGAGCTACTGCGTGTGTTCTTGCCCGCGTCGTCCAACATGGGACGAGAGCCTCGACAGGCGCCCGTACGACGATGCGCATGGCCGACTCTTCGAGACCGAGGCGTCCTTGTGCTTGCGCCCGGTCCCGAGCCCTCAACCCGCCGAGGCCATGTCGCACGCCAGAGTTCGCCTCTCGAGAACGACGTCGAGCCGGGCGGCCGAGGTTCGTGTCGGCGCCGCCTGAATGATCACCCACCTCGGCGCCGCCTGAATAATCACCCACCTCTCAGCCTGTCGCATAAACCCCGGCTCTGAGGGCGAGGTTCCGTCCGAGCCGTCGGCGAGGATCGGCATGAGCAAGCCGTTCACGCGCGGAGGCGACCGTGGCCCAAAACTTCCTGCCCTCCGAGCGCGATCAGGAGCTGCTCCTGCCGCCCAGCCTCCGCGAGTAGTCTGCCCGAGGATCACCTGGCCTGGTTCGTGCTCGACGCGGTCGAGCAGCTCGACCTGGGCGACTTCTACGCCGCCTACCGAGCCGACGGCTGGGGTCGGGCCGCCTTCGAGCCCAGGATGATGCTGGCGCTGCTGCTGTACGCCTATGCCGTCGGCGAGCGCTCCAGCCGCGCGATCGAGCGCCGCTGCGCCGAGGACGTCGCCTTTCGCGTGATCGCGGCCAACCAGATCCCGGACCACGCCACGATCGCCCGCTTTCGCGCCCGCCTTCTTCGCTCGCCGCGAGACGGACTAACGTGCTGTCTTGCAGTCAGGGAAAGGAGTCCGTGACCGCGGCATGGGCGACTAACCGCCACATCGCTTCTCAGCGCCCCTTGATCAGATTCTCGAGCGCCCGCTCGACTACCGCCCGCTGTTCCGCAGTCAGCCGTCCCAGCCGCCGCCAGGCTTCATCGGCCGTCGACGTACGGCCGGTCGCGCGCCGGCGGGCGAGCTCGCGCAGGGCCTCGTCGTCCGCCCAGCCTCCATCGGGCAACCCCGCCCGTCACTCGAGCTCGTCGAACTGCACGAGGAAGTGGCCTCGATGCCCTCCTCCTGCAGCGCCGCCTCCACGCTCCTCGCAGTCTCCGCCGCCGCCACGCGGACGCCGGCGTTAACCGCCGCGATCAAGAGGCTCCCCAGGGCACGAGTGGCCTCGGGCGGCAGTCGGATTCCCGCGTCGGCCAGGCGCGCCCAAAGGCGTTGAGCTCGTCCTGAGTCTCCGACATGACTCGATCGCGCAGGCTGGGCTCGGTCATCTCAGATCAGGTCCGGGGAGACTCGTCATCCGCGCCCAGTCTGCCCCTGCTGCCAACGCCGTGCAAACGAACGGCTCGGGGACGGATCGTCACGGACGCGCACTCCTGGCGCGCGAACTGGCGCGCGCGTCTCCCATCCGCGGTGAAGCTCGACATGGCTACGGGCTTCTCAGGACTTTGACGGAGCAGCAGCCTATGAACCGCCGGCTCAGCCGACGGAGGTTCGTCGAATCCTCTTCTCCCCTCGACCACGGAGATCGGATCGCCTGCGTTGTCCCCCGCGGCGTGCGGGACAGGAGTAGGGTGAACCTATTGACGAGGGTTTGGCCGTCCGGGCAACGGTCCGGATGGCACCCGAGGGGGCCGATGCCAGCCCAGCCCCCTCCCGTCGCCTCGCCCGGCACCGGCCGGTAGAACGGGGGCTCTCATGCCTTCCGCAACCCTCCTCCTGCCGGAGCAGCACGAACCGCTGCTTCCCGCAGAGCCCCGACCGGACCCCGACACCGTCGCCGTGCGACGCCCCCGCCAGCCGCTCGGGGGCGCTTCGAGGCTGTCGGTCGTCTGTCGCCGGCGCCGGGACTCGATCCTGTTCCGCCTGTCGGGCAACCTCGACATCTACACGGTCCCGCGCTTCGTCCGCCAGATCGAGTTCTTCGACCCCGCTTCGGATCAGTTGCTGGTTGACCTCGCAGACGTCCGGCTGCTCGACTCCGCCGGCATCTGCGCCCTCGTGAGCCTGCGGAACCGAACGCACCGGGCGGGCCGACGCTTCGGTCTGGTCGGGTCGAGCCCCCGCATGCGCCGCCTTCTGGGATACGCCGGCCTCGACTGCGCCCTCACCTTCGGCGAGGACAGGACGACGGTGGCCGCCTTGCCCGGCGTCTAGGTCTTGGCCGGGGTGGTCTGAGCCTCGATCGTCCGCACGTCGGTGCCTGCGGCGATCGGCACCTTGCGGGGCTTGGCCGCCTCAGCCACAGGGATGTGCAGCGTCAACACCCCGGCCGCGTAGGTGGCCTCGAGGCGCTCGGCGTCGAGCGTGTCGCCCAGGAACAGCTGGCGGGTGAACGCGCCGTGGGGGCGCTCGGCGGCGATCACCTGATCGCCCTCTTGGCCCTCGAAACGCCGCTCTGCCCTGATCGTCAAGATGTTCTGCTCGACGGTGAGGTCGATGGTCCCCGGGTCCACGCCCGGCAGGTCGAAGGCAACCACGAACTCGTCGCCGCGCCGGTAGGCGTCCATTGGACACGGCCGCGGCGGCCGCGCGCCCGACATGATCTGCTCGGCCAAGCGGTCAAGCTCGCCGCGGAACGAATCGAACTGCATCAGCATCGCTCTGACCTCCTGAGGGCCCCGGGGGTCGCTCTGCGGGGCAGGGCGGGCAGGTGTCATGGCGGCCGTCCCGGGGCCAGGTGGAAAGGCCGCCGGTCCGAACCATCACCGACGACCCTCAGGCACACCTGGTTCGGTGCCCCGCGCTCCGGCGGCCTCGTCTCCGGGCGCCTGCGCGGGCACCTGATTTGTGGGGTTCGCGGACGGCCCCAACGCCTCTGGAATCGGGGGGGAGGAACCGTCCTCTGTCGCCGCATCCAAAGGCGTCACCGCCCTGCGGCTGCGGCGCCCGTGCGGGCGCTGGTCGTCTGGCCGCGTGGTTGACCATCGCGCGTGCGCCGTTCTGCGGCGCCCCTCGGGACCGGTAGTGAGCGGATGTCCTCTCGACCGCCCGCCTCGGTGAGCCGCGACGCGCCGTGCGGCGCCTCCGTCACGATTTCCGGGCCTCTCGCCCGGCGAGTGACGGCATGAGAGCGGCTGACCTGCGGACGACGGTGCATCCGGTTCACGTTTCCGATCCGGTGCGGCGAGTGCATGAGCGACTTCGGACCAACTGCGCTCGCGCTCGCTCCTTCACAGTGGCCCTCCGCCCCGCTCGCGTCAAGGCGTTCCCAGACCGCGACATCAAAGACGAGCGCAGCGAGGGGCGGGCCGCGGCCCCTGACGGGCCAACTGGTCGGCGGCTCAAACAGCCTCACAGGCTCGCCGCCGCCAGCGCTTTTGGACCGGACCGGAGCGACGCATGCTCCTCCCGCGCCAGATTCGACGCCACCCAGGCTCGGTCAGACACCAGACGGAGGGAGTGATGGGCCGCCGCTCTCTTTACCGCCGCGGGTGTTCGGCTCCGGCGCGTGGCTGGCTCGGCCAGGCCGCTCTGCTGCCCTCGCCTCCAGGCGGCCGCCCTGGCGCACTCAACCATCGAGCGAGGCGTCTGGTCGGAGGGCAGGCTCGTGATGCGCCTCTGAAGGCGCTGCCATCGGAGGCTGGCAACAGCGTGGCAACGAGACGCGCAGTGGCGGGCCGAGACCAAACGGCCGCTGAAGCGTGAACGGGACGTGGCGCGCCTCGACTTCGCCCCCTCGCGCCATCGCGAGCAGACCCATACGACCACGTCGAAGGCGAGCGCGCCGAGCGGCGGTCCCCGCGTCGATGCGCTGGACCAGGCCGAGCTGGTCGGTGGCGCCGAGCAGGCCCACCAGCTCTCCGCCTCCGGCCGTGTTGGCCGAGTTTGAGCGCCAGAGCCCCTTTCGCGCGAGGTTCGTCTCCACGCAGGCTCGGTCAGACGCCAGGGCGAGCGTCCGCGGCGCGGGGCCTGAGTCCTCGAAGACTGCCGCGACGCATTTCATGGCCCCACCGGAGTGGGAACAGGGTGGGAACGAGACCGGCAGAGACGACCCGAGACGAGCGCGCCCCGGTCGGGCCGAGACCCCGCTTTCAAGACGGCATTCGCGAGACGACGCGAGCCACGACCGAGAGCGCCCGCGCCTACTCTTAATCCCAAGGTCGAAGGTTCGAATCCTTCACGGCCCACTCTCCGGAGCCAAGCGCGTCCGGCGACGCTTCGTCCCTGAACCGGGTTTGCGACCCCGTCGGGTGCACGAGAACGCTGGGCGATCCCCGTTCGTGAGAGCCTAGTGTCGTAGTCCCGGCCCGCGCGAGGAGAGGCTGCCGATGGCGTCGGTCACGTTCCTGGCCCCGGACACCGACGCGTTCGTCGCCAGCGTCGCCCGACACCTCCCGGAGTTCGAGCGACTGACCGGTCACACCGCGAGCCTGCGGATCATCGGCAGCGATCTGTACTTCTCGAACGACATCCATGCCTTCCTGACCGGAGACGACGGGGCCGATGTGTACATGTCGGGGCCGGTCCTGCTCTGGGAGCACCTGGCCGCGGGTCTCGTCCAGCCGCTGGACGACTTCCTGGCCGGCGCCGGCGAGGGCTACGACCCGGAGGACTTCTTGGACGCCGTGCTGAGCGCCAACCGGTGGACCGGGCGCTTCGGCGAGGCGCTGGGTGTGGGACCCCTGCTCGCGATCCCGGTCAACTGCGAGTCGTACAACCTCGCCTATGTCCCGTCGATCCTGAGCCGGTGCGGGCTCGAGGTGCCCGCAACCTGGGACCGCTTCTTCGCCGCCGCCGACCGCATTACGCGGGCGACGGGGGGGTCCGTCCGGGGGTTCGGGCAACGGGGAGTGTCCGTCTGGCACACGATGTACACCGGCTACGCGACCCAGTTCTGGTCCTACGGCGCGACCGACTTCGACGAGTCCGGTCGATGCGCCATTGCATCGAAGGCCGGTGTGACGGCCACCGAGGACTTCGTCCGGGCGCTGAGGGGGTCGGGTCCGACGGCCTGGCCCGAGCAGCGCTGGTACGAGCTCGCGCTGGACTTCGCGAAGGGCAGGTACGGCCTCCTGGTCGACTCGGATCACTACGTCGCCTTCTTTGAGGACCAAGAGCAGTCGAGCCTGGTGGGCGAGATCGGCTACGCGCCACCGCCGGAGGGGCCCACGGGCCTGAGGACGCCGAACCTCTGGACCTGGTCCATTGTCATGAACGCTCGGTCCCGCCGCCAGGGCGCGGCATGGGACTTCATCGAGTGGGCCACCGAGCGGGACTTCCTGCTGCGGTCGGCCTTCGAGGGCAACATGAACCCGACGCGGGCGAGCGTCTGGGACGATCCGGCGTTCGTCGGTCTCACGGGGCGCTGGGGGGCGTTTTACCCGGTCTCGAGAGCGCTCGCGGAGGAATCGGGCCGGGTGCTGGTCACCCCGATCGTGAACTACCTCGATATCGCGACTCGGTGGACGCAGGCGCTGCGCGAGGCATACGCCGGGGTCGACACGGCGTGCGGGGCGCTCGAGCGCGCCGCGCGGGACATCGACGAGATGGCCGCCGGCATCGCCTCAGGCTGAAACGAACGATGGCGAAGGCCGCCCGCAGCGACCGTGGAGGCGTCGATGCGGGCGCCGAGCCAGACGTCGGGGGGCCTCAAGCGGGCTTCCCCGGAAGGCGTCGGCCGACTCCGTCCAGGCTCTCTTGCAGGGATGCGCAGCCGGTTTCGGTGTGGACCAGGCCGCGGGCCGAGCCGGTCACAAGTGCGTCTTGACACAAACACATGCGTGTGATCTGATCGGCCGTGTTCGTTTGGGCTCACAATGGGGCAAGAACGACCAGGAACGAACAGGTTCGACTCCCCTCGGACGCTCGACGGGCGGCGATCGTCGAGATCCTGCGAACCGGCGGCGCGATAACCGTCGTCCAGATTGAGGAGCGCTTCGGGGTCTCGTCGATGACCGCGCGCCGCGACCTCGGCGAACTCGAGCGCACTGGTCTGGCACGCCGCACCCACGGCGGCGCCGTGCTGCCGGCAATCGCGGCTCACGAAGACTCGTTCGCTTCGCGCCTCGAGCAGGCCAAGGATGCGAAGGCAGCGCTGGCCGAGGCCGCCGCCGACCTCGTGCGCGAGAGCGAGTCGCTGTTCCTCGACTCCTCCACGACGTCCCACCACCTGGCCCGTGTCCTGCTGGAGCGCGGGGTGCGGGCGACGGTCATCAGCAACTCCATGGAGATCTTCGAGCTCGTGGCCACGCACCCCGCGCTGGCCATCGACCTGGTCGGCGTGGGCGGGGCGCTGCGGCGCCTCACGCGCTCCTTCGTGGGGCCCTACGCGGTCCACACCATCGCCGGCCACGCGGTCGACCGCGTCTTCTTCAGCGTCAAGGGCATCACCTCGGGCGGCGCGCTGACGGACCCCGACGCGCTGGAGTCGGAGGTCAAGCGCTCGATGATCGCCCACGCGCACGAGGCGATCCTGCTCGTGGACGAGTCGAAGCTCAGCCAGCACGGCCTGAGCGTCGTGGCGGAGGTCGGCGAGGTCGCCCAGGTCCTGGCCCACGGGATCTCCGACAAGCAGGCGGCCGCCCTGACCGCCCTGGGGGGCCGGGTCACGATCGTCGCCGACCGGACGGCTGCCGCGTGAACGACGCGGCGACCCCGATCGTCGAGCTGCGCTCGGCCAGCAAGTCCTACGGCGCGGTGCAGGCGCTGCGCGACGTCTCGCTCGCCCTCCGCCCGGGCGAGGTGCGGGCGCTGGTCGGCGAGAACGGCGCCGGCAAGTTGACCGTGGTGAAGGTGCTGGGTGGCGTCGTGCGCCTGGGCGGGGGAGAGATGCTCATCGACGGCGAGCCGGTCGACCTGGCCTCGCCGCACGCCGCCCGCGACGCGGGCATCGCCGTCATCTACCAGGAGCCGACGCTCTTCCCCGACCTCTCCGTCTCGGAGAACGTGGTCATGGGCCGGCATCCGCTGGGCTCGCTGCGGCGGATCGACCGGCGCGAGGTGCACCGGGAGGTCCAGGGGCTGCTCGACCGCCTTGGCGTGCGGCTCGACGCAAGCAGGCCGGTCCGCGGCCTCTCGATCGCCGATCAGCAGATCGTCGAGATCGCGAAGGCCCTCAGCTTCGAGGCGCGCCTTCTGATCATGGACGAGCCCACCGCCGCGCTCTCGGGGCCCGAGGTCGAGCGCCTCTTCGGCGTGGTGCGCACCCTGCGCGACCGCGGCTCGGCCGTGCTCTTCATCTCGCACCGCCTCGGGGAGGTCTTCGAGATCTGCGAGACGGTGACGATCATGCGCGACGGCCAGGTCGTGCACGACGGCCCGGTGGCCGGCATCACGACCGACCAGATGATCCGCCGGATGGTGGGCCGGGACCTCGACGCGCTCTTCCCCAAGGAGCCCGCCGAGATCGGCGCGCCAGTGCTGTCGGCGCACCGGCTCACCCGCGAGGGCGTGTTCACCGACGTGAGCTTCGAGGTCCGCGCGGGGGAGATCCTCGCGCTCGCCGGGCTCGTGGGCGCCGGACGCAGCGAGGTGGCCCGCGCGATCTTCGGCATCGACCGGCTCGACGCCGGACACGTCGAGGTCGGCGGCGTTCGACTGTCCTCAGGCCGGCCCACCGCCGCCATGCGCGCCGGGATCGCCTTCGTCCCCGAGGACCGCCGCCAGCAGGGGCTCGTGATGGACCTGTCGGTGGCCCGCAACGCGACCCTGACGATCCTGCGCGCGCTGAGCCGCATGGGGCTCGTGGGACGGCGCATGGAGCGCCAGGCCGCGCTCCTGTGGGCCGAGCGCCTGCAGCTCAAGTACCACCGTATGGACGACCCGGTCGTGTTCCTCTCGGGCGGCAACCAGCAGAAGCTCGTGCTGGCGAAGTGGCTGGCGACCGAGCCGCGCGTGCTGATCGTTGACGAGCCGACGAGGGGCATCGACGTGGGCACCAAGGCCGAGGTGCACCGCCTGCTCTCCCAGCTCGCCGGGCGCGGCGTCGCCGTCCTGATGGTCTCCAGCGAGCTCCCCGAGGTGCTCGGCATGGCCGACCGCGTGCTGGTCATGCACGAGGGGCGGCTGTCGGCCGAGCTCACCCGCGCGGAGGCCAACGAGGAGCGCATCATGCGCGCGGCCACCGGCCAGACCGCCGAGGCCGCGGCGTGAGCACCGACGCCGCAACTCCCACCACCGCGCCGCCCCCCTCCGATCGTGCCCGCCGCCTGACCGACCTCGTCCTGCGCATGCGCGAGCTCGGCATCGTCGCGGTGCTGCTCCTGCTCATCGGCGTCACGGCGGTCCTGGAGCCGCGCTTCATCGAGATCGACTCGCTTCGCGACCTGGCCCTCAACGCCTCGATCTTCGCGATCCTGGCCGTGGGCCAGACCCTGGTCATCGTCACCCGCAACATCGACCTGTCGGTCAGCTCGGTGCTCGCGCTGTCGGCCTTCCTCGCGGGTGACCTGCTCTCCGGCCACCCGGGCATGCCGATCATCGTGGTCTTCGTGCTCGGCATGGGCCTCGGGGCCCTGCTCGGCCTGGTCAACGGCGTGCTTGTCACCTTCGGAGCGGTGCCCTCGCTGGTGGTGACCCTCGGCACGCTCTACGCCTATCGCGGCATCGCCTTCCTCTGGACCGACGGCCGCCAGGTGAACGCGGAGACCCTCCCCGACGACTTCCTGTCCCTCGGCAGCGACCGCGTGCTCGGCGTCCCCGTCCTCACCCTGATCGCCATCGCGGTGGTGCTGCTGGTGGGCCAGTGGATGCGCGACTACCGCGCGGGCCGCGAGCTCTACGCCGTCGGCTCCAACCCCGAGGCGGCCCGGCTGGCGGGCGTGCGCTCCTCACGGCTGGTGCTGGGCACCTTCGTCATGAGTGGCCTGCTCGCCGGCCTCGGCGGCGTTCTGTTCACCGCCCGCTTCGGCACGGTCGACGCGACCGCCGGCGCGGGCTACGAGCTCACGGTCATCGCCGCGGCCGTCGTGGGCGGGGTCGCCATCTTCGGCGGCATCGGGACGGTCTACGGCGCCGCGCTCGGCGCGCTGCTCCTGACCACCATCACCTCCTCGCTGATCATCCTGAAGGTGTCGGCCTTCTGGCAGCTGGCCGCGATCGGGGCGCTGCTGCTGCTCGCGATCGCGATCGACCGGCTCGTGGGCCTCCGGCTCGGCGCCGCCCTCCGGCAGAGGAGCGCCCGTCGTGCGAACTGACGCCACGCCACCCCCGGTGACCCAGGCGCCCGACACGCTCGCCGCGCGCCTGCGCGGGCTCGCCGGCCGCTGGGAGGTGCTGATCCTGGGCCTGCTCGTGGTCACCGCGATCGTCGGGCAGTACATCTCGTCCAAGTTCCTGAGCACCGCCTCGTTCACCAGCGGGACCCTCGACTACTCCGAGGTTGCGCTCATGGCGCTGCCGCTCGCCCTGGTGATCATCACCGCGGAGATCGACCTCTCGGTGGCCTCGGTCCTGGCCCTCTCCAGCGCGCTGATGGGCTGGATGTGGGCCGACGGCTACTCGATGGGCACGATCATCGTCGTCTGCCTCGCCGTCGGCGCGCTCTGCGGCGCGTTCAACGGGGCGCTGGTGACGCAGCTCGGCCTGCCCTCCCTCGCCGTCACCATCGGCACGCTCGCGCTGTTCCGCGGCCTCGCGTTCGTGGTCATCGGCGACCGGTCAGAGACCAGCTTCCCGACCGCGTGGACCGACTGGGCGTTCGACGAGTTCGCGGGCACGCCGGTGCCGAACACGATCGCCCTCTTCGCCGTGCTCGCCGTGGCGTTCGCCGTGCTGCTGCATGCCACCCGATTCGGGCGGGCGGTCTTCGCCATCGGCGCCAACCAGGAGGCCGCCCGCTTCTCGGGAGTGCGCGTCAAGCGGATCAAGATGATCCTGTTCGTGCTCTGCGGCATGGTGGCCGCCCTCGCGGGCATCGTCCTCACGCTGCGCAACTCGACCGCCGCCGCGAACGTCGGCACGGGCTACGAGCTGACCGCCATCGCCGCGGTCGTGCTCGGCGGCGTCTCCATCTTCGGCGGGCGCGGCACCATCGCCGGCGTCGTTCTCGCCCTTCTGCTCCTGGCCGGGATCCAGAAGGCCCTGACCCTGAGCCCGGACATCTCCACCGCCTGGATCCCAATCGTCGTGGGCGCCCTGCTGATCGGCTCGGTGTTCGGCCCCAACCTCGTCAATCGCGCGCGCGAGCTGCGCGCCCGTTCCCGTTCTCGAGGAGCACGGCCGCCACGGCCGGGCGCCTCCGTGTCCCGACCTCAGGAGGAAACCTGATGACCCGGTCCCGGCTCTTGCGGGCCCTCATGGCGGCGCTGGCCATCCTGGCGCTCGCCCTCACCCTCGTCGCCTGCGGCGACGACGACGACTCGTCGGCAGACACCGCCGCCGACACGGCGGCGGCGACCGGGGGCGGCGACATCCCGGCCGGCATCACGACCGTCTCGATGCCGAAGCAGCTCGGCAACCCCTACGAGGAGATCGAGCACAACGGCGTGACCATCGCCATGGAGGAGCTCGGCGGCACCAACGAGATCGTCGGCCCGACCGACGCCGGCGCCTCGTCGCAGGTCCCGCTCATCAACTCGGTCACCCAGCAGGAGCCCGACGCGCTCATCATCGCCGCCAACGACGCGAACGCCGTCGCGCCCGCGCTGAAGAATGCCGCCGACGCGGGCATCGCGGTCGTCGGGATGGACTCCGATGCGGCGACCGACGCCCGCACGGTGTTCGTCAGCCAGGCCTCCGCCGAGGAGATCGGCCGCGACGAGGTGCGCCTGATCTCCGAGCAGATCGGCGGGAAGGGTGAGATCGCGATCCTCTCGGCAACCGCGAACGCGCCCAACCAGAACCTCTGGATCGAGTTCATGAAGGACGAGCTGAGCAAGCCCGAGTACGCCGACATCAAGCTCGTCACCACCGTCTACGGCGACGACGACGACCAGAAGTCCTTCCAGGAGACCCAGGGCCTGATCCAGGCCTACCCCAACCTCGCGGGCATCATCTCCCCGACGACGGTCGGCATCTCGGCCGCCGCGCGCTACCTGTCAACCTCGCCCCAGAAGGGCAAGGTCAAGCTGACGGGGCTCGGCACGCCGAACCAGATGCGCGAGTTCGTCAAGGACGGCACCGTCGAGGAGTTCGAGCTGTGGTCGCCGGAGGACGTCGGCTACCTGTCCGGCTACGCCGCCGCCAACGTCGTCGCGGGGAACATCACCGGCGCGGAGGGCGAGACCTTCGAGGCCGGCAAGCTCGGTGAGCGCACCGTCGGGCCGGACGGGGTCATCATTCTCGGCCCGCCGACCCGCTTCAACGCCGACAACATCGACGACTTCGACTTCTAGTCGTCGAAATGGCACCCAGCTCAAAGGCCCCCCTGGGGGCTGGGCGCCCTCCCCGGCCCGCGCCTCGCGCGCGGGTCGGGGTGTTCGGCATCGGCCTCGAGGCGTACTGGAGCCAGTTCGACGGTCTGCGCGAGCGGATCGAGGGCTACCAGGCGCGCGTCGAGGAGCGCGTCCGCGAGCTCGGCGCCGAGGTCGTCTCGGCCGGGCTCGTGGACACCGCCGAGCGAGCGCGCGAGGCCGGCGACCGCTTCGGGCAGGCGCAGCTCGACCTGCTGATCTGCCACGCGGTCACGTACGCCACCTCCAGCCAGGTGCTCGCGACCGCGCAGGGCGCGCGGGCACCGGTGCTCCTGCTCGGCCTTCAGCCCTCGGCCACCCTCGACTACCCATCGGTCGACACCGGCGAGTGGCTCGCCAACTGCGCGGCGTGCTGCGTTCCGGAGATCGCCGGCGCGTTCACCCGCGCCCGGATCAGCTACGACACCGTCGCCGGGACGATCGACGACGACGAGCGCGCCTGGGGGCGGATCGCGGCCTGGGTCCGCGCCGCCGGCGTCGCCCGGGAGCTGCGCCGGTCGCGCCTCGGCTTCCTCGGGCACACCTACCCGGGAATGCTCGACCTGTACACCGACTTCACCGCCGTCCACGCGCAGCTCGGCGCGCACGTGGAGGTGCTCGAGATCGACGACCTCGCGGCCCGGGTCGCGACGGCCGGCGCGGACGAGATCGCCGCCAAGGAGGCCGAGATCCGCGCGATGTTCGCCTTCGCCGACCCCTCGGCCGACCCGATCGCCGGGCCGATCGAGCCGGACCAGCTCGACTGGTCGGTCCGCGTGGCCGTCGGCCTCGATCGCCTGGTGGACGACTTCGCCCTCGACGGGCTCACCTACTACTACCGAGGAGTGGATGGCAACGAGGCCGAGCGCCTCGGCGCCGGCGTGATCGTCGGCAACTCGCTGCTCACCGCCCGCGGGGTCCCGACCTCGGGCGAGGGCGACCTCAAGACCAACATCGCCCAGCTCATCCTGGACCGCCTCGGCGCCGGAGGCTCGTACACCGAGTACTACGCCCTCGACATGGCCGAGGGCTTCGTGCTCATGGGCCACGACGGGCCGGGCCACCTGGCGATCGCCGAGGGCCGCCCCACGCTGCGGGCGCTGCGCCTCTACCACGGCAAGCGCGGCTCCGGGCTGTCGGTCGAGTTCACCGTCCGCCACGGGCCGGTCACGATCGTGGGCTGCACACAGACCGCCGAGGGCCGCCTCAAGCTGATCGTCGCGGAGGGCGAGTCGATCCCCGGCCCGACCATGCGCATCGGCAACACCAACAGCCGCCTGCGCTTCTCGGTCGCGCCGGCCGAGTTCCTCGAGGGCTGGTGCGCAGAGGGCCCCACGCACCACGTCGCGCTGGGCGTCGGGCACCGGGCGGCCGAGGTGCGCAAGGTCGCCTCCCTGCTCGGCCTCGAGCTCGCCGAGCCGGCCTGATGGAGCGCGTCTGCTTCCGGCTTCGGGTGCGGGCCGACCGGCTCGACGAGTACCGCGCGCGCCACAGGGCCGTGTGGCCCGAGATGCTCGAGGCCCTGACCGGCGCCGGCTGGCGCGACTACTCGCTCTTCCTCGACGACGACGGCACGCTCATCGGCTATCTGGTCGCCGACGACTTCGCCGCCGCTCTCGCGGCGATGGAGGCGACTCGGGTCAACGCGCGCTGGCAGGCCGAGATGGCGGAGTTCTTCGAGCTTCCCTCGGGCGAGCGGCCGGACACCGGCCTGCGGCGGCTCGAGGAGGTGTTCCACCTTGACTGAGGGGCCGATCCACGCCGCCGTCGACCTGGGCGCGTCCAGCGGCCGGGTCGTCGCCGGGCGCCGCGCCGGCGGCCGCGTCGTGCTGGAGGAGGTCCACCGCTTCGCCAACCGGCCGGTGCGCCTGCCGGATGGCCTTCACTGGAGCCTGCCCGAGCTCTTCGGCCACGCGCTGGACGGCATCGGCGCGGCCGCCGCCCGGGGGCCGCTCGCCGGGGTCGGCGTCGACGCCTGGGGTGTGGACTACGCCCTGCTCGACGGGGCCGGGGCGATGCTCGGGCTGCCCTTCCACTACCGCGACGCGCGGACCGAGGGGATGGAGGCGCGGGCCTTCGACCGGGTGCCCGCCGACGAGCTCTACGCGGCGACCGGCATCCAGACGCTGCCGATCAACACCGTCTTCCAGCTCCTCGCCGAGGAGGGAACGCCGCGCCTCGCGGCCGCCGAGCGGCTCGCCTTCGTGCCCGACCTCGTGGCCTACTGGCTCAGCGGCGTGCTCGCCAACGAGTCCACGTGCGCCTCGACCAGCGGCCTGCTCGACGCGCGCACGGGGCGCTGGGCGCTCGGCCTCGTCGGACGTCTCGGACTGCCCGAGCGGCTCTTCGCCGAGGTGGTCGAGCCCGGCGAGCGCCTGGGGCCGCTGCTCGCCGGGCACGCGGCCGGGCTCGGCCTGCCCGGCCGCCCCCCGTGGTGGCCGTCGCGGCACACGACACCGCCTCGGCCTACGCGGGCGCTCCGGTCGTCGACGGCGCGTCGGCGGTCCTGTCGAGCGGCACCTGGTCGCTGCTCGGGCTGGAGCTGCCCGGGCCGGTGCTGGAGGATGCGGCCCGCGAGGCCAACCTCACCAACGAACGTGGCGTGGACGGGACGACGCGGCTGCTGAAGAACGTCATGGGCCTCTGGCTGCTGCAGGAGTGCCGCCGGTCGTGGGGCGCGGAGCACTCGTTCGACGATCTCGCACAGCTCGCCGAGGCACACCGCGGCGAGGTCCCCCTGTTCGACCCCGACGACCCCGTCTTCCTGCGGCCCGGGCCGATGCCGGAGCTGATCTCCGCGATCGCGCGCCCCTCGCCGGCTCCGGACGACCACCAGGCCGTGGTGCGGGGGATCCTCGTCTCGCTGGCCTGCAAGTACCGCTGGGTGCTGGAGCGCCTGGAGCACGTCGCCGGCGTCGAGGTGCGACGGGTCCACGTGATCGGTGGCGGCGCCCGCAACGCGGCGCTCTGCGGGCTGACGGCCGACCTCACGGGCCGGCCCGTACTGGCCGGGCCGGTCGAGGCTGCGGCGCTGGGCAACATCCTGGTGCAGATGCGGGCGAGCGGTACGATCACGTCGCGCGAGGAGATGCGGGCCCTCGCCGGTGCATCCGCCGATCCGGTCGAGCACGCGCCCACCGCCGACCGCGCCGGCGCCGAGGAGACCTACCGCCGCTTCCTGGACGTCAGCGGGCTGCGCACGCCCGCCACCGTCCACCACCTGGAGCCGCGACCGACATGAGCGACGCATACGACCTGCTGACCGGGTCGCTGCGGGAGCGCGGCATCGACGTCCCCGCAGCCGAGCGCGCCCTCGCCTCCCTCGCGGTGGAGACCCCCTCCTGGGGCTACGGCGACTCGGGTACCCGGTTCGGCGTCTTCCGCCAGGCCGGCCGGCCCCGGGACGTGCGGGAACGCATCGACGACGCGGCGGAGGTGCACCGGCTCACCGGCACGGCCGGCGCCGTGGCCCTCCACTTCCCGTGGGACGCCGCCGACGACTACGACGAGCTGCGCGCGTACATCGAGGGCGCCGGCCTGCGCGTGGGCGCCGTCAACCCCAACCTCTTCCAGGATCCGGACTACCGGCTGGGCTCGATCGCCCACCCCGACCCGCGGGTGCGCGAGAAGGCCGTCCGGCACCTGCTGGAGTGCCTCGAGATCGCCACGGCGCTCGGCGCGAGCGCCCAGTCGCTCTGGCTGGCCGACGGCACCAACTACCCGGGCCAGGACGACCTGCGGGAGCGCCGCCGCCGGCTCATGGAGAGCCTTGCCCGGGTGTACGAGGCCCTTCCACCCGAGCAGGAGCTGCTGGTCGAGTACAAGCTCTTCGAGCCCGCCTTCTACGCGACCGACCTCGCGGACTGGGGCTCGGCCCTCCTCGTCTGCCAGCGGCTCGGCGACCGCGCGAGCGTCCTCGTGGACCTCGGCCACCACGCACAGGGCGTGAACGTCGAGCAGATCGTCGCGCTGCTGGCGGACGAGGGACGGCTCGGCGGCTTCCACTTCAACAACCGCAAGTACGCCGACGACGACCTGGTGGTCGGGTCGGTCAACCCCTTCGAGCTCTTCCTCATCTTCTGCGAGCTGGCCGGCTACCCGCTGCCCCGCCTGACCATCGACCAGTCGCACAACATCGAGGCCAAGGTCGAGGCGATGGTGCTGAGCGTGGTCAACATCCAGGAGGCCTATGCCCGCGCCCTGATCGTTGACCGGCCGGCTCTCGCAGCCGCGCAGCGCGACGAGGACGTGCTCGGCGGGCACGAGATCCTGCTCGACGCCTTCCGCACCGATGTCCGCCCCCTCTGCGCCCGCGTCCGCGCCGGCGTCGGAGCCGCCGAGGACCCGGTCGCCGCCCTGCGCGCCTCCGGCTACGCCGGGCGGATGGGCGCCGAGCGTGCCACCCCGACCGTCACGACGGAGGGATCCCCACGATGAGCGTCTCGACGGAGCAGACGATCGACCGGGCGGACGACCTGTGGCCGCGGGAACCGCCCGCCGCCGCCGACGAGCTGGACCGGCTGGTCTTCGCGTCCCGCCTGCTGGGCGCCGACCGGGCGGTGTCCAACTTCGGCGGTGGGAACACCTCGGTCAAGGTGATCGCGACCGACCACGCGGGTCGTGAGGTCCCCGTCATGTGGGTCAAGGGCTCGGGGAGCGACCTCGCGACGATGGAGCGCCGCCACGTCACCGGCCTGCGGCTCGACGAGGTGTTGCCACTGATGGCGCGCGAGGCGATGAGCGACGAGGAGATGGTCGCGTACCTCGCGCGCTGCCAGATCGACCCGGCGATGCCGCGCTGCTCGATCGAGACTCTGCTGCACGCCTTCGTCACGGCGCCGCACGTCCACCACACGCACCCGGACGGCATCAACGTCCTGGCGGGCGCCGCCGACGGCGAGAGCCTCGTGGCGGAGTGCTTCGGCGCCCGGGCGGCCTGGATCCCGTACATCCGGCCCGGGTTCACGCTGTCCCGGCAGGTGGGCGAGGCGGTGCGGACGGACCCCTCGCTGGAGCTGGTCGTCCTGGCCAAGCACGGTCTGGTCGTGTGGGGCGAGACGGCCGAAGCCGCCTACCGGCGCACGATCGCGGTCATCAACGAGGCGGTCGACTTCGTCAGCGCGCGCACCGCGGGCCGGCTGCGGTTCGGAGGGCAGGCCGGCGCGCCGCCCGCGCCCGCGACCTCCGCCGCGCTGCTCGCCGAGATCCTGCCCGCGCTGAGGGGAGCGGTCTCGAGCGAGTGCCCCAAGGTCCTCTGCGTCGACACCTCTCCGCGGGTCCTGGAGTTCGTCGCGTCGGCCGCCGCGCCGGGGCTCGTCGAGGTCGGAGCGCCCTGCCCCGACCATCTCGTGCACACCAAGCGCCTCCCGCTCTGGGTGCCGTTCGATCCGGCGGCCGACGATGCCTCGACGCTCGTGGAGCGTATCCGCGAGCTCGCGCCGGCGTACCGCGACGCCTACCGGGCGTACGTCGAGCGGTTCGGCGACGCGGACACCGTGCCCGCCGACCCGGACGCTCGGATCGTATTGATCCAGAACGTCGGGCTCGTGGGCGTGGGGACGTCGGTCACGGCGGCCCGCCTCTCGCGCGACCTGTACCAGCGCGCCATCGAGGTGATGGCCGGCGCGAGCGCGGTCGACCGGTTCGTCTCGCTCACGGCGGCGGAGAGCTTCGCCGTCGAGTACTGGCCGCTCGAGCTCTACAAGCTGTCGCTGGCGCCGCCGCCGGGCGAGCTGCAGGGGGCCGTCGCGCTGGTCACCGGGGCCGCCGGCGGCATCGGGCGCGCGATCGTGGAGTCGCTCGGCGGGCTCGGTGCGTGCGTGGTGGGGTTCGACCTCGATGGAGGCGGCGCCGAGGACGCGGTCGCCCCGCTGGGCGACCGCGGGGCGGGGCTGGGCGGCGACGTGACGAGCGAGGGGGCCGTGCGGGCCGCGTTCGCCCTCGCCGTCGAGCGCTTCGGCGGCGTCGACATTGCCGTCTCGAACGCCGGCGTCGCATCGAGCGCCGCCATCGAGGACACCACGCTCGAAGAATGGCAGCGCAATCACGCGGTGCTCGTCACGGGGTACTTCCTGGTCGCCCGCGAGGCCTTCCGGCTCATGCGCGCCCAGGGCCGTGGCGGCTCGATCGTCTTCGTAGCTTCCAAGAACGCGCTGGTGGCCTCGCGCAATGCATCGGCGTACTCCTCGGCCAAGGCGGCCGAGCTGCACCTGGCCCGGTGCCTCGCCGAGGAGGGCGGGTCCGCCGGCATCCGGTGCAACACGGTCAACCCGGACGCGGTGCTGCAGGGATCGCGCATCTGGGACTCGCGCTGGCGCCAGGAGCGCGCCGACGCCTACGGCATCGCCCCCGACGACCTCGAGGAGCACTATCGTCGTCGGACGGCACTCGGAGTCAACATCCTCCCCGCCGACGTCGCGCAGGCAGTGGTGCACTTCGCCTCGCCCGCGCGCTCGGGGAAGAGCACCGGCAACCTGCTCAACGTCGATGGCGGCGTCTCGGCTGCCTACGCCCGCTAGGGATGGGGCCGGTCCCGCGACCCGTCCGGGTCGCCCTGCTCATCACCTGCTTCAACGACACGCTCTTCCCCCATGTGGGGCGGGCGGTCGTGGAACTCCTGGAGCGCCTCGGGTGCGAGGTGGCGTTTCCCGAGGAGCAGACCTGCTGCGGCCAGATGCACGGCAACACCGGTTACCGTGACCAGGCTCTCGACCTCGCGCGCCGCACCGCCCGGGTCTTCGCCGGCGAGGAGCTGATCGTATGCCCGTCGGCCTCGTGCGCCGGCTGGCTGCGCGAGCTGGCCCCGCGTCTGGCCGCCGACGCCGGCCACGAGCCCCTCCGGGCGGAGCTGGCCGCGCTGGGATCGCGCCTGCGCGAGCTGACCGAACTGGTCGTAGACGACCTCTGCGCCGAGGATGTAGGCGCGTCGTTTCCGCACCGCGTGACGTACCACCCCACCTGCCACTCGCTGCGCGCACTCGGCGTGGGCGACCGCCCGCGGCGGCTGCTCGGCGCGGTGCACGGCATCGACCTGGTCGACCTGCCGGCGGGCGAGGAGTGCTGCGGGTTCGGCGGCACCTTCGCCCTGAAGAACGCCGACACCTCCATGGCCATGCTCTCCGACAAGGTCGGCCACGTGCTCTCGACCGGCGCCGAGGTCTGCGCCTCGGCGGACACCTCCTGCCTCATGCACATCGGCGGCGCCCTGCGGCGCCAGCGGACCGGAGTGCGGACGATGCACCTGGCCGAGATCCTGGCCGCACGCGAGTGAGCGCGTCGGGATTCCCCGCCGCGGCCCGCACGGCCCTCGGGGACGGGCAGCTGCGGGTCAACCTCGCCCGCGCCACGGGCACCATCCGCGCGCGGCGGGCCGCCGCGGTGGGGGAGGTGGAGGACTGGGAGGACCTGCGTGCCGCCGGAGCGGCGATCAAGGCACGCACGATGGCCACCCTCCCCGAGCTGCTGGAGCGGCTGGAGGAGTCCGTGGTCCACGCGGGCGGGCTCGTGCACTGGGCCCGCGACGCGGTCGAGGCCAACGCGATCGTGGCCGGCATCGCACGCGACCACGGGGTCTCGGAGGTCATCAAGGTCAAGTCGATCGCCACCGACGAGATCGGCCTCAACGACGCCCTGGCCGCCGAGGGGATCGCCGCGGTCGAGACCGACCTGGCCGAGCTCATCAACCAGCTCGCGGGCGACTGGTCGTCGCACATCCTGGTCCCGGCGATCCACCGTAACCGCGCAGAGATCCGCCGGGTCTTCGAGGCGACGATCGCCGCCGGGCGCACGCTCTCCGACGAGCCGGCAGCCCTCGCCGAGGCCGCCCGCCTGCACCTGCGCGAGAAGTTCCTGTCCACCCCCATGGCCGTCAGCGGGGCCAACTTCGGGATCGCCGAGACCGGGACGGTCTGCGTGGTCGAGTCCGAGGGCAACGGGCGAATGTGCACCACGCTGCCGGAGGTGCTCGTGACCGTCATGGGCATCGAGAAGCTGCTTCCGGAATGGCGCGACCTCGAGGTGTTCCTGCAGCTCCTGTCGCGCTCGGCCACGGGGGAGCGGATGAGCCCCTACACCTCGCTGTGGACCGGGGTCCACTCGGGCGACGGTCCGCAGGAATTCCACCTGGTACTGCTCGACAACGGCCGCACCGACGTCCTCGCCGACGAGCTCGGGCGCCAGGCGCTCCACTGCATCCGCTGCTCGGCGTGCCTCAACGTCTGTCCGGTCTACACGCGCACCGGCGGGCACGCCTACGAGTCGGTCTACCCCGGGCCGATCGGGGCGATCCTCACCCCGCAGCTCGCCGGCCTGCACGCCGCGCCGACGCTCCCCTTCGCCTCCTCGCTCTGCGGGGCGTGCCTCGAGGTGTGCCCGGTGAAGATCGACATCCCGACGGTGCTCGTTCACCTGCGTGGGCGGGTCGTGCGCGAGGAGAAGTGGCGCCTCGGCCCCGAGCGGCTCGCGATGGACGCGATCGCGGCGACCTTCCGCTCGCGCCGGCGCTACGAGCGCGCCCAGCGGCTCGCGCGCCTGGGGCGCGGCCCCGTCGCCGAGGCCCTGCTGTCGCGGTGGACCGCCATGCGCGAGCTGCCCGAGGTGCCCGGCGAGACCTTCCGGGAGTGGTGGCGTGGCCGACGCGCGGGCTGAGATGCTCGCCCGGGTGCGCCGCGCCCTGGGCGAGACGCCGGACGTCCCCGAGGTGCCGCGCGCCTACCGCGGCGTGGGGGAGGCGGGGATCGTCGACCCGGTCGCCCTCTTCTGCGAGCGCGTCGCCGAGTACGAGGCGACCGTCCACCGGGTGCCTCCCGGCGACGTCGCCGCTCTGGTGGCCGAGCGCGCCCGGGCGCTCGAGGCGCGCACAATCGCGATGCCCCCCGGGCTGCCGTGGCGGCCGGGGGGCCTGGAGCTCGTCGTCAACGATCCGCCCCTGTCGGCCCGCGCGCTCGATGGGCTCGACGGCGTGCTCACCGGCTGCGCCCTGGCGGTCGCCGACACCGGGACCATCGTGCTCGACGGTACCGGGACCTCCGGGCGCCGCGCCCTGTCGCTGGTGCCCGACCTCCACCTCTGCGTGGTCGACGCGGCGCAGGTCGTCGCCGGGGTCCCCGACGCGATTGCCGCCCTGGCCGGAGCGATCGCGACGGGGCACCCGCTGACCCTGGTCTCCGGGCCGTCGGCGACCTCGGACATCGAGCTGCGCCGCGTCGAGGGCGTCCATGGCCCGCGCACCCTCGAGGTGATCGTCATCGCCTGAGGGATGGCGCGGGC
>CAWEGW010000007.1:0-74663 GCA_963808825.1 Miltoncostaeaceae bacterium | reverse complement strand
TCGTAATGAAGGGGTCCGGGGTTCGAGTCCCCGCGTCGGCTCTCACGAACACCGGCCGAAATGCAGCCACTTAGCACGGGTGGACTGCCGCAGCTTCGCCATTCACAGCCAGGGTGGGCAACGCTTTTGGGCAACATCCGCCCGATCAGCCCGTCCCGAACTTCTTGAACAGTCGCCCGCGAAGCTGCTCGATCGCCTCAGCTTCCGGCAGATCGTTCGAGACCCAGCCCTTCTCCTTCGCCAGCAGGACGAATCCCTCGCCTGGCTGGAAATCCTCGCCTCGGACCCGGACGACCCCGGATCACGACATTGAGGACGAGGTGTGCCGCTCCAACCCGCACGTTCGCTGGGTCAACCTCGACCGCCACGGCTTCCTGCTCATCGAGGTCACGCCGGAGCGTGTGCGCGGCGAGTGGTGGTTCGTGGAATCGGCGCGCCGCCCGGCCCGCGGCGTTGAGCTCGGCGCCGCATGGTGCGCGGTTCGCGGTTCGCCCCTGGCTGCGTCCCGCGCCCGATTCGGACCCGTAAGGCCCGGGTAGCTCCCGCTCATGCCCAGGATCGGCTGGCACGCCTCCCACGAGCAGATCCCGCCGAGCCGCCTCCTGCGCGACGCTCGTCACGCCGAGGAGGCCGGCTTCGAGGTCGGCATGTCCTCGGACCACTTCTCACCCTGGAGCGTCCGCCAGGGCGAGTCGGGCTTCGCCTGGTCGTGGCTCGGCGCGGCGCTCGCGACGACGGGGTTGCCCTTCCGCGTCGTCAACGCACCGGGGCAGCGCTACCACCCGGCGATCGTCGCGCAGGCGATCGCCACCTTGGCCGAGATGTTCCCGGAGCGGCTGTGGGTGTGCCTCGGCACGGGCGAGGCGTCCAACGAGCACGTGACCGGCGACCGCTGGCCCCCCAAGCCCCTGCGCAACGCCCGTCTCGCCGAGTGCGTGGCGGTCATCCGCGCCCTCCTCGCCGGCGAGGAGGTGACCCACGACGGCCTGGTCCGGGTCAACCGGGCGCGGCTCTGGACGAGGCCCGCTGTCCCGCCCCCGCTCCTCGGCGCGGCCGTAACGGAGGAGACGGCGCGCTGGGTCGGCGGGTGGGCCGACGGCCTGGCAACGATCCACCGGCGACCCGATCGCCTACGGCGCGTGACCGAGGCCTTCCGGGAGGGCGGGGGCGAGGGGAAGCCCATGGTCCTGCAGGCGCACGTCTCCTGGGCGCCGACCGAGGAGGAGGCGCTGCTCATCGCGCACGACCAGTGGCGTACCAACCTCTTCGGGCCACCGGTGTGCTGGGACCTCGAGATGGTCGAGCACTTCGACGAGGCCGCGCGCCACGTGCGCCCCGAGGACGTCCGCGCGGGCGTCCTCGTCTCCAGCGACCCGGCTCAGCATGTCGCCTGGATCGAGGAGGCCGCCGCGCTCGGCTTCGACGAGGTGAACCTCCACCACGTCGGCCAGGAGCAGGGTCCGTTCATCGAGGCGTTCGGCCGGCACGTCTTGCCGGCCCTGGCCTGACCGAGGACGGACGGCCGCCTGGTTCGAGCGGAGAGCATGCCCAAGGGACTGCGGAAGCTGGCCTCACCCCGAGCCGAGGAAGCCCGCCCAGTGGTTACGCCGAGCCGTCGAGCGCGCGAGCGTTCCGACCGTGAGCCTCCGCGAGGACCCGAAGAGTTGCGCGACCGGCTCCTCGCGTTGACGGCCGCCGGCGGATGGTGGGGAGCGAGGCCGAGCCAGCGGCGAAGACGCTGCGCAGCGCGGCGGAGGGACCGCGCCTGGCCCGCGAGGTGTTCGCCGCACCGGGCGGGGGTTTGCCCCGCGCCTGCGGGTAGCTTGCGCCTGTGACTCGCGGGGAGGCACTCCGGTCCCGCGCCGCCCTGGCCGACCGGCGAAAGCGGAGGGCTGGCACACGCCCCTGCCACCGCCGGAGCGCGCGCAGGCCCGAGCGGCGCTCGCGGCCTTGGGGGGGGCCTGCTTCCCATGCCTGCCCGCGAGGCGCTGCTGGCCGAGCCGGAGCTGCGCTGGGCCCAAGTGGCGCTGGCGGCGGCCGCGGTCGGTGGTCGAGCCGGTGGCACGTCGAGCCGATCACCGAGGTCGTCGATCCGGTTCCGAGGCTCTGTGAGGGCCGCCGGGCGACGCGGCGAGCGGTCAGCCGCGACGAAGGAGCCTGCCACAGAGGAAGAAGACTTCCGCCTCGGCGCCGGCGAGACACCCACGATGGCTCATGCGCGTCCCCCGCTCGGGGAGTCGTGTCGCCACAGGATGGCGACGTGCAGCACCGAATCGGCGAACGTGATGTTCAAGCGCGGCTGTGCGGAGGGCTGGCCCTCGTCGGTTCCGGCGTGCCACTCGCCGCGAACGAAGTCTTCCTCCCTCACCGCGAGGAAGCCCCCGGTGTCGAGCATGAAGGCCTCGAGATCATCACCGTCGGGGCGCCGTGCCGTGAGCTCCGGCTGACCTGCGGGGGTGCCGACCAGCACACCCCTCGCGGCGAGGCGGAAGGGGCCCTCAAGGCTGCCGACGCGCAGCTCGACGAGGACCTCTCGGCCGACGAGATCGGTCAGCTTCGCGAGTGTCGCCGCGTAGTCGAGCGGCTCGTAGAGAGTGTCCGCACCGGTCATCGTGTCCCCCCTCCGGTACCTCGGTCATTCTCGGCTCAGTTTGTCAACTGCTGCTCACGACGAGGCAGGAGCAGTCCTGCCAGCGTAAAGCCGCCGCTCGGATGAGCCCATAGAGCCACGCCGCGACGGCCTGGCGCTCGAAATCGGGGGCAACGGGTGGGCAACACAGCACCCTGCACCAGCGGCAAGACAGGAGAGAGCCAGTTCCCGACGCCCTACCAGGCGCACAACCACCTCGGGGTCATCCGGTGCGCCCTGGAGGTCGATGACCTCGACGCCCGCCTACAAGACGCTCCGGCGGTCACCGTGGGCGAAGAAGCGACGGATCATCCTCGGCCCGCCCGAGGAGTGGGACTACGGCGACCAGTTCGGCGCGCGCGAGGTGCTGAACTTCGCCGACCCGGAGGGCGTGTTCTTCCAGCTCCTCCAGCAGCCCCCGTCGCCGCTCGGCCAGATCCACCCGTGGGCTTTCGACAGCTTCCCGCCGCCGACCCCTGGGGGGAAGTCCAAGAAGTAGCGAACCGCACCGGCGGAGCCGTGGGGCGTTTCGTAGGCCTCGACCCATGCGCTCCGCCGTCGCGGCGATTCCGCGCTCGCTGCGAACCTGCAGGATCGGTGTTGGACATTGGTCGATCTCGGGCCGGGTTTGCGATCACGGTCTGTGGTGCTGGCGCAGATCCGAAGGCGTTGCTCAGCCCCGTGCCGACCTGCCCCGACTGATCCACCGCTCCGTCAACCCGGTCCCCGGGCACCCGCCTGTGGCAGCGCCTCGGAGCGTTGGGCTCGCTCGCCCGGCCCGACCTCGACCGACCGCCAGGGAGGCGACCTTACAAGCCGCTTACGGCCGCGGGCGGGAATGGAAGCCGGAGCGCGACGATGCGACGGCGGCGGTGTCTTGCGCCTCGGTCATGACCCACGCCAGAGTCGCGGCCTACCTCGCGCTGCCGGTTGTGGCAGTTGCACAGGCGAGGGCCGGACGCCCGATCTAGAGGCGATTTCGGGCGGTCAGACGAGGCCGCTTGAGTTGTGGTTTGTGGGGTCGCGTGGGGAACCGGTCTGAGATCACGCATAGGGAATGCGGTCGAGCAGCGCCTGGTTCCGCGTAATGAAGGGTCCGGGGTTCGAGTCCCCGCCGTCGGCTCCTCACCGCGCGACCGCGGGCGACGTCACCATCGTGAAGCGGTAACGTCGCCGGGGTGAAGCTCGAGCCTCTTTACCGTGCCACCTTCCGCTACCCCGACGGCGGCCGCGGCACGACGCTCGAGGGCGACGCCGGCAGCGAAGGGCACTACTTCTTCGTGGCCGACGGCGTCACCGAGGGGCGGGTGGCGGGCCGGCTCCAGGGCGCGAACCATCCGCGCTCGCGCGTCAACCGCTGTGCGCTCCCGAGCATCCAGGGCGCAATCGACACCGACGACGGAGCCACGATCATCTTCGATTGGCGCGGCTTCGCTCGTCCCTACCCGCCCGAGCGCCGCCAAATCCTGGTCGCTGCGACGCACGTGTGCGGCGACCAGCGCTACGCGTGGCTCAACGACGTCGTCTGCGTGGGCGCCGGCGAGATACGCCCCCGCGACGACTCGGGCGGCCCGCGCGCCGTAGTCGGAGGCGCGATCGACTTCGTCATCGAGTTCGCCGAGGTCGTCTGGGAGCCGATCCCCTAGCCGAGGAGAATCCGTGTTCGTGCTGCTCGCCCGCTACACGAAGCCTGCCGAGGAGGTCGACCGCCTGCTCGACGACCACAAGGCCTGGATCACCCGGCATCAGGAGGCCGGGCGCATCCTGATGACGGCGCGCCAGGTGCCACTCACGGGTGGCCTCATCCTGGCCGAGGGCGAGAGCGTCGAGGCGATGTGGGAGATGATCCGCGAGGATCCATTCCACACCTCGGGCGCGGCCGAGTACGAGGTGCTCGAGTTCCAGCCCGCCCGCGTGACCCCCGGAATCGAGGAGCGCCTGAAGCCCTCCTGACCCGGAGGACGCGCCTGCCGGGGGTCAGGGTTCGAGGCTCCGCGCACGCTTCCCACGACCAGATCCCGCCGAGGCGTCAACTTTCGTCGTCTTCGCGAACGTGCGGATCCAGATCGCGTCGCCGCGCTTCAGGGCGCGGTGCGACGGCCGTTGGGCGTGCGGTCACCGAACCGTCCACCCGCGCGGGCGCGGCGGGCGCGGGCCAGCGGCGGGCCGCCAGCCCTCACCCGGACCGGCGGCCGCCCCCACAGGTCCTGAGCGCCGTCCGCGGTCCTCGCCGGGCGGGGCCAGTCGGCCCTAGGCGCGCGCCGGCTCCCCCACCGGGATCAGCTCGATCTCCGTGCGGATGTCAAGCGATGGCATGACGGAGCGGGCCACGCCGCAGGCCCCGACGTGGTGAGCATGGGCACGCCCAGCAGCCTCGCGTTTGCCCTCCTCCACCTGCAGGCGGTAGCGGACCGTGATGCGGCGCATCACCATCACGCCCTCCTCCACGACCACCTCGGCCTCGGCCTGTGAGGTGAGCCGGTCGCCATCAGAGGGGATCCCGCGCGCCGTCAGTGCCCGCCCGAGAGTGCCTGTCAGGCAGGCCGCCACCGAGGCGAGCAGGTAGTCGAACGTGCCGCCGCGCTCGCGGAGCTCCCCCTCACCGAAGCCGTAGAAGTCGCCCTGGTAACCCGGCGTGCCGAACGTGACGGTCTCGCCCGTTTCCAGCAGCTCCGCCGTGCGCAGCGGTGGATGCTCGCGGGTGACCCGCACGTGGCTCGTGAAGCGCGGCTCGCTCATCGGCCCTCGTTTCGCGTAGAGCGGTGTATGCACGATTCGTACCCTCGGGTGATGCTGTCAGCACGTTCCGTCAAGCAGGCCATCGTGGTCCCAGGTGCCGAGTCGCAACGCCGCACCCCGACTCCGCCTTCCAATCGGCGCGGCGAGCTCGGCGCAGCCCGGACGACCCCCGCATGGGCAACGGGTCGGACAACACACCATCCTGCACCAGCGGCGAGAGCCGGGCGCCGGCGGCACTGAACGGGTACGTCCGGATCGGTGCTCGCCTGCCGCGACGGATCTGCTCCTCGGCCAACAGCAGCTCGGCCGAGTCGAGCCCGTCGATGACGTGCTCGACGCGAATGACCGACCCAGCCGGACAGCTAGACGGCGCTCAGGTCGGGTCGCTCGTAGTGGCCGGCGGTGTCGAGTACACGCCGGGCGCCCAGGATCAGATCGAGGTCGCAGTCGGCGTACAGGATCTCCTCGCGATCGTGCACGGGCCCGGCCAGGAGGTTGCCCCACGGGTCGCAGATCACGCTGCCACCAGTGAAGTGGACCTCGGGGCAACCGGCGAGCTCCTCGCGAAACGGGAAGTCCTCGGGGAAGTCCGCGGTGCGGAGGTACTGCACGGGCGAGAGGACGAAGGCGCCCGCCTCGAAAGCGAACGTCCGCATCGCGGCCACCCAGATGTCGCGGTCATCGGCGGTGGGCGCCACGTAGAAGTCCACCCCGTCCCGGTGGAGGTGTTGGCGGGCGGCGGGCATGAAGTTCTCCCAGCAGATCAGCCCCCCGAGCCGGCCGAACTCCGCCGGCAAGACGCCCAGGTCGTCGCCCGCGCCCTGGCCCCAGAAGATGCGCTCGTGCATCGTCGGCACGAGCTTTCGGTGACGGCGGGCCAGCCCGCCATCGGGCTTGAACCACAGGAGCGAGTTCCACAGGGTGCCGGGGCGGCCATCCTCGCGCTCGTTGACCCCGATCGCGACCCAGGCCTCGGCCTGGCGGGCGGCGTCGCCCAGGGCGGCGGCGAGCGGTCCGTTCACGTCCACCGCGTTGTCCCACAGCCGGCGGTGTAGCTCGACCGCGCGCGGGGAGACGATCAGGCCGTAGTGATGCCCCCAGCATGAGCGGGGCATTATCGGGACGAAGCCCTCGGGCAGCGCGATGAGCTTGGCCCCGCCCGCGGCCGCGTCGGCGATGAGAGCGCAGGCCTTCTCTACAGACGCTGGGCCGTCCAGCACGACGGGCGTCGCCTGCACTACCGCTACGCGAACCATCATCGGGCGGCTCCTTCGCTGCGCGTCCGCTCGGGACCCTCCCACACGCCCGTGTCCAGAGCCAACGCCGAGACAGGCGTCGCTGAGAGGAGACACGACTCCCGCTCACGCCTGCGCGAGCTGCAGCGGGGCACCTGAGGTCAGGGCGCAAAGTCCTCGGCTCGGATGGGCAACGGGTGGGGCAACACACCACCCTGCACCAGCGGCAAGACCGGGGAGCCGCCGGCCGCCTGAAAGGCCGCCGCACAGCCGTTCGGTGGCATCAGCGGCAACCAGCGACAGGCGCCGCGGCTACCTCGTAACGAAGGGGTCCGGGGTTCGAGTCCCCGCGTCGGCTCCCGCTTTCTCGGCCCAAGAAGCCGCTCGACTCGGGGATGCCAGCAGGCGGCGAGGATGCAGTTCTGAACGCGTGGGGCCTCCGGTGAAGCATCGGGGCGTTCACGGGGCATTTACGTCGTCGGGCGCTGGGTTCGACATGCTCCTCAGCGGATGAAGGTGCCCATGATCCCGCCGACTGCCTGCAAGGCACAGTGCACAGTTAGGGGGTGGGTGCGGCGTCCCTGAAGCGGTTCCTCCTCAGCGGCGACGGGTGGCCGTACCTGCTCGTCCCGTTCATCCCGATCGCGATCGTTCTCGAGCTCGCGTCCGCCGAGGCCACGATCATCTTTGCGGCCTCGGCGCTCGGCGTCATCCCGACCGCCGCGCTCATGGGCAAGGCGACCGACCAGCTCGCGGCCCGCTCGGGTCCCGGCATCGGCGGCTTCCTCAACGTCACGTTCGGCAACGCGCCCGAGCTGATCATCGCTTTCTTCGCCCTCCAAGAGGGGCTGCAGGAGGTCGTCAAGGCGTCGCTGATCGGCTCGATCCTCGGCAACATCCTCCTCGTCATGGGCGCCGCCATGTTGGTCGGCGGGCTCAAGTACAAGACGCAGACCTTCGATCGCACGGCGGCCAGCACCCAGGCCGGCATGCTGCTGTTGGCCGTCGTCGCGCTCGTGCTGCCGGCGGTGTTCCAGCTCGTGGAGGGCGGCGGCCTCCCCGGCCCGACCGAGGAGTCCAAGCAGTTCTCGAGCGATCTCGAGACCATGTCGATCGCCGTCGCGGTGGTGCTCCTGGTCACGTACCTGATCGGTCTGCTCTTCTCGCTGCGCACCCACGCCGACCTCTTCAACCCGCACGGCGCGGAGGACGAGGAGGGCAGCCCGGAGCCGTGGAGCGTGCGCCGCGCGGTGATCATGCTCACGATCGCCGGCATCGCGGTCGGCGTGATGTCCGAGATCCTCGTCGGCTCGATCTCCGAGGCGTCCGAGGACATCGGCCTGTCGCCGTTCTTCGTCGGCGTGATCGTCGTTGCGATCATCGGCAACGCGGCCGAGCACTGGGTCGCGATCTACTTCGCCAATCGCAACAAGATGCACCTCTCGGTCAACATCTCGATCGGATCGAGCGCGCAGATCGCCCTGTTCGCAGCGCCGGTGCTCGTGCTGCTGTCGTTCGTGGTCGGCGACTTCCCGATGGCGCTCGTCTTCAACGGCTTCGAGCTGGCAGCGGTTCTGCTCGCGGTGGTGATCGCGATCCACGTCGCCAACGACGGCGAGTCGAATTGGTTCGAGGGCGTGCAGCTGCTCGCGGTCTACGTCGTCCTCGCGATCGTCTTCTTTTTCGTCTGAGCGTCAGCAGGCGCCCCCCTCCTGACGTCGATTGGGCTGGAGCAGCAGGCGGGCGGCCGGGGCACGGTCGAGCCTCCCGCAGAGGGTCCTCGTGGCCGTCGCCGTCGCTCAGGGAACGATCGGCAGCTGTCGCGAGGGACCCGGTCCTCCGCCCGCGGTGAGCGGGGGTACCAAGCGGCTACCGCCTCGGCGTGAAGGGGTCCGGGGTTCGAGTCCCGCGTCGGCTTCCCTTGCCCAAGCGGTTCTCCGCCCGCCGTCCGAAGCGCACCCGGCGGGTGCCGCCGGCCTCAGCTTGCGGACCTGAGCTCGGTGACGGCGGTCTGGATGAGCTCGGCGACCGGCGCCGGCTTGGACACGTAGATCGCGTGGCTGCCCTCGGCCTCGACGACCGTCGAGCCCGCCCGCTTCGACATGAAGCGCTGGGCGTCGGGGGGGATCATGCGGTCGGCGGTGGCGACGAGGTACCAGCTCGGCCGGGATTTCCACGCCGGCTCGCTGATCTCACCGGCCAGAGCGCCGACTCCCCAGGGCACCTGGGAGTCGGCCATGAAGGCGGCGTGCTCCGGGTCCACGTCGGCGGCGAACGAGGCGGGGAACTTCTCCTTGTCGAGGAACAGGAACCCGTCCTGTGGCGGGAGGATCGGCGGCACGGGCGCCCCTGGCGGCGGATCGGCGATCAGGGTGTTGACCGACTCGCCCCCATCGGGGGCGAATGCGGCGATGTAGACGAGCCCGGCGACGTTGGGATCGGTGCCCGCCTCGGTGACCACGGCACCGCCGTAGGAGTGGCCGACCAGGACGACGGGGCCGTCCTGGGCCGCGATCGCCCGCTTGGTCACGGCGACATCGTCCTCGAGGGAAAGGGTCGGGTTCTGGACCACGGCGACGGTGCAGCCGGCGCCCTTCAGGATCGTGTAGACCCCCTCCCAGCCGGATCCGTCCGCGAAGCCCCCGTGGACGAGGACCACGTTGGCCTTTTCCAGCTTCGCCGCCGCAGCAGCCATGGTGTCCTCCTTCGCCAAGCTTGGCCGGGTACGGCGACCCTACCGCCCGCGCTGCCGAAGGGGACCACCGCGCATCCCGGTCGCTCGGGCGGGGCCGATGAGTTTTCGACACGGCGGGGGTCAAACACTGCGATGACACCGATGCACGTGCTCGAGACCGCCGCGGTCAACATCGCCTACGACGTGGATGGGCCGCTGCCGACCGCCGACGGGCGCCCACCGCTGCTCATGATCGGTCAGCCCATGGACGCCAGTGGCTTCGCCACCTTGGCGTCGCATTTCCCCGACCGCACCGTGGTCACGTATGACCCGCGCGGCCTCGGCCGCAGCGTCCGCAAGGACGGCCGGGTCGACCATGCGCCCGCGGTCCAGGCGGACGACGTGCACGCCGTGATCGAGGCGCTCGGCGCCGGCCCGGTCGAGATGTTCGCGAGCAGCGGGGGCGCGGTGGCCGCGCTGGCGCTCGTGGCGGCCCATCCCGACGACGTGAGCACCCTGGTGGCACACGAGCCGCCGCTCATCCCGGTGCTCCCCGACGCCGCGGCGGCCGAGCGCGCCCGCGCCGACGTTCGCGACGCCTACGAGGCCAAGGGGTGGGGCGCCGGCATGGCGGCCTTCATCGCGATGACGTCGTGGCGAGGCGAGTTCACCGACGAGTACTTCGCCCAGCCCGCGGCGGATCCCGCCCTCTTCGGGATGCCGACCGAGGATGACGGCTCCCGCGACGACCCGCTGCTCTCCGACCGGTCCTGGGCGGTCAGCAGCTCTCGCCCCGACGTCGACGCGCTGGCGGCGGCGCCCACGCGCGTCGTGATCGCCGTGGGCGAGGAGTCGCTGGGCACGTTCACCGGACGCTCGGCGGTGGCCACCGCCGAGCTGCTCGGTCAGCAGGCGACCGTGTTCCCAAGCCACCACGGTGGCTTCCTCGGCGGCGAGTTCGGATACGCCGGTCAACCCGAACCCTTCGCGCGCAGACTGCGCGAGGTCCTCGACGACGAGGAGTGACGTCGGGCGCGACCGGCGAGCCCCACTCGATCGTCCAGCACGATTGTCGGCAGGCCCGGCCGCTCGATAGCCGGGGTCTGGTCGTCGGTTCAGCGTGGTCGTCACTACGCTGAAACTATGAAAAACCTCCTGATCCGGGCCCTCGCCGTTCTCGTTCTCGGCGTCTGCGGCGCCACCTCGGCCCAGGCCGCGACGTTCTCCGACCCCGTCGGGGACAACTGTGCCGGCGGCGCGTGCGGCTTCGATCTCACGGGGGTCGGCTACCGCCTCGGCGATGACGGGACGGTCTACCTGTCCGTCACGCGCAACGGCGAGACCTGCTCCACGATCAGCTATCCGACGACGAACGTGCAGCCCGCGTTCCACCTCTTCGCCGCGGGCGCGACATCGGGGGATCCCCAGTCGTCCTCCCTCGGGCTGGTCTGGGCCGTCTCCAGCACCAGCGACTTCGTATGGAGCGCGGCGGGCAGCACGGGCAGCGACGACGAGGTGCCGCTCGCCAGCACGGTGACCCCGGGTGCGGTGGAGGTCGCGGTCCCGCCCTCGATCATCGCCTCGGTCGGTGGGCTCCCCCTGACGTTCTACGTCACCAACTCATGCCGCGAGTTCCCCTTCCAGGGGGTGCGCGAGTCGAAGGACATCGCGCCAGACGCGGGGCTGTACACGCTGGAGGCCGCCGATGCGTGCCCGAACATCGCGGGCCTGCAGTACAGCGTCCCCGGCGGCATGGTCGTCAACGCCTCCGGCAGCTGCGTGACCGACGCCTGCCCCGACCTCGCGGGCGTCCAGGCCGGCGTTCCTGCCGGGTACGTGCTCGACCCGTCCGGCAGGTGCGTCCCGGGTCAGGCCGGTGGCGGCGGCGCGCAGATCGCGTTCACCGGCTCGGCGAGGGCCAACAGGATCGTGGGCAACGCCCTGGCGAACACGATCAGCGGCCTCGGCGGCAACGACAAGCTCTTCGGCAGGGCGGGCGCGGACACCCTGCTGGGAGGGGCGGGCAACGATGCCCTCTTCGGCGAGGCCGGAGCGGACCGGCTGCTGGGCGGCGGCGGTGCCGACAGGCTGGTGGGAGGCGCGGCTCGCGACCGGCTGGCCGGCGGGCCTGGGGTGGACGCGGTGGACGGGCGCGATCGCGCACCCGGTGACGTGGTCGAACGGCGGCGGCGGCAAGGACGTCTGCTACTACGACGCGGGCGACATCCTCAAGGGCTGCGAGCGAAGGGTCCGCGCCTAGGCGGCATGCCGACCCTCCGCGCGGCCGGCGCGGTCAACCCGCGGGAGGTTGGCCCATGGCGCCGAGGAAGCGGGAGGAATAGCCTGGCCCACGATGCCGACTGAGAGCGGCATGCTCCGGCCCGCGGCGCCGGCACCGAGTCGCCGGCGCGGTTCGTGCGCCGCCGCCCTCGAGGTCCTGGGCCCGGACACGCCAACGTCCCAACCGCCGGCGGGCCCTTCACCATCCCCATGGGAAGGCGAACGACCGGGAGGAGCGGAATGTTCAACACGGCAGAGGTCGCGACGGCCCATGAGTGGCCGGCGCTGGCGGAGCTCATCATGGCGCACCCGGAGACGCGGTGGGTGTCGACGACGCCGCCGCCGGTGGGCGCCGCTCGCTGGGCCCTTCGCCTGGGCGTCGACGACTTCGCCGACGGCGAGAAGCTCGGCGAGCGAATCGCGGCGGTCCTTACCGGCACGCTCCACGGCCCGAGGCCCGCGACGGTCATCGTCGACGAGCTCCGAGGCGGGGAGAACTCGACCCTCAAGCGCATGGCGGAGTGCACCAGCTGGCTCCATCGTGAGCACCCGGCGCTCGACGGCGGCCACTGGGCGATCTACCTGGCCCACCAGAACATCGCGGCCTTCGACACCCTGACCGAGGCGCTCGACCCGGCGCTGGCCGCGGGGGCGACGATCGCCGTAGAGATGTACGCCACCCAGACCGCCTACTGCGGCGCGAGGGGGGGCGACGAGTGGCTCGCCGACTTCTTCCTCGGCGGGCGCGGCTCGTCGCCCGGCGCCGGCTTCGCCTGGCTGCACGAGCGCCGCCGGGCCCTCGGGTCCCGCTCCCGACTGACGGCCGTGTTCGGCGTGACCGACACCTACCTGGACGGGCACGACCCCTTCGTCTTCCTCGACCGCATGTTCTTCGTCTGGATGAGCCGCACGGGCTTTCCGGAGGTCCTCGCCGCGGCCAACGGCGGCGCGGGGAGCTACAAGTGGCAGCGGGACCACCTGGACACCACCACCCGCGACGAGCGCTTCGCGGCTGCCTGGCGGCACTACTGCGGGCGAGGGCAGGCCTACTCGCTGGCCGGCGAAGTCGCCTGCGGCTGAGCCGGCGACCTCACCCCGAGCGCCGCCCGTCCCCGGTCTCCAGGTCGCGCCTCACCCGGACGAGGCCGCCGCCGCCCCCTCGGCCGCGGCCCTGCCCGCGCGCCGCAGCGTCCAGCCCAGCAGGATCATGACCGCGCCGTCGACGACGAACATGATCCCCAGCAGGAGCCCGATCGCCCAGTCCGCCGCGTCGGGCAGCTCGGCCGCGATCAGGGCGCCCAGGATGAGCGAGATCACGCCGTTGATCGCCACCAGGCCGGCGCCGGTGCGGCCGCGCTGCTCGAAGGCGGCCGCGAGCTTGGCGAGGCCGCTGAGGAAGAACCAGACCGCCAAGAGGACCGTGAGGGTGACGGTGCCGATGTCGGGGGCCGACAGGAAGACGATGCCGATGATGACGGCGAGCGCGCCGACGACGATCCAGATGATCACGTCACCCGCCTCGCGCGCGCCGAAGGCGAAGCCGAAGAGCAGCACCCCGGCGATGATCAGGAAGATCCCGACCATGATGTTGATGGTCGCCGTCGCCGCGGCCGGGTAGATGATGGCCACCAGGCCGAGCACGACCAGCAGCGCCCCGACGCCGATGAGGAACTGCCAGGCGCTCCGCCAGCCGGCGGCGATCTCGGCCATGCCCTCCGTCTGGGCGCTCGTGGACACGGCGGGATCCTAAGCGGCTCGAGGGCTCCGGCGCCAGCGGCGATCGCAACGACCGGTGCTCTACCGCGGCTTTACCAGCCCTCGACCGGTTCTCGACCGACGCTCCCGAGCCTCCCTCCCGACGGCCGCCGCGGTGGCGGCCGCGACGAAGGAGGAGACGATGGAGAGCTGGCGTACGACCCGAATCCTCACCGCGACGGGCGCCGCCGCGGCCGTGCTGGCCCTGGGCATCGCGGGCGGCGCCGCGCACGCGACCCCTTCGCCGGACCCCGCGGCGCCGCCGTGGATGGCCGGCCTGCAGGCGCGCAGCGAGGCGCTCAACCAGATGTACGGCCTCGGCGAGTACGCCAAGGTCGACGCGCGCAGCGACGCGCTGAAGCAGGCATACGGGCTTGGCACGTGCACGATGACGGCGAGCCGGGGGTCGTGACGATGTCGAAGACCTCGCGCATCCGCCGGCTCGGCAGCGCCGCCTGCCTGGTGCTGGCCCCGCCCTCATCCTGATCGTGTCGGCGGCGCCCTGGCGGTGGCCGGCTGGACAAGCGCCATGTTCTGGGTCATCAGCGACGAGTTCGCCGTGGCGTTCGCCGAGGAGACCGCCCTGCGGAACCAGATCGCCGACGCGTTCGACGACTCGTCGGCGTGGGTGCTGATCGTGGTGCTGGCGGTCTTCCTGATCGGCGCGCTGATCGGGACGATCGTGCTGGGCGTCGGGCTCCTGCGCGCGCGCATCGTCCCCGTGTGGGCCGCGATGGCCCTGATCGCGGGGCCGGTCGTCAGCGTCCTGGCCAACGCGGTCTTCGACATGAAGGCCCTCGACCTCGTTGCGACCGGGCTGATGCTCGTCGGCTTCGCCGCCGTCGCCTGGGTGGTCCGGTTGGCCTCCGACGAGGAGTGGGACCGCGGCGAGATCGCGTCGCGGACGAAGGTCGGCGCGGAGGTCGCGACGGCCTGACGGGCGAGGCCAGGGTGGGCGCCGCACCGGCGTCCACCCTCGTCGCGCCTACACTCGGCGCTCCGGATGATGGGACGCCCGCGACATCGCCGCACCGCGCTCGCCCTCGCGATCCTGGGCGCGGCGAGCGTCGCCGCGCCCTCGGGCGCGGCCGCGGCGACCGGCCGGATCTTCTCGGTCGCTGGAGCTGGATTCCTCCTGACGCCGACGGTCGCGGTCCCGCCGCCCACGGGCGACGGCGGCCCCGCCGGGCTGGCGCGCCTGACCTCCCCCACCGCGGTGGCGGCGACCCCGGACGGGGGCTACCTGGTCGCCGAGACCAACCGCCAGCGCGTCCGCCGCGTCTCGCCGCGCGGGGTCATCACGACCGTCGCCGGCACCGGGCGGGGCGGGTTCTCGGGCGACGGCGGGCCCGCGACCGCGGCGCGGCTGGACTTCCCCACCGGGGTGGCGCGGCTGCCGGACGGGGCCATCGCCATCGCCGACCAGCGCAACAACCGCGTCCGGCTCGTCAACCCGGGCGGGACGATCAGCACCCTCGCCGCGGTGCAGTTCCCCGACGGCCTCTCCGCGGCGCCCGCCGGCGGCGTCCTCGTGGTCCAGAGCGCCGCCAACCGCGTCCTGCACGTCAACCGGGCCGGCGCCGTGACCGCCGCGGCGGGAAGCGGCGTCCGCGGCTTCTTCGGCGACGGCGGACCCGCGCTGGACGCGCGCCTCTCCCGCCCGCAGGACGTCGCCCCGACGAGCGACGGCGGCTTCCTGATCGCCGATGGGAACCGGGTGCGGCGCGTCTCCCCCGGGGGGACGATCACGACGATCGCCGGGAACGGCTCGACCGCCGCGTCGGGCGACGGCGGACCGGCGACGGCGGCCGGCGTGCCCCGCCCCGGGGGGGTGGCCGAGGCGCCGGGCGGAGCGGTGCTGATCGCGAGCCTGAACCAAGTCCGCCGGGTGCGCTTGGACGGCGTCATCGAGCTGGTCGCGGGCTCCGGGCGTGGCAACTTCTCGGGCGATGCGGGGCCGGCGAAGGACGCGACCCTCTGGCTGCCGCAGGGCGTGGCCGCGGCGGCCGGCGGGGGGATCCTCGTCGCCGACCCGATTCCGGGTCGCATCCGCTTCATCGACGCCCCCGGCGGCGGGGCGGCGGGCGTCCCCCGCCCGATGGCGGCCTCGTTCGTCCGGGGCATCCAGCGCGGCGAGGTGAACGGCGTGACCAGGATCCGCGTCGCCTGCCCGCCCCGCGGCGTGGCGGTGCGCTTCGCGCTGTCGCGCGCGGCGACCGTGTCGGTGGTGGTCACGCGGGGCGGGCGGACCGTCGCCCGGCCGGGCGCGCGGCTCGGCGCCGGCCGTCATGTCCTCCGGTTCCGGGTCGCCCGGACCGGCGAGCACCTCGTGCGCCTGACCGCCGCGGACCCGCGCGGGAGCGCGCACGACCAGGCCCAGCTCAGCGTCAACCGCTGCGGGGCCTGACCGCTCCGGCGGGGCCTTATTCTCCCGATAACCGATGGATATGTAGGCTTTCGCGCGCCCGTCTCTCGAACAGGAGCACAGCATGAGCACCACCGACATCCCGGTGGACAACGGCGTCAACGTCGAGGCCCTGCTCGGCGTGCGCGAGGCGCTCGCCGACACCCCCGACATCGCGCAGTTCCAGTGGCGCGCCACCACCTCGTGGGTGCGGGGCACCCACAGCCAGTCGAGCGTCGAGTCGTTCTACGGCTTCGGCGAGGAGCAGCAGCACCGGACGACGTTCACCTACGACGCCGACCACCCGCTGCAGTTCGCCTCCGAGGACAACGGCGTGACGCCGGTGGAGTTCGTCCTGGTCGCGCTCGGCAGCTGCCTCACCGCCGGCGTCGCGGCGATCGCCCAGCAGCGCCAGATCCAGCTCCGCTCGGTGAGCGCCACGGTGGAGGCCTCGATGGACCTTCACGGCATCCTCGGCGCCGACCCCGACGTGCGCAACGGCTTCAGCGACATCAAGGTCTCGTACGAGATCGACGCGGACGCGAGCCCGGCCGACCTCCAGGCGCTGGTCGCCCAGTCGCAGAAGCGCTCGGCGGTGTACGACGTCCTGACGAACCCGACCAACATCACGGTCACCGTCAACTGAGCTCCCGGAACGGAGCGACGCGGATGCCCCGCGTCCCCGTCGTGGTCGTCGGCGCCGGCCACAGCGGGCTGGCCATGAGCCGCTGCCTCGCCGAGCGCTCGATCGACCACGTGGTCCTCGAGCGCGGCGAGGTGGCGAACTCGTGGCGACGGGAGCGCTGGGACTCGCTGCGGCTGCTGACGCCGAACTGGCTCACGCGGCTGCCCGGCTTCGCCTACGCGGGGCCCGACCCGGACGGCTACATGACCGCCGCCGAGGTCGCCGAGCTGGTCGAGGCCTACGCCGCCGACGGCGCCGCTCCGGTCCGCACGGGCACGACGGTGACCTCCGTGCGGCCGTCGGGCGGGGGCTACGCGGTCGACAGCGACGACGGGAGCTGGTCGGCCGACGCCGTCGTGGTGGCCTCGGGCGCCTGCAACATCGCCGTCGTCCCGCCGGTCCGGGAGGCCGTGCCGCCCGGCATCGCCTCCATCACCGCCGCGGACTACCGGAACCCGGACCAGGTCCCGGAGGGCGGCGTCCTGGTCGTCGGCGCCTCGTCGAGCGGGGTGCAGATCGCCGACGAGCTGCTGCGCCACGGCCGCCGCGTCACCGTCGCGGCCGGCGAGCACGTCCGCCTGCCGCGCCGCTACCGGGGCGCCGACATCCTCTGGTGGATGGAGGCCGCGGGCGTCCTCGACGACCGCTACGACCAGATGGACGACCTCGTGCGCGCGCGCAGCCTGCCCTCCATGCAGCTGGCCGGCTCGCCAGGCGGCGAGGCGCTCGACCTCAACGCGCTCACGGGCCGCGGCGCCCGGCTCGTCGGCCGCCTGAGCGCGATCCGCGACGGGCGGGCGCTCTTCTCCGGCTCGCTGCCCAACGTCTGCGCGCTGGCCGACCTCAAGCTCGCCCGGCTGCTCGACGGCTTCGACGCCTGGGCCGCCGAGTCGGGGCTCGACGTCCCCGAGCCGCCGGAGCGGCCCGCGCCGACGGCGGTGCCCTCGCCCCCGCGGCTCGAGCTCGACCTGGGGAGCGGGGAGATCCGCACGATCCTCTGGGCCACCGGCTACCGCCCGGACCTCTCCTGGCTGGAGCTGCCGGTGCTCAACCCGCGCGGGCGGCTGATCCACGACGGCGGCGTGACCCGCTTCCCGGGGCTCTACCTCATGGGCATGCCGTTCCTGCGCAGGCGCAAGTCGACCCTGATCGACGGCGCCCGGGCCGACGCCGGCGAGCTGGCCGCCCACCTCGCGGGCCACCTCGACGCGGCCGTCCTCGGCGGGACGCTGTCCACGCCGACCTGAGCCGGCCCCCGGAGTAGGCTGCCGCAGAGGCACCGCGCCGAGACGAGGGGAGGCCAGGATGAACGTCGCCGTGTTCGGAGGCTTCTCGAAGACGCCGCTCCCGCCGGGGTGGCGGCACCAGACCGCGCTCGCCCTGTTCGGCGGCGGCGACCTCGACCTGACGGCGGCGGCGCCCGCCGACGACGCCCGCCTCACGGCGATCGCCATCTTCGGGGGGATCGACGTCCGCGTCCCGCCGGGCGTCAGCGTCGCCCTGAGCGGCCTCAGCCTGCTCGGCGGCCGCGACGTCAAGGTCCCACCGGGCGACGGCCCGACGATCCGGGTCCGCGCCTTCGCCATCCTCGGCGGGGTCACGATCCAGGCCGCCGGGGCGCCGCAGGGCTGACGAAGGGGATCGAGATGCTGTTGGCACGGGTGACGATCGGCGACTTCGACCGGTTCTGGTCCGTCTTCACGACGGCCGGCGCCGACCACCGGCGGGCGTACGGCTCGGCCGGGGCGCGGGCGTTCCGGAACGGCGAGCGGCCGGACGAGATCCTGGTCCTGTTCGACTGGTCCAAGGAGGACTACGAGCGGTTCCTCGCCGACCCGCGGTCGCGCGAGATCATGGCCTCGGCCGGCCTTCAGGGACCGCCCGAGGTCACGGTGCTCGAGGCGGTGGGCGAGACCGGCGCGTAGCCCGCGCCGCGGCCCCTCGCGTCTCAGCCGAGCGGCAGGAGCACCTGGAAGCGGGTGTCGCCGGGCTCCGAGCGGAGCCGCAGCTCGCCGTGGTGGCGCAGGACGATGCGCTGGGCGATGTCGAGCCCCAGGCCGGTGCCCCGGCCCACGGGCTTGGTGGTGAAGAAGGGGTCGAAGACGCGGGCCTGGAGCTCGGGAGGTACCCCCGGGCCGTCGTCGCCGACCTCCACCATCACGCGGCCCCCCTGGCGCCCGGTGCGCACCGTGACGCGCCCGCCGGGCTCGACCGCGTCGGCCGCATTGTCGATGAGGTTCGTCCAGACCTGGTTCAGCTCCGAGCCGGACGCCTCGACGACCGGCAGCTCCGGGTCGAGGTCGCGGACGATCTCGACCCCCTTCTCGCGCAGCTTGTGGGCGAGGAGGACCAGGGTGTCCTCGAGGCCGTCGTTGATGTTGACGCTCTGGCGGGGGGCCTGGTCGAGGTACGAGTAGCTCCTGACCGCGGCCACGAGGTCGGCGATGCGGGTCGTCGCCTCCTGCAGCTCGGCCAGCAGGACTCGGGTGCCGGCGCAGGCGGCGACGAAGCGCAGGCCGGCGCCGAGGCCCGCCTCGCCGAGGACGGCGGCGACGCGGTCGGCCCACTCGCCGCCGAGGCCGGCGTCGGTCAGGGTCGACGCGATCTCGCCGCCGTCCGGCACCCCGCGCGCCTCGAGCGCGTCGGCGAGCTCGTCCTCGCGGTCGCTGCGGGCGAGGGCGTCGAGCCGCTCGCCCGGGTCGGTCCGCTCGCCGGCCTCGACGCCGAGCGCGGCGAGCGCGGCGAGCCGCTCGGCGCCGGCCCCCGACCGCGCGACCTCGTCGAAGGCCGTCTGCCGCATCCGCTCGTAGTCGCGCAGGGCCGCGACGTCGCGCGCGGCGGCCGCGGCGGGGTTGTTGAGCTCGTGGGCGAGGCCGGCCGCGAGCCTGCCGACCGCGAGCAGCTTCTCGCGGTCGCGCTCGACCGTCGTGATCGCGCCGCTGACCGACTCGATCGCGGGCAGGAAGGCGCGCACGAGCGAGGGGTTCGCCAGCGCGAGCCGCCGGAGCTCGTCCCCCTCGAGCTCGAACACCAGCGTCTCGGCGACCGCCCGGGTGCTGCCGCGATAGGGGGTGTCGGTGAGGAGCGCCATCGCGCTCAGGTAGCCGCCCGGTCCGTGGCTGAACATCAGGATCTGCTCGCCGGCGACCTCGCGGGTGGTCTCGAGCTCGCCCTCCAGCACGACGTGGAACGCCACCGCGGGCTCGCCCTGGCGGAAGAGGACGTCGCCGGGGGCGAGGCGGCGCTCGCTGCCGACCGAGGCGATACGCGCGAGCTCGTCGTCGCCGAGCCCGGCCAGGATCGGGACCTCGCGGAGGCGGCCGGCGGTCACCGCGCCCGCCGGGCGATCGCGAAGGTCTTGACGAAGCTGTAGCGATAGCGGCCGTCGCCGCCCGCCGCCGCGGCGAACAGGGCGTGCATGCGCGCGACGACCGCCGCCTGCTCCCGTTCCGGGAGGTCGCTCCAGAGATGGGTCGCGACCGCCTCCATGCGTGCGCCGTAGGCGGCCGGGGCCACGGCGCGGAGGCGCGTCTCGGTCCAGACGTCCTCGGGCTCGAGCCCGGCCGCGGCGAGCCATCCGCCGAGGACCTCGGGGTCGATCTCGTTGTCCTCGACCGAGTCGGCCAGCCGCACGAGGAGGGGGTCGCCGGTCGCGCGCACGAGCGCGACCGTCTCGCGGTCGTGCTCCGGCCCGGGGGCCAGGATCCCGAGGACCCCGCCGGGCGCGAGCGCGCGGGCCATGCGCTCGACGGCGGCGGCGCGGTCGCCGAACCAGTGCAGGGCCATGGTGCACAGCACCAGGTCGGCGCCCCCGTCCTCGACCCGCATCCCCAGGACGTCGCTCGCCTGGAGCTCTGCCCGGATCTCCGGGAGGTCGCGCAGCCGCTCGCGGAAGACGTCGAGCATCGACCCGGAGGCGTCGACGCCGACGAGGCGCTCCACGCCGAGCCGCCGGATGGCCTCGAGCGACGCGAAGCCCGTGCCGCAGCCGACGTCGAGGAGGCGCGGGTAGCGGCCCTCGGGCAGCGACGCCACCAGCCGGCGCGCGCCGGCGCGGTTGACGGCGACGTGGCCGTCGTAGACGGGGGCGCTCCGGTCGAAGCTCTCGGCCGCGACCGGTGTCGGATGCCGCTCCACTGGCCGCGACGCTACCCGAACGGGCGCGGGGCGGTCAGTCCTGGCCGGGGCTCCACCGGGCCTGGATCCGCTCCCGGCGGGCCGCCAGCAGCTCGGCGAGCACGACCTGGAGCGACCCCGCGATCGGGATCGCGATGAGCGCCCCGACGATCCCGGCGATGCTGCCGGCCAGCAGGATCGAGACCAGCACCATGAGCGGCGAGAGCTGGACCGTGCGGCCGTAGATGAGCGGCTGGAGCAGGTGGTTCTCGACCTGCTGGTAGGCGATGAAGACCGCGAGCACGACGATGAACGGGAGCACCCCCTCGCCGAGTGCCACCCCGGCGGCCACCACGGTGGCCAGCGTCGCCCCGACGAGCGGGACCAGGTCCAGCACGGCGACGAGCACCGCGAGCGGCAGCGCATAGGGCACGCCCGTCGCCATCAGGGTGACGTAGGCCACGACGCCGGCGATCAGGCTGATCAGCAGGTTCCCGGTGACGTAGCCGCGGATCGTGCGCGTCACGCCGGCGAGCACCCGCTCCCAGCGCTCGCGCGAGGACGGGGGCACGAGCTCCACCCCGGCGCCGACCCAGCGCCGCCCCTCGCGGAGGAGGAAGAACACCAGGAAGAAGATGGTGACGGTCGCGACGACCGCGGTGAGGATGCCGCGCAGCACCTCGAGGGCGGGCGACGTGACGCCGAGCACCCCCTCGCCCGACGTGCCCTCGAGGTAGTCGCGGGCCCTGTCGGCCAGGCCGTACTCCGACTGCAGGAAGCCCAGCGGCCCGCGACCGGCGGTGATGTCATCGATCGCGCCCGGGATCGCCTGGATCAGCTCCGTCGTCTGGCTCACGAGCGGCGGGATGACGGCCCAGGCGAGCAGCCCGACGACGACGAGGGCGGCCAGGGACACCAGGGCCACGGCGGTGCCGCTCGGCACCGCTCGCCGCTCCAGGAAATCGACCGCGGGCTGGAGTGCGATGGCGAACAGGATCGCGATGAAGATCCAGCTCACCACCTGCCAGGCCTCGAGCAGCACCCAGACGACGAGGGCGACCGCGAGCGCCGTTGCGGCGATCACGAGCACCGTCCGCGGTCGCACCAGCACCTCGCGCGACGGCGCGCGCTCCACCATCTCCGCCATCGTGCGCGGGGGCGCGTCCGGAGGTCCGGCGATCGTCGGCGGCTCGGCCATGCCCCCTCGTACCCATCCGCGCCCGGCCAGACGCGCCGGCGGGCGTCAGGCGCCCGCCCGGCCGCTCAGGACGCGCTCAGTACCACTTCCCCCGCACGAAGCCGCCGAAGGCGATCAGGCCGACGAGGGCGATGATCACGCCGAGGATGATGCTCCAGAAGAGGGCGACGATGATCCCGACGATCACCAGGATGCCGCCCAGGCTGATCCCTCCGATGCGCGTGTCGCGCGAAACCATGCTCGCTCCCTTCAGGGGTGTGGGCTCCCCGTGCCCGATCCGGGCCGGCCGGAACCCTGCGACGTCCATGATGCCTGTCCGGCCGGGTGTTGCACGATCTCGGCGTCAGGGCGCGGCGATGCGGGTAGACGCTCGGCGATGAGCGCCACCGGACGCGGCGGGGCGCCGGCCCCCGCCCCCAATGAGGTGCCCGTCTGGGCCCTCGACCTCGCGAGCTCGCGGGGTCGCTGTGGCGGCGGCCTGGAGCGCGCGGGAGGGCCTGCGGTGGGCCTCCGCGGCGATGGCCGGGCGGGTGCCTGGAGCGTGAACTCGACCGCCCGCGGGGCGGGGTCGCCGAGATGCTGCCGTCGCTGCTGGGATACGCGCGCGGGGCCGGGATCGACGCCGCGGATGCGATCGGCGGGCGCCGGCGCGCCTCGCCAGCGCACGACGTGCTCCACGTGCTGCGCCGGCCGAGCTCGACGGCGACGAGCGTGCCAGCGCTGGCCGACGCCTGCAGGCGGCGCGCCGGGCGTCGGGCCCGAGGGCGCCGACCGACCTGCGCCGGGCGCGGCGTGGAGCCGCCGGCCCCAGCCGCCGGGCTGAGCCGGGCGGCACCGCGGGCCGAACGTCACGTCGTGGCCGACGACCCGAGGCGCCCGCGACGCTCGCGGCGATCACCGACGAGTGGCGGGCGCTGCCGCACGAGATGCGGCGCCGGGTCCACCTCGCCTCCCTGCCCATGGCGAACCTCGAGGAGAACGCGGCGATCGTGAACGCGCTCCAGCGCCGCGCCGCCGTCGTGGTGCAGAAGAGCCTGCGCGAGGGCTTCGGCCTGACCGTGACGGAGGCGATGTGGAAGCGCCGCCCGGTCGTCGCCGGCGCGGTCGGCGGGATCCGCGACCAGATCGACGACGGCGAGAACGGCGTGCTCGTCGAGGCCGGGCGGCTGGGCGAGGCCGCCCGCGAGCGGGTGCGCCGCGACTTCCTGGCGCCGCGGCACCTCTGCGACTATGTTGACCTGCTCGCCGCCCTCCTCGACGGCGGGGCTGAGCGGGGGCGCGGCTCCCCGCGCGACCGAGGAGGCGGGCATGAGGGTCGGGATCCTGGGATCGGGTGAGGTGGCGCGGACGCTGGGCGCGGGCTTCCTCGCCCATGGCCACGAGGTGACGCTGGGGACGCGCGACCGCGCCAAGCTCGACGACTGGGCGGCGGCGCACCCCTCCGGGGCGGTCGGCTCCTTCGCCGACGCGGCGGCCTTCGGCGACGTGCTCGTGCTGGCGGTCAAGGGCGGCGTGGCGGCGGACGTCCTGGAGCTGGCCGGGCACGAGAACCTGGCCGGCAAGCCGGTGCTCGACACGACGAACCCGATCGCCGACGCGCCGCCCGAGAACGGCGTGCTGCGCTACTTCACGAGCCTCGACGAGTCGCTGATGGAGCGGCTGCAGCGCCAGGTCCCCGCGCGCCCGCTTCGTGAAGTGCTTCAGCTCGGTGGGCAACGCCCGCATGGTGGACCCCGACTTCGGCGGCCGCCGGCCGACGATGTTCATCTGCGGCGACGACGCGGACGCCAAGGGCACCCGCGGGCGAGATCCTCGACCAGTTCGGCTGGGAGACCGCCGACATGGGCGGCGTGGAGTCCGCCCGCGCCATCGAGCCCCTCTGCATCCTCTGGTGCATCCCGGGGCTCCTCAGCAACGAGTGGACCCACGCCTTCGCCCTGCTGCGCTAGGCGCGCACCAGCGGCGTGTCCACGAGGTGCTCGGCGACGAACCAGACCTGCAGCTCGTTGGTCGGCAGCACCGCCGACGCCAGCAGGTCGTTGGTCGCGTGGTCCTCGAGCTCGTCGGCGCGGCCGGCGAGCTCGCGGGCCTTGTCGATGATCGTCTCGTGGGCCTCGAGGATGCGCGACAGCATCGCCGGAACCTCCTCGGCCCCGTCGGGCGGGCGCGGGATGGTCGTCAGCTCGGCCGCATGGCGCGGGTCCCCGACGGCGACCGCCCCGAGGGTCTGGATGCGCTCGGCGATCGCGTCGATCAGCGGGAGCTGCGCCTCGGCGTGCTTGTCCATCAGCAGGTGGAGCTGGAAGAAGGTCGCGCCGCGCACGAGCCAGTGGGTCTTCTTGTAGAGGGCCCAGAGCACGACGGTGTCGGCCAGGATCGGGTTGAGGCCGTCGGCGATCTCACGGCGCGCGGCCGCCTTCAGGCCGAGCGGCAGGTCGCGGAGGTCGCCGAAGTCCTGGACGACCGCCCCCTCCTGGTGGATGAGCGGCTGGCTGTCGAGCTTCTTCTTGCCGTTGCGGCGCTTGGTCGTGGCCATGGCGACCCCCTTGGTTGGACGGTGGGCGCCCGGTACCCGCCCGCGGCGCGATCCACGCGCGGCCGGCGCCCCGCTTGGGCGGCGGGGCCGGCGGGTAGCACCCGGGCACCGCGGCCGCGCGGGCCGCCGGGACGAGGAGGAACGCAATGGCTCGGACCGGTCTGGACGTCTATCTCAACGACCACCTGGCCGGCTCCACGATGGGGCTCGACCTCGGCGCGGCGGATCGCGTCCCAGACGGAGGGCACCCCGCTCGGCGAGGTCATGGCCACGATCGCCGACGAGATCGAGCAGGACCGCCAGACCCTCGAGGCGCTGATGGAGCGTCTCGGCACCACCGCGAACCCGGTGAAGCAGGGCCTCACGTGGATGGCCGAGAAGATCGGCGCCCTGAAGTTCAGCGGCGCCACCACCGGCGACCAGGCGCAGGGCACCATGCTCGCGCTCGAGACCCTCTCGCTCGGCGTCGAGGGCAAGCGCTGCCTCTGGGAGTCGCTGACCGTGATCCCGGACCCCGACCCCGCGATCGCCGAGCTCGACCTGCCCGACCTCATGGCGCGGGCCGCGACCCAGCGGGCGACGATCGACCGCGAGCGCCTCGCGCTGGTGCCGGCGGCGCTGGCCGAGCGCGAGGCGGAGGCGCCGGCCTAGAGGCCCTCGGTCTCCTGGCGGAGCGTCTCGAGGGCGCGCGCGATGAGCCGCGAGACGTGCATCTGCGAGAGGCCGACCCGCGCGGCGATCTCCGACTGGTACAGGCCCTCGTTGAACCGCAGGTGGAGGATCACGCGCTCGCGCGGCGGCAGCTTGGACAGGCCGTGGGCGAGCGCCATGCGGTCGTTGACCTCCTCGTAGCCGGCCTCGCCCGTCGCCACCTCGCGCTCGCCCTCCGGGCCGTCGCCCTCGGCGGGACGCGCCAGCGAGGCCGGCCGGTAGGCGCTCTGGGCGGCCAGGGCGTCGAGGACCCGGTCGGAGGAGATGTCCGCCTCCGCGGCGATCTCCCGGACGCTCGGGCTCCTCCCGAGCGTCCCCTGCAGCCGCCCGACCGTCTGAGCGATCCTGGCCACGTCGTCCTTGACCGAGCGGGGCACGCGCACCGCCCAGGTGCGGTCGCGGAAGTGGCGCCGGATCTCCCCCAGGACGGTCGGCGCGGCGAAGGAGCGGAAGTCGCTCCCCCGCGCCGGGTCGAAGCGGTCGGCCGCGTTCACGAGGCCGACCATCCCGGCCTGCACCAGGTCGTCGAGCGGCTCGCCCCGGTCGGCGTAGCGCCGCGCCAGGGCGTGGACGAACGCCATGTGCTCGAGAATCAGCCGCTCGCGGTCGGGGCTGCGGGCCGGCGGCCCGATCGTCGGCGAGGACACAGGAGGCGACTCCCCTCCGGGGAGAGCCGCAAAACTCGACCGGTGAGACGTGCCCCACCGGGGGCGTGCCCGCGAGCGTTTGTCGCCGTGCGGCCTCGGGTACCGGCGGCTCCCCGCGGTTCACCCCCCGGGGGTAAACCGCTCCTCCGGACCCGGAGGCCCGCTGATGAACGTGCTCGGCGTCAACGCGGTCTTCCACGACCCTGCCGCCGCGCTGGTCGTCGACGGCGAGATCGTGGCCGCGGCCGAGGAGGAGCGCTTCAGCCGGCGCAAGCACGGCAAGGCGCCGGTGCCGTTCTCCACCTGGGAGCTGCCCGAGCAGCGGCGCGCTGGTGCCTGAGCGCGGCCGGGCTCGAGCCGGCCGACCTCGACGCGGTCGCCTACTCCTACGACCCGCGCGCTGGCGCCGTGCTCGACGGCGACGTCACGGCCGGACGACTGGGAGGGCCTGCGGACGCTCTACGTCCGCCGGGCGCCGCGCTTCCTGTCGACCGCGCTGCCCGGGCTCGACCCGGAGCGGGTGCGCTTCGTCCCCCACCACGTCGCCCACGCCGCCTCGGCCTACCTCGCCTCGCCGCTTCGAGCGACTGCGCGGTGATGGTGCTCGACGGCCGCGGCGAGCGCGCCTCGTACCTCGGCGGGCCACTGGCGCGACGGGCGGCTCGAGGTGCTGGCCGACCCAGGCGCTGCCGCACTCGCTCGGCCTGATGTACGAGGAGCTGACCGAGCACCTCGGCTTCCGGCGCTCGTCGCGACGAGTACAAGGTGATGGCGCTCGCCTCCTACGGCGCGCCCGCTGGCGCTCGCCGCCTCTTCCGGCAGGCCGTGCGCGTGACGGGCGGACGGCGGCTTCACCGTCGCGCCGATCGACTGGGCGGCGCCGCATCGGCGAGTGCGCGAGCACGGCCGACCTCGCCGCGAGCGTGCAGGCGCCGCCTCGAGGAGGTGCTGCTCGAGCTCGCCGGCTGGCTGCACGAGGCGCACCGGCGAGGACGCGGCTCGCGCTGGCCGGCGGCGTCGCGCTCAACTGCGTCGCCAACTCGCGCCTGGCCGAGCACGGCCCGTTCCGCGACGTCTGGGTGCAGCCGGCCGCGGGCGACGCGGGCACCGCGCTCGGCGCGGCGCTGCACGTCGCGCACGGGCTCGGCGACGACGTCCGGCCGATGCGCACCGCCGCGCTCGGGCGCGAGTGGAGCGACGAGGAGCTCGGCGCCGATCCTCGCGCGAGGCGCGGCGTCGCCGTACGAGCGGCCGGCCGACATCGCCGACGCCGTCGCCGCGGTGCTCGCCGCGGACGGGGTCGTCGCCTGGTTCCAGGGCCGCAGCGAGTACGGCCCGCGGGCGCTCGGCCATCGCAGCCTGCTCGCCAACCCGCGCGCCCGACAACCTCGAGCGGCTCAACGACGTCAAGGGCCGCGAGCAGTTCCGGCCGGTCGCGCCCATGGTGCTCGCCGAGCGGGCGGCCGAGATCTTCGAGGGGCCGCTGCCGAGCCCGTACATGCTCTTCACCCACCGCGTGCGGCCCGGCTGGGCGCGACCGCATCCCCGCGGTCGTCCACGTCGACGGCACCGCCCGCATCCAGACGGTCGACCGCGGCGAGCGAGCCGCTGGTGGCGCGGATGCTGCCGAGGCTTCGAGCGGCGCACCGGCGTGCCCGTGTCGTCAACACGAGCCTCAACACCGCCGGCCGGCCGATGGTGGACGACCCCCGCGACGCGCTCGAGTGCTTCGGCTCGGCGCCGGTCGACGCGCTCGCGATCGGCCCGTTCCTCGTCGCGCCGGGCGGCTGCACGGACGCGCGGCCGTGACGACCGTCGACGTCGTGTCCCGACGCGTCGGGCGGCCGTCCCTGCGCCGCTGCTCGCGGCGCTCGGCGGCGGCGAGGGCCCGCGCCTGGCCGCGTGATCGTCGTCGACGACCGCCCGCCGGCGTCCCGGAGCCCGCGCTCGACAGCCGCTCGCGGCGGCCGCGCCGAGCGAGGTGCGCGGTCGTGCGCGGCCGCGGCGCCGGGCCGGCCGCCGCGCGCAACATCGGCTGGCGCGCTGGCCGGCGCGCCGTGGGTCGCGTTCCTCGACGACGACGTCGTCCCGGAGCCCGACTGGCGCGCGCGCCTGGCCGCCGACCTCGACGGGCTGCCGCCGGACGTCGCCGGCGAGCCAGGGGCGGATCGACGTGCCGCTGCCGGCCGACCGGCGCCCGACCGACTGGGAGCGCAACGTCGCCGGCCTCGCGGCGCGCCCGCTGGGCCACCGCGGACATGGCCTACCGCCGCGCGGCCGCTCGGCGGCGTCGGCGGCTTCGACGAGCGCTTCCCGCGCGCCTACCGCGAGGACGCCGACCTCGCGCCTGCGCCTCGACGGCCGCCGGCGGCCGCCTCGTCGCGGCGGGCGCCGGCGGTCGCGCACCCGGTCCGGCCGGCCGGCCCGCTGGTCTCGCTGCGCCTCCAGGCCGGCAACGCCGACGACGCCCTGATGCGGCGCCATCCACGGGCGCGGCTGGCGCGAGCGCGCCGGCGCGCCGCGCGGCCGCCGGCCGCGCCACCTCGCGACGCGCCGCCGCCGGCTGCGGCGGCCGCGGCTCGCCGCTGCTCGGCCGCGCGGCGGCGCCCGGCGGCCGCGCTCGGCGCCGCCTGGCTCGCGGGCACGGCCGAGCTGGCGCGCGGCGCCGCATCGCGCCCGGCCCGCGCACGCCGCGCGAGGTCGCGACGATGGCCGCGACCAGCGCCGCGCATCCCGCCGCGGCGACCTGGCTCGCTCGCGGGCTGCTGCGGCGCCGGCGCCTGCTGGCCGACCGCGCCGCGCACCGCGGCCGCGGCGCGGCGCCCAGGCCGTCGGCCGTGCTGCTCGACCGCGACGGCACGCTCGTCGAGGACGTCCCCTACAACGGCGACCCGGCGCTCGTCCGGCCCTGCCGGGGGCGCGCGAGGCGCTCGAGCGGCTGCGCGCGCGCGGGCATCCCGACGGCGGTGGTCTCCAACCAGAGCGGCGTCGCGCGCGGCCTGCTCACGCCCGAGGAGGTGGCGGCCGTGAACGGGCGCGTCGAGGAGCTGCTCGGCGCCGCTCGGCCCGTGGTTGGTCTGCCCGCACGGGCCGGACGACGGCTGCGGCTGCCGCAAGCCGGCAGCCGGGCTGTGCTCGACGCGGCCGCGCGCGCTGGGCGTGGCCGCCCGAGCCGGTGCGCGGTCGTCGGCGACATCGGCGCCGACGTCGACGCCGCCCGCGCGGCCGGCGCCCGCGCCGTGCTGGTGCCGACCGCCCGCACGCGGCGGCCGAGGTGGTCGCGGCGCCGCGTCGTGGTCGCGCCCGACCTGCGTCGCCGCGGTCGAGCTGCTGCTGGGGGCGCCGCGGTGACGCGGCCACGTGCCTCGTCGTCCGGCTCGACAACGACGGCGACGTGCTGCTCGCCGGCCCCGCGGTCCGGGCGGTCGCCGCCGGCGCCGGACCGCGTGACGCTGCTCGTGCGGCCCGCGCGGGCCGGGCGGCCGCCGCGCTGCTGCCCGGCGTCGACGAGGTGCTCGTCTGGCGCGCTGCCGTGGATCGACCCCGAGCCCGGGCCCGGTCGCCCGGGACGACGTGCTCGGCGCTGGTCGCGCGCGATCGCGGAGCGGGCGCCGGACGAGGCCGATCGTCCTCACCTCGTTCCACCAGAGCCCGCTGCCGCGGCGCTGGTGCTGCGCCTGGCCGGCGTCCCCCGGATCGCCGCGATCAGCGCCGACTACCCCGGCTCGCTGCTCGACGTGCGCCACCGGGTCGACGACGACGTGCACGAGGTCGAGCGCTCCCTCGTCGCTGCTGGCCGCGCGCCGGCTACCACCTGCCGCCCGGCGACGACGGGCGGCTGCCGTGATCCCGTGCCGCCCGCCGGCGGCCGGCTCCGCCGGCGGCTACGTCGTCGTCCACCCCGGCGCCTCGGTGCCCGCCCGCGCCTGGGACCCGCGTCTCGCACCGCGGCTCGTCGAGCTGCTGCGGCGCGCGGGCCACGCCGTCGTCGTCACCGGCGGCCCGGGCGAGCGGGCGCTCACCGCCGCGTGGCGGGGCGCCGCGCCCGGGCGTCGTCGACCTCGGCGGCCGCGACGACGCTCGCCGAGCTGGCGGGCGTGCTGGCGGGCGCGCGCGCGCGTCGTCGTCGGCAACACCGGCCCCGCGCACCTGGCCGCGGCCGTCGGCGACCCCGGTCGTCTCGCTGTTCGCGCCGACGGTCCCGGCCGTGCGCTGGCGTCCCTGGCGGGTGCCGTACGTGCTGCTCGGCGACCAGCACGTGCCCTGCGCGGGCTGCCGCGCGCGGGTCTGCCCGGTGCCGGGCCACCCGTGCCTCGACGGTTCGCCGGTCGCGACGGTCGTCGCGGCCGTCGAGCGCCTGGCGCGCGGCGGAGCCCGTGGCGGAGCGCGGCGGCCTGAGCGTCCTCGTCTGGCACGTCCACGGCGCCTGGACGACGGCGCTTCGTCCAGGGCCCGCACGAGTACCTGGTCCCGGTCCTGCCGGACCGCGGCCCCGACGGCCGCGGCCGGGCGCAGACCTACGACCTGGCCCGGCGCGGCCGTGGAGGTGCGCCGCCGAGCTGGCCCGCGACGCCGAGGTCGACGTCGTGGTCGCTCCAGCGCCCGGAGGACGAGGCGCTGGCCGAGCGCTGGCTCGGCCGCCGCCCCGGGCCGCGACGTGCCCGCCGTCTACCTCGAGCACAACGCGCCGCAGGGCCGCATCAACGACATGCGCCACCCGGCCGCCGACCGGCCCGACCTCACGCTCGTCCACGTCACGCACTTCAACGCGCTCTTCTGGGACACCGGCACGACGCCCGCGCGCGTGATCGAGCACGGCATCGTCGACCCCGGCCACCGCTACACCGGCGAGCTCGCGCGCGCCGCGGTGGTCGTGAACGAGGCCGGTCCGCCGGGCGCGCGTGACCGGCACCGACCTGCTGCCGCGCTGCTCGGCAGCCGTGCCGGTCGACCTGTTCGGCATCGACGCCGGCGCGACTCGGCGGCATCGAGGACCTGCCCCAGGCGCGGCTGCACGACGAGATGGCGCGCCGCCGCGTCTACCTGCACCCGATCCGCTGGACGTCGCTCGGGCTGTCGCTGATCGAGGCGATGCACCTCGGCATGCCGGTGGTCGCGCTCGCCACGACCGAGGTGGCCGAGGCCGTGCCGCCCGGCGCCGGGGTGGTCTCGAACCGGACTCGACGATCCTGCGCTCGGCGCTCGCCGAGCTTGGCCGAGGACCCGGAGCGGGCGCGGCGCGATGGGGGCGGCGCCCGCGAGGCGGCGCTCGAGCCGCTACGGGCTCGAGCCGGTTCCTCGACGACTGGGACGCGCTCCTTGAGGAGGTGGCGCGATGAGGGTCGCGATGGTGTCCGAGCACGCGAGCCCGCTCGCCGCCGCTCGGCGGGGTCGACGCGGGCGGGCAGAACGTCCACGTCGCCGCGCTGGCGCGCGGCGCTCGGCCCGCCGCGGCGCACGAGGTGGTCGTGCACACGCGGCGCGACGACCCCGGCTCCCGCGAGCGCGTGCCGCTCGGCGCCCGGGGTGGACGGTCGCGCCACGTCGACGCCGGGCCCGCCGCGCGCCGGTCCCCAAGGACGACGCTGCTGCCGCACATGGACCGACTTCGCGGAGCGGCTCGCGCGAGGCCTGGCGCGCGGCACCGGCCCGGACGTCGTCCACTCGCACTTCTGGATGTCCGGCCGCGCCGCCGCTGGCCGCCGCCGCGGCCGCTCGGCGTGCCGGTCGTCCACACCTTCCACGCGCTCGGCGTCGTCAAGCGCCGCCACCAGGGCGCCGCGGACACCAGCCCGCCGCGAGCGCGACGCCGAGCGAGCGGGCGATCCTGCGCCGCGGCCGACCGCGATCGTCGCCACCTGCAGCGACGAGGTCTTCGAGCTGCGTGCGGCTCGGCGCCGACCGCGGCCGCCTCTCCGTCGTGCCGTGCGGGCGTCGACGTCGAGCGCTTCCGGCCGGACGGGCCCGCGCGAGCCGCGCCGCCGGGCCGCGCCGCATCGTCTGCGTCGGGCCGGCTCGTCGAGCGCAAGGGCGTCGGCAACGTCATCGCGCGCGCTGCCCGCGCCTGCCCGGGCGCGGAGCTGGTCGTCGGCCGGCGGGCCGCCGCGCGACGCGCTCGGCGGCGACCCGGAGGCCCGGCGCCTGCGCGCGCTCGCGCGGCGGGCGGGCGTCGCCGACCGGGTCGACCTGCGCGGCGCGCATCGGCGCGCGACGAGGTGCCGGCGCTGCTGCGCTCGGCCGACGCGGTCGTCTGCGTGCCCTGGTACGAGCCGTTCGGCATCGTCCCGCTCGAGGCGATGGCCTGCGGCGTGCCCGTGGTCGCGTCCGCGGTCGGCGGGCTGATCGACACCGTGGTCGACGGCGTGACCGGCGTCCACGTGCCGCCGCGCGACCCGGCGGCGATCGCCGAGGCGGTGCGCGGACCTCCTCGCCGACCCGGGCGCTGGGCGGCGCATGGGCGACGCGGGCGTCCGCCGGGCCGCGCGAGCGCTACACCTGGGAGCGCGTCGCCGCGGGCGACGCTGGCCGCCTACGCCGCGTGCCGCCGGTCGCGGCCCGCGCGGCGCGCGCTGAGGAGGCGCGGCGGTGAGCGGCGGCGCGCGAGCACCTCGGCCGCGCTGCACGCGGCGCTCGACGCCTCGACGAGCGCAGGTGGACGGCTCGAGCGACTGGGGCGCGCGCCTGGCGCGCCGTGCTGCGCGGCCGGCGGGCGCCTGCTCGCGGCGGGCAACGGCGGCAGCGCGGCCCAGGCCCAGCACCTCACGCGCCGAGCTCGTCGGCCGCTACCGCGACGAGCGCCGCGCCGCTGAGCGCGCTCGCGCTGCACGCCGACACCTCGAGCCTCACGGCGATCGTCAACGACTACGGCGCTCGCGAGAGGCGTTCGCGCGCCAGGTGCGCGCCCACGGCCGGCCCGGCGACGTGCTGCTGGCGCTGTCGACCTCGGGCGCGCAGCGACAACCTGGTCGCGGCCGTCGAGGCCGGCGCGGGCGGGCGGCCTGAGATCTGGGCGCTGACGGGCCCGGCGCCCAACCCGCTCGCGGCGGCGTGCGACGAGGCGCTGTACCGTCGAGGCCCGCTCGCACCGCGACGGTCCAGGAGGTGCACCAGGTGGCCGTCCACCTGCTCTGCGCGGCAGTCGACGACGCGCTGGCCGCGCGGGCCGCCGGCTGCTCGAGGCGGCGGCAGGATGATCGTGACGCGCCTGGTCGTCGTCGGCGACGCGCTGCTCGACCGCGACGTCGACGGGCGCGCCGAGCGGCTCTGCCCCGACGCGCCGGTGCCCGTGGTCGAGCGACGCCGCGAGCCGCGCGAGCGGCCCGGCGGCGCCGGCGCTGGCGGCGGCGCTGCTGGCCGCGGCCGACGGCGTCCGACGTCGACGCTCGTCACGGCGCTCGCAGGCGACGCGGCGGGCCGAGCTGCTCGCCGCGGCTGCTCGCGGCGACGCGGGCGTGGAGGTCGTCGACCTCGGCGCTCGGCGGGAGCACGCCGGAGAAGATCCGGCGTGCGCGCCGACGGTCAGGTCGCTGGTGCGGCTCGACCGCGAGGGCGGCGGCCCCGGCGGTGCGGCCGCCGGGCGACGCGGCGGTCGCCGCCCTGCGCGCGCGCCGACGCGGTGCTCGTGGCCGACTACGGCCGCGGGGTCGCCGCGTCGCCGCCGCTGCGCGCGCTGCTCGCGGAGCTGGACGCCGCGTCCGCTCGTCTGGGACCCGCACCCGCGCGGCGCCGGCGCCGGTCGCGGGGCGCCGCCCTGGTGACGCCCGAACGCGGCCGAGGCGCGCCGGCTGGCCGGCGCCGAGCGGACGGCGGCCTGGCCAGGCCGAGCGCATCCGCGGCGGCGACCGGCGCGCGCGCCGTCGCCGTGACGCGTCGGGCGAGCGCGGCGCGGTGCTCGCCGGCGAGCGCGGCGAGTCGTCCGCGTCCCCGCCGCGCCGTCGCGGGCGGCGACCCTGCGGCGCCGGCGACCGCTTCGCGGCCACGGCGACGGCCGCGCTCGCGGCGCGGCGCGCGCCCGCCGAGGCGCCGTGCGCGGCGGCCGTCGACGCCGCGGCGGCCTTCGTCGCCGCCGGGCGGGGCCGGCGCGCTGCGCTGGCGGCCGCGGCGGCGCCGGCCGACGCCCACCGGGGTGGCGGCCGCGCCGTGCGCGCGCGGGCGGCACCGTCGTCGCCACCGGCGGCTGCTTCGACCTGCTGCACGCCGGCCACGTCGCCATGCTCGAGGCGGCCCGCGCGCTCGGCGACTGCCTGGTGGTGCTGCTCAACTCCGACGCGTCGGTGCGCCGCCTCAAGGGCGCCGACCGGCCGCTGGTGCGCGCAGGCGGACCGCGCGGCGGTGCTGCGGGCGCTCGCGCTGCGTCGACGCCGTCGTCGTCTTCGACGAGGACACGCCCGAGCGCGCGCTCGCCGAGCTGCGGCCCGACGTCTGGGCCAAGGGCGGCGACTACGACGCGGCCGAGCTCCCCGAGGCCGGCGCCGTCCGCGAGCGACGGCGGCGCGCGTCGTCGTCGCTGCCCTACGTCGCCGGCCGCTCCACCACCCGGCTCATCGAGGAGGCTGCTGCGTCCGTGCCGAACGCTGATGACCTCGGGCGCGCGTCGCTCGTCACCGGCGGCGCCTCGGGGCTCGGCGCCGCGGTCGCCGGCGCCGTCCGCGACGCCGGCGGCACGCCGGTCGTGCTCGACCTCAGGCCGGCCCGGCGACGGCCTGCGACCGCGAGCGCGTCGACCTCGCCGACGCGCGCGGCGGCCGAGGCGCCGTGGCGGCGCGTGGCCGAGCGCCACGGGCGGCTCGACGGCGTGGTCGACCGCGGCCGGCATCGACGCGTGCGGCGACCTCGAGCGACGTCGAGGCCGAGGCCTGGGAGCGGGTCGTCGCCGTCAACCTGCTCGGGCACCGCCGCGGTCGTGCGCGCCGCGCTGCCCGGCGCTCGAGCGCTCGCGGCGGGCGGGTCGTGACCGTCGCCTCGACGCTCGGCTGCCGGGCGCTGCCGGACGCGACCGCCTACTGCGCGAGCAAGTTCGGCGTCGTCGGCTTCACGCGCGCGCTCGCCGCCGAGACCGGCCGGCCGCGTCGGCGTCACGCTGCTCGTGCCCGGCGGCATGCAGACGCGCGTTCTTCGACGGCCGCGCCGAGCAGTACCGGCCCGGCGCCGACGCGCAGCTCAACCGGCCCGAGGACGTCGCCGCCGCCGTGCTGTTCGCGCTGCCGCAGCCGCCCGGCGTGCGAGGTGCGCGAGCTGTCGTCGTCGCGCCGAGCCCTCCTGGCCGTCGCTGGCCGTGCAGACGCCGCTGCTGCGTCCCTCCGGGCGCTGGGCCTCGGCGACCTGCTCACGGCCGTGCCCGCGCTCGCGCGCGCTCGCGCGACGCCTTCCCGGGCCACCGGCGCCTGCTCGCCGCGCCGCCGGCCGCTGGCGCCGCTCGCGCGCCATGCGGGCGCGGTCGACGAGGTCGTGCCGCGCCGGCCCGCTCGAGCCGCTGCCGGCCAGCGCTCGCCGGCGCCGACGTCGCCGTCAACCTGCACGGCCGCGGCCCCGAGAGCCACCGCGTGCTCGCTGGCCGCGCGGCCGCGGCGCGGCTGATCGCCTTCGCCACGCCGACGTGCCCGAGGCGTCGACGGGCCCGGCGTGGCGCGCCGACGAGCACGAGGTCGCAGCGCTGGTGCCGCCTGCTGCGCCGAGTACGGGATCCCGGCCGACCCGGGGCGCCTCGACCTCGATCCGCCGCCCGGTCGACCCGCCGCCCGCCGCCGCGGCGCGACGCGTCGTCCACCCCGGCGCCGCCGAGCGCGGCGCGGCGCTGGCCGGCGGAGCGCTTCGCCGCGGTCGCGCGCGCCGAGCGGGCCGGCCGGCCGGCGCGTCGTCGTCACCGGCGGCCCGGACGAGGTCGCCCTGGCCCGCGGCGGTCGCCGAGCTGGCCGGGCTCCCGCCGACGGCACGGTGCTCGCCGGGCGCACCGACCTGGTCGAGCTCGCGGCCGCGGTCGCCGCCGCCGGACGCGTCGTCTGCGGCGACACCGGCGTCGCGCACCTGGCGACCGCCCTCGGCACGCCGTCGGTCGTGCTCTTCGGCCCCACCTCGCCCGCCCGCTGGGGCCCGCCCGCCGACCGGCCGCAGCACCGCGTCCTCTGGGCGGGTCGCGCAGCGGCGACCCTCACGGCCGACCGCGACCGACCCGGGCCTGCTCGGCATCTCGGCGTCGACGAGGTCGTCCGCGAGCTCTTCACCCTCGGCACCGGCCTGAGCGCCGCGTACCCTCTCGCCCGGTGACCGTCGCCGTCGCATTCGCGCGCCGCCGCTACCGCGCGAGATCCAGGTCGAGGTCACGGGCGCCTGCAACCTCGCCTGCACGATGTGCCTCGTCCGCTACCGGCCCAAGCTGGGCCGGCGTCGAGGGCGCGATGTGCCTTCACACCTTCCAGGCGCATCGTGGACGAGCTGCCCGACCTCGAGGATGCTCACGCTCCAGGGCCTCGGCGAGCCGCTGCTCGCGCCCGACCTGTTCGCGATGATCGAGTACGCCGCCGCCCGCGGCATCCGCATGGGCTTCAACACGAACGGCACGCTGCTCACCGAGGCGCGGGCGAGCGGCTGGTGCGCGCAGGCCTCGACTGGCTGCACGTCTCGCTGGACGGAGCGACGGCCGAGACCTACGAGGCGATCCGGGATGGATCGGACTTCGAGCGCGTGGCCGCGCAACGTCCGGGCGTTCACCGCCACGCATGCGCCGGCTGCGTGCCGAGCGCCCTCGCGCGTCGCTCGTCTTCGTGGCCATGCGCCGGAACCTCGAGGAGCTGCCCGCCGTCGTCCGGCTCGCGGACGAGTGGGGCGTGGGGCGGCGTCCACGTGCAGAACCTCTCCCACGCCTTCGACGACACCGACCCGTTCGGCGACTACGCCGACATCCGGCGCTTCACCGAGGAGGAGGCGCTCTGGGCCGACGCCGAGCCGCGCATGCGGAGCGCGTCTTCGACCGTCGCGCGCGAAGAGGCCGAGCGCCGCGGCGTCGAGCTACGCCTGCCGCGGCTCGAGCAGCCCGAGCGCGCGCCGCGTGCGCCGGGCACGCCCGGCTGCCACTGGCCCTCCGAGTCGGCGTACGTCACCCACGACGGGCGCGTCCAGCCGTGCTGCATGGTCATGGGCGCCGACCGCGCCGTCCTCGGCGACACGCGCGAGGGCCGTCCGGCGTCTGGGCGGGCCAGGCCTACGCCGAGTTCCGCGAGGCGCTGAGCGGCGACGAGCCGCCCGGCGTCTGCCGCGGCTGCTCGCTCTACCGCGGCGTCTTCTGACCCGCGCCGCTCAGCGCTTGGCCTTCGCGCGGCCGGACTTCGCCTTGCCCGCGCGCTTGGCGCCCGAGCCGTTCGCGACGACGCCGGTGGGCTCGTCGGGCAGGCCGGCCTTCTTGCGGAGCTTCGCGGCGATCTCGGCGATCTCCTCCGGCGCGTAGTCCGGCGCGAACACGGCCGGCTGCGGGGGCAGGTCGTGCGGCGGCACGCCCTCGGGCGCCTGGTCGACCACCTCGAGCTCCTCGCCCGTCTCGGGGTGCGGGCCGTTGAAGACGGCCGCGATCTCCTGGTAGTCGGTCGGCGAGAAGCGGTAGAGCGCAGGTGGTCGCCGCGCTCGATGTGCGGCTTGCACTCCGGGATCTTCTCGGTGGGGATGCGCGGCGCCGGGAACAGCTTGGTGAGGTCGGCGCCGGTGAGGTTCTCGAGCGCGCGGGCGTAGGCGACCTGGTGCACGCCGCCGCGCACGAGCAGGTAGCCGGTGAGCGCCCGGGCGGCCGGGTGGTCGACGACTCGTAGACCTTCAGCTTGCCCTTGCGGGCCCCGGTCTCGAGGAAGAAGTTGTGGGTCAGGTCCTCGACCAGGTCGCCGGACGAGAAGACGTAGTCGCCGTTCCAGGGCTTCCCCATCGAGTCCTGCGGGAGCGTCCCCTGGCCACCGGCGACGAAGTGCTGGCGGTTCACCGGGCCGGTGGCGGCCGACGGGCGCCGGACCCGAAGGTCGGGGACGAGTTCTTCGTCGGCGAGGCGCCCGTGAGCATCGTGTTGATCGCGGCCGACACGAGCTCGATGTGGCCGAACTCCTCCGCGGCGATGTTGGCGATCAGGTCGTAGAACGGGCGCGCCTTCTGGCGGCCGCGGAAGTTGAACGACTGGTACGTGTAGTTCATGAAGGTGGACATCTCGCCGAACCGGCCGCCCATCAGCTCCTGGACGACGGCGGCGCCGGCGGGGTCCGGGTCGGACGGCGGCGGCAGCTCCGTCTGCAAGCGGTCGATGCGCAGGATCATCAGCCTGGCTCCCTCGGTCGTGGTCCCGCTGCCGGTACCCCGGGGCGCCGGGGGCAAACGGCCCGCGGCCGGCGGTCAGGCGATGACCGATCCCGTCGGGTCGTAGCCGCGCAGCTTGGCGATCGCGTCCCAGCGGCCTCGTCGGGCGTCCCGCCGAGGCCCTCGACGAAGCGGTCGCCGCAGCGGATCTGGACGTGGCTGCCCGGCAGCGGATCGCGGACCGGCCCCGCGGGCGAGGTCTGGCCGGCCGTCACCGGCCCGGGGCCGATGACCTGGCAGCCCTCGTCGCGGAGCCGCTGGAGCTCCTGGGCCGCCGCGACGCCCAGCTCCGCGTCGGCCATCAGCGCTCCGGCCGGGCGCGGCGGTCAACGTCCGCGAGCTCGCCCCGCAGCAGGGCCCGTGCCCGATCCTCGTCCACGAGGCTGCGGCTACCCGGACCGGGGCGCGTCGAAACGATCGGCGGGAGCCAGGTGGACGACCTTCCGGGCCGTCACCTCGTCCATCAGCCCGGGCCCGTAGCCGAGCCCGGTGCCGCTGGCCTTGCGCGGCTCGGCCGACCCGCCCGGCGCCCCGCCCCAGACGGCGTTCACCTTCACCGTGCCGACCCGGAGCCCGCGGATCGCGCGCTGCGCGTGCGCCTGCGAGGCGGTCAGCACGGTCGCCGCGAGGCCGTGGTCGCCGGCGTCGGCGGCGGCCAGCCCCTCGTCGAAGTCGCGGACGACGCGCACGGCGGCGACCGGACCGAAGGTCTCCTCCCGCATCACGGCCATGTCGTCCTCGGCGCCGAGCAGCACGGTGGGCTCGAAGAACCACCCCGGGCCGGCCGGCGCGCGGCCGCCGTGCAGGACGCGCGCCCCGCGGGCGCGCGCCTCCTCGACGTGGCGGCGGACGATCTCGCGCTGGCCCTCGTCGATCAGCGGGCCGAGCGTCGTGCCGGCGTCGAGCCCGTGGCCGGGGACCAGCCCCTCCGCGCACGCCACGAGGGCCTCCGCGAATGGGGCCGCGACGCGCTCGTGCACGTAGATGCGCTCGACCGAGGTGCAGACCTGGCCCGCGTTGGCGAAGGCCCCCGAGGCGGCCTGGGCGGCGGCCCAGGCGGGATCGACGTCCTCGTCAACGACGAGGGGGTCCTTGCCGCCGAGCTCGGCGACCACCCTCACCAGGCGCTCGCCGCAGACGGCCGCGACCTCGCGCCCGGTGGCGACCGAGCCGGTGTGGAGCACGACGCCAACCTCGCCGGCGCGCACCAGCATGCGCCCGGTGTCCGGGCCGCCGGCCAGGACCGTGAGGACCCCGGGGGGCAGGTGCTCGGCCACGATCTCGCCGAGCAGCAGGCTCGAGAGCGGGGTCTTCTCGGATGGCTTGAGGAGGAGCGCGTTGCCGGTCGCCAGGCACGCGCCGATCGGGCCGCAGGCGATCGCGACCGGGTCGTTCCAGGGCACCAGCGCCGCGGCGACCCCGCGCGGCTCGGGCAGCACGACGTCGAGCGCGTCCCAGGCGCCGCGAAGCGAGCCGCCGCCGTGGAGCGGCCCCAGGCGCGCGAACTCCTCAAGCGTGCTCGCGCCCGCCAGCACGCCGGCCAGCGACTCGCCGACCGGCCGCCCGTTCTCGCGGGTCTGGAGCTCGGCCAGCTCGGGGGCGCGGGCGAGCACCGCCTCGGCCGCGGCGGCGAGGCAGCGCCCCCGCTCCGCCGGGTCCCTCCTCGCCCAGTCGCCCTGCGCCGCCGCGGCCGCCGCGACGGCGCGCTCGACCTCCGCCGGGCCGGCCGCCTCCGCCCGCCCGACGTGCTCGCCGCTGGCCGGGTCCAGCACCTCGATCGTCCGCTCCTGCGCGCGGGCGCCGCCCATCGTCCCCCCCTCCTCCCTCGCCCCGCCGTGGTTTCCCGGGGCCCGCGCCCGCGAAACGCTCGGTTTTCCGGCCGGAGGCGCTGGGAACAGAGCGCCCGTGCGCGTGGTCATCACGGGAGCGACCGGCAACGTCGGCACGGCGCTGATCCGGGCGCTGCTCGCCGACGAGGCGGTCGCCGAGATCGTGGGCATCGCCCGCCGCGCGCCCGCCGTCCGCCCGCCGAAGACGACCTGGCATGCGCTCGACGTCGCGAGCGACGACCTGGGGCCGGCCTTCGAGGGCGCCGACGCGGTGGTCCACCTGGCGTGGGCGATCCAGCCCTCGCGCGACCCGCGGGCGCTCTGGCGCACCAACGTGGTCGGCAGCGGCCGGGTCTTCGAGGCCGCCGCCGAGGCCGGCGTGGGTGCGCTGGTCCACGCCTCCTCGGTGGGCGTGTACTCGCCGGGCCCGAAGCACCGGGCGGTGGACGAGTCGTGGCCGCGGAGCGGCACGCCGAGCAGCGACTACGCGCGCCACAAGGCCGAGGCGGAGCGGCGGCTCGACGAGGTGGAGCGGTCGGCGCCGGGGATGCGGGTCGTGCGCATGCGCCCCGGGCTCTGCTTCTCGCGCGAGGCGGCCAGCGGCGTTCGGCGCCTGTTCGCGGGGCGGCTCCTGCCGCCGTTCGCGGCCCGCCCGTCCCGGATCGCCCGCGTGCCCGACATCCCCGGGCTCCGGTTCCAGGCCGTCCACTCCGACGACGCGGCCCAGGCCTACCGGCTCGCGCTGACGCGGGACGTCAGCGGCGCGTTCAACGTGGCCGCGGAGCCCTTCCTCGACCCGGCCGCCCTGGCCGAGGCGCTGGACGCCGGGACCATCCGGGTGCCGGCGGGCCTCGCCCGCAGCCTGGTCTGGATCACCTGGCGCCTGCGCCTGCAGCCGACCGGCCCCGGCTGGCTGGACATGGCGCTCGCCGTGCCGATCATGGACACGGCGCGCGCGCGGCGCGCCCTGGGCTGGGCGCCGCGCCACACCAGCGCGCAGGCGCTGACCGAGCTGCTGCACGGGGTGGCCGACCGCGCCGGGGCCCCCACGCCGCCGCTCGCGCCGCACGGGGACGGCCAGGTGAGGGTCGTCCGGTGACCGCCGTCCGCCACCATCTCGCCCTCGCCCACGAGCAGGTCCCGCCCGACGCGCTCCTGCGCCAGGCGGTCGCGGCGGAGCGGGCCGGCTTCGACGGCGTCTGCTGCAGCGACCACCTCCAGCCCTGGTGGACGCCCGGCGAGTCCGGGCAGGCGTGGGTCTGGCTGGGCGCGGCCGGCGCGGCCACCGAGCGGGTCGCCCTCGGCTCGGCCGTGACCGCGCCGGTGTACCGCTACAACCCAGCCGTCGTCGCCCAGGCGTTCGCGACCCTCGAGATCATGTTCCCGGGCCGGGCCTACCTCGGCGCCGGCTCGGGCGAGTCACTCAACGAGACCCCCTGCGGCATGCGGTGGCCGGAGCCCGAGGAGCAGCTCGCGCGCCTCGACGAGGCCCTCGACATCATCACCCGCCTCCTGGACGGGGAGGTCGTCAACCACGAGGGCGAGCACTTCCGCACCGTCGGCGCGCGGCTGCACAGCCTGCCGGGACGCCGCGTGCCCGTGTACGTGTCGGCCTTCAACCCGGGCGCCGCCGAGGTGGCGGCGCGGCGGGGCGACGGCCTCTGGACGATGGCGGACCCGGAGATGGCCGAGCCGGTGCTCGCCGCCTACCGCGACGAGTGCGGCCGCGTGGGGCGGGAGCCCGGGGAGATCCTGATGCACGCCGGGTTCTCGTGGGCCCGCGACGACGAGGCCGCCCTCGCCGGCGCCTCCGTGTGGAAGGCGGCCCTCGTGCCCGGGTTCTTCACCGACGACTGGCACGATCCCGACGAGATGCAGCGGCACGCGCAGGAGACGGTCTCCGACGACGAGCTGCGGCAGGGCTTCATCATCTCCTCGGACCCGGAGGAGCACGCCGAGCGGGTGCGGGAGGTCGAGCGGCTCGGCGCGACCATCGTGGTGCTCATGAACGTCTCCGGGGCGGACCCGGAGGGCGCCATCGCCACCTACGGCGAGCGGGTCCTGCCGGCCCTGCGGGGGGCGCGGGTCGGCTGAGACGCCGGGCGAGCCGCCGCGGCTCGCCCGGCTCAGCCCGAGCCGTTGAGCTGGTCGAGGTCCTCGATGGTCTCGAGGTGGCTGTCGAGGCCGGTGAGCGTCAGCGCCTGATGGGCCGGCCCCCGGCCGTTGATCACGGCGAAGCGCCAGTCACCGGCCCGCCGCTGCGCCTCGTAGAGCAGGCGCGCGCCCGTCGAGTCGAGGAAGGTCACCTCGGTGAGGTCCACGACGATCGCCCCCGGCTTGCGCGCCTCCAGCTCGGCCATCAGCCGGGAGAAGTCGTCGGCGCCCGCGAGGTCGAATTCACCCGCGAGCGCGAGTCTGGTGACGTCGCCGAGCTCCTCGACCCGGCCCTTCATGACGCCTCCCAGGCGGAGGATCGATGCGTCGGTCACGTCCCGGTCTCCTTTCCGGCTCGAGGGCTGCTGCTGTGAGGAGCGCCGCCGGTACCGGGCCGGGCACGGCGGGTCTCCTTCGCCTGAGGAACGTCCCGCGTCGTCGCCGCGGGCCGCTGGGCGCGATTCTACCCCGCCTCGACGCCTCCGCGGGAGACCCGGAACCACACCCGGAAGGGGCGCCGGCCGTCGATGCCCACCTCGTCGGCGAGCGCGGCGACCAGCTCCAGCCCGCGGCGGCCGGGCGAGCTGTCGTTCGCCGGCTCGAGCCGGCCGGGATCGAAGCCCGGGCCGGGGTCGGCCACGCTCACGACCACCGTCTCGGGCAGCACCCCGACCTCGAGGTGGATCGCCCCCGCGCCGGGCGCGACCGCCGCCGTGGAGGACCGCGTTGGTCACGAGCTCGGAGACCATCAGGCGAACGTCGTCAAGCCGCCGGTCGCTCACGACCCCCCGCAGGGCCTCGATCGCCTCGCGGGCCCGCGCGGGCGCCATCGTCGTGGGCTCGAGGGGGATCGACCAGCGCTCGCGCGGCGACGACCCGGCGACCGGGGGGCGCCGCCGCTCGCTCCAGTCTCGTAGTCGGTCGCCTCGCGGTCGCAAGGTGCGGCGCTCCTGATGAAGGGGTCCTGGTCGCCCTCACGTACCCAGCCGGGCGCCCGCGGATGCGCCCGGCGTCCCGGGGCCTGCAACGGTGGTGGGGGCGCTTCCCCGGGGCTGCTACGTGGCCCGGAAGCACCGCCACGACGCCTCTTCGCCCCAGACCGGTGGGGAGACGGCGCGACCGAAGGCGACCGGATCGGCAAGGGCGCGACCAGGGCGCGGACCGAGCGCATCGGGCCGGACGCGATGATCTGCGTGATGCACGACACTCACCGCGGCCGAGCTGACCCTGATCGCGCGCGGCCGCGCCGAGGAGGTGCGGGCGCTGCGCCGCGCCTTCCAGGACGTGATGGAGCCCGAGTTCCGCGCCGTGGTCGAGGACGGCGACCGGCCGCACCGTCGCGGCGTTCATGAGCCAGGTGCACCTCGACCCGGACATCGCCGTCGAGGTGTTCTTCCTCGCGCCCCGAGCCGGACGGGGCGCCCGGCCCCTCCGCGGCGTCAGCCCGGACCGGTGAGCTCGTCCATGTGATCGATGATCTCGATGTGCCGGTCGAGCCCGGCCAGCGTCAGGGCCCGGTGGGCCGGCCCCGAGCCGTCGAGGACCGCGAAGCGCCAGCCGACGGCGCGGCGCTCGGCCTCGTAGAGGAGGCGCGCGCCGGTCGAGTCGATGAAGGTCACCTCGCCGAGGTCAACGACGATGGCGCGCGGCCCCCGCGCCTCGAGCTCGCTCAGCAGCGCGCGGAACGCGTCCTCGCCCGCGAGGTCGAACTCGCCGGCCAGCGCGACCCTGATCACGTCGCCGACCTCGTCGACGCGCCCCGTCATCACCGCACCGAGGGGGAGCTCGCGCCCACTCACGAGCCGGGTCGCCCGCTCCGCCGGCCGTCCGCGCCGTGGAGCTCCGCGTGCGCCTGGCCGGGCAGGGCGGGTCTCCTTCTCCTGAGGTACGGCCCGCGCCCGCGGGCCGCGTGCACGACGAAGCCTACCCCGGGGGGGCGCCGCCGCGCGAGGGGGGCGCGTCGAGGAGGCCCAGCGCGGCCGCCACGCCGCTGAGGTCCAGCACGCGCCGCGCGATGGTGCCGGGGGGCGCGGCGACCTCGAGGCTCCGGCCGCGCGCGGCGAGCCCCTCGGCGAGCTCGACGAGCGCCCGCACCCCGGCGCTCCCGAGGTAGCGGACGCCGGTGAGGTCGAGCGCGAGCCTCGGACCCTGGCGGTCGAGCGCGGCGAGCCGGCCCGCGAGCTCCGGCGCGGCGACGTCGTCGAGCTCGCCATCGACGCGGACCACGCCCGCCCGCTCGTCGAGCCGGAGGGCCAGGTCGGGCGCGGACGCGGTCGCGGGCACGGCGTCTTCCGGGCGCTGCGGGAGGCGCCGTCGCATCCGCACGACGGTGCCGTGGTCGCCGGAGGCGACGTCGACCGTCTCCATCAGGGCCCGCATGAGCGCGAGCCCGCGGCCGCGGTGGGCGGCGCCCGCGGGCGGCTTCCACCGGCCGCGATCGCGCACGACGACCGTCAGCGCGTCTCGCCCGTCGCGCGCGAGCTCGACGCTCACACCCGCCCCCGGCTCCCCCGGCGGGTAGGCGTGCTCGACGCTGTTCGAGAGGGCCTCGCTCGTCGCCAGCACGATGTCGGCGGCCTCGGCCCGCCCTAGCCCCTCGTCGTCCAGCCAGCGCCGGAGCTCCTCGCGCGCGCCACGCAGGGAGCTGGGATCGGCCGGCAGCTCGAGCCGCAGGGGCGGCCGTCCGCCGGTCAGGCGGAGCGCGAGCAGGGCGCAGTCGTCGGCCGGGTCGGGGCCCACCCGGGCCGCGAGGCGGGCGAGCAGCGCCCGCGGGTCGGCGGGGCCCTCGCCGACGAGCGTGGCCAGATCGCGCATGCCCCGCTCGAGGTCGCGATCGCGCTCGATCATCCCGTCGGTGTAGAGCAGCACGAGCGACTCGGGGGCCAGCGTCACCCGTCCCTCGCCGTAGGGGTCGTCCGAGACCCCGAGCGGCGGGCCGCGGCCCTCCATCAGGTACTCGGCGGGCCCGCCGGGGGGCCGCAGGAGGGGTGGCGGGTGGCCGGCGCAGGCGTACGCCAGGTCCGAGCCGTCGAGGACCGCGCAGGCGACCGTCGCCACCGAGGCGCCCTCGACGCGCTCGGCGAAGCGGCTCAGGCGTCCGACGAGCGTCGCGGGGCGGTCGCCCTGGAGGGCGAAGGCCCGCCAGGCGCTGCGCAGCTGGCCCATGACCGCCGCGGCCTCGATGCCGTGGCCGACCACGTCGCCGACCACGAGGCTGAGCGAGCCGTCGTCCAGCTCGAGCGCGTCGTAGAAGTCCCCGCCCGAGCGCCCGCCCGCTGCGGGCAGGTAGCGGACGTCGAGGCGCGCGGCGACCGGCGGCGGCAGGCCCGCCGGAAGGAGCGCCCGCTGAAGCACCTCGGCGGCGTGGCGCTCCGACTCGTAGAGCCTCGCCCGCTCCAGGGCCAGCGCGCACTGGGTCGCCAGCGTGCGGGCCAGCAGGCGCTCGCCCGCGCTGAAGGGGCGGTCGTCCTGCCCGAAGCGGAAGCCGATGGCCCCGACCACCTCGCCCCCGATCGTCAGGGGCAGCCCGAGCCCCGCCGCGCTCAGCTCCTCGCGAGGCACGCCGAAGCGGCGGGTCCAGTCGTCGGCGGTCTCGAGCCAGAGCTCCTCGCCCGAGCGCAGCACCGCGGCCAGCGGAGTTGGGCCGTCCACCGGGAAGCGGAGCCCGGCGTGCAGGAGGTCCTCCGGGTAGCCCGAGGCGAGGACCACCTCCCCCTCGTCGTCGCGGCGCAGGACCACCGTCCCGGCGACGGCCGCCAGCGACTCCATGGCCTCCTCCACGACCACGCGGGCGACCTCCTCCTCGGTCAGCGCCGCCCCGAGCGCGGCGGTCACCCGCTGCAGCCGCTCCGTCCGCGTGCGGGCGCGCTCGGCCGCGTCGCGCGCGGTCTGCTCGGCCTCGAAGATGCGTGCGTTGTCGACGGCGAGGGCCGCCCGGCGGGCGACCTCCCCGGCCAGGGCGAGGTCGGCCTCGCCGTAGCGCCGGCCCGAGTCGGCGGTCGCCATGAGCGTCAGCGCGCCGAGCACCGCGCCCCGGGCGGTGAGCGGCAGGCTCATGTACGAGCCGACCTCAAGGCGCCGCAGGCCGTCGGCGAAGCCCGCGTCCGAGGCCGGCTCCCCCTGCGCGTCGCGCACCAGCTCGGCGCGTCCCGTGGCCATCACGCGCTCCGGCCCGGCGCGGTCGGCCGGCGTCGAGCGCGGCCCGTAGAGATCCCTGGCGAGCGCCTCCTTCCGGCCGTCAACGGACGCCACCGCGGCGAGCCGCGACGAGGCGCCGCGCTCGCCGGCCAGCCGGACCTTTGCGAGGTCGGCCAGGGTCGGCACCAGCAGCTCGGCCAGCCGCTTGAGCCGCTCCTCCACGCCGGTCGCGGCGTCGAGGGCCAGCGACACCTCGGCGAGCAGCATGGCCCGCCCGCGCTCGAACTCGGCGTCGCGCTGCAGGCGGGCGCGAGCGAGCGACTGCCCGCACGCCTCGGCGAGGACCATCGCCGAGTCCCGGTCGGACGCGGTCGCGTACCGCTCGCCGGCGAACGTGAGCGCGATGACGCCGACGACCGCGTCGCCCGCCACGAGCGGGAGGGCCGCGAACCCCTCGAGCGCGCGCTCCGCGGCCTCGGCGGCATGTTCCGGGTAGTCGGCCCGCCATCCGGCGGCGCTCTCCACCCAGACCGCCCGCCGCTCGCGCGCCGCGTCGCTGACCGGCGCCCGCAGGGCGAGCGGCACGCGCGCCCAGGCCCCGATGTCGCGCCCCGTGCGGCCGTCGCGGACGAGCAGCACGAGCTCGTCGCCCACGACCTCGTAGACCGTGGCGGCGGCGGCGCCCAGCAGCGCGCGGGCCTGGGCCAGGGCGACCTCGCCGACCTCCTCGGGCCCGGCCGCCGACGAGAGCGCGGCGGTCGCCTCCTGGAGCACGGCGAGGCGCTCGGCGGTCTCATGGGCCTCGGCGTAGAGCCGGGCGGTGTCGAGCGCCATGGCTGCGCGCCTGCTGATGTCCTCGACCAGCGCACGGTCCTCGTCGCCGAGGCCCGGCTCGCCGCGGGCCGCCAGCGTCAGCGACCCGAGCACCCGCCCGCGCGCGGCGAGGGGCGCGACGACGGCCGAGCGGGGAGGGCGGGCGCGCAGCGACGCCCCGGTCGCCTCGTCCAGGCCGGCGTCCTCGACGAGCGCCTCGACGGCGCCGGGGGCGACGTCGCCGACGAGGCTCGCGCCGCCGAGGGCCAACGGGCCGGGACGGTAATGGTCCGCCGCGGCCGCCTCGGCGGGCTCGACGCGCCGCAGTCCGCGGGCGATGCCGTCGCCGTCGTCCCGGCGCGCCGCGCTCGCGACGATGCGCTCCTCGTCGTCGGACACCTCGACGACGCAGAGGTCCCCGAGCCGCTCCACCAGGAGGCCCGCCAGGGCCCCCATGCGGTCCTCGATGCCCACCTGGGTGTCGAGCACGGCCGCGACGTCCGCCACCAGCGCGCGGCGCTCGCGGTCGAGGCGGCGGTCGTGGATGTCGACGCACATGCCGACCATCCCGGTGAAGGCCTCGCCCGTTCCCATCGGGGAGCCGCGGCCGAGGATCCAGCGGTGGTCGCCGTGGCGATCCCGGAGCCGGTACTCCATCTCGAAGGGCGCCTGGCGGCGCAGCGCGTCCAAGAAGATCGCCAGGCAGCGCTCGAGGTCGTCGCGGTGGACCCCCTCGGCCCACCCGTTCCCGAGCTCCTGCTCCAGGCTGCGGCCGGTGAACTCCAGCCACGCCGGGTTGAAGTAGGTGCAGCCGCCGGAGGGGTCGCAGACCCACACGAGCGCCGGCGCGGAGGCCGCCATGAGGCGGAAGCGCTCCTCCGACGCGCGCAGGGCCGCCTCCGCGCGCCGCCGCTCCGTGACGTCGAGGACGACCCCCGTCATCCCGGCGACCTCGCCGACCGTGTCGCGGACCACGCGGCCGTTGCCCCACAGCAAGCGCACGTCGCCGTCGGGCCGGATCAGGCGGTACTCGGTGCCCACGTCGCCCTCCGCGGGCGGGCGCAGCGTCCGCTCCCTCAGCCGCTCCCGGTCATCCGGGTGGACGAGGGCGATGAAGTCGTCGAGCGTGCCGCCGAAGGTGCCGGGCTCGAGGCCGGCGATGCGCTCCAGGCGCTCCGACCAGCGCAGCGACCCGGTGGCCGCGTGCCAGCTGAACGCCCCCAGCTCGGCCGCGTCGAGGGCCAGGTCCATCCGCACCTCGAGGGCGCGGAGCGACTGGCCGGGCTCCCGCTCCCCGGCGCCGTCCTCGGCTCGCCCCCCTGTGTCGATTGCGCTCCTCCGGCCGGTCTGCGGCGCCTCCGCGCCGGGCATCGACCCTACCCGCTGGGCGCGGGATCCCGCCAGCGCTGCGGTGGGTGGTCAGCCGTCGCGCGGCGGCGCGGGATGGCCGAGCTCGAGCTCGAACCAGACCCGGCTCGGCAGCCGCCCCACTCCCCAGCGGTCGGCCAGCCCGCCGACGATGGCGAGCCCGCGGCCGCTCGTGGCCGTCGGCTCGGGAAGGTCGCGCTGCGCGTCCTCGATGCCGGGCCCGCCGTCCTCGACCTCCACGCGCAGGCGGCGCTCGTCGGCCTCCACGGTGAGCCGGAGCGGGCCGCCCCCCTCGGGCTGCCCGTGGAGGACGGCATTCGTGACGACCTCGCTGACGAGCACCTCGGCATCCCACGCCCGCTCGGCCGGCGCGTCGCGGAGCGCGCGCTCCACCAGCGCCCGCCCGCGCTCGGGCGCGCGGAGGTCGGCCGGCAGCTCGGCGCGGATCACGCGCCTCCCTCGGACGTCGTCGGCGGGCACGGCCCCCTGGTACCCGATCCGGCCCGGCCCAACCGGGCAACGGCCGGATGAGGGTTGCGGGCGAGATGAGATGGGAACAGTTGTGCGGCGCGCGCCCCCCGGGCGCGGAACACCACAGGGAGGGCGACATGACGACGACGATCAAGGACGCCACGTCCTCGGCTGTCGAGAAGGCGGGAGACGCGCTCGAGACGGCCAAGGAGCGGGCGGGTGAGGGCGCCGGCGGCGCGGTCGGGACGGCGCGGGCGCGGGCCCGCGAGCAGGTTGACCAGCGCAGCACCCAGGCCGGCGATCGGGCCCTGGGGACGGCCGGCGACATGCGGAGCATCTCCGAGGAGCTGCGCAAGCAGGGCAAGGACGGCCCGGCGCGGCTCGCGGAGCGCGGCGCCGACCAGGTCGAGCGCGCGGGCACCTACCTGCGCGAGTCCGACGCCGACGCGCTGCTCGGCGACATCGAGCGCTTCGGCCGTGAGCGGCCCTGGGCCATCGTGGCCGCGGGGCTGGCGATCGGCATCGTCGCCGGCCGCGCCCTGAAGGCGTCCAGCGGGCGCCGCTACTCGCAGGGCGGGACGATCCAGGGGCGGGGCCCCGACGAGGTGACGCGGCCCGCCGGCGCCGGCGTGCCCGACCCGAACCGGCCCGCCGGGCTCGGGGGGCGGTAGCCGTGCGCACGGTCCACGAGGGCTGGGACCCGGCCGCCGACCCGCGCGAGCTGTCGCTGAGCCAGCTCTTCAAGCGCTTCAGCGACGAGGCCACGAGCCTGATCCGCATGGAGGTCGAGCTGGCGAAGGTCGAGCTCACCGAGAAGGGAAAGGAGGCCGGCGCCGGGGCGGGCATGTTCGGCGGGGCCGCCGCGGCGGCGCTCTGCCTGCTCGGCGCGCTGACCGCCTGCCTGATCCTGGCGCTCGACGAGGTCATGCACCCCGCCGTCGCCGCGCTGATCGTGACGCTCCTCTGGGCGCTCGTCGCCGGGGTCCTCGCCTACCTCGGCCGCGAGCGGGTGCGGGCGGCCACGCCGATCGCACCCCGGCGGGCGCAGGAAGGCATCAGGGAGGACCTGCAGGCGGCGAAGGAGGGCCTGCGCGCCGGGCGCGCGGGCGAGCTCAACACCATGGGAGGGAACCACCGATGAGCCAGCGCACCGAGGAGCTTCAGAACGAAATCGAGGAGACCCGCGGCCGCCTCGGCGAGACCGCGGGGGCCATCGGCTACAAGACCGACGTCCCGTCGCGCGCGAAGGACCGCGTGGGGGGGATCAAGGACAAGGTCACGGGAGCCGGCCACCGGGTCGCCGACGCGGCGCCGGACGGCGGTGACGCCCGCCGGGCCGCGGGCTTCGCGCAGGAGAATCCGCTCGGGCTCGCCGTCGCTTCGCTCGCGGCGGGCTTCCTGATCGGCTCCCTGCTGCCGAGCACCCGCATCGAGGACGAGCGCATCGGGCCGATGGCCGACGCCGTCAAGGAGCGCGTGGGCGAGGTCGCCCAGGACGCCGTCGAGCACGGGCGCGAGGCGGCCGGCGAGATCGCCGGCGCCGTCCGCGAGCAGGCCGCCGAGACGGCGCGCGAGCACGGCTCGGCGGTGGCGGAGACCGCCAAGGAGAAGGCCGCCGAGGGCGCCTCCGACGCCCGCGAGGCGGCGGGCTCCGAGGAGCGGCCGTCGAGCGCGGGGGGCGCCGGCGCGTGACGGAGGCTCCTCAGAGCCCGACCGACATCGAGCCCCGGGGGTGGTGGGCGGTCCTCAAGCGGACCGCCACCCGCTTCCGGGCGGAGAACCGCACCGACTGGGCGGCGGCGCTCACCTACTACGCCGTCCTGTCGCTCTTCCCGGCGCTCATCGTCCTCGTGGCGATCCTCGGCCTCGTCGGCCAGCAGCAGGCGGTCGACGAGCTGCTGCAGACGGTCGAGGAGATCGGCTCGCCCCAGGCCGCCGAGACCATCCGCGGCCCGCTGGAGGGCGTGATCGCGGACCGGGGCGGGGCCGGCGCCCTGCTCGGCATCGGCCTCGTCGCCGCCCTCTGGTCGGCGTCGGGCTACATCGGCGCCTTCACGCGGGCGGGCAACGAGATCTGGCAGGTGGAGGAGGGGCGGCCGTTCTGGAAGCTGAAGCCGTTCCAGCTCCTGGTGACGGCGGTCGCGGTGCTGCTGCTGTCGGTCGTCGCCCTCGCCCTCGTGCTGACGGGGCCGCTTGCGGAGGCGCTCGGCGACGCCGTCGGGCTCGGCGACGCGGCGGTGCTCGCCTGGCAGATCGGCAAGTGGCCGGTCATGGCGCTGCTCCTCGTGCTGCTCATCGCGATGGTCTACTACCTGCTGCCGAACGTCCGCCAGCCGCGCTTCCGGTGGATCAGCCCGGGTGCGATCGTGGCGCTGGTTGCCTGGCTCGTGGCCTCGGCCGGCTTCGCGCTCTACGTCGCCAACTTCGGCTCCTACAACGCCACCTACGGCACGCTGGGCGGCGCGATCCTGCTGCTCGTCTGGCTCTGGATCGCCAACTGCGCGCTGCTGCTCGGCGCCCAGTTCGACGCCGAGCTCGAGCGCGAGCGCGAGCTGCGCCACGGGGAGCCCGCCCACGAGCAGATCCAGCTCCCGCCCAAGGAGCCGGCCACGAGCTGACGGCGGATCAGCGGGCGGATGCCGCCGCCGGCGAGCGCAGCAGCTCGCGCTCGGCGAAGCGGAGGAAGCCCGCCTGGTCCGGCCCCACCTGGTGGATGTAGACGTGGTCGAGGCCGGCCTCGGCGTAGGCCGCGATCGTCCGCCGGTAGGGCTCCGGGTCGGGACCGCAGACGACGAGCTCGGCGACGTCCTCCTCGCGCACGAGCGTCGCGGCCTGCTCGAAGTGGGCCGGCCGCTCGAGCTCCTGCCCGAGGTCGCCGGGGATGGCCGCGTTGGGCCAGGTGCGGTGCGCGATGCGGCGGGCCTCGACCTCGTCCTCGTGCCAGCAGACGGTCATCTGGCCGTAGGCCGGCCCGCCGCCGCCGGACTCCGCGGTAGACCGAGACCAGCTCGCCGTCGGGCGACGTGGTGCAGAGGCCGTCGCCCGCCGCCCCGGCGAGCCTGGCGGCCTCGGGCTTGCCGGCGGCGACGACGATCGGGATCGCCTCGCCGGGCGTCGTGTAGAGGCGCGCGTGCTCGATGTCGAAGTGGGCGCCGCGGAACGTGACCTCGTCGCCCGACCAGAGCGCCCGGCAGATCTCGATCGCCTCCTCGAGCATCTCCAGGCGCACCCCCGGGGGCGGCCAGCCCGCCCCGACGACATGCTCGTTGAGGTTCTCGCCGGTGCCCACCCCGAGGAAGAAGCGCCCCGGCATGAGGCGGGCGACGGTCGCGGCCGCCTGCGCCACCACCGCCGGGTGCTGCCGCAGGATGGGGCAGCTGACGCCGGTGCCGACGCGCAGCGTCGAGGTGGCGCCCGCGATCGCCCCGAGCACGGACCAGACGTGCGGGCTCTGACCCTGCGAGTCGATCCAGGGGTGGAAGTGGTCCGAGATGAGGGCGTAGCCGAACCCCGCCGCCTCGGCCATCCGGGCCTGCTCCACGAGCTCCTCCGGCCCGAACTCCTCGCTCGAGAGCGAGTAGCCGAGCGCCAGGTCGCCCGGGCGCGCGGACTCGTGGGCGGGTGTGGTGGGCACGGCGGTCTCCTCTGCGGTCGGGCCGGTGGCCGACCCGTACCCGGTCGCGCGCGGCGGCGAACGCCCGCCGGCGGGTCAGATCGCCGGGTCGCCGCCCCCGCGGGCGCTCTCGGCGAGGTCCCGCTCGCGCTGGGCGAGCGTCCGCGCCCGCGCCGCCCGCTCCCACTCCCTGACCGCCTCGCGCTCGCGGCCCGCGCCGGCGAGGTCGTCGGCGCGCAGCTCGTGGGCGAGGGCGCGGCGCTCGTGCTCGCCCGCGGCCGCCTCGTGGGCGGCCGCGTCGGCGGCGCCCCACCCCGCGTTCGCGGTCATCGCGGAACCCTACCGCCCGCGCCTCCGGCGGCGGTGCCTCAGGCGGCGTCGGCCGGGAGTTCGTACTCGAGCAGGACGACGCGCCCGTCGAGCACGGCGGTCCGCGCCAGCGCCAGCTCGACCGGGGCGCCGCGATCGAAGATCGGTGTGCCGCCCGAGGTCCCCAGGATCACGGGGTGGACCAGCAGGCGCAGCCGGTCGAGCAGGCCCAGCGTCATGAGCCCCCTGACCAGCTCGACGCTGCCGGCCACGCCGATGTCGCGGCCCCCCTGGCCCTTCAGGTCGCGGACCTCGGCCTCGAGGTCGCGCTTGGCGAGGCGGGCGTTGCTCCAGGTGACGTCCGCGTCGCTCAGCGTGGTCGAGAAGACCACCTTGGACACGCCGTTCATGAGCGGGGCGAACTCGCCCTCCTCCGGACCGGCGGAGGGCCAGGAGGCGGCCATGCCCTCGTAGGTCACGCGGCCGAACAGCAGCGTGTCCACCTCGCGGAGCCCCTCGAGGCCGAAGGCCGTCATGTCCTCGCCGAAGGCGTCGTTCACCCAGCCCATCGCCTCGTCGGGCGCGTCCGACGCGTACCCGTCGAGCGAGGCGAACAGGGTTGCGATGACCCGCCTCATGACCGCACCTCCGCCGTCTCGATGACGATCCACACGGTCGCCACCCAGGCGAGGCCGGCGACCGCGGCCACCGCCCGCTGCGCGGTCCAGGCCAGCCTCAGCGGCGCCGCCCCCTCGGGCCGCGGGGCGGGCTGCCAGGCGTCGCCGATCCTCTGCGCCACCCGCTCCAGCGCCTCGGCGGACGGCGCGGGCGCGCCGGGCGCGCCGGACGCGGCTCCGCAGCCCAGGAGCGCCGCGAGCAGCGCGAGGGCCACGGCCGCGGCGGCGGCGCGCGTCAGGACGGCCCGGCGCGCGCGCTCAGGCGACATGGACGGCGACGGTCAGGCCCGCCGCCGCGGCGAGCGCCGCGACGGTCCGGACGTGGTTCCAGGCGGTCCACTCGCGCCCGTAGCGCGCCCAGCGCCCCGGCGCGTCCGGGGCGGCCGGGTCGACGGCGTCCAGCGCGTCGTTGCGGGGGACGTTGGCGGCGATCGTCACCGCGATCGTCCCGACGAGGTAGGCGGCCCCCGCGGCCAGCGCCCAGGGGGCCCAGTCCTCGTCCCACGAGCTGGCCGCCCAGGCGATCAGCGCCGCGCAGCCCGCGGCGGTGCCGAACAGCGCCGCCATCAGGGGCGCCCGGACGGCGGCCCGGTTGATCGACTGCATCGCCTCGATGCCGCTCGGCGGCCGCGCCCTGGCGAGCCCGGTCATGACGAAGGCCGAGAAGGCGAAGAGCACGCCTCCCACCAGCCCGCAGCCGAGCGCGGTGGCCAGGGTGATCGCGAAGAGCCCGTCGCTCATGGCCGCCCGGCCGGGGCCGGCGCCCAGACGCCGCTCGCGGCCGCCTCGCGCGCGTAGTCGGCGAAGTCCTTCGGCTCGCGCCCGAGCGCCCGCTGCACGCCGTCGGCCAGGGAGGCGTTGCGCCCGTCCATCACCTCGCGGAAGAGGTAGGTGAGGAGCCAGACGATGTCGTCGGGCAGGCCCTCCGCGGCCAGGAAGCCGGCGAAGTCCTCGTGGGAGACGGGGGTCAGGCGGACGGGCCGGCCGGCGGCCTGGGAGATCTCGGCGAGGGCCTCCTCGAAGGTCAGCATGCGCGGGCCGGTCAGCTCGTAGACCTGCCCCGCGTGCCCCTCCTCGGTCAGGGCGGCCACCGCGACCGCGGCGATGTCGTCGGCGTCGACGAAGGGCTCGGGGACGTCGCCGGCGGGCAGGAAGAGCTCGCCGGCGCGGACGAGGTCGACCCAGGCGCCCTCGTCGAAGTTCTGGTTGAAGAAGCTGCAGCGGACCACCGTCCACTCGATCCCGGCCGCCGCCGCCTGCATGACCTCCTCGGAGCGCTGGGCCTCCTCCTCCCCGCGCCCCGACAGCAGCACCAGGCGCCGCACGCCGAGGTTGACCGCCAGCCGTGACAGCTCGCCGACCGCGGCCGGCGCGCCCGGCACGGCCAGGTCCGGGTAGTACGAGATGTAGACGGCGCGCATCCCCGCGATGGCCGGGGCCCAGGTCGCGCGGTCGGTCCAGTCGAAGCGCGGGTCGCCGCCCGTCGATCCGACGCGGACGGGGACGCCCTGCGCCCGCAGGCCCTCGACCACGCGCCGGCCGGTCTTGCCGGTCCCTCCCAGCACCAGGATCTCCCGCGTGTCGTCGCTCATGCCATTCCTCCTCGTATGAGTGGTCGCCGAGCGATTGAAGATCGTCCGGGCGAGAGCCTCCATAGCTCTGTCGCTCGATCTCATACGCGGGCGTCTCGCATGAGGACGGTAGGCCGCGCGCGCGGCCGCCGCGTCGGGGACCTCCCCGACCCCCTCCCCGATCTTGCGGCGGCGGCGGTGAGAGCGGCTCAGGCGGGGTCGCGCGGCGACCGGGAGGCCAGCGCGCGGTCGAGCTCGCCGCGGCCGGCGATGCCGAGCTTGCGGTAGACGCGGCCGAGGTGGGTCTCGACGGTCTTCCGCGTGACGAACAGCGCCTGGGCGATCTCGGGGTTGCTCCTGCCCCTCGGCGGCCAGCTCGGCCACGCGTCGCTCGGAGGCGGTCAGCTGCTCCGCACCCGCTCCCCTCCGGCGCGCTCGACCGGCCCCCGGCCGGCGCGCAGCTCGGTCGCGGGCGCGCTCGGCGAGGGCGCGTCGCGCCGCAGCGCCTCCGCGAGGGCGAGCCCGTCGCCCGAGCTCGCCGCGCGCCTCGCGCGCGGCGGTTGGCGCGGCGGAGCGCGGCGCCGAGGTCGACCAGCGCGCGGGCGTGCTCGAGCCGGGCGGGCGAGCCCTCGAGCGCGTCCACGGCCTCGCGCAGCGCGGTCGACCGATGCGGCCGCCGCCCTCGACCAGCGCGCTCGGCGCGCAGCGCGACGCCGATCCCGCTCGCCGCCCCCCAGCGCCGCGCCCGCGCCGAGGTCCTCGGCGCGCCATCCGCGCGCGCCGCCGGCGTCGCCCGGCGGCGGCGAGCGCGAGCGCCGCGCGCGAGCGCCAGCGCGACGCCAGCGGGCTCGCGCCTCCCCAGAGCTCGTCGCGGCGGCCGAACTCGATCAGGTCGTCGAGCGCCTCGTGCGGCCGGCCCTGGGCGAGGCGCAGCAGCGCCCCGCGCCTCGAGCAGGGGGTTGGTGGGCAGGCCCGGCGGGATCTCGCTCGCCGACGGCCGCCGTCGCCCAGCGCCTCGGCTCGGCGGCCTCGACCTCGCCGCCCTCGATCAGCGCCTCGACCAGCACCGCCGAGCGCCAGCGCGGTCCCGAGCGGGATGCCGTGGGCGCCGAGCAGCTCGAGCGCGGTGCGCGCGTCGGCCTCCGCGCGGCCGACCGCGCCTCGGCGCATGCCGACGCAGCCCCGGTGGGCGAGCACGAAGGCCGCGCCGGGATCGAGGCCCGCCGCCGCGCGTCGGCGAGCGCCTGCGTCGAGGCACCCTCGGCGAGATCCAGGGCGTCGGTGGCGCAGCAGCCCGACGACGAGCACGTAGAAGGTGCCCGCTGACGTCGAGCTCCTGCTCGGCGAGCAGCCGCCCGCCGGCCAGCGCCCCCTCGAGGTAGGGCCGCGGCCTCGGCGGCCGACTCGGCTCGCCCGGGCGCGCTCGAACGCGAGGCTCGCCAGCACCAGGCGCTCGCCCGGCGTCGCGCCCGCGAGGTCGGCGTGCCGCTCCAGCCGCCGCGCCGCCGGGGCGCGGGCCTCGCGGCTCGGCCTCCTGGGCGTGGGCGGCGAGCTCCGCCTCCAGCATCAGCGCCAGCTCGCGGTCGGCCGGCTCGACGATCGTCGATCGCCGCCGCGAGCGCCTCGACCGACCCGTCGGCGCGCTCGGCCATGGTCAGGGCGTTGGCGAGCAGGCGCACCGCAGTGGCGAGCGGCCGCCGGCTCGTGCGATCAGCGCCGCCGCCTCGGCGAGGTGGTCGGCCGCCTCGGGCGCGCCGAGCGCGGAGCTCCGCCGAGCCGAGCTCGAGCAGCACCGTCGCCGAGCGCGGCGGCCGGCGGCGGCTCGGCCAGCGCGCGCGCGAGCCAGGCCACGGCGGCGGCCGGCGCTCCCCGCGCCAGCGCGTCCGCGGCCACCCGGCGCAGCAGCGCGACCCGCGCCCGGGTCGCCGGCGGGCTCGGCGGTCGACGATCTGGGCGGCGATGCGCTCCTCCGACGCGCCGGCCGGCGGCGAGGCATCGCGGCCGCGCGGGCGTGGGCCTCGGCGCGCTCGTGGGCGCCGATGTCCGCGTAGACGGCCTCCCGCACGATCGGGTGGGCGAACTCGAGGCCCTCCGCCGGCGCGCAGGATGCCGAGCGCGGCCAGCAGGTCGGCGGCGCCGGGCCGCCTCGGCCTCGCCCACGCCGGCCAGCCGCGCCGCCTCGGCCAGACTCGCGCCGTCGCCGAGCACCGCGACCGCGCGGACCAGCGGCCGTCGCCGCCGGCGGCGCCGCCCGAGAGCCGCAGCAGCACGGCCTGCGCGACCGCGGCCGGGCCGATGCCGCGCACGCGCGCCGCCGCCCGCGCGTCCGGTGCCGATCGTCCTGCTCGCTGCGCCTCGCGCAGCAGCGCCTCCAGGAAGAAGGGGTTGCCCCCGGTGGCCGTCGCGGCAGGCCGCCGCGAACTCCGCCGCCACGTCGGCGCCGAGCGCGCCGCTCGCAGAGCCGTCGGCGTCGCGCCGACGCTCAGCGGCCGCGGGCCGCAGCAGCGTCGTCTCCGGGCGCCGCGGCCAGCCGGGCCAGGTCGGCCGGGACGCCCTCGCCGCTGCGCGTCGAGGCGACGACGGCCAGCGGCAGGCCGTCGAGGCGCGGGGCGAGGTAGTTGAGGAAGCGCAGCGACTCGGCGTCCGCCCAGTGCAGGTCGTCGACGAGCAGCGCGACCGGCCCACGTCGGCGAGGTTGTTGAGCAGCCAGTAGAGGCCGTGGAGGATCGAGAACGACGTGTCGATCGGCGGCGGGCGCGCGCGCGGCGCCGGCCGGTGCGAAGAGCGGCTCGCGCCAGCGCCGCGGCGCCGGCGAAGAGCCGCTCGCGCTCGCCGGCCGAGCGCCCGCGCCGACCGCCGGCTCCAGCAGCTGGCGCACGCAGCCGTAGGCGAAGTCGCGCTCCAGCTCGCCGGCGCGCGCGCGGCGGCAGGTGAAGCCGGCCGCCCGGCGGCCCGTCCGGCGGCGCGCAGCAGGCTCGTCTTGCCGAGCCCGGCGGGCGCCTCGACCAGCACGACGCCGCCCCGGCCCGCCCGCGCGCCTCGAGCGCGTCGTCGAGCGCCGCGAGCTCGCGCTCGCGCTCGAGCAGCGTCGCCACCGTCTCGACCGCCACGTCAGCGTCCCCAGCCCGGCCTCTGCCGCCGCACCCTATCGGTTCGGCTCGCCGGGCTCCTCCGGCCGCAGGCGGGCGTCCAGCCAGCCGAATGAGCGGGCGTGGTACAGCGTCCGCGCGCCCGCCTCGCAGTGGTCGCCCGCGCCCTCGGCCGCGGTGAACGTGACGAACTCCTTGGGGCAGGTCAGCGCGTCGTACGAGCTGGGGCGCGGAGGCGCTGATCTCGTCGCCCTCGGCGTTGCACACGAAGGTCGGGCAGGGGATCCGCGCGGCGTGCCCCTTCAAGGTGAACTCGCGCAGCAGCTCCAGTACTCCAGCGGATCGGACGCGCCGTGCACCAGCAGGCCGCGCCGCAGCGCCCAGCCGGCGGTCGGCCGGTGCTGCAGCCGGCCGAGGATGGCTCGCGAACCGATCGCCGTCGCGCCGCGGCCGCCCTTCTTCACCCCGACCGCCAGCGGCGCCGGCATGCGTTGCAGCGGCGCGTCGAACAGGTCGTAGGCGCCGCAGTCGGCGATGCAGGCGGCCAGGCGGTGCTCCCCGCTGGCCGCGCGGGGGCCGAGGTGGCCGCCGAGGCTCAGCCCGATCAGCGCCACCCGGTCGCCGGTCGATGCCCGGCCGGGTCAGGGCGTAGTCGAGCACCGGGTCACCACCCGGTCTCCAGTCCGGCCGCATGACGAGCCCCGCTGCACCAGCGCCGACGCCCTGGCCCGGACCGTCGAACGCGAGCACGTGGTAGCCGCGGGCCAGCGCCGCGGCGCCGTTGCTGAAGTACAGCTCCTCGGCGGTGCTGTCGTAGCCGCCGAGCAGGATCACCAGCGGCCGCGGCGTCGGGTTGTCGTCGACCCGGAACAGGTAGCCGGGCAAGGTCGTGTCCTGGTACGGGATCTCCAGCAGCTCCGGCGGCTGCGCCAGCAGACGGGCGCCCCGGCGGAACGCGTTGGTCTGGCGCGCGGTCGCTGTCCACCACCCGCTCGTCCAGCGGGGCGCCGAGGAGCATGACCCCGGCGGTACGGAAGTAGCTGGACGCCCGGAAGTAGGCCAGCCGGGCACTCTCCTCGCGACCGGCCGACTCCTCCCGCTCGGCCAGCTGGAGCAGCCGGGTCGGCGGCGCGCGTTCCACGCGTCGTACCAGCTCGACAGGTCGGTGCCCCGCACCCGGGCGAGCGCCGCCAGACACTCGCCGATATCAGCCCCGCCGAACGGCGCCGCCCATCGCCCGCAGCGTCTGCGCGCCGAACAGCTGGTCCTTCAGGGCCAGGTGCGTCACGATCGGGAAACTTATCCGGCCGCGGGGTGTCGATTTCCCGGCACGCCGTTCGTCTCAATGGCGACCACCCGACACAGGAGGACGCCGATGAAGTACATGCTGCTGATCCACCAGGGCACGACCCCGACGCCCGCGCTCGCCCGAGGACGTGGGCCGCGCTGTCGGAGGAGGAGCAGCAGCGCGGTCTACGCCGACTACCAGGCGGTCAACGAGACCCCCGGCGTCACGCCCGGCGTCGGGCCTGCAGGCCGCCCGAGACGGCGACCACCGTGCGCGTGCAGGACGGCACGACGCTCACCACCGACGGGCCCTTCGTCGAGACCAAGGAGGCGCTCGGCGGCTACCTGCATCTTCGAGGCCGACGACCTCGACGCGGCGATCGAGCTGGCCGCGCGCATCCCGGCCGCCCGCCTCGGCGGCGCCGATCGAGGTGCGCCCGATCGATGGAGTGGTAACGACCCTCGACCAGGTCTTCCGCGACCAGTGGGGCCGCGTGCTCGCCGCCCTGATCGGCTTCCTCGGCGACTTCGACCTCGCCGAGGAGGCCGCCCAGGAGGCGTTCGCCATCGCCGCCGAGCGCTGGCCGCGCGACGGCGTCCCCGCAACCCGGGCGGCCTGGCTGGTCGCGACCGCGCGCAACCGGGCCATCGACCGCATCCGCCGCGACCGGACGCTGGCCGCGAAGACCGCGCCTGCTCGACGTGCCGGAGGCGCGTCGAGGACGACGATGGACGACGACGACCTTCCCCGACGAGCGGCTCGAGCTGATCTTCACCTGCTGCCACCCGGCGCTCGCCATCGAGGCGCAGGTCGCGCTCACGCTGCGCACGCTCGGCGGGCTGACGACCGACGAGATCGCCCGCGCCTTCCTCGTCCCCGAGGCGACGATGGCCCAGCGGCTGGTGCGGGCCAAGCGCAAGATCAAGGCGGCGGGCATCCCGTTCCGCGTGCCGCCCGACCACCTGCTGCCCGACCGGCTCGCCGCCGTGCTGGCCGTCGTCTACCTGATCTTCAACGAGGGCTACGCCGGCCGCGGCGACCTGGCCGGCCGAGGCGCTGCGGCTCGGGCGCGCGCTCGCCGAGCTGATGCCCGACGAGCCCGAGGTCGCACGGCCTGCTGGCGCTGATGCTGCTGCACGACGCGCGCCGCGACGGCGCGCTTCCGCGACGGCGAGCTCGTGCTGCTCGCCGACCAGGACCGCTCGCTCTGGGACGCCGACCAGATCGCCGAGGGCCGGGCCGCGCTCGACCGGGCCCTCGCCCTGCGCGGCCGCGGCCCGTACGTCCTGCAGGCGGCGATCGCCTCCCTGCACGCCGACGACCCGCGCGACTGGCCCCAGATCGCGGCCCTCTACGGCGAGCTCGGCCGCCTCACCGGCTCGCCGGTCGTCGAGCTCAACCGCGCCGTCGCGGTCGCCGAGGCCGAGGGGCCGGAGGCCGGCGCTGGCGCATCGTCGACCGGCTCGCCCTCGACGACTACCGCTACCTGCACGCGACGCGGGGCGAGCTGCTGCGCCGCCTCGGCCGCACCGACGAGGCCGCGCGACGCCTACCGCCGCGCGCTCGCGCTGGCCGCACGACGACGCCGAGCGCCGCTTCCTCGAGCGGCGGCTCGCCGAGCTGGGCAGCGGGCCGCCCGGCGGCCCGGCGTCCTAGCGGACCGCCAGCGAGACGGCGCGCCAGGCGACCGGCCCGGCGCCGGCGGGGCGGGCGGCGAGTCGCCAGCGCACGCCCGGCCGGCCCGGCGAGGCGGCGAGGGCGGCGATCGGCGGGCGCAGCGACACCGCCTGCCGCGACGTCGTCCTCCACGCCGTCCGGCACCTCCGCGGCCCGCAGACCCGGCTCGCGGCCTCGCGCAGCAGGACCCCGTGGAGCCGCCCGTCCGGGGGTCGAGCGTCGCCTCGAGGCGCCGGGGCCCGGCGCGGCGCAGCTCCGTCATCGGGCGGGCCCCCACCTCCACCTCGTCGCAGATCCGCGCCGGCGCGGCGCCGGCCCCGCCCCCGTCCGTCGCGATGCAGACCGCGCGGCGGCCGTCGCGCAGGACGACCCGCCGGGAGAGGACGGCGCCCGGCAGCGGGCGGACCGGGACCGCCCTCCCCGCCGCCGTCAGGACCGGCCGGGCGCCCGCCGGGACCCCGTCCACGCGCACCCGCACGGCCAGCTTCCTCGACCCGGCGGGGCGGACGGCGCGGTCGAGCGAGATGGCCAGGCGCGCGACCGAGGGCGCCCGCGAGCCGTCGGCCGTGGCGAACCACCAGGTCCGGGTGAGCTCGGTCGCGGGCCGGGTGTCGCCCGGCCCGGCCGGCAGCGACGCCAGGGTCGCGGTCGCCCGGTAGGAGGCCCCCGGCGCCAGCGGCGTCTTCGGGATCAGGATCCCGGTGGTCGGCACCAGCGAGCGCGCGGTCGGGGTGGCGGCCGTCGACCGCGATCAGCGGCACCTCGCCGCCCGGGCCCTCGAGGCGGGCGCCGGTCACCTCGACCCGCCTGCCGCCGAAGGTCCAGAGGCCGTCGGCGCCGATGCCGCCGAAGCTCGACGTCGCCCAGGGCCCGTCGGCGAACAGGAGGAGGTGGGGCCCGTGGGCGTCCCCTGCGGATCCGACCTCCTGACCCGGCGTCCACGGCAGCTCGCGGGCCTCGTCCTGCGGGGGCACGCCCGCGCGCCCGTCGCCGGGGTAGACCAGGAGCTGGTCGCTCGCGGCCGAGCGGCGATGGGTGCCGCGGACGGTCCGGATGCAGACGTGGCCGTCGTTCTGCGCCGCGCCCGTGTGCGAGAGCTGGGGCATGAGCAGGGCGGCCAGGTGGTACGGCGCCTCGAGGAAGGGGACCTCCCCGGGCGCGCTCGGCGCCGGCGACAGGACGCTCGCGCGGGCGGCGTCGTCGCCCTCGGGCGTGTAGCCCGGCTGGTCGGGCTCCTCGAAGTGGCCGATGCGCCCCGTGAGGAACCGGTAGCGGTTGTGGAGCGCGCACGCCTCAGACCACTCGGGCACCTCCACGAGCCCTCCGGGCAGGCCGTTCTCGACCCGGATGCGGTCGAAGGTCGCGATCAGCCCGGCCCCGTCGGCCGCCCGCGCGGGGCCGGCGGCCGCCAGGGCGACGAGGACGAGGGCGAGGGCCGCCCTGCGGGCGCGGGACGTCACTCGGGCCGGCCGTCAGCCGGCGACGTGGCGCCGAAAGGCGCGCAGCTGATGGCCCCAGAACCAGCGCACAAGCGGCCGGATCGCCCGGGCGCCGCGGCCGTCGAACTCCTCGGACATCTCGACCAGGCACCCCTCCGGGTGGGGCAGGAAGCGCCAGGTGTGCATGGTGTCGAGGCCGGCGCCGCGGCTGGCCCAGGTCACGGTCTCGGGGGACCGCGCCTCCATCACCAGGCAGTCGAAGGCGAAGGGGCGGTGCCCCACCCGCAGCCGCGCGCCGGGCGTCCAGGGCTCGCCCTCCATCCAGCGGGCGCTCGCCGAGCCAATCCAGTCCCAGCGCGGCCACTCCTCGACCCGCGACCACGACGCCCAGGCGTCCTCCGGCGAGACCGGCACGGGCAACGACCCCACCACTGACAGGCGCGACACCGGGCGTTTCTACCCAGCCCGGGCGCCGGGCGCAATCGCCATCCGTACAGCCGGCGTCGTACGATCGCCGCGTGGGAGGTGAGGTCGGGGCCCTGCTCGAGACGGGCCAGGCGGCGCTCGAGGCCGGGGGCTGGGAGGCCGCCCGGGAGGCCTTCACGGCCGCGCTCGAGCGCGAGGAGTCGCCCGAGGCGCTGCTCGGCCTGGGGGAGGCGCTGCTGTGGCTGGGCGAGACGGACGAGACCGTCCGCCTGGAGGAGCGCGCCTACGCCGGCTTCCGCCGCCGCGGGGACCCCGCCAACGCGGCCGTCGCGGCGATGAACCTCTGGTACTTCCAGCGCATGAGCCTGGGCAACGTGCCCGCCTCGCGGGGGTGGCTCGCCCGCATGGAGCGGCTCGTGGAGGCCCACGACCTCGAGCCGCTCCGCGGCTGGGCCCTCCTCGTACGCTCGGCCGACCGGGGCGAGACCGACCCGGCGGCGGGCGAGGCCCTGGGGCGGAGCGCGCTCGAGGCCGCCCGCGCCGGCGGGGACGTCGACCTGGAGCTCTGCGCGCTCGCCCAGATCGGCGCGATGGCGGTCGAGACGGGCCGGATCGAGGAGGGCTTCGCGCTGCTCGACGAGGCGATGGCCGGGGCGCTCGGCGGCGAGGGACGGCGCCTCGACACGATCCTCATCACCAGCTGCACCATGATCACCTGCTGCAGCCGCGCCGCCCAGCTGCGCCGGGCCGCCCAGTGGATCCGGGCGGGCGACGACTTCGTGCGCCGCTACGGCTCGCCCCACGTCTTCACGGTCTGCCGCCTGCACTCGGGCAACGTCCTCATGGCGACCGGGCGCTGGGCCGAGGCCGAGGCCCAGCTCGAGGAGGCGATCCAGAGCTCCCGCCGCGCCGACCCCGCCCTGTTCGCCGAGGCGCTCGCCAAGCTGGCCGAGCTGCGGCTCGCGCAGGGACGGGCCGAGGAGGCCGCCGGCCTGGTGGCCGGGTTCGAGGACCGGCCGACCTCGGTCGCCGCCGTCGCCGGCGTCCACCTGGCCCGCGGCGAGCCCGGGCCCGCGGCGGCCGTCCTCCGGCGCCGCCTGCGGGCCATCGGCGACCCCTGCCTGGAGGGCGCGCCGCTGGTCGACCTGCTGGCCGAGGCCGAGGGCGCCATGGGCGCCCGCCGCACCGCCCGCTCGCGGGCCCGCCGCCTGGGCGAGGCCGGCGCGGCCGCCGGCTGCGACGTCATGCGCGCCTACGCCGAGCGCGCCCTCGGGCGCACCGGCGCGAACGGGGCGCGGGCCGCCGCGGTCCGGCACCTGGAGTGGGCCCTGGACGCCTTCGGCCGCCTCGAGATGCCGCTCGAGGCGGGCCGCTGCCACCTGCTCCTGGCCAGGGCCCAGGGCGAGCGCGAGCGCGATGCCGCGGTCGCCGAGGCGCGCTCGGCCCTCGCGGCCTTCGACGCCCTCGGGGCCGCCCGCGACGCCGACGCGGCCGCCGCCCTGCTGCGCGCGCTCGGGGCCCGGGCCGGCCGCGCCCCCGGGGCGCGCGGCCTCGGCACGCTCAGCCCGCGCGAGCTCGACGTGCTCGGGCTGCTCGGCGCCGGGCTCTCGAACCGCGCCATCGCCGAGCGCCTCTACCTCACGCGCAAGACGGTCGAGCACCACGTCCGCAGCGTCCTGGCCAAGCTCGACCTGGCCAACCGCGCCGAGGCCGCCGCCTACGCCGTGCGCCACCTGGAGCGCGATTCCTCCACCGGTTAGGTGTTCTGCCCGATGCCCGCGGGGCGGGGGCGGCGACGCTGGGCGCGCCAGCCCAGATCACGAGGAGGCCAGCCATGCAGGACGCCGCCACCATCCAGCGGGAGATGCTCGCCGCCGTCGAGCGCCGGGACTTCGACCGCCTCCGCGAGCTCGCCCACCCCGACTACACCTACATCGGCGGGGACGGGGTCGAGCAGCGGGGCGCCGAGGCCGCGGTGGCCGTCGCCGAGCTCTACACCACCGCCTTCCCCGACCTCACCTTCGAGGTCCGCGCGAGTCACGCGCCGAGCGACGACGTCGCCATCCTCGAGGTGGTCGCGCGCGGGACCCACACGGGCCCGCTCGGCGACATCCCCGCCACCGGGAGGAGCGCCGAGGTGGTCGCGTGCAACGTCGTCGAGGCGCGCGACGGCAGGATGATCCGCGAGCGCGAGTACTTCGACTCGCTGACGCTCATGCAGCAGCTCGGCCTCGCCGAGGCGCCCGAGGCCGCGGCGGTCAGCCCGCCAGGCTGAGGCTCGCGGGCCCCCTGGACCTCGGCCCAGCCTCGAGCGCGAGGCCGGCCCCGAGCGCCACGCACGTCAGCGGCGAGTCGGTGATGTGCACGGCCAGGCCGGTGTCGCGCCGCAGGCGCTCGTCGAGGCCCGGGAGCAGCGCGCCGCCGCCGGCCAGCATGAGCCCGTGGGACATCACGTCGGCCGCCAGCTCGGGCGGCGTCTCCTCCAGGGTCTCGATGACCGCGGCCACGATCTGCTCGAGCGCCGGCTCGAGCGCGGGCTGCACCTCGTCGGGGTGCAGCATCACGGTGTGGGGCATCCCCGTCGTCAGGTCGCGGCCGCGGATCTCCGCCCGCTCCGTGAGCGCGCCCTTGTGGGCCGAGCCCACGCGGAACTTGAGGTCCTCGGCGGTCTGGGCGCCGATCACGAAGTTGTGCTCGCGTCGCACGAGGGCCGTCAGGGCCTCGTCGAGCGTGTCGCCGCCCACCCGGGCCGAGCGCGAGGCCACGATGCCCCCGAGCGCCACCACCGCCACCTCGGTCGTGCCGCCGCCGACGTCCACGATCAGGTGCCCGGCGGGCTCGCCCACCGGCAGGCCCGTGCCGATGGCGGCCGCCATCGGCTCCTCGATCAGGGCCGCGCGCCTGGCGCCGGCCTCGTGGGCGGCCTCCAGCACCGCCCGCCGCTCGAGCTTGGTGAGCCCGGAGGGCACGCAGATCATCACCCGCGGACGGGCCCGGCGCCCCTGCAGCGCGCGGCGCACGAAGTGGCGCAGCATCTGCTGGGTCACGCCCACCTCGCGGATCACGCCGTCGCGCAGCGGCCGCGTCGCCGTGATGGTCGCCGGCGTTCGCCCGAGCATCCGGCGCGCCTCGGCGCCCACGGCGACGACGTCCCCCGTGCGCTCCTCGATCGCCACGACCGAGGGCTCGGTCAGCACCACCCCGTGGCCGCGGACGTAGACGAGCGTGTTGGCGGTCCCCAGGTCAACCGCGAGGTCGAGCGGCTCGAACGAGCGCGATCCGAATGGCAGCCGCAGCGGCACGTGGTGAGCGTACGCCCCTCGGCCGGGGCGGTCATTCAGAGCAGGCTCGCCGCCTGGATCAGCGCCAGGTGGCTGAAGGCCTGGGGGAAGTTGCCCACCTGGCGCCGACGCGCGACGTCGTACTCCTCGGCGAGCAGCCCCAGGTCGTTCGTCAGGCCGAGCAGGCGCTCGAAGAGGGCGCGCGCCTCCTGCGCCCGGCCGTTGCAGAGCGAGCGCGCTCGACCAGCCAGAACGAGCAGGCCAGGAACTGGCCCTCGTCGCCGGACAGCCCATCGTCGGTCTCGGCAGTCGAGTAGCGGGAGATGAAGCCGTCGCGCCCGAGCTCGCGCTGGACTGCGTCGATTGTACCGGTCACCCGCTCGTCGTCGCCGGGCAGGAACCCCACGATCGGGATGGGCAGAACGCGCGGCGTCGAGCTCGTTGGAGCCGTAGTACTGGGTGAACGTGCGCCGTCCGGTGTCGTAGCCCGCTCGCACACCTCCTCGTGGATCTCGTCGCGGATCTGTCTCCAGCGCTCCACGTTGCAGCATCGAGCCGAGCGCTCGGCAATGCGCACGGCCCGGTCAAACGCCATCCATGCCATGACCTTGGAGTGGGTGTAGTGGCGCCGCGGCCCGCGGGCCTCCCAGATCCCGTCGTCCGGCTCGCGCCAGATGCGTCTCGACCTGCTCGATCAGCCCCCGCCAGCGCGGCCACAAGCGCGGGTCGATCGGCTGGCCGAGCTGTTCCGCGCCGCGTACCCCACCCCGATCACCTCGCCGTAGACGTCGAGCTGAAACTGCTCCGAGGCCGCGTTGCCGATCCGCACCGGCTTTGAGCCCTCGTAGCCGGGCAGCTCGTCCAGCTCGAACTCGGTCAGCCGCCGCTCACCACCGACGCCGTACATGATCTGCAGCTTGCCTGGGTCCCCCGTAGCAACCCGGGGACAGATAGTCGCGGAAAGCCAAGGCCTCCTCGGTGTAGCCGCCAGCCAGCAGCGCGTTGAGCGTGAAGACCGAGTCGCGCAGCCAGCAGTAGCGGTAGTCCCAGTTGCGCACTCCGCCGAGGTCCTCGGGCAGCGACGTCGTGGGCGCCGCCACCAGGGCGCCGTGGGCTCGTGGGTCATCGCCTTGAGCGCGATCAGCGATGTGAGCACCTCATCGCGGTACTCGCCCTGGATAGGTGCATCGGCCTGACCACTCGCGCCACCACGCCTCTGTGCGGGCCAGCGCCGAGTCGGCGTTCTCCACAGGCGGGCTGGGCTCCGATGACGGATGCCAGCTCAGCACGAATCGCTCGCGGGCCCCGGCGATCGCGTCGAACTCGGCGACCACCTCCCCTTGCTCGACGTTCGGAGCGGAAGCGGCGTGCTCAGGTGGAACGCGTCCGGCCCTGCGGTGGCTGGACACCATCCGGCACCGGTTCGATCCAGGGCACGATCGCGCCGTAATCGGGGCGCAGGGCGAGCTCGATGCGCATCGGCACACGGCCCCGCAGGCCCTCCACGATGCGGACCAGCTGTGGCGGCCCGCCGCCGCGCCGAGGCATGAAGTCGATCACCCGAACCGCGCCCTCCGCGGTCTCGAAGTCCGTCTCGAGCACCAGTGTCCCTGGCCGGTAACGCCGCGACGCGCGAACGGACCTCGCCCGCCGGCGCCAGCAGCCAGCGCCCGTGGGCTCGTCACCCAGCAGGGCCGCAAAGCACGAGGCCGAGTCGAAGCGCGGCAGGCACAGCCAGTCCATCGACCCGTTATAACCGACCAGCGCTGCCGTCTGCAGGTCCCCGATTAGCCCATAGTCCTCGATCAGCATGCCGTTCGTGAGTCTCTCACCTTGACACCCGGCGGCGCGACGGCCGATCGTCTGTGTTGCGCCGGAGGCGGGATCCGCATGCCGGCGCCTCTGATCACGGCCGGGGGGTGTCCCATGTCGGCGACGACGATCAGCGACCAGCGGGTGGCGGAGCTCGCGGCCCGCTTCACCGGCAGGCTGCTCCGCCCGGGCGAGCCGGGCTACGACGAGGCCCGCCGGATCCACAACGGCCTGATCGACAAGCGGCCGGCCCTCATCGCCCGCTGCGGGGGGGCGGCCGACGTGGCGGAGGCCGTGCTGCTCGGCCGTGAGGCCGGGGTGGAGGTCTCGGTCCGCGGCGGCGGCCACAACGTCGCCGGGCGGGCGGTGACCGACGGCGGGCTGATGATCGACCTGGCCGCGATGCGCGACGTCCACGTCGATCCCGAGGCGCGGACCGCGCGCGCCGGGGGCGGCGCCCTCTGGTCCGACCTCAACCAGGCGCCCGCGGTCCACGGCCTCGCGACCACCGGCGGCGCGATCTCGACCACGGGCATCGCGGGCCTCACGCTCGGCGGGGGCCTGGGCTGGCTGATGGCGGCCCACGGGCTCGCGGCCGACAATCTCCTGGAGGTCGAGCTGGTCACGGCCGACGGGGCCGTCCTCTCGTGAGCGACGACTCCCACCCGGACCTGTTGTGGGCGCTGCGCGGCGGCGGCGGCAACTTCGGGGTCGCGGCGTCGCTGACGTACCGGCTGCACCCGCTGACCACGGTGTCGGCGGGCTGATCGCGCACCCGCTCGAGGCCGCCCCGGATGTGCTGCGGTTCGGCGCGGACGCCGCCGACGCGGCCTCCGACGAGCTGACCGTCTTCTGCGCGCTCGCGCACGCCCCGGACGGCTCGGGCGCGAAGCTCGCCGCCATGGTCGTCTGCCACACCGGCGACCCCGAGGCCGCCGAGCGCGACCTGGCGCCCCTCAAGGAGTTCGGCAGCCCGCTCGTGGTCGACGTGGGTCCCATGCCCTACCCGATCCTCAACACGATCCTCGACGCCGGCTTCCCCGTGGGCGCGCTCAACTACTGGCGCTCGAGCTTCACCAGCGGGCTGAGCGACGGCCTGATCGAGGCCGCCGCGCAGCGCTTCGCGACCACCCCGTCGCCGATGTCCGCGATCGTCTTCGAGCACTTCCATGGCGCGGTCACGCGCGTGGGCGTCGCCGACACGGCCGTGCCGCACCGCGAGCAGGGCTGGAACCTGGCCCTGATGTCGGTGTGGACCGACCCGGCGGACACGGAGGCGAACGTGGCCTGGACGCGGGAGAGCCACGCGGCGCTGCAGGAGCACTTCTCCGGAAGCCGCTGGCTCAACTACCTCGCCGACGACGAGGAAGGCGACGCCGTCCGGGCGGCCTACGGGCCGAACTACGACCGCCTGGTCGAGGTGAAGCGCCGCTACGACCCGGACAACCTCTTCCGCCTGAACCACAACATCGCACCCTGAGGGGCCCCGAGATGCGAGGCTGCGCGCGATGGGACGAGAGCCGCGCGTCGCCCTCGGCATGATCCACGGCCGCTTCCAGCCCTTCCACAGGGGTCACCTGGAGTACCTGATCGCCGCGGCGGACCGCTCCCGCCGGCTGGTCGTCGGGATCACCAACCCGGCGGGCTTCCCGGTCCGCCCCGAGCCCAGCGACCCGGCCCGCCACCTGCCCGAGAGCAACCCCTTCAGCGACGCCGAGCGGCGGGCCATGGTCGAGGCCGCGGCGGCCGAGGCCGGGGTCGGCCCGGTGGAGGTCGTGCCCTTCCCGGTCACCGAGCCGGACCTCTGGGACGGCCTCGTCCCCGCCGGCGCCGTGCAGTTCGTGCGCGTCCTCTCGCCCTGGGGCGCGTCCAAGCTGTCGCGCCTCGAGGCGCGCGGCCACCGCGTCGTCGTGCTCGACGCGCCCGGCGGCAAGCACGTGTCGGGCGAGCAGGTGCGCGCGGCCATGCGCGCGGGCGGCGACTGGCGGGCGCTGGTGCCCCCGGCCGTCGCCGCCGTCATCGACTCCCTCCCCCCCGAACGTGCGCTCGATCGTCGTCCTGCTGCTTGACGGCCTCGGCGACCGGGCCTCCGAGGCGCACGGCGGCCGCACCGCCAACGAGGCCGCCTGGACGCCCTGTCTCGACGCCCTCGCCGCGGGCGGCTCGTGCGGCCTGCTCTGGCCGCTCGGCCCGGGGCGGGCGCCCTCCAGCGAGGTGGCCCACTGGGCGATGCTCGGCTACGCGGCCGAGGAGTCCTGCGGCCGCGCCGTGATGGAGGCGCTCGGCCACGGCCAGGAGGTCGACCCGGCCGACGTCCTCGCCTTCGCCTCGCTCCGCCTGGCCGAGCGCCGGGGCGCCGAGCTGTGGGCGACGGGGCGCCCGGCGGCCTCGGACGGCTGGGCCGCCGAGGCGCTCGCCGCATCGGCGCCCCCGCTCAGCGCGGAGGGCCTCGAGCTGGCCGTCGCGCCGCTCGAGCCGCCGGCCGGGCCCGGCGAGGGGATCCTGCGCGTCGCGGGCGGCGCCCACGACGCCGTGACCGACACGGACCCCTTCTTCCGCGACCGCCAGCCGGTCATGCGCCCGGTCGCCCTGGTGGCCGAGGCCGCGGCCACCGCCCGCGCGGCCGAGGCCTGGAGCCGCGCCGCGGTGCGCCCGGCGCCGGACGGCCGCACGCTCACCGCGGTCACCCTGAAGTGGTGGGGGCGCCTGCGCCGGGCGCCCAGCTTCCGCGACCGCCACGGACTCGACGGAGTGATCGTGGGGGCGTCGCCGTTCCTCGGCGGCCTCGCCCGGGCGCTCGGCATGGCCTTCGTCCCCGCCCCCGAGGACGCCGACCCGGCGCCCGCGATGCGCGACCGCATCGGGCGCGCGCGCCGGGCCCTGGACGACGGGGCCACCTTCGTCCTCGCCCACCTCAAGGCGCCCGACGAGGCCGGCCACACGAAGGACCCGCGGATCAAGCGCGAGACGATCGAGCTCATCGACACGGCCTTCCGCGACTGCGGCGAGCAGTTCGGCGACGTCGTGCTCTGCGTCACCGGCGACCACGCCACCCCCACCGACCCGGAGGTGATCCACTCGGGCGACCCGGTGCCCTTCCTGCTCAGCGGCCCGGGCGTCAGGGCCGACCGGGTCGCGCGCTTCGGCGAGCTCGACTGCGGCGGCGGAATCCTCGGGCGGATCACCGGTGGCGACGTCATGCCGCTGCTGCTGAACGCCGCCGACCGCCCCCTCTACCTCGGCTCCCGCCCGACCCCCGTCTCGGGCGCCGCCGGGGTGCCGGCCGCCGTCGAGCCGCTGTCGCTCGACGAGCCGCCCGCCCTCCCGGGGCCGCCGTCCTCCTGAGCCGCGAGGCTCTCGGCGATCATCGCCCGCTGGATCTCGGTCGTCCCGGCGGGGATGCGCAGGTTGCGGGCCACCCGGAAGATGCGCTCGATCCCGGTCGCGCTCAGCAGGCCGCGCCCGCCGTGCACCTGGATGGCCCGGTCGGCGACCCGCATCAGGGCCTCGTCGCACCAGGTCTTGAGCGTCAACAGGTCGCGCCGCTCGGCCGGTCCGGCGCGCCCGTCGCCCAGGACGTCGGCGGCGTCGAGGCGGGCAAGGATCTCCAGCGACAGCGCCCGCATCGCGCGCCAGTCCATGTAGATGTCGCTCAGCCGCTCGGCGACCGCGCCCAGCTCGCCGATCGGCCGGCCGAAGGCGCGCCGCTCGCGGCCGTAGGCCACCGCCCGCTCCAGGCAGTACGCCGCCAGGCCGCTGCACATCCCGCCCCGGCGCGAGCGCGCCCAGTTGATCCAGAGGAACGCCATCGCCATCCCCTCGCCCTCGCGCGCGATCAGGGCGCTCGCGTCGAGGGGGACGTCGTGGAACTCCAGCACCCCGGTCTGGCCGTCGGCCATGATCGTCTGCTGCACCGGCCCGCGCACCGCGCCGGGCGCGTCCATCGGCACCAGGAAGGCCGACAGCTCGCGCCGCCCGGCGCCCTCGATCCGCGCGATCACCTGCGCGCCCTCCACGAACGGCGCCCCCGTGATCAGGTGCTTGACGCCGCTCAGCACCCAGCCGCCGCCGTCCCGGCGCGCCGTGCTCTCGAGCGCCAGGACGTCGGTCCCCGCCCCCGGCTCCGTGAGCGCGAAGGCGACGTTGGTACGCCCGGCCAGGAAGTCCGGCAGGTCGCGCTCGCGGGCCTCGCGGCTCCAGTGGCGCACCATGGGGCTCGGCCCGTCGGTCCAGGCGAGCATCCACTGCGCCCCGCGGAGCCCGTGGCGGTAGACCTCCTCCTGTACGTAGAAGGTGTCCACCAGGCCCAGCCCCAGCCCGTCCGGCGAGCGCAGGTGCGGGCAGTAGAGCCCCGCCCGCGCCGAGGCCTGCTGCATCCGGCGCTTCAGGCCGATCATCGCGTCGGCCAGCCGCCCGTCCGCCTCGACCGCGAAGGCGGTGTCGCCCAGCTCGGCCTCCACCTCCTCGACCATCGGCAGCGCCTCGTCGGCCAGGAAGGCCCGCACCCGCTCGAGCGCCGCCTCGCCGACCGCCGAGGGCCGGTAGCCGGGCGCCGGCTCGAGCGAGGTCACGCCGCGACCTCCAGCGTCCCGGCCGGCCCGTCGCCCAGCGATCCCACCCGCGCCCCGGCCACGCCCCGCGCCGCGAGCTCGCGCTCCAGGGCGCCGGCCCGCCCCGGCGCGACGGCCAGCAGCAGGCCGCCGCTCGTCTGGGGGTCGAAGAGCAGCTCCACGACCTCCTCCGCACCGACTCGTCGATCTCGGCCAGCCCCTCCGCGAAGGCCCGGTTGCGGGCGGCGCCGCCCGTCGTGACGCCGGCCGCCAGCCAGCTCCAGCGCGCCGGGCAGCGCCGGCACCGCGCTCGCGTCGATCCTCGCCGAGACGCCGCTCGCCGCCGTCAGCTCGGCCAGGTGGCCCAGCAGCCCGAAGCCCGTGACGTCGGTGGCGCAGCGCACCCCCGCCGCCAGGGCGGCGGCCGACGCCGAGCGGTTGGAGGCCAGCATCGACTCGGTCGCGGCAGCCATCGCATCCAAGTCGCATCCATCTCGCATCGCCGCGGTCGTGATGATGCCGACGCCCAGCGGCTTTGTGAGCAGCAGCACGTCGCCGGGTCGCCCCGCGGCGTTGCTCAGGAGCCGGTCCGGGTGGGCCGTCCCCACCGCGGCCAGGCCGTACTTGGGCTCGGGGTCGTCGATGGTGTGGCCCCCGAGCACCGGGCAGCCGTCGGCCATCGCGGCCTCGGCGCCACCGCGCATGATCGCGGCGAGGTCGTCCGGGTCGCCGTCGGCCGGGTGCGCCGCCACCGCCAGCGCGAACGCCGGCCTCGCGCCCATCGCGTGCAGGTCGCTGAGGGCGTTGGTCGCCGCGATGGCGCCGAAGGTCGCCGGGTCGTCGACGATCGGCGTGAAGAAGTTAACCGAGGCGATCACCGCGAGGTCGTCCCGCACGAGGTAGGCGGCCGCGTCGTCGGCGCCCTCGAAGCCCACCAAGACGCGGGCGTCGGGCGGCCGTGCCGGCATCAGGGCGAGCGCCTCGGCGAGGGCCGACTTGCCGAGCTTGCAGCCGCACCCGCCCCCGCGGGCCATGGTCGTGAGGCGCGCCATGCATCCCTCCTGTCGCTCGCTCGCACACTACGCGCCCCGACCTTCGGGGGGTGACGGCGCCGAACGGGCCGACGTACGCTCGCCCACGTGAGGGCGCTCCCCGTCCGCCTGCTCCTCGTCGCCGCGCTCGCCGCCGCGGCGGGATGGCTCGCGGCGACGGCGGCGAGCCAGGCGCCGCCCGGGTTCCCGGCCTGCCCGCCCGGATCGCCCGCGCTGCCGGCCCCGGCCGCGTCGGCGCAGGGACGCGCGCAGGACGCCCCGTCGCGCATCATCGCCGGGCGGCCCTTCGACATCAGCTACGTCAACGGGGTGACCTCTCCGCAGGACACGCTCGCCGGGTCCCCGGGCATCGCCATCGAGGGCTTCGGTCAGGGTTCGTCGGTCACGGCGACCGTGGCCGCGCCCGGTCCCGCGACCTTCGTCGTGCGCTACTTCGACGCCAACGCGACCCGGCAGACCGCCTGCGTGCAGAGCGCCGCCTTCACCGTGAACGTCGAGGCGGGCGACCCGGTGACCGGGCGCCTCGGGGCGACCGAGGGGCCTGAGCCGCGCTGGCCGCGGTCGGGGCCGCCGCGGCTGCCGAAGAAGGGCTTCCTCTCCTCCGGGCCGCCATTGGTCGGCCTTCAGTGGCCCTGCTCGGGCACCACGGGGCGCATCCCGGTCGTCGCCGAGGTGTTCGTCGAGCGCAGGCTCGCGAAGAAGCCGACGGAGGCGTCGCCGGCCGGCCGGCTGACCGTCAACGACCCCTGCGGCACCGAGGACAGGCACGTCGCGCGCGCGCCCGGGGCGACGATCACCTGGTACGGCGGGCCCGAGGCCGACGGGGGCGAGCGCGACCTGACCGTCGTGACGCGCTTCAAGAAGGGCGCGCGGTACTGGGTGCGGATCACCCAGGCCGGGCGCCTGCTGGCGCAGGCGAGGTTCTTCACCGCATTCCGCGCCGCGCGCGGGAGCTTCCCGCCGATCTGGGTGATCGCGCCGGAGGCCGCCTTCGAGGCCGCCCGCTGCAAGCGCCCGCGGCGCGGACACGGCGGACCGCCGCTCGGCTTCCGCCGGTGGCCGATCCCGCCCTGCCCGCGCTGAGCCCCCTGAGGATGCGGCCGTTCCGGCGGTAGCACGGGGTTGCAACACCCGGCCCTGGGTGGGATCCGGCCGTACGGGGTAGCGTTGCCCC
>CAWEGW010000006.1:0-75516 GCA_963808825.1 Miltoncostaeaceae bacterium | reverse complement strand
CCCGCCCGCCCCCCGCCCGGCGTTTGACCCGCCGCGCTTGTGGGCATCGCTCGGTTTGAGCCAATTGACACAAGGGGGGGCGGGCATGCGGGGTCGGGGACGTACCGTTGCGATCGTGGCCGCGATCGTGGGAGTCGCCGGCGTCCTCGCCGGCGCCGTGGTCGCCGCCACGCGGTCGAGCGACGAGAGCGCGCTTGCAGCCGGCACGGCACGGCCGCCGACCGCGGCATCGAGCGCAAGGTCGACGAGCCTGCTGGCGCAAGATGACGCGTCGACGAGAAGCTGCAGCAGCTGCAGCTGCTCTCGGACGGCCAGATCACCGACGCCGACGCCAAGGCCGGCGTGGGCGCGGTCTTCAGCCTCACCGACCCGGCGAAGATCGACCACTTCCAGCACGTCGCGGTCGAGCAGTCGCGGCTGCACATCCCGATCCTCTTCGCCTACGACACGATCCACGGCTACCGCACGATCTTCCCGATCCCGCTGGGCGCCGCGAGCAGCTTCGACCCGTCGGTGGCCACGACCGACGACACGATCGCCGCGCGCGAGACCGCCACCGTCGGCATCAAGCAGATCTACAGCCCGATGGTCGACGTCTCGCACGAGCCGCGCTGGGGCCGGATCTCCGAGGCCGCGGGCGAGGACCCCTACCTCGGCTCGGTCTTCGCGGCCGCGCGCGTCAAGGCCGCGCAGGGCGCGACTACTCGGCGCCCGACAAGGTCGTCACCAGCGTCAAGCACTTCGCCGCCTACGGCCAGCCCGAGGGCGGCCGCGAGTACAACACGACCGACATGTCCGAGCAGCGGCTGCGCAACCTCTACCTGCCGCCGTTCAAGGCCGCGGTCGACGCCGGCGCCGACACCGTCGATGTGCTCGTTCAACGCGATCAGCGGCGTCCCGGGCTGCGCCGACTCCCGAGCTCGAGACCGACATCCTCAAGAAGGAGTGGGGCTTCGACGGCTTCATCGAGAGCGACTACACCGCGGTCGCCGAGCTGCGCGCGTGCCCGCCGCAGAACCCCGACGAGGGCCCCTGCGGCCACGGCGTCGCCGCCGACGGGCCCGACGCGGCGCAGGCCGCGCTCAACGCGGGCACCGACTCCGAGATGGTGAGCACGAACATCCGCGACTTCGGCAAGCAGCTGCTCGCGCAGCGCCGGATCTCGATGGCGCGGATCGACGACGCGGTGCGGCGGATCCTGCGCGTCAAGTTCCGCGCCGGCCTCTTCGACCACCCCTACGTCGACCAGGCGAAGGCCGTCGACCCGGCCAGCTTCGTCACCGCCGACGACCGCGCCGCCGCGCGCGGCGGCCGCGGGCAAGTCGATGGTCCTGCTCAAGAACGACGGCCGACGCTGCCGCTCGACACCGACCAAGTCGACGGCGGTGATCGGCCCGCTGGGCAACAACAAGCACGACATGCTCGGCCCGTGGTGGGGCCAGGGCGTCGACGACGACGCCGTGTCGCCTGCTCGACGGCATCACGGCCGCAGAGCCCGAGACGACCTTCGCCCAGGGCTGCACCATCGATCGACAAGGACCCGCCGGACCTACACCCCGGCCGACGAGTGCGGCTCCGACGCCGGCTTCGCGGAGGCGGTCGACGCGGCCGAAAGCGCCGACCAGGTCGTCCTCGCCCTCGGCGAGACCCGCGGGCAGAGCGGCGAGGCCGCCTCGCGCAGCGAGATCGACCTCCCCGGCGTGCAGCAGGAGCTGATCGACGCGATCAAGGCGACCGGCAAGCCGTTCGTCGTCGTGCTCTTCAACGGCCGCCCGCTGACGCTGACGAAGGTCGCCGCGTCCTCGCCGGCGATCCTCGAGGCCTGGTTCCCGGGCATCGAGGCCGGCAACGCCGTGGCCGACGTGCTGTTCGGCAAGGTCAACCCCGGCGGCAAGCTGCCGGTGTCGTTCCCGCGCGTCGCTCGGCCAGGTGCCGATCTACTACAACCACGAGCCGACCGGCCGCCCGTGCGACGTCGAGTCGAAGTACAACTCGCGCTACCGCGACCTGCCGGCTGCGACGCGCTCTACCCGTTCGGCTTCGGGCTGAGCTACACGACGTTCACGGTCGCGAACCTGCGGCTCAGCACGCGACAGCGTGTCGGCCGGCGGCAAGCTGACCGCCACGGTCGATGGACGTCACCAACACCGGGGCCGCAGGCGGCGACGAGGTCGTCCAGCTCTACATCAACGACCCGGTGGCGAGCATCTCGCAGCCGGTGCGCCGCCTGCGCGGCTTCCAGCGGGTGACGCTCGAGCCGGGCGCAGACGAAGACGGTCAGCTTCACGCTCGACACGCAGCGACTTCGGCTTCTACGACAACCGCGGGCGAGTTCGTCGTGGAGCCGGGCGCGATCGACGTCTACGCCGGCGACAGCTCGACGGCCGACCTCAAGCGCACCTTCGTCGTGACGGGGTGACGCGCGAATCTCGGAGATCGATTCAACCTTCGCCGCGCGCCGGCGTTTGAAGCACCGGGAGGCTCGTCCGCCGGGGCGGGTCCCCTGAAGGCTCACCACTCGAGGACCGCTGGACCGGGCGACGATGGAACGGCGCCCGGAGGTCGCGTCGGAGGACTCGCTCCGTCGCTACTCGAGGGCGCTGGCCGGCACACCCTCCACCGGGGGAGGGGACCCGGCCGGCGCGGGTGAGCATCACCCCGGGCCCGGCGCGGACCGACGGCGTCCGCGGCGGGCCCACTCCGTCCCGGTGATCGCACCGGATCGCCCGAGGCGCCCGACCCGGCGCCCAGCCCGTCCGCGGCGGAGCCCGCGCCCGCTCCGCAGGCCGCGGACGCGCTTCGCCGCCGGCCGCGCCAGAGACCAACGAGACGCCGGGGCGGCAGGCGCCGCCGCCCGGCTGCCGTCACCGCCCGCGCGGAGGCCCGGCTCTGGGCGCCGCCGTGACGGCCGCGCGGGCGCGGGCGGCGTCGACGTCGCGGCGCAGGCCGGGCCGGTCTCGGCGGCGGTCGGCGCCGACCTCGGCGCCGGCGCTGTGGGCGTGGACGCGAGCGCATGCCACGCCGCGGTCTCGGGCGGGTGGCGACTCCGAGGTAGGGCTGGACCGGCGCCGCGCGCGCGTCGGATGATGGCCGCCGACATGGCGCGCGCGATCGAGACGACGCCCGGAGCGTTGACCCGCCCCCCGCCGGGCCCCGGCCGGCGCGGCTCCCTGCGGATGATCGGCGAGCGGCGCCGCGATCCGATCGCGATGTTCGAGCGCCTGCGCGACGAGCACGGGCCCGTTCGTGCGCTTCCGGCTCGGGCCGCTCGACATGTACCTGGTGACCGAGCCCGACCTGGTGCAGCAGGTCTTCACGACCTACGCCTCGCGGGTGAGGAAGGGCCGGATCCTCGAGGGCGCCCGGGTGATCCTCGGCGACGGCCTGCTGACGGCGGAGGGCGAGCACCACCGGCGCCAGCGGCGCCTGATCCAGCCGGCCTTCCACTCGGAGCGGCTCGAGGGCTACGCGCGGATCATGACCCGGCGGGGCGCGGAGGCGGCCGAGCGCTGGGACGACGGCGAGGTGATCGACGTCTTCCACGAGATGAGCGCGCTGACCACGGGCGTGGTGAGCGAGGCCCTCTTCGGGACCGAGTTTCGCGACGACGAGTTCCGCCGCGTGGAGGAGGCGCTGGTCGACGTCTTCAGAGGCTTCGACCTGCTGGTGCTCCCCTTCTCGGGCCTGCGCATGCGGCTCCCATCCCGGACGATGCGTCGCTTCCGGCGCCGCCAAGGCGGACCTGGAGCGGATCGTGGACGGCCTCATCGCCGAGCGCCGCGCCGACGGGCGCGACCGCGGCGACCTGCTGTCGATGCTGCTCGCCGCCCAGGATGCCGAGGACGGCGCCGGGATGACCGACGAGGAGGTCCGCCACGAGGTCATGACGCTGTTCGCCGCCGGCCTGGAGACGACCGCCAACGCGCTCACCTTCGCCTGGTACCTGCTGGCGCGCCACCCCGAGGCCGAGGCGCGCCTGCGGGCCGAGGCGGCCGCCCTGGGCGGCGATCCGGGCCTCCGCGACGTGGCCCGCCTGCCCTACGCCGAGCGCGTGCTGAACGAGGCACTGCGCCTCTATCCGCCGGGCTGGATGCTCGCCCGCCGCTGCGTCGAGGAGCTCCCGCTCGGCGGCTACGTCATCCCGGTGGACGGCCTGGTGCTGATGCCGCCCTACCTGATGCACCGCGACCCGCGCTTCTGGCCCGAGCCCGAGCGGTTCGACCCGGACCGCTGGGCGGAGGGCGGCGGCGCGCCGCCCCACCGCTTCTCGTACTTCCCCTTCGGCGCCGGGCCGCGCAAGTGCATCGGGGCGAGCTTCGCGGCGATCGAGGCGACCCTCCTGCTGGCGGTCATCGCCCGGCGGGTGCGGCTCGAGGCGCTCTCGGACGAGCCTTTGGAGCTCCAGCCCCAGATCACCCTCCGCCCCCGCGGCGGCCTCCCGATGCGCGTGCGCCGGGAGGCCGCGTAGGGGTCAGCGCAGCGGGGGGGCGAGGGCTCCGGCCGCGAGCAGTGCGGCGCCACGAGACGTACAGGGCCTTCATCCGGTGCTCCTCGAGCCGTGGGGCGGGGCCGGCGCGAACCTACGAGGCACCGGACGCGCCCGCCTCACGCCGCCGTGACCCCCGGGTGAAAGAGTGTCGGCGTGGACGGAGGGCCTTCACCGCGCGCGCTGACGCGCCGGCGCCTGCTGGCCGAGGCGGGCGCCGCCGCGGCCGCCGTCGCCGCCCTGCCGGCCTGGAGCCGCGCCTCGGCCCGGCGCCGCGACCGGGCGGCCGCCGAGCTCCGCCGCCTCGCCGCCGTCGTCAGGGGGCCGGTCGTCACGGCCTCCGACCCGCAGGGGCTGGCCGTCGCGGCACAGCTCTACAACAGCCGCTTCGACGGCCGGCCGCCGCGGGCGGTCGTCTTCGCGCTCGACGAGGGCGACGTCCGGGCCACGGTGCGCTGGGCGGCGCGGACCGGGGTGCAGATCGCGGCCCGCTCCGGGGGTCACTCGTACGGGGGCTACTCGCGCCCGCGGGACGGCGTGGTGCTCGACGTCACCGGCATCCGCGGCACCAGCGCCCGGCCGCGCGACCGGCGGGCGGCGATCGGGGCCGGGTCGGAGCTGAGCGAGGTCTACACGGCGCTGGCCGCCGTGGGCGAGACGATCCCGGCCGGCACCTGCCCGACGGTCGGCATCGCGGGCCTCGCGCTCGGCGGCGGCGTGGGCTTCGTCGGCCGCCGCTGGGGCACGACCTCCGACAACCTGCTGGCGCTGCGCATCATCACGGCCGACGGCCGCGCCCGCACGGTCGACCGGCGCCGCGACGAGGACCTCTACTGGGCCTGCCGCGGCGGCGGGGGCGGCAACTTCGGCGTCGTCACGGCGTTCCTCGATGCGCACCTTCCCGACCGACCCGGCGTCGACCTTCGTGCTCACCTACGACTGGAGCCAGATCGTCGACGTCGTCCAGGCCTGGCAGGCGTGGGCGCCGGAGGCGCCGGACGACCTCTTCTCGATCTGCTCGATCCAGACCGGCACGACGACGCCGAGCCTGCGCGTCTCGGGCCAGATCTTCGGCCCCGAGAGCGCGATCCCGGCGGCCATCGCGCCGCTGACCTCGGCGGTCGCCCCGGTCTCCATGACGATGGGGACCAAGAACTACGCCCAGGCGATCTCGTTCTGGGCCCAGTGCACCCAGTACGCCGCCGCCCAGTGCGCCCGCCAGGAGGAGAACCCCGACGGTGACGTCCCGCGGCGCAACTTCTGGGGCAAGTCGCAGTACGTCAACCGGCCGATGCCGGCCGCGGCCGGCGCGGTCATCCGCGACTTCATCGACCGGCGCCAGGCCGAGAGCGCCCTCGGCCTCGGCGAGATCCTCCTCGACTCCTACGGCGGCGCCCTCAACCGGCCGGCGCCGGACGCGACCGCCTTCGTCCACCGCGACAACCTGTTCTCGATGCAGTACGTCGTCTACTGGGACGACCCGTCGGGGCAGGACCGGAGCGTCGCCTGGGTCCGCGCCTTCCACGCCGCGATGGCGCCCTTCGCGTCCGGGTTCGCGTACCAGAACTACATCGACCCGGACCTGCGCGACTGGCGCCGCGCCTACTACGGCCGCAACTATCCGCGCCTGCTCGAGGTGAAGCGCCGCTTCGACCCCGACCGCGTCTTCCGCTTCGCCCAGGGCGTGGGGACGCCCCGCGCGGGCCGCCCTCAGTCGAACGCGGCGTAGCCCCGCGTGGCGAGGGTCAGCAGGTCGCTGGCCATGATCCCGGCGTCCGACAGCGTGTAGAGCGCGTCGCCCACCACCAGCGAGCGGCGCACGGCCGCCGCGCCCGGGTGGTGGACGCGGGCGATCGGGGTGATGCCGCTCTCCCGGGACACGGTCAGCCCGACGGCGGCCCCGCCCCCCTCGTAGGAGGCGACCGGCATGGCCAGCAGCCGCGTCGCCGGCCACCAGAGGACGGCGTGGTGGTCCGCCTCGGCCTCGCTCCAGTCGCCGTCGAGCTCGCGCTGGGCGATCCGGCGCGGCGCCGAGAGGTCGGAGACGTCGAAGAGCGAGACCTGGGTGCCGAGGGTGCGCCCGGCGCCGTCGGCGGCCTGGCCGACCCCGATGAGGGTCGACTCGTTGACCGGGTGGAGGTAGCTCGAGAAGCCCGGGATCTTGAGGGCGCCGCGCACCGCCGGCCGCGCCGGGTCGGACAGGTCGAGGGCGTAGAGCGGGTCGGTCTGCCGGAAGGTCACCACGTAGCCGCGGGCGCCGATGAAGCGCACGGCGAAGATGCGCTCGCCGCGCCCGAGGCCGTCGACCCGCCCGGCCTGGACCAGCTTCCCGTCGCGCTCGGCGAGCACGGCGACGCTGCTCTGGCTCTCCTCGTCGCTCCCGCTCCACCAGGCCGGCTCCTCGGTGGCGGCCGCCCGCAGGTAGCCCTCGTGCTCGGACATGGAGAACTGGTTGAGCAGGTAGCCGCGGACGGCGCCGCTCGCGCGGTAGGTCGTGCTCGCCGGGTCGGTGGTGTCGAGCTTGTGGATGAGGGTGGTGCCGTGGGGCGGCGCGCCGGCCGCGGCCAGCGCGGGGTCGGCCCAGCGGGAGGTGGCGACGTACATCGCCGAGGGGGAGGCGTAGACGAGGTCGCCGTCGGTGAGGATCGCGTCCGAGTCGACCACCGCCAGGGGCCCGGCCGCGTCCAGCGTCAGCACGGTGACCATCCCGAGCCCCGCGAACGAGTGCGGCCGGCTGACGGCCCGGCAGCCGACGGCGGCGCGGCGCACCGTCCGGCCGGTGACGAGGTCGCGCGCGGCCAGGCGGGGGAGCCAGGCGCTCGCGCCGGCGCGAAGCGCGCTGCGCCGGCCCAGCTCGATCGGCCGGGGAGCCGTCGAGACGGCCGCCCGGAGCGTCCCGTCGGTGAGGCGGGCGGCGACCAGGGCGCCGTCGACCGCGACCCGCGCGAGCGGGCGGGGGTGGGCGGGGTCCGACACGTCGAACTGCGCGATGACGGTCCTGGGCCGGCCGAGCGGCATCGTGACGACCGACTGGAGCCGCACCGTGGGCGCCTCCGGCGCGCCGCCCGCGACCGGCGCGGCGGCGTCGCCCAGCACGAGCAGGCGGTCGCCCCGCAGCAGCAGTCCCGACGGCGAGACGTCGTCGAGCGCCAGCCGCGCGATCACCCGGGGCGCGGCCCCCGTCACGTCCACGACCCGCACGCCGCCGCTTGCGATGGCGAAGACCGTGCGCCCGTCGGTCTCGGCCAGGTCCGGCTCGTCGACGCCGGCCTCCTGGACGTTGGTGCCCGAGAAGTCGACGCCGGCCGCCGGCGCCGCGACGGCTGCGCGGTCGCCTTCCGGGGCGGCGGGGGCCAGCACCCGCACCCGCGGGCCCCCGCCGGCAGGGGCGACGACGCGCGCCTTGCGGCGCACGTGGGCGAGGAACCCCCGGCAGGAGGCGAAGCGGGCCAGCGCGGGCGCCCGCTTGGCGGCGGAGGCCGGGGCCGCGGAGGCCGAGCCGCCGCTGTCGGAGGTACCGCCGGCGAGGACGGCGAGGAGCGCCGCGAGCGCGACCACGGCCACTCCACCTCGACGCACCACGCACCCTCCCCACGACGCCGCGACCGGCGCGGACCGGCGGACATCATGCGCCCCCGGCGTTGGAATTGTCACTCTCCGTGAGTTCAGTTCCGCCCGCTCGGAGCGGTGTTCCGGCGCGACCGCTCAGGGAGCTGAACGTGTGCGAGCCCGCGTCGCCGCCTCGGCGAGCGGGCACGCGATGGCCCGGCCCCTCACCCTGGACATTTGGGTCGGCTTTGCGGAAAGATCGTGACAAGCCGCACACGCCGCAGCCGGCGGCCGCGCGCCACGCCCCCAACCGCTCCCGATCGAGGAAGCTCATGCGCAGAGACAGCCTGTGGGTGCAGATCCGGAATCGCGCCTTCGGGCGGCGCTGATGTCGGAGTCCGCGCAGTGGGTGCTCGGCATCAGCCTCGGCGTCGTGGTGGTCCTCGTCGCCGCGGCGATCGTGATCGCGATCGTGGCCCTGGCCATGAGGATCGCCCGCCAGGCCAGGACGGCCGAGGAGGCCGTCGAGGTGCTGCGCCAGCAGACGGCCGAGCTCCCCGGCATCGCCCGGATCAATGACTCGGGGGTGAGGATCCTCCACTCCGCGCGGGCCCTTCGAAAGGTGGCGGTCGGGAAATGAGCGGACACGCGTACTGGGTGCTCGCCCTCTGCATCGGGCTCGGCGCCGCCCTCATCGTCGCCGCCCTGCTGGCGATCCTCATCAAGACCGTCTGGAGCATCGAGCGGTCGGTTGACGGCCTGCTGGAGGTGGCGGGCAAGGTCGCCGGCAACACGGCCAACATCCCGCAGCTCGAGGCCACCGCGCCCGTGCTCGGCCTGATCGTCGAGGAGGCAGTGGTGCAGGACGGCTACATGAACGCGCTGACCGACGGGTTCGGTGAGGCATGAGCGACTACGACCTGCTCCTGCTGCTGAGCGTCGTGCTCGCCGTGATCGTCGTGGCGGTGCTGGCGGTGGCGCTGATCGAGGTCCGACGCCGCCTCGCCAGGATCTCGGCCGGGCTCGCGACGCTGGCGACGGCGCTGAGGGGCGTCGAGGCCGAGCACCTGCAGCCGCTCGAGGGCGCGGTGAAGGCGGTCAACGCCCAGTTCGACATCATCCTCTCCGCTCTGCCGGGCATCGCGCGCAAGGCGGCGGTGGTCGCCGAGAGGCGGCCGCGATGATCTGGGCGATCGGGATCGTCCTGCTCGTCGTGATCCTGCCGGTCGTGGTGTACCTGCTCCACGGCGTGTGGACCGCGGCGAGGAGCATCGTCCCCAGCGTGCGCGAGATCGCGGAGGTGACGGCCGCCGGGTCGAAGGACCTCGACGCCACCGCGCTGCTGCTCACGACGCAGGACCAGGTGGCGCAGACGATCGCCGGGGTCGCCGACTACGGCGGCTCGCTCGACGTGATCATCGACGACGCGGTCTGAGGAGGAGCCATGTCCGGAGCCGCCGTCCTCGTCGTCATCGCCGTCCTGCTGATCATCGTGGCGCTGGTCGTGTACCTGCTCGGCACGATCCTCGAGCTGCGGAAGATCACCTCCGGCCTCGACGAGGTCATCGGGAACGTCGGCGAGATCCTGCAGAAGACCGAGCCGGTCAACGCCGTGGTGAGCGACATCAACGCGAACCTCGACGCGGGCGTCAGCGCGCTCGAGGGGCTGCTGGTGAAGAAGGCCGGCCTGGTCGACGCCGTCGGCCTGGTTGACGGCCTCTACCCGGGCGCCGCCGCCGCCGGGCTGCGGGACTTCCCCGAGAGCGGCACCATCACGCCGCCGCGAATCGCCGAGGTCTACACCAAGGGCACGCTCACGCTCGCCCGGCTGGGCCGGGAGGCGCCGATCGCCGTGGCCAACCCGGCAGGCCCCGTGCTCCGGAACGTCGAGGGCGGGAGCCTGGCCGCCCGGCTGCTGTACCCGGAGCTGCGCCAGTCGCGGCCGGAGGCCCTGCCGAGGTCCCCGGTGATCGGCACGGACGCGCCCGTTCAGTACGAGCAGCGCGAGGACATCGGGGCCCCCCGCAAGCGGCCGCCGCCCCACGGCTCGAAGGGGGCGTGAGCGTGCAGACCCCGGCGCCCTTCGGGTACGAGCGCGTGACCAGCGTGGACGACGCCATCGCCGCCCTCGAGAGGCTCGGCTCCGAGGCGCGGATCATCGCCGGCGGGCACAGCCTGCTGCCGATGATGAAGCTGCGGCTGGCCAACCCCGAGCACCTCATCGACATCAACGACCTGACCGAGCTCTCCTACATCCGCGAGGAGGCCGGCGAGATCAGGATCGGGGCGCTGACCCGCCACGTCGACCTGCTGAAGTCGGAGCTGCTCGCGGAGCACTTCCCGCTCTTCCGCGACGCCGAGGAGGTGATCGCCGACCCGGTCGTGCGCAACCGCGGCACGATCGGCGGCTCGCTCTGCCAGGCCGACGCGGCCGAGGACCTCTCGGCCGTCTGCACGGCGGCCAAGGCGACGGTCGTCATCCGCGGCGCCGGGGGGAGCGCGCCGTCGGCATGGAGGGGTTCCACGTCGGGCCGTACATGACCGCGGTGGGCGCGGCCGAGATGCTCACCGAGGTCCGCCTTCCTCTGCGATCCGGCGGCGGCAGCGCGCACGAGAAGGTCGAGCGCCGCGCCGGCGACTGGGCCATCGCCGCCGCGTCGGCCGCGCTGTGGATCGACGGCGGCGCGATCGCCGACGCCGGCATCGCGCTCAGCGCGGTCGGGCTCACGACGATCCACCTGAACCGCGCCGACGAGCTCCTGCGCGGCAAGGCGCCGACCGAGGAGCTGTTCGCGGAGGCCGGCGCGATCGCGTCGGAGGACTGCTCCCCGATGGCCGACGGGCGGGGCCCGGTCGACTACAAGCGCCACCTCGCCGGCGTCCTCACCCAACGAGCCCTGCGGCGCGCGGCGGCGCGCGCCCTTCGACAGGAGGCCTGATCATCAACGTCTCGATGACGGTCAACGGGGAGCAGGTCTCCCGCGATGTCGAGCCCCGGCTCCTCCTCGTCCACTTCATCCGCGAGACGCTCGGGCTGACGGGCACCCACTGGGGCTGCGACACCTCGAACTGCGGCGCCTGCGTCGTGCACGTCGATGGCGAGCCGGTCAAGTCGTGCACCGCCCTGGCCGTGATGTGCGACGGGCGCGAGGTCAGGACGGTCGAGTCGCTGGAGGTGAACGGCCAGCTCGACCCCATCCAGATGGGCTTCCACGAGAGGCACGCCCTACAATGCGGGTTCTGCACGCCGGGGATGCTGATGACGGCCCGCGCGCTGCTGGACGAGAACCCCGACCCCACCGACCACGAGATCCGGACCGCGATCTCGGGCGGCATCTGTCGCTGCACCGGCTACCAGAACATCGTCAGCGCCGTGCGCTGGGCCGCGGACCACGAGGCGGCGACGAGACGGGAGGCATGAGCATGGCGACTGTCGAGAACCTTCCCAGCCCCTCGGCCGAGCGCCCCATCGGGTTCGGCCGCCTGAAGCGCAAGGAGGACGCGCGCTTCATCCGCGGGCAGGGCACCTATCTCGACGACATCAAGCTCCCCGGGATGGTCCACGGGGCCCTGCTGCGCAGCCCGTACGCGCACGCGCGCATCCTCTCGATCGACACCTCGAGGGCGCTGGCGCACCCGAACGTCGCCGCGGTCGTGACGGCGAAGGACCTCGAGACCCTCGGCCTGGCGTGGATGCCGACGATCTCGTACGACACGCAGGCCGTGCTCGCGGGCGACAAGGTCCGCTTCCAGGGCCAGGAGGTCGCGTTCGTGATCGCGACCGACGAGTACTCGGCCAACGACGCGCTGAGCCTGATCGAGGTCGAGTACGAGCCCCTGCCGGCGATCGTGAACGCCCGTAAGGCGCTCGACCCCGACGCGCCGCTCATCCGCGACGACAAGGCCGGTCAGCGCGACAACCTCGCCAGCCCGACCTGGGAGGCCGGCGACGAGGAGGCGACCGACCGCGCCTTCGCCGAGGCCGACACCGTCGTCACGCGCGACATCATCTACCCGCGCTGCCATCCGGCCCCGCTCGAGACCTGCGGCATCATCGCCGACTTCAACCCGGAGACCGGCCAGCTCGACATCTACAACGGCAACCAGGCGCCGCATGCCCACCGCACGGTCTACGCGCACGTCGCCGGGCTCGCCGAGCACATGATCCGCATCCGCTGCCAGGACATCGGCGGCGGCTTCGGCAACAAGGTGCCCGTCTACCCAGGGTACGTGTGCGCGATCGCCGGCTCGGTCGTCGCCGGCGTGCCGGTCAAGTGGGTGGAGAACCGCTCCGAGAACCTGATGTCCACGGGCTTCGCCCGCGACTACGTCATGCGCAGCCAGGTGTGCTCGAAGGACGGCAGGATCACCGGCCTGCGCGTCGACGTGATCGCCGACCACGGGGCATTCGACAGCACCGCCCAGCCCACCAAGTTCCCGGCCGGGTTCTTCCACATCGTCTGCGGCTCATACGACCTGCAGGCGTCGCACGTGAAGGTCAAGGCCGTCTACACCAACAAGGCTCCCGGAGGCGTCGCCTACCGGTGCTCGTTCCGCATCACCGAGGCCGTCTACCTGGTGGAGCGGATGGTTGACGCCCTCGCGCTGGAGATGAAGGTCGACCCGATCGAGCTGAGGATGCGCAGCTTCATCGCGCCCGAGCAGTTCCCCTACGAGACGACCACCGGCTGGACCTACGACTCGGGCAACTACGCCGAGACGATGCGCGTCGCGATGGAGATGGCCGGCTACGAGGAGCTGCGCCGCGAGCAGGCCGAGAAGCGGGCCCGCGGAGAGCTGATGGGCATCGGCGTGTCGTTCTTCACGGAGGGCGTCGGCGCCGGGCCGCGCAAGCACATGGACATCCTCGGCCTGGCCATGAACGACGGCGCCGACCTGCGCGTGCACCCGTCCGGCAAGGCGGTGGTCAGCATCAGCGCCCAGACGCAGGGCCAGGGGCACGAGACGACGTTCGCGCAGATCGTCGCCGAGGAGCTGGGCATCCCGCCGGAGGACGTCGAGGTGCGCCACGGCGACACCGACCGGTCGCCGTACGGCCTCGGCACCTACGGCAGCCGCTCGACCCCGGTCTCCGGCGGCGCCGTGGCCGTCGTATCGCGCAAGGTGCGCGACAAGGCGCGCCTCATCGCGGCGACGATGCTCGAGACGCGCCCCGAGGACCTCGCCTGGGAGAAGGGCCGCTGGTACGTCAAGGGTGACCCCGAGAAGGGCGCGATGATCGAGGAGATCGCGCTGCGGGCCTACAGCGGCGAGGCGATGCCGGAGGGCATGGAGGGAGGGCTCGACGCGCAGGTGATCTACGACCCGCCGAACCTCACCTACCCCTACGGCGCGTACATCGCCGTCGTCGACATCGACCCCGACACGGCGCAGGTCACGGTGCGGCGCTTCATCGCGGTCGACGACTGCGGCGTGCGGATCAACCCGATGATCGTCGACGGCCAGATCCACGGCGGGCTCGCCGAGGGCGTCGGCATCGCGCTGATGGAGGTGGTCAGCTTCGACGAGGAGGGCAACTGCCTCAACTCGTCGTTCATGGACTATCTGATCCCGACGGCGCTGGAGTGCCCGGAGTTCGAGCTCGGCGCGACGGTCACGCCGTGCCCCCACCACCCCCTCGGGGCCAAAGGGGTCGGCGAGTCCCCGAACGTGGGCTCGCCGCCGGCGATCGTCAACGCGGTGATCGACGCCCTGCACGAGACCCACGGCGTCGACCACATCGACATGCCCTGCACCCCGGCGCGGGTGTGGGCGGCGATGCAGGGGCGCCCCGAGCCGCCCCAATGATGACCGCCGCCATGTCCCGGCGCGCGAGGGAGCTCGCCGCGGGGGGCGAGCTCTTCGTGACCGCGACCGTCGTGCGCGCGCAGCGCCCCACGAGCGTGGAGGCGGGCGACGTCGCCCTGGTGCGCGCCGACGGCTCGATCGAGGGCTTCGTCGGCGGCGCCTGCGCGGAGCACAGCGTGCGCGCGTACTCCCTCGAGGCGATGAGGACCGGCGAGGCGGTGCTGCTGAGGATCCTGCCCTTCGCCGAGGAGGGCGCCGCCGACGAGGTCGAGGACGGCGCCGTGACGGTCCAGAACCCCTGCCTGTCCGGCGGAGCGATCGAGGTCTTCCTCGAGCCCGTCGTCCCCGCTCCGCGGGTGCTGGTGGTGGGCGACACGCCGATCGCCGGGGCGGTCGTGCGGTTGGGCGGCGAGGTCGGCCTCGACGTCGTCGCGATGGGCGAGGAGGGCATCGAGCCCCGGCCGGACGACCTGGCGGTTGTGGTCGCGGCCCACGGCCGGGAGGAGGTTGACGCGCTGCGCAGGGGCCTCGAGGCGGGCCTGCCGTACGTCGGCCTCGTCGCCAGCCGGGCGCGCGGCGACGGCGTGATGGGCGAGCTGCGCGGCGACGGCGTCCCCGAGGAGCTCCTGGGGCGCATCGACGTGCCGGCCGGCATGGACATCGGCGCCCGCACCCCCGCGGAGATCGCGCTCTCGATCCTCGCCAGCATCGTCTCCGTCCGCCGCGGCGGGCGCGAGCCCGCCGCGCCCGAGCCGGCGCCGGCGCCGGCGGCGCCCGCGACCGCCGTCGATCCCGTCTGCGGCATGACGGTGGCCGCCGTCGCGAGCACGCCATCGGTCCAGCACGGCGGCGACACGGTGTACTTCTGCTGCGAGGGGTGCAGGGACGCGTTCGCGGCGCAGCACGAGCATGCCGTCGGATCGGACTGACCACGTCGTCACGGGCCTGGTGCTCGCGGCCGGCGGCTCGCGCCGGCTGGGCCGTCCCAAGCAGCTGCTGCCGTACGGCGGCGGCACGCTGCTCGGCCACGCCGTCGCCGTGGCCCGGGCGTGCCCGTTCGACCAGCTCGTCGTGGCCATCGGGGGCGCCGCCGAGGAGGTGCGCGAGGCGGTTGACCTCAGGGGCGCCGACGTCGTCGTCAACGAGGGCTACGGCGAGGGGTGCTCGTCGTCGATCGCGGCCGCCCTCGGGGCGCTCGACTCCCGCTGCGACGTGATGGTGCTGATGCTCGGGGACCAGCCGGGGGTGACGCCGGGGGTGGTCCAGACGCTCCTGGCCGGCCGCGGGGAGGCGCCGGTGGCCGTGTGCCGCTACGAGGACGGGCCGGGGCACCCGATCGCGTTCGCGCGCGCCGTCTTCCCGGCGCTGGCCGACCTCCACGGCGACAAGGGCGTCTGGCGCCTGCTCGACCGGCACCGCGGCGACGTGAGGGAGGTGCCGGTCGCGGGCGGGATCCCCCTCGACGTTGACACCCAGGAGGACTACGAGGCAGTCCTCGCCTCGCAGGGCGTCCCCGGGTGAGCCGCCCGCCGGAGGTGACCGGCCGGGCCGAGGACGAGGTCCGCGCGCTCGTGCCCGACGTCGAGACACTGGCGCAGCGGCTCGCGGGCGTGGACTACCTCGTCGAGGAGGGCCTGGCGACGTCCATGTTCCTGAGCGTGCGCCTGCCCCAGCCCCTGCTGCTCGAGGGCGAGGCGGGCGTCGGCAAGACCGAGGCCGCGAAGGCGCTGGCCCTCGTGCTGGACACGCCGCTGATCCGGCTGCAGTGCTACGAGGGCATCGACGCGGCCGAGGCGCTCTACGAGTGGAACTACCCGCGCCAGCTGCTCAGCATCCGGCTGGCCGACGCGAGCAGCGCGCCGCTCGGCGAGGAGGAGCTCTTCGGGCCGGACTACCTCATCCGCCGTCCGCTGCTGCGCGCGCTCGAGCACCCCGGGCCCCGGCCGGCGGTGCTGCTGATCGACGAGATCGACCGCGCCGACGACGACTTCGAGGCCTTCCTGCTCGAGCTGCTCGCCGACGCCAGGGTCACGATCCCGGAGATCGGCACGATCGCGGCCACCCACCCGCCGATCATCGTGCTGACCTCGAACCGCACCCGCGACCTGCACGACGCCGTCAAGCGGCGCTGCCTCTACCACTGGATCGACTACCCCGACCCGGCGCGCGAGGTGGAGATCGTGCGCCGCCGCGTGAGGGGCGCCTCCGAGACGCTGGCCGTGCAGGTCGCCGACGCGGTCTCGCGCATGCGGGACAGCGACGTGCAGAAGCCCCCGGGCATCGCCGAGGCGATCGACTGGCTCGCGGCGCTGAGCCTGCTGGGCGTGGAGACCCTCGACGCGGCGGCGATCGACCTCACCCTCGGCTCCGCGCTGAAGTACAGCGAGGACCAGGAGGTGGTCCGCGCGGCCGGCCTCGACGAGCTGGTGCGGAGCGGTGGCTGACGCCGGCGCCGACGCGGCCTTCGGGGTCGAGACGATCCACCTCGACCTGCCGGCGCTGGCCGGGGCGCTGGCCCGGCGCCTGGACCGGGCCGGCGTGCCCATGACGCCGGCGCGGTCGGCCGACCTCGCGCGGGCGCTCACGCTCGTGCGGCCGGTGTCGCGCCGGCGCCTCTACTGGACGGCCCGCGCCGTGCTGGTCTCGGACCCCGGCCAGGTCGCGGCCTTCGACGCGGTCTTCGCCTCGGTCTTCGGCGGCGGGAGGCCCCACGAGCCCGCCGCTCCCGACGAGGCCCGGACCGTCGCCGCGCCGGCCGACGACCGTCCGCCGCCCGGCGGCGCGACGGCGCCGCGGGACTCGGCCGCGCCGGGGCCGCGCGAGGGCGTGGCGTCGTCGCGCCCCGGCGGGAGCGGCGAGGACGAGGGCGCCGAGGTTGACGTGCCGCTGGCGATGGCGAGCGAGGAGGAGCGGCTCGCCGGCAAGAGCTTCGACCGGCTCGAGCCGCACGAGCTCGCGCAGCTCCACCGGCTGATGTCGCGGCTGCGGCTGGCCACGCCGGTGCGGCGCGCGCGCCGCCGCCAGAAGGGGCGCCACGGCGAGCGCGTTGACATGCGGCGCACGCTGCGCGCCAGCCTGCGCACCGGCGGTGATCCGATCCGGCTCGCCCGGCGGCGCCGGCGCATCGTCCCGCGCCGGCTCGTGGTGCTGTGCGACATCTCGGGCTCCATGGAGCCCTACTCGCGCGCCTACCTCCAGTTCCTGGCCTGCGCCGCCGGGAGCGGCCCGGAGGCCGAGGTGTTCTCGTTCGCGACGCGGCTGACCCGCCTCACCCGGGCGCTGGCGTCGCGCAACCCGGAGCGCGCGATCCAGCGCGCCGCCGCGGCCGCGCCGGACTGGTCGAGCGGCACCCGGATCGGGGACGCGCTGAAGGAGTTCAACGACCGGCACGGGCGGCGCGGCGTGGCCCGCGGCGCGGTCGTCGTGATCCTCTCCGACGGCTGGGAGCGCGGCGACCCGGCCCTCGTCGGGCGCGAGATGGAGCGCCTGGGGCGCCTCGCCCACCGGATCGTCTGGGTCAACCCCCGGGCCGGCGCGAGCGGGTTCACCGTGAGGGCCGGGGGGATGGTCGCCGCGCTCCCGTACTGCGACGCGCTGGTGAGCGGCCACAGCTTCGCGGCCCTCGGCGAGGTGGTTGACGCGATCGGGGCGGCCTCGGCCGCGCCCCCGACGGTCCCGGCGGCGCCCCCCGCGGCCGAGGCCGCCGAGGAGGAGGAGGCATGGGCCAGCGCCACCCCGGTCCCCGGCAGCTCGGTGGCGATGCCCAGCGGGTACGGCCCCAGCCGCGGCAGGACGACGCCGGGGTGGGGGGGATGACCGAGACATGCATCTACCCGGGGTGCGACCGGCCCACGGCGCCGCCCCACCCGCAGGGCGGGCCGCGGCCGGCCTTCTGCGACCGGGAGGACCACAACGTGCTGACCGCCCACCAGGAGCGGCAGCGCCTGGCGAGCGCGGAGAACCGCGACGACGAGGAGGATCGGTAGTGGCGAACGAGGCCTATCGAGCGGTCTTTCTGCGCGTGCACCCGACGGGGAAGATGGTGCTCAGCCTGACCACCGACGCCGACGGCAGGGAGCCCGGCTACGCGCAGCTCGTCGCCGACGCGCTCGGCGTCCCGGCCCTCGACGTCAAGGTCGTGCCGGCGGACACGGACCGGTTCGGCGTCGGTCACGGCTACAACACGAGCCCCTCCGAGGGCACGCCGGCGGCGATCTCCCGCGCCACGGACAAGATCCGCGACAAGGCGCAGCTGCTGGCGGGCATGGCCCTGGGTGCGCCGCCGGACACCCTCACCTGGTCGAACGGCGCGTGGGTCGCCGGCGACGGCAGCGACCCGGCGCAGGTCCAGACGCTGGAGGCCATCGCCCTCTACGCCCACGGCACGGGCGAGCTGCCCCCGGGGGTCGAGGGGGGCCTCGATGCCCAGGCGGTCTACCGGGACTGAGGCGTCAGGGCTGAGGCAGGGCCGCCTCGAGCCGCACGTCCACCTCATCGACGACCTTGAGGGTGCCGAAGAGGATGGAGTAGGGCTTCATCCCCCAGCCGCTCTGGGTGACCACGGCCGTGCCGACGACGGTCCCGCCGCCGGCCATGCCGAGGGCGACCGCGATCGGCTGGGTCGCGTCGCCGAGCGCGAGGTCGCCCCGCACGAGCAGCCGGCCGTCCGGCCCCGGCTCGGCCCCGGTCGAGCGGAACGTGACGGCTCCCCGCTTCAGGATCTCGTCGTCGATGGTCGTCTCGATGTTCGCCTTGTCGTCGTCGCCGAGCGCCTGCACCCCGCCCGTCCCCTCCTGCACGCGCAGCGACGCGCCGTCGATGTCGAGCGTGATGCGCGTGGCGGCCGGGTCCTCGCCGACCTCCAGCGTGGCCTCCCACGAGGTGACGTGGATGAGGAGGTCGTGTCCGGCCTTCGCGGCGGCGCCGGTGCGCGTGGTCTTCAGCGAGAGGGTCCCGTGGGCCGGCCCGAGCGCGTAGGTCCCCGCCGGGATCCGGGTCTCGAGGAGCGGCTCGGGGAGGTCGAGCGCCGCCCGCCACGTCCGCGGCAGCTCGCGGCGCCACGGGCCGCCCTTCGGGCCCGACGGCGGCAGGGCCGCGGGGTTGGTGTGGAAGAACTGGCTCACCGCACCCCGTCCGTCGGCGCGCTCGACACGCGCGGAGCTTATTGTTCCGAGGATTGGCGTGACGACCGGGGCCCCGACGGAGGACGACGCAGATGGCCGTTGAGCTGGACCACACCTTCTCGACGGCGAGGCCGATCGACGAGAGCTTCGCCACCATCACCGACCTCGAGCGCGTGGTTCCCTGCGTCGAGGGCGCCAGCGTCACCGAGCGGACCGGGCCCGACTCGGTCAAGGCCCAGATCCTGGTCAAGATGGGGGCCATGTCGATGACGTTCACGGGCACCCTGGAGGTCGTCGAGAAGGACCCCGCCGCGCACCGGGCGGTGCTGAGCGTGAAGTCCCGGGAGGCCGGGGGCCAGGGGCACGCCAACGGCACGATCGTGTTCGCGCTCAGGGAGGGTGGCGGCGACATCCACACCAGCGCCCAGATCACGGGCAAGGCGGCCTCGATGGGGGAGGGGGTCGTCGCCGGCGTGCTCGATGCCCTGGTCGCGGACTTCGCCAGGAAGGTCGGGGAGCTCTGAGCCGGGGCGGCCGACCGTGACGAGGGTCGTGATGCGGCGAATCCGCCCGGGCGAGGTGCCCCGGGACGGCGGCACGGCGATCCAGGAGGACCCCGACCGGCCGGTCTTCAGCGGCCACGGCCCGAACGACTACGTCTGCGTCGAGTGCGGCAACCTCCTGGCCGTGGCCATGGGTCCGGAGTACATGACGAAGAAGGTGCGCGTGCGCTGCGGACGATGCTCGACCGTGAACGTCGCCGTGAACGACGATCGGCCACCCCGCCATCGCTGACGCGGGCCGGGTGCTTGCAGCGTCCGGGCTGGCCGCCTCCGCGCTGTGGGCCGCCGGCATGACGTCCTGGGGGCCGCTGTTGCACGGTGGCGGGCACGTCCATGCCGCGCCCGCGCTGGCCGCCTGCGGCTGGCTCGCCGGGTGGGCGCTCATGGCCACCGCGATGATGCTGCCGGCCGCGGCGCCGCTCATCGGCGCGTCCGCGCGGCGGGGCGCGGTGGTCGCCGCCTACCTCGGCGTCTGGGTCGCGGCCGGGCTCGCGGCCGCCGCCGCCTCCATCGCCGCGGGGCCGCTCGCGCTGCCCGCGGGTCTTGCGGCGGCGGGGGCGTACCAGTTCACCGCCCAGAAGCGCCGGTCGCTGGCGCGCTGTCACGATCAGCGCCGGCTGGCGGAGCCGGCCTCCGGGGACGCGACCGGCGACGCCGTGCGGGCGGGCATCGGCCACGGCGCGGCGACACTGCGCTGCTGCGGGCCGCTGATGGCCCTCATGGTGCTGGGGCTCGGAGGCCCGGTCTGGATGCTGCTCCTGGGCGGCGTGATGACCGCCGAGGCCGCGACGCCGCTCGGCGCGCGCCTCAGGATCCCGCTGGGTGGCCTTCTGCTCCTGGCGAGCGTGCTGGTGCTGCTGGCGGGTCGCGCTGCCGGGGTGAGGAGGGGCTCGGGTGGCGGGGCGCCGGAGTGGGTAAGGAAGCTTCAGCCCTCACCGACGCCGAGGAGGTCCCATGGCCGGTCGCGACCACGAGCAGGGTGCGCGGAAACCCAGCGAGCAGCGAGGCGGAACCACCCCGGACGAGTCCGAGGCCCGCGAGAAGGGCCCGTGGGCGGAGACCTCGGCGGAGGGCATCGTTCCCGCCGAGCTCGGGGGATCCGATGCGCCGCGCGAGATGCTGGCCGAGGACCCGCAGCTGGAGAGCTCCGTCCTCGGGCGCACGACCGGCTCGGACGAGCCGGCGACCGACGGCGGGATCGACCCGAGCGGCGGCGACCAGGCCGACGCAACGACCGACGGCGGGCCCAACCGGCCTGAGGGCGTGGAGCCCGATCTGAGGGACGCCGCGAGCGGGCCGCCGCAGAGCGACATCGAGGCCGCCCGAGAGGCGGAGGCGCCCTGACCGCTCAGCCGTCGCCCTGCGGCGGGTCCTCCGCCGGGGTGATCAGGCGGGCGCCGCGGCCGTGGGTGGCGAAGCTGACGGCCCAGCGGATCATCACCAGCACGCGGTTCTGGAGCCCCGACAGGTAGAAGAGGTGGACCAGCAGCCACCCCGCCCACGCGGGGAAGCCGCTGAGCCGCATGCCCTTGATCTCGCCCACCGCCCGCAGGCGGCCGATGGTGGCCAGGTTCCCCTTGTCTCGGTACCTGAACGGCGGGGGCGGCTCGCGCCCCGCCAGGCGGCGCCGCACGACGTCGGCCGCGTAGCGGCCCTGCTGCATGGCCACCGGGGCGACGCCGGGCAGGGGGAGCACGCCGCCCTGCCCGTCGGCCACGAGCACCATGTCGCCCAGCGCCATCACCTCCGGATGCCCGGGCAGCGTGAGGTCGGGCCCCACCGTCACGCGCCCGGCCCGGTCGGTCTCGACGCCGGCGCCCGCGGCGAGCCGGCCGGCCAGGCCCGACGCCTGGACGCCGGCCGCCCAGATCACGGTGCGCGCCGGGATCCGCTCGGTCGCCCCGCCTGAGCGCGTCACGGTGACCCCGCCGTCGTCGACGCCGCTGACCAGGGAGCCGACCTGCACCGTCACGCCGAGCTCGCCCAGAGCGCGCTCGGCCTTCCCGGACAGGCGCGGGTGGAAGGCCGTCAGCACCCGGTCGGCGCCCTCGAGCAGGAGGATGCGCGCGGAGGCCGGGTCGATCGAGCGGAAGTCGCGCCGCAGGGTGTCGCGCGCGATCTCGCCGATCTGGCCGGCGAGCTCGACCCCGGTCGGCCCCGCCCCGACGATCACGAACGTGAGCCAGGCCGCGCGGCGCTCCGGGTCGTCTGGCCTCGGCGGCCTCGAACGCCGTCAGGACGCGGCGGCGGATCTCGATCGCGTCCTCCAGGCTCTTGAGGCCGGGCGCCAGCGGCTCCCACTCGTCGTGGCCGAAGTAGGCGTGGCCGGCGCCCGCCGCGGCGATCAGGGTGTCGTAGGGGACGGTCACCGCCTCGCGGTCGCCCACCGGGTCGATCACGACCGCGCGCGCCTCGAGGTCGAGCGACGGTGACGTCCCCGAGCATCACGGTCACGTCCCTGCGCCGCTTGAGCAGGCCGCGCAGCGGCGAGGCGATCTCGCCGGCGGTGAGGCTGCCGGTGGCGACCTGGTAGAGCAGCGGCTGGAAGAGGTGGAAGTTGCGCCGGTCGATGAGGACGATCTCCGTGCCGGCGCGGCGCAGCCTGCGGACCGCCGCGAGGCCTCCGAAGCCGCCCCCGATGACCACCACCCGGTGGCTCATCCCGGGCCGCCGCGGTCCTCGCCGCGCTCGCCCCGCTCCTCCCGGAGCTCCTCGAGCCGCTCCAGCCGCTCCTCCTCCTGCTCGATGCGCTGCTCCTGCAGCTCCTCGCGCAGCTCGAGCTCCGCGGTGCTGGTGGTCCCGAGGCGGGCCGTCACCACGACGATCGTCACCACGACGATCAGCAGGGCGACCACCAGCGAGCCCAGCACCTGGCGAGTCATCGGTCCGCCAGGAGGTCGCCGGCCGACGTCGCCCAGGTCACGACGAGGAGCACGAACACGCACGCTCCGAGGACCGGCAGCATCCGGCTCAGCCGGTGCCAGCGCCGGATCACCAGGACCTTGAGGGCGAGCACGACGAGCAGGGCGCTCGCGGCGACGACGTGGGCGCCGGCCTCGTCCTCCAGCCCGAAGTACGAGAGGCACATGATCGCCACCACGACCAGGAGGACGGCGATGGCGTCGCCCACCGCCCGGTGCGCGAACGAGGCGGCGCGCGAGCTCAGGAAGGGCGGCCGCGCCACCCCGTAGCCGACCGCGATCAGGACGAGCTGGTAGACCGCCAGCGCGAGGACGACCGAGGCCAGGATCACCTTGACCTCGGTCACGTTTCCCCGCGTGACCGTCTCGACGAGGTCGCCCACGCTCAGCGGGCCGCGCCGCTCACGACTCGGGGCTCCGGCGCTCGAGCAGGAGCACGTCGCGCCAGCGGCCCTCGCGCCGCCCGAGGCGCTCGCGCCGCCCGACCAGGCGGAAGCCGCAGGCCTCGAGCATCGCGACGCTGGCCTCGTTCTCGGGGAAGACCACCGCCTCGACGGTCCAGATGCCGGCGGCCTCGGCGCTCGCCACAAGCGCCTCGAGCAGCGACTCGCCGATCCCGCCGCCCCGGGCCGCCTCGCCCACGTAGACCGAGGCCTCGGCGACGCCCTCGTAGACGTCGCGGATGGAGACGCGCGACAGGGCGGCCCAGCCGACCACCTCGCCGCCGGCGCGCGCCACGAGCCGGCCCTCGGCGAGGTGGTCGCGGTCCCAGCGCTCCCAGGACGGGACCTCCGTCTCGAAGGTGGCCGCGCCGCTGGCGATGCCCTCGGCGTAGATCGCGGCCACGCCCGGCCACTCGGCCGGCGTCATTGGGGCGATGTCGATGTCGGTGCTCACCCTGGCCATCCCCCGCGTGGTGCCCGATCCGGGCGAGGACATCACCCCGCCCGCGGGCGATACCCTCGCCTGATGCTCGCGATCCGCATGCGCGGCGCCGTCAAACGCTACGGGGAGATCACCGCGGTCGCCGGGCTCGACCTCGAGGTTCCGGAGGCCACCTGCGTCGGCCTCCTCGGCCCGAACGGCGCTGGCAAGTCGACCACCATGCGGCTGCTCACCGCCCAGGCGATCGCCGACGAGGGCGAGCTCGAGGTGCTCGGCTTCCGCCTGCCGGACGAGTCGAAGCAGGCCCGCGCCCAGCTCGGCGTCGTCCCCCAGCTCGACAACCTCGACACGACGCTGACGGTGGAGCAGAACCTCATCGTCTTCACCTACCTCTACCGCATCCCGCACGGCGAGCGGCGGGCGGCCGTCGAGCGGGCGCTCGCGATCGCCAACCTGACCGACCGCCGCGGCACGCGCGTGGACAAGCTCTCGGGCGGGATGCGCCGCCGGCTGCTGATCGCCCGCGCGCTCGTGCACCGGCCGCGGCTGGTGCTGCTCGACGAGCCCACGGTCGGCCTCGACCCCCAGGTGCGCCAGGAGCTGTGGGCGCTCATCGACGGGCTGCGCGCCGACGGCGTGACGATCCTGATGTCCACGCACTACATCGAGGAGGCCGAGCGCCTGGCCGACAGCGTGACGATCATGTCCGCACGGCCGCGCCGTCGCCGTCGGGCCGCCCGCCGAGCTGATCGCCGAGCACGCCGGCCCGGAGGCGGTGGAGGTCTACGGCCCGCCGGCGCGCCTCCACGAGGTCGAGGCCGAGGCCGCGGCCGCCGGCCTGCGCACGCGCCGCACCGGCACCTCGCGTCGCCCTGCTTCGCCCGAGGGCGTCAACGGCGAGGTGCCGGACGGCCACCGCCGGCCGGCGAACCTCGAGGACGTGTTCGTGCTCCTCACCGGCGAGGAGATCGCGTGAGCACCCTGTCGCAGGCCCGCCGCCCGCCCGCGGCCGCCCCGCAGCGCCGGCTGCGGCGCCTGGAGCGCCCGGCGCTGGCCGGGGTCCTGGTGCGCGAGGTCATCAACTTCTCGTCCTACTGGCGCTCGACGACCTTCTCCTCGACGGTCGAGCCGACGATCTACCTGCTGGCGTTCGGCTTCGGCTTCGGCTCGCTGGTGTCGGAGGTCGGCGGCTACCCCTACGTCGAGTTCGTGGGGACGGGCACGGTGGCGACCGCGGTGCTCTTCTCGTCGGCCTTCCCGGCGATGTTCGGCACCCTTCGTCAAGCGGCAGTACCAGCGCACCTACGACGCGATCCTCGCGGCACCGGTCGACACCGAGGAGCTGGCGACCGCCGAGGCCCTGTGGATCGCGGTGAGGGCGGGCGTCTACGGCTGCGTGCCGATGCTCGTGGCGATGTGCTTCGGCCTGACCCCGAGCTGGGGGATGCTCGCCGTCCCGTTCATCGCGTTCCTGGCCGGCTTCGGCTGGGCCGGCTTCGGGATCGCCATCGCGTCGCGCATGGACTCGTTCGAGAACTTCAGCTACGTCATCAGCGCCGTGCTGACGCCGCTGTTCCTGGTGGCGGGCACGTTCTTCCCCATCGACGAGCTGCCCGAGTGGGCGCAGGTGCTCGCCCAGCTGAACCCGCTCTACCACTGCGTCGAGCTGGTCCGCGACGCCGTCTTCGGCTGGGAGGGCTGGGCCGACCTGGTCCACGCCGGGGTGCTGATCGGCTTCGGCCTGGTGATGTGGCGGCTCGCCGTCTGGGGCATGGCGGACAAGCTGGTCGACTGAGCGCGGCGGGGCGTCCGCGCGGCGGACTACGATTCCGCCGTCATCCACCGGACGCAGGAGAGGCGCATGCCCCGGACACGGCTGCTGCTCGCGCTGCTGGCGCTCGTCGCGCTCATGGCGACCCTGGCGGCGTGCGGCGACGACGAGGGCGACGAGGCCGAGCAGGCGGCAACCGGGACGATCGAGACGTCCTGCATCAGGGGCGACCTCGACACGATCGAGGCGGGCGCCCTGACCGTCGGCACGGACAAGCCGGCCTTCCCGCCGTACTTCGTCGACGACGACCCCTCCAACGGGCAGGGCTTCGAGAGCGCCGTCGCGTACGGCATCGCCGACCGGCTGGGCTTCACCGACAGCCAGGTCAACTGGGTCGTCGTGCCCTTCAACTCCTCCTATGCGCCGGGGCCCAAGCGCTTCGACTTCGACATCAATCAGATCAGCATCACGCCGCAGCGCGCGCAGCAGGTTGACTTCTCGGAGCCGTACTACACGACGCCCCAGGCGGTCCTCGTGCCCGCGGGCTCGCCCTTCGCGAGCGCCACCAGCGTGGCCGACCTCAAGGAGGCCCAGTTCGGCGTCCAGGTCGGCACCACCAGCCTCGAGGCCGTCGAGTCGGTCATCGACCCGTCGCAGCAGCCCCAGGTCTTCAACGACTCAAACGACACCGTGCGGGCGCTGAAGTCGAAGCAGGTTGACGCGATCGTGGTCGACCTTCCGACCGCGATCTACCTCCGGGACGTCGAGGTCGAGGGCTCCAAGGTCGTCGGGCAGTTCCCCGCCCCCGGCGGGGACGACTGGGGCGTGGTGCTGGCCAAGGGCTCGCGGCTGACGCCGTGCGTGGACGAGGCCCTCGGCGCGATGCGCGCCTCCGGTGAGCTCGACCAGATCACCGCGCAATGGATCGGCGCCGAGGCGCCGGTGCTGGATCTGGAGTAGAAGGCCGCTGAAGAACAAAGGCCGTGCGGTCCGCCGAGCGAAAGCCAAGCGATTCGGATGGACGCGGCCAACACCGATGCTTGCTGCATCGGTGGTGACGCGGGCGCCGAAGCGCGCCGGTTTGCAGCCGGCGGGCGTGCGGCCGACTTCTTCAGCGGCCTAAGGCCGGAGGCCGGGCGATGGAGGCCGCCCCGCCCTCGCTGAGCACCGCGGCAGAGCGCCGGGTCGCCCGCGAGGCGGCCCGGCGCCGCCACGCCCGCCGCGGCATCGTGATCGCGGCCGTCTCGACGGTGGTCGTGCTGGGCGGGCTCGCCGCGCTCGTGGTCAGCAGCCCGGGCTGGGACGACGTCCAGCAGACCTTCTTCAACTGGGACGTCTTCGTCGAGTCGTTCCCCGAGGTGGCGCGCGGCTTCTGGCTCGACGTCAAGCTCTTCCTCGCCGTCGAGGCGGTCGTGCTGGTGCTCGGCCTGCTCGTCGCCATCTGCCGCATCAGCCGCATGCCGGCCCTCTTCCCGCTGCGCCTCCTGGCGACGGTCTACACCGACGTGATGCGGGGCGTGCCCGTGATCCTCGTCGTCTACCTGATCGGCTTCGGCATCCCGGCGCTCGGCCTCTCCGGGCTCCCCACCGACCCGGTCGTGCTGGGCGGCATCGGGCTGGCGCTCTGCTACACGGCCTACGTCGCCGAGGTCTACCGTGCGGGGCTCGACTCGGTGCACCCGAGCCAGCGGGCAGGGGCGCTCGCCGTCGGGCTCACCGAGCGCCAGGCGATGCGCCACGTGATCGTCCCCCAGGCCGTGCGGCGCGTCATGCCGCCGCTGCTGAACGACTTCATCTCGCTCCAGAAGGACGTCGCACTGGTCTCGATCCTCGGACCCCAGGAGGCCTTCCGCGTCGCCCAGATCGAGGCCGCCTCCGACTTCAACTACACGCCCTTCCTGGCGGCGGCGCTGCTCTACCTGCTGGTGACGGTGCCCCTGGCGCGGGTGGTCGACCACCAGCAGGCGAGGGCCCGGCGGCGCCAGCTCGCCGCGGTCGCGTGACCGGCGCGCCGCCGGTCCTCGAGCTGCGCGGGGTCACGAAGGCCTACGGCGACCGCGAGGTGCTGCGCGGGATCGACCTCGCCGTGGACGAGCACCGGGCCGTCGCCCTCATCGGCGCGTCGGGCTCGGGGAAGTCCACCCTGCTGCGCTGCGTTGACCTGCTCGACGAGATCGACGAGGGCGACGTCTTCCTCGACGGCGAGGTCATCACCGACCCCTCGAGGCGCCCGGTCGCGGTGCGGCGGCGCCTCGGCCTGGTGTTCCAGGCCTACAACCTCTTCCCCCACCTGACCGTCCTGCAGAACGTCGTGCTCGCGCCGGTCCGCGCTCACGGCACGCCTCGCGCCGAGGCGCGGGAGCGGGCGCGCGAGCTCCTGGCCCGCTTCGGCCTGGCGGGGCGCGAGGGGGACTACCCCGACCGGTTGTCAGGGGGCCAGCAGCAGCGCGTGGCGATCGTCCGCGCGCTGGCCACGCGCCCGCGCGCGCTGCTGCTCGACGAGGTCACCAGCGCCCTCGACCCCGAGCTCGTCGGCGAGGTGCTCGCGCTCATCCGCGACCTCAAGGCGCAGGGGATGACGATGCTGATCGCCACCCACGAGATGGCCTTCGCCCGCGAGGTCGCCGACGAGGTCTGCTTCCTCCACGAGGGGCGCATCCTCGAGCGCGGCGAGCCGGAGCGGATCTTCCGCGACCCCCGCGAGCCGGAGACCCGCCAGTTCCTGCGCCGCGTCCTGGAGCCCGGGCGGCTCTGATCAGCGCGGCGCGCGCTCGATGCGGGCGAGCTCGGCCCGGAGCTCGGCGAAGCCCTGGCGCATCTCCTCCCGCAGCCCGTTGAACTCGGTCCGCAGGTCGGCGAACTCGGACCGCAGGCCGTTGAACTCGGACCGCAAGCCATCGAACTCGGAGCGGAGGCCGTTGAACTCGGACCGCAGGCCGTTGAATTCGGAGCGGAGGCCGTTGAAGTCCGCGCGCATGGCGTGGAAGGCGTAGATCGCGAAGGCCACCACCCCCGAGATCCCGGCGGCGGCGACGGCTGCGAGCAGGGCCTCCATCGACGATCAGTCTACGCCGGGCCGCGCGCCGCCGGCGCGCCGAGTGGGCCGGATCCGTGCCGGGACGGTGGCGGCCGCAGCGGGACCTTCTGACCGCCGGGTCAAGTAGCGGCCGCTCGCGGCCGATGTCACCCGCATGCCGCACGTGACGTACGCCACCCGCTGTCAGTGGTGGGTCTCCAGCCACTCGAGCGCCCGCTCCGCCGCCTCGATGGCGCTCGCGCCCCGGAAGACCTGGCCCGCCGACGACGGCCGCCCGGGGGCGACCCGCACGGCCTGCCAGCCGCCGGCGGGGTCCTGGGCGATCTTGAGGCGGAAGCCCGCGCCGCGGAAGCGGTCGCGGATGCCCGCCAGCCGCATGCCCTCGGGCGTGGGGCCCTCGGGGCGCCCCTCGGCGCCCTCGGCCCAGGCCCGCACCTCGGACCAGCGCCAGACCACGAGCCCGCCGAGCCGGCCCAACGGGGCCGGGAAGCCGGGCGACGCGACGGCGCGCTCGACCCGGGCCCGGCCGAGGTGGAGGCGCCGCGCGATCGCGGCGCGGGTGACGAGGTCCTGCAGCCCGTCCGGATGCTCCCCCACGGGGGCAGCGAAGCACGCCGCGGGGGCGGCTCGCAACGGATGCGACGAGTAGATCCGACGTTTTCGAAGGGAGGTGGTCTTGTGGGCAGAGGGCCACGAGGAAAGAGGGATGGGATGACCAGCGAATCGGCGGCGCGCCAGCGGCCCGAGTACCGGGCGGCCCTGGCGGATCTGCGCACCGCGGTGGAGGCCCGGCGGGCCGACCCGAGCGCGCGGCACCTGCTCGACCGGATCCGCGAGGCCCGCGCGAGGGTGCGGAGCATCGAGCGCGGCGACGAATCGTCGCGCGACGTGATCGCCCGCGCCTGAGAGTTGGGGCCGGTTGGGGGACCGGCCCCAACTTGCAACGGGCGAAACACACTTTCTGGCGGAATCGCAACGGCTGTGGCTTTACTCCCGCAGCGTCTTCGTGATGCTTGAACGCCAATTGGCCTCGCCGGGGGCCGGTTAGCGACCCCACAGAAGGAGTGGCCCATGGCCCGGACAGCCCATCCGCTCATCAGCGCGCGGAAGCTCGGAGCGATCACCGCGATCGGAATCGTCGGCATCGGCGGCACGGGCCTCGCGCTCGGTGCGGTGTCGCATCAGACGGGCACGGCCTTCACCTGTGATGGCCGGCAGGCCAATGTCGTCGGCACGAACGGCAACGACACCCTCGAGCGGCACCCCCGGCGACGACGTCATCGTCGCCCTTGAGGGCAACGACGTCGTCAACTCGAGCACGGGCAACGACGTCATGTGCCTGGGCGGCGGCAACGACCGCGCCCCGCTCGGCGGGCCCGGAAACAACCGGATCTTCGGCGAGGCCGGCAACGACCGCATCAGCGCCGGCGGCGGCAACGACTTCGCCGACGGCGGCGACGGGGTTGACCGGCTCGACATGGGCGCCGGCGACGATGTGGCCAAGGGCCAGGCCGGCAATGACCTCCTCGACCTCGGCCTCGGCGGCGACGTCGGCGACGGGGGCAACGCCAACGACCGGATCCTCGGCCGCGACGGCAACGACAGCCGGCTCGTCGGGGGCCAGGGCATCGACACCATGGACGGCGGCGAGGGGCGCGACACCATGCTCGGCGGCGCCGGACGCGACGTGATGGTCGGAGCGGCGGGCCTCGACAACATGACCGGCGGGGACGACGCGGACTCGATGGCCGGCAACGAGGGCGACGACCAGATCTCGAGTGGGCCGGGCGGCGACCTCGTCAACGGCGGCCCCGGCGCCGACCGCGTCCAGGCCGACGAGGGCGCCGACACCGTCATCGGCGAGCGGGGCAATGACCGCCTGGCCGGCGGTCGCCAAGACGACCAGATCGACGGCGGCCCGGGGCGCGACAACGCCAACGGGGGCCTGAACACGGACGTGTGCCGCACCGCCGAGGTCCAGGTCAGCTGCGAGAACGACAGCTAGCCCGCGGCGCGACCTCCTCCTGGCGCGTCCGCGTCAGGGGGAGGCGCCCTCGGCGCGCAGCAGGCAGTCCAGCGCGATCGCGCTGACGCCGAAGGACCGCGCGCCGATCCCCCGACCGGAGAACGGGTCGAAGTACTCGCGGAAGCCCTCGCGCAGCACGAGGGCCGCGGTCCGCCCCGCGAGGTCGCGCGCCTCGTCGGCCCGGCCGGCGCGGAGCAGGCCGTCCACGGCGAACCGGGTCGTGAAGGGCCAGCTCGGCCCGCGCCAGTAGCGCCGGAGGGGGAACCCGGTGTCGGTCGGGCGGAAGCTCGGCTCCTCCGCGCTCACGCTCGGCACGGGAAATGGCAGCCAGAAGCGCCGCGGCTCGAGCAGCTGCTCCTCGGCGAGGCGCCGCGCCACCTCCTCGGGCAGCCGCGGCAGGGCGAGGGGCGCCAGGCCCGCCCAGGTCGCCACCGCCAGCCGCTCGCCGTCCGGGCCCCGCGGGTGGAAGATGGCCCGGTCCGGGTCCCAGAGCCGGGCGACCAGGGCCTCGGTCACGTGCCCGGCCCGCTCGGCGGCGCCCGGCTCGCCCAGGCGCGCCATGCCCTCCCACGCGAGCGCCCACCCCGCGTTCACCAGCGGGTCGATCGCGTGGAAGCCGCCGTCGGCGACGACCCGCCGGTACGAGAAGCGGCGGCGGCGGTTGAACCCCAAGAGCAGCAGGAAGCCGGGGTACGGGTGCGCCCGGAGGCCCAGGGGCGCGTCGTAGACCGGCGTCGCGTCGAGCCCGGACTCGTCGGGTTGCAGGATGCCCAGCAGGCCGTCGCCGTCGGCGCGCTCGCGGTCGAGCCAGGCGTGGTAGCGCCGCAGCGCGGGGAGCCCCTCGGCCCGGAACCCGGGGTCGTCGGGCGAGCGGTCGGCGACCTCGGCCCAGGCCCACGCCAGCAGGGGCGGCTGGATCGTGGCCGTGGTGCGGTCGGCGATGCGCAACAGGTTGTAGGTGAAGGCGCGCGAGAGGCGCACGCGGCCGCGCCAGAAGATCGTGTGGCCGATGAGGCCGTCCGGGCGCTGGGCCGCGACCAGCGTCCGCAGCTCGCGCCGCGCGCGGGCGGGGTCGACGTGGCTGAAGGCCACGGCGTGGAGGCACGAGTCCCAGAAGAACTGGTCGGGGTACTTGACCGCGTCCGGGCAGGTGTAGCCGTACTCGGTGCCGTCGGGGGTCACGCCCTCGCGCCAGTTGGCGCGCAGGAGCCCGGCGACCGCGTCGCGCAGCCGCCCGGCGTCCCCTGCGCGGCTGGGGCTCGCGATCACGGGCCCCAGCCTATGGAACCGCTCCTACTCGTACTGCAACGCGACCAGCGGGTCGAGCCGGCTCGCCCGGCGCGCCGGGGCGATCGCGGCGAGGATCCCGACCGCCACCGCGACGAGCGCGAAGACGGCGAGGGCCCCGGCCGGGAGCGTCATCTCGACGCCCCACTCCGACAGCGAGGCCGTGACCATCGCGGCCACCGCGACGCCGAGCGGGATGCCGAGCGCCGCGCCGATCAGGGCGGTGATGACGCTCTCGCCCCGCACCATGCGGCGGGCCTGGCGGCGCGTCATCCCGACCGCGCGCAGCATCCCGATCTCGCGCGTGCGCTCGTGCACGGCGAGGACCATCGTGTTGACCATGCCGAACACGCTGATCACCACGGACAGGGTCAGCAGCACGTAGAGCATGTTGAGGATCGTCGTCAGGTCGGCCGCGTAGTCCTCGGTGAACTCGGCGACCGTCTTGACGTCCGCGTCGGGGAAGGCCGTCAGCGACGACTCGAGCGCCGCGGCGCCCTCGGCCGAGGGCGCGCCCCGGCCGGCCACGAACGTCGAGACGTCCTTCGGGCGCGGGAAGGCCCCGTCGAAGGCCTCCTGAGAGACCAGCGCCGTGCCCAGCAGCGACGAGAGCCGCGGCGGGTCGTAGACGCCGGTCACCGTGCGGTGCAGCTCCTCGCCCGAGGGGCTCACGATGACGAGCGGCGAGCCGATCGCCAGGTCGTGATCGTCGGCGAACGACCGCTCGACGACCGCGCCGTCGCCGGCCAGCGCGCCGAGCGCCGCGTCCGAGCCCTGGGCCCAGTCGAAGCGGTAGACCGAGCCGATCGTGGCCGGGTTGACGCCGCCCACGTCCTGCTGGGAGCCCTCGACGAGGGCCGAGTCCTGGCGGACGCTGCTGACCGTCCCCGCCTCCGGCGAGGCGGCGAGCGCGCGCCCGACGGCCGGCGAGAGCGGGTCCCAGCCGTTCGTGGAGGTCGCGACGTAGCCCGCTGCGACCTGCCGCTCCACGCCCTTCTCGGTCGTGTCGAGCAGGCCGGTGCCGACGACGCTGACGAACGTGACCAGCGCCAGGCCGACCATCAGGGCCGCGGCGGTGGCCGCGGTGCGCGCCGGGTTGCGGACGGCGTTCTGGCGGGCGAGCCGCCCCGAGGCGCCCAGGCGCGCGACCGGCCAGCCCACCAGGGCGGCGATCGGGCGCACGAGGCGCGACGAGATCATCGCGACGCCGGTGAACAGGAGCAGGGAGCCGCCGCCGAGGGCCAGCAGGCGCTCGGAGGTGGCGCCGTCGCCGAGGACGCCGAGCGCCAGGAGCGCGCCCGCCCCGGCGATCGCCGCCACGGCGACCGCGGCGGTGCGCCGTGAGCGCCGCGCGCCCTGCGGGGCCGCGCCGTCGCGGACGGCCGCGATCGGCGGGACCCGGGTCGCCCGGACGGCGGGCACGATCCCCGCCAGCAGGGTGACGACGGTCCCGACGAGCAGCGACACGACCACGGTGCGGGTCGCGAAGACGGTGTCGCCCTGGGGCATCTCGAGGCCGGCGATGTCGAACAGCGCCGTCAGCCCCTGAGCGAGGACGAAGCCGAGGCCGAGTCCCACCAGCGAGGCCGCCAGGCCGATGGCGCCGGCCTCGACGACCACCGACCGCAGCACCTGCCGGCGCGATGCGCCGAGGGTGCGCAGCGTGGCGAGCTCGCGCGAGCGCTGGGCCACCGTGATCGAGAGGGTGTTGAAGATGACGAAGGCGCCCACGAACAGGGCGATGCCGCCGAAGGCCAGCAGGAGCCCGCGGATGAACGCGATCCCCTCGGAGACGACCTCCTTGTCGCGGGCGGCCTGCTCCTCGCCGGTCGCCAGCTCGGCGCCCGGGGGCAGGACGGCCTCGATGCGGCGGGCCAGCGTGTCCTGCGAGGTCCCCGGCGCGGCCGCCACCTGGATGGCGTCGAAGCCGGTCTTGCCCAGCATGTCGCGGGCGGTGGGGACGTCGAAGACGGCGATGGTCGCGCCGCCGAGGCGGTTGACGTCGCCGAGGCGGGCGATGCCGGTCACGGTGAACTCGCGCGCCGGGCCGTCCGCGACGATCCGGACGGCGTCGCCGACCGCGATGTCGTTGCCGGACGCCGTGGCGGCGTTGACGACCACCTGCCCGGGGCCGGACGCCCAGTGGCCCGACGTGAGCCGGAGCGGGTTGAAGCGCTCCTGCGACGGGTCGACGCCGAAGCCGAAGCTCGGCATGTTGCCGCCGATGACCTCGCCGTCGCGGTCGAGGATCTTCGCCGTGTTGCCGGTGCCGGAGAAGTTGACCAGGCTGCCCGCCGCGGCCTCGACGCCCGGCAGGGCCTCGATGCGCGGCAGCAGGTCCGCCGAGACCGTCGGCGTCCCGGCGAACGCGTCGTCGACCACCGCGTCGCCGCGGACCACGAGGTCGGTCTGGGTGTAGGTGCTGCCGAAGATGTTGGTGAAGGCGCGGTCGATGGTGTCGGTGAGGATGAAGCTGCCGGCCACCATGGCCACGCCCAGGACGATGGCGAGTGCGGTGAGGGCGGCGCGCGTGCGGCGCGCGGCCAGGCTCTTGAGGGCGACCCAGGTCATCGCGTCACCTCCGCGAGCGCGTCCAGGACCTCGGCCTGCGAGGACGGGCCCTGGGTGCGGACGATCCTGCCGTCCGCCAGGAACACGATCCGATCGGCGATCGTCGCCGCGGTCGCGTCGTGGGTGACCATCACGGTGGTCTGGCCGTAGTCGTCGGCCGAGCGCCGCAGCAGCTCGAGGATCTCGCCGCCGGAGCGGGAGTCGAGGTTGCCGGTGGGCTCGTCGGCGAACATGACCGTCGGCCGCGACACGATGGCCCGGGCGACGGCGACGCGCTGCTGCTGGCCGCCCGACAGCTGGGCCGGGCGATGGCGGCGGCGCCCCTCGAGCCCGACCGAGGCGATCACCTCGTCGAGCCAGGCGCGCTTGGGCCGGTGGCCGGCGATGCCGGACGGGAGGACGATGTTCTCCTCCGCAGTCAGCGTCGGCAGCAGGTTGAAGAACTGGAAGACGAAGCCGATGTGCCGGCGGCGCAGCTTCGTCAGCGCGGAGTCGCCCATCGCGGTGATCTCGTGGCCGGCGATCCAGACGTCGCCGGAGGTGGGCTGGTCGAGGCCGGCCAGCACGTTCATCAGGGTCGACTTGCCGGAGCCCGACGGCCCCATCACCGCGACGAGCTCCCCCTCGGAGACCGAGAGCGACACGCCGGCCAGCGCGTTGACCGCGGCGTCGCCGTCGCCGTAGCGGCGGACGAGGTCGCGGCCGACGACCGCCTGGCGCGGCGGGGGCTCCTCGGCGGTCAGGGGTGGAGCGATGGCGTGAACGGCGGTGGTCATGAGGTCCTCCTCGAGTCGCGTGTGCCGATGCCGCGACGCTACGAGCGCCCTCCCGGCGCGCCATCGGCCGCGCTCCCGATCCCGCGCGGTCCCGCGGATGGTCTTGACCGCCCCGGCGTCAGCCCGCCGGGGGAGCCGCATCAGCCTCGGGGATGACCCGGACCGTCCGCGCGGCCGATGGCGCGCTCCGGCGGGCGGAGTACGGTCCGCGCATGAGGCTCAGAAGCGCCCTCGGCGGCTACGTCGTGGACCTCCTGGTGGCCGTGGTCCTGGTCATCTCCGTCCTCGAGGTCTGGCTCGAGGACGAGATCCACGGCTCGCCCTGGGCCCTCACGCTCTTCGCGCTCGCCTGGACCCTGCCCCTCTTCGCCCGCCGCCGCTTCCCGGTTGCCGCGCCGGCCGCGACGCTGATCCTGCTCGGGGTGCAGGTCGCGATCTGGGACCACTCGGTGCCGTACTCGTTCGGCGCCTACATGATGGCCCTGATCGCCACCTCGCAGTTCGGCCTGCTCGGCCCGACGGTCCGGGGTCTGGGCGGCGCGGCCCTGACGGCGCTCGTGATCGCGTTCGCCGTGCTGCGGAACCCCGAGGGGGAGGCGGCCGACGTCGTGTTCGTCAACGCGATCGCCGCGATCGCCTGGCTGATCGGCTTCGCCTTCTACGAGCGCAACCGCCGGACGGTCGAGCTCACCGAGCGCGCCGAGCGGGCCGAGCTCACCCGCGAGTCGGAGGCGCGGGCCGCCGTCGCCGAGGAGCGCGCCCGCATCGCGCGCGAGATGCACGACGTGGTGGCCCACAGCATCAGCGTCATGGTGGTGCAGGCCGAGGCCGCCGAGGCGATGCTCGACTCCGACCCCGAGCGCGCCCGCCGGCCGCTCGCCTCCGTCCAGCAGACCGGGCGCGGGGCCCTCGGCGAGCTGCGGCGGATGCTCGGCGTCCTGCGGGAGATGGCCGACGAGGGGCCCGCGCTGGCGCCGCAGCCCGGCCTCTCCGGCCTCGACGAGCTCGCCCGCCAGGTGCGCGAGGCCGGGCTCCCGGTGACCGTCCGCGTCGAGGGCGAGCCGCGACCGCTGTCGCCCGGCATCGACCTCTCGGCCTACAGGATCGTGCAGGAGGGCCTGACCAACGCGCTCAAGCACGCCGGGCCCGCGACCGCCGAGGTGGTGGTCAGGTACGGGCAGCGCGACCTCGAGCTCGAGGTGCGGGACGACGGCCGCGGCCGCGCCTCGGGAGCGAACGGGGGAGGGCACGGCCTGCTCGGCATGCGCGAGCGCGTGGCGATCTACGGCGGCGACCTGGCGGCGGGGCCGCGGCCGGAGGGCGGCTTCGCGCTCACGGCCCGGCTGCCGCTCGAGGTGCTCGGCGCGCCGTGACGATCCGGGTCCTGATCGCCGACGACCAGGCGCTGGTGCGCGACGGCTTCGGGATGATCCTGGACGCCCAGGAGGACATCGAGGTGGTGGGCGAGGCCGAGGACGGGGCGGGCGCGGTCGAGCTCGCGCGCGAGCTGCGCCCCGACGTCGTGCTGATGGACATCCGCATGCCCGGCGTGGACGGCATCGAGGCCACCCGGCGCCTCGTCGCCGACGGCGAGGGCGCGCCGCGGGTCCTGATGCTCACCACCTTCGATCAGAACGAGTACGTCTACGAGGCCATGAGGTCGGGCGCGAGCGGCTTCCTCCTCAAGGACGTGCGCCGCGAGGAGCTGGTGAACGCGGTGCGGGTGGTCGCCGCCGGCGACGCGCTGCTCGCGCCGACGCTCACCCGCCGCCTGATCGAGGATTTCGTGCGCCGCCCGCCACCGGGCGCCGCGCCGTCCGGGCGGCTCGCCGAGCTGACCGAGCGGGAGCTCGAGGTGCTGCGCCTGGTGGCGCGCGGCCTCTCCAACGCCGAGATCGCCGCCGAGCTCGTGGTGAGCGAGGCGACCGTCAAGACCCACGTCGCCCGGATACTCTCCAAGCTCGGCCTGCGCGACCGCATCCAGGCGGTGGTGCTGGCCTACGAGACCGGCTTCGTGCAGCCGGGAGGGGAGTGAGGCCGTGCGGCGGATCACCGAGGACGACCTGACCTTCGTCGACGCGACCGGCGAGCGCTACCCGCCGCGGGTCTACCTGCCCAGGCTCCTCGACACGCTCGTGCGCACCCTGCTGCTGACCGGGATCCTGTTCCTCATCGGCATCTGCTGGGAGGCGTTCGCCTGAGAGCCGGCGACCGGGTGGAGCTGGAGGTGCTCGGGCAGGGGCGGGTGACCGGTGTCGTGGAGCGGGTGGACGAGCTGGTCCAGGAGGGGGTGCGCGGCCTCGCGTGGCGGGTCGAGCTGGCGCTGCCGGACGGCACGAGGGCCCACGGCATCAAGCGCGGCAACGCCCGCCTGGCCTTCCTCGACCCGCGCCATCGGCTCGCCTGAGGGCCGCGTCCTACTGCGCGACGGGCTCGGGAGCGGCGCGCCGCCGCCGCGGCCGCCGGCCGTCCCAGAAGAACGCGAACAGCACCGGGACGGCGTAGATGAGGTAGACGGCGATCTGCTCGACGCTGGGACGGGGGTCCCAGCCGAGGATGCCGGCCAGGAACTTGCCCGACTCGGCGTCCACCGTGAGCCAGTGGAGCCCGGTGAGGTCGTAGGCCGCGCCGTTCGCCGTGCCCACGTCGCCGGCCGCCTGGAGGAACTGCACGGCCCGGTCCAGGAGGCCCGCCGCGAACAGGATCAGCAGGACGCCGGTGATCTGGAAGAAGAGCCGCATCGGGAGCCTCCGCCCGCCGCCGTAGACCAGCGCGCCCAGGACGACGGCGACCGCCAGCCCCACCACGCCGCCGATCAGGACGCTGCGCCCGTCGTCGGCGGAGGTGGTGGAGATGAGGAAGAGGGCCGTCTCGAGGCCCTCGCGGGCGACCGCGACGAAGGCCACCCCCGCCAGCGCGAGCGCCGACTGCCCGAGGGCGGCCTGGATGCGCTCGTCGAGCTCGCCCTTGAGCGCCCGCGCGTTGCGGCGCATCCAGAAGATCATCCAGGTGAGCAGGCCCGCCGCCGCGATGCAGATGACCGCGAACGTGCGCAGCCTCGCGACGCCGGTGAGGTCGTCGATCGTGAGGTGCAGCGCGACGCCGAGCGCGATCGACAGCGCGAGCGCGGCGCCCACGCCGGCCCAGACCCAGCGGTCCATCCCGCCGCGCCCGCTGCGGTGGACCGCGGCGAGCACGATCGCCACGATCAGGGCCGCCTCGAAGCCCTCGCGCAGCGTGATGAGGAAGGCCTCACCCACGGCCTTCACCCTACCTAATGCGAGGCCGCCTGGGACGGGCTCGAGGCGCCCGCCCCTTCGGGACGATCAGCTCACATCGCCCACCGCGGGCGGGATTCTCAGTTGATGACGGTGAGCGACCCCACGGCGCTTCCGCCGACCTGGTTCGTCAGGTTGTCGACGACCACCTGGACTTCGTAGGTGCCGAGCGGGAACGAATCGCCGAAGGTCTGGTAGAGCCCGTTGCAGGCCCGCGTCTGGGACGCCGTGTACCCGTCCTCCGCCAGCACGATGCCGTTCTGCACGACGCGGAAGGTGTAGACGAAGTCGTTGACGGCGCCGGGGGTGCGGTCGCAGTAGGTCGCGCTGATCTCGACGAACGACCCGCGGTCCGTGGTCGCGACGCCGGAGACGACCGGGCCCGGGATGCCCGAGGGGCCGTCTGACTCCTCCGCCCGCTCGGCCTCCGCCCGCTCGGCCTCAGCCCGTTCGGCCTCGGCCTCCTCGATGGCGCGACGCTTGGCGGACAGCGCCTGCTTGACGCCGGTCAGGTCGCCGAGCCCCGCGACCGTGATGCCCTTCGGCGCGCTCGGGACCTCGACGAGGAAAAGCCGGTACTGCGCGATCGCCCGGCGGGCGTGCGTGCGGATCTGAGGCAGGCGGTCTGGTGCCGCCTCGGCGTCGGGCAGCCGGGCGAGCATCCCGAGGTAGGCGCGATGCGCCTGCGTCGCCCGCGACAGCGCGCCCCTGGCCCGGCGCTCGGCCGGACCCGCCTCGATCTCGGCGATCTTCGAGCGCGCGGTCTGGACGACCGCCAACTGCTGAGTCGCCATCCGCCCGACCCGTGCGACGTCCTCCTCCCCGGAGGCACCGGCGAGCACCCTGCCCGTCACCTGGGCGGAGTCGGTGAGTCGGTGCAACGGCGCGCGAACGGACGTCGCGTACTCCGCCGACGGTCCCGGAGGGGCCTCCGCCGCGGCGGCCGCCGGCGGTCCCGCCTCACCGCCCCGTACGAACAGCACGCCGACGGCCGCCCCGAGTCCGAGCACGATCACGCCGCCGACCGCAAGGGCCCAGCGGGGAAAGGTCATCCCGGGTCGCGACTCCGGGGTCTGCTCGCTCATCGCGCTCTCCTGGCGGTGCTCGATCGAACTGATCCGTCTGAAGAGTTGTCGGCCTCCCGACCCCGAACCTGAGCCGCTGCGCCCGATGCGACGGGAGACCTCGCAACCCCGTGGCGCGGGCTCGCACGTCAGGCCTGCGCGGCCTCCGGCATGAGCGGCGAGCGAGGCCGGGCGGCCATGCCGCGGGCCCCCGCCAGCGCCTCCATGAGGAGGGCCGTGTCGGCCACCGGCACGCCGGTCCGGTGGGCGTCGCGCGTCTCGAAGTCGGCGACGATCGCCGCGACCGCCGCGCCGTAGCGGGGCCGGTCGCGGGCCGCCAGTGCCGCGAGCGCCTCGGCCGCGCGATCGAACGCGTCGCCGCCCTCGCGCATGGCCTCGGCCGCCGCGGCCGCCGTCGCGTCGTCGCCCTCCGCGAGGGCGGCGATCGCCAGCGCGTAGCACGAGGTGGGGGAGTCGCACGCCCCCTCGAGCTGGGCCCGGGCGTAGGCCGCCGCCTCGGCGGCGTCGCCGGCGAGCACCGACGAGGTCAGGTAGGCGACCAGGCGGCCGTAGCTGCGCGGTGGGGCGGCCTCCCACGAGGCGCGGAAGCGCCCGGCGGCCTGGCGCAGCAGGCCCGCCGCGTCGCCGGGGCGGCCCTCGAACATGGCCCGGAACGCCTCGCCGTCGGCCCGGATCCCCTCGGCCATCAGGTCGGCGTGGGCGCCCTGCTCCACCCCGGTCAGCCCTCGCGGGCCTTGCGGCGGCTCGTCCTCGACAGCAGCTGGTCGATGTGGAGGGCGACGTTGACCGCGTCCACCTTCACCTCGCCGCCCACCCGGTCGGCGACGTTCCAGGCCTCCCGCTGCAGGTACGCGAGGCGGGCCGGCGCGTCGGGCAGGGTCATCGAGCGGTCGGCCTCGCCGACGAGGTAGGCCAGGATCTCCCGCGTCTCGTCGTCGCTCCACTTGGGCGGCCTGACCGGCCACTCCTTGTTGCGGATGATGAACCACCACAGCAGGCAGACGAGCGGGAACTTGAGCAGGAACACCGAGAACAGGACCCAGAGCGTCTGGATCCCCTCGTGGTCGGCGAGCACCGGCGTGACGACCAGCAGGAAGCTGCCGAAGATCGCGAGGACCACGCACGCGATGACGACGGCGAACATGCGCGGCACCCGGACCCGGCCCTGGGGCGTGTAGAGGAAGCGCTCCAGCACGCCCCGATCATTGCCCCGCGGGGTGGGCGCGGCAACCCCGCCGGGGGCCGGATGACCCGTTGGTACTATCGCCCCGGCATGACCGTGACCCTCCCCGACGGCAGCCGGCTGGAGTTGCCCGACGGTGCCACGGGCCACGATGCCGCGGCCGCCATCGGCCCCGGGCTGGCCAAGGCGGCGGTCGCCGTGCGGGTGGGGGACGAGATCCGCGACCTCGCCCGGCCGCTCGAGGACCGCGACGCGATCGAGATCGTCACGCCCCGCAGCGGCGACGACTTCCTCTTCGTGATGCGCCACTCGGCCGCGCACGTCATGGCCGAGGCCGTGCAGTCGGTCGTCCCCGGCACCAAGCTCGGCTTCGGCCCGCCGATCGAGGACGGCTTCTACTACGACTTCGACGCGCCGCGCCCCCTCACCGAGGAGGACTTCCCGGCCATCGAGGCCGAGATGGGACGCATCATCGCCGCCAAGGCGCCCTTTCAGCGCAGCGTGATGAGCATCGACGACGCGCGCGCGTACTTCGCCGAGCGCGGCGACCCGTACAAGGTGGACCAGATCGAGGAGCTGGCGCGGCAGGGCGAGTCGTCGGTGTCCCTCTACCGCCAGCGCGACTTCGTCGACCTCTGCCGCGGCCCCCACCTCCACGACACCGGCCGCATCGGCGCCGTGAGGCTGCTCTCCGTCGCGGGGGCCTACTGGCGCGGCAGCGAGAAGAACCCCCAGCTCACCCGGATCTACGCCACCGCCTTCCCCACCGCGGCGGAGCTCGACGCCCACCTGGAGGCGCTCGAGGAGGCGCGCGCGCGCGACCACCGCCGGCTCGGGCGCGAGCTCGGCATCTTCCACTTCGACGACGCCGGGCCCGGGATTCCCGTTCTTCCTGCCGAACGGGATGGTCGTGGTCAACGGCATCAAGGACGTGGTGCGGGCCGACCTCCGGCGCATGGGCTACGACGAGATCCAGACGCCCACCCTGCTCTCCGACGAGCTCTGGCACCGCAGCGGCCACTGGGACCACTACAAGGACCACATGTACTTCACGGACGTGGACGAGGGCCGCTTCGCGCTCAAGCCGATGAACTGCCCGGGCGCCTGCCTGGTCTACCGCAGCCGGCGGCGCAGCTACCGCGACCTGCCGATCCGCTACGCCGAGCTCGGGCACGTCCACCGCCACGAGCTCTCCGGCGTCCTGCACGGCCTCTTCCGCGTGCGCGCCTTCACCCAGGACGACGCCCACATCTTCTGCCGCCTCGACCAGGTGACCGAGGAGGTGCGGGCTGTGCTCGACCTGATCCAGGGCTTCTACGCCCGCTTCGGCCTCGGGGACGTCACCCTGAAGCTGGCCACCCGGCCCGAGAAGGCGAGCGGGGCGCCCGAGATGTGGGACGCCGCCGAGGAGGCGCTGCGGGTGGCGCTGGGCGACCGCCCCCACGAGCTCAAGGAGGGCGACGGCGCCTTCTACGGCCCCAAGATCGACTTCCACGTCGCCGACGTCATGGGCCGCTCCTGGCAGCTCGGCACCTGCCAGCTCGACTTCTACATGCCCGAGCGCTTCGAGCTGACCTACACGACGCCCGAGGACACGGAGGAGCGGCCGGTGATGATCCACCGCGCCGTCACCGGGTCGATCGAGCGCTTCCTGGGCGTCCTCATCGAGAACGGCGCCGGCGCCTTCCCGTTCTGGCTCGCGCCGGAGCAGGCCCGCGTCCTGCCGGTCGCCGACCGCCACCGCCCGTACGCTGACGAGGTGCGCGCTCACCTGCGGGAGCAGGGCCTCCGCGTCGATGTCGACGCCCGCGGCGAGTCGGTGGGCCGGCGCATCCGCGACGGCGAGCTCGCCAAGGTCCCCTACCTGCTGGTCGTCGGTGACCGCGAGGCCGAGTCGGGGACCGCCTCCGCCCGCGCCCGCGGGGAGGGCGACCTCGGCGCCCTGCCGCTCGAGGAGCTCGCCGGGCGCCTGGCCGACGAGGCGAGGGGCGGGTGAGGGTGCGCCGCATCAACTGGGTCGGGGTCCGGAACTTCCTGATCATCGCCGCGATCGCGGGGATCGTGCTCGTCTGGCAGGAGGGCTTCGGCGCGCTCGCCGTCTCCGCCGAGCGGATCATCCTGGTGCTGTTCGTCGCCGCTCTGGCGGTCTTCGCCTACAACTACTTCCGCCAGAACCAGCTCGCCTGGCTGGTGCTCAAGCCCTGGCAGCGGGTGGTGATCATCATCGCCGGCCTCGGCATCGCGTTCCTCCTGATCGGCGGCTTCCCGCTCCTGGAGGACCGCCTCACGCCGCTCGGCGTGCTGGCGCTGATCGCCGCGCTGGCGTTGGTCATCGTGTGGGTGGTCCGGGAGAGCCGCCGCTTCCGCTGACGGGCGCCGGCGGTCCGGTCACCCCTCGCGCAGGATGCGGGTGTGGAGGTCGCGCGTCTCGCGGCTCGGCGCCACCCCCAGCCGCTCGCGCAGGAGCGTGCGGCAGGCGTGGAACTGGCGCAGGGCGAGGGCGCGCTCGCCGGCGTCGGCGTAGGTGCGCATCAGGGCGCGGTGCCACCCCTCGCGCTCGGGCTCCAGCGCGAGCAGCAGCCGGTAGCGGCTGATCGCCTCGCCGGCGCGGCCGGCCTCGGCCAGGCGCTCGGCCGCCGCGACGAGCACGGCCCGGTGGGTCTCCTCGAGCTCGGTGCGGAGCGGCTGGGTCCAGGGGGCGAAGGCCCACTCGGGCAGCAGCGGACCGGCGTAGCGCGCCTCGGCGTCGCGCAGGGGTGCGAGGGCGCCCTCGCCCGGCGAGGCGAGGGCCGCGGCGGCGGCGCGGAGGAACTCGTCGGCGTCCCAGCCGCCCAGCGCCCCGACCACGAGCCGGTACGTCGGGCCCTCGGCCACCACCAGCGCCGAGGGGTCGCGCGCCGACAGGTGCGGCTCGAGGACGCGGCGCAGGGCGTAGAGGGTGGAGTGGAGGGCGGCGATCCCGCGCCGCTCGCCGAGCTCGGGCCAGAGGGCGCCGACGAGCTCCTCGCGGTGGACGGCGCCCCGCGCGCAGGCCAGCATCGCCAGCAGCGCGCGCGCCTTCTGCCGCCCGAAGTCGCCGTCGGGCACGCGCCCGCCGTCGCGCTCGACGGCGAAGCCGCCGAGGGTGATCAGGCGGACGGAGCCGCCGGTCGCGCCGCGCCGCCGCGCCGCGCGGGCGCGCCGGGCGGCCTCGCGGACCGCGGCCTCGGGGTCCTCGAGCATGTGCCCGAGGGCGCGGTCGGAGGCGACGGCGCCCGCCGCGGCCTCGGCGAGCGCGAGCCGCACCTCGGGCGCCGCGCCGGCCGTGCCCTCGGCGCAGGCCGCCAGGACCTCGCCGCCGCAGGCGCGCGCGAGCCGCACGGCCACCTCGCGCGGCCCGACGTCCCGGGCGAGGGCGCGCGGCAGCAGCATCGTCGCCAGCTCCCGCTCGCGGCGCGACCAGAGCGCCTCGAGGCGGGGGTCCGTCGAGCGCCGCAGCGCGTCCTCCAGGGCGCCGTCGCCCTGGGGCCCCGGCCCCCAGATGGCCGCGGCGACCATCGCCGCCCGCGCCAGCGGCCAGGGCGCGGCCGCGCGCTCGCCGGCCTCACGGGCCTCGCCGGCCAGGGCCCGGGCGGTCTCGGTGAGCTCGGCGGCGGAGGCGGCGAGGGCGAGGTCGGCGAGGGCCATCGCGCTGTCGTAGGGCAGGCCGTGCTCGGCGAGCCCCTCGCGGGCGGCCTGGAGGGCGCGCGTGACGCCGTCGCGGTCGCCGGTCACGGCCGCGAGCTGGGCCGCGGCCACGTCGTGGCGGTAGCCCCGCAGCGCCCCCGCGAGGCGGTGGAAGGCCGGGGCGCTGCGCGCCAGCTCGCTCCCCAGCCGGTCGAGCTGCCCGAGGCCGGCGAGGGGGACGAAGCGCAGCATCGCGACCACGGGGACGCCCAGGCGGGCGAGCCCGCGGTCGGCCGCGGCGGCGCCCAGGCGGTCGGCCTCGTCGAGCGCGTCGGCGAAGCGCCCGGCGTCGCTGAGGATCATCGAGCGAAAGGCCCGCGCGTAGAGGAGGTAGTCGAGTGGGTCCCCGTCGCCGCCCTCCTCCAGGACGGGGATCGCCTCGCCGAGTGCCGCCAGCGCCTGGGCCCGGCGACCCTGGGGATGGTTGACCGCGAAGGCCCGCGTCGCCGCGGTCCACGCGGCCGCCAGGGGGTCCGCGGGGTCCGCGCCGAGGGCCGCCGTCAGCTCGTCCTCGGCCTCGTCGCGGCGGCAGGACTCGCCGAGCAGCAGCGCGAGCATCACGTGCGCCGCCGCCAGCAGGCGCGCGTGCTCGTCGCCCAGGCGGGGCAGGAGCTCGCGCGCGAACGCGATGGTGCGGTCGTAGATGCCGCCGGCGAGCGGGGCCGCCCGCAGCAGGCGCACGAGCACGACCGCCGCGCGGCGCCGGTCGCCGCGCGCGAGCAGCTCCCGCGCGGCCGACTCCATCGCGGCGAAGGCGCCGAGGTGGTCGGCGCGGTAGAAGAGCTCGGACCCCTGGGCGAGGACCGGCCCCGGAAGATCCGACCAGGCGCCGGGGGGGACCGCCCGCAGCCAGTCCTCGACGGGCGGCCGTCCGGCGTCCTCGCCGCGCCCCACGGCGGCCAGCGCGGCCACCGCCGAGGAGAGGTCGCCGGCGGCGAGGTGGTGGCGGGCCGCGGACTCGGGCTCGCCGACCGCGTGCCACGCCTGGGCGGCGCGGCGGTGGAGGTCGGCGGCGCGGGCGGCCGGTCGCGACGCGGCCCGGCGCTGGAGCGCGTTCCGCAGCATGCGATGGTACCGGCGCCATCCCGGCCCGCCCTCGGCCGGCGCCAGGAAGGCGCGCCGCTCCTCCAGGAGCGCGAGCAGGGCCGGGGCGTCCTCGCGGCCGCTCACGCGGGCGGCCATGGGAGCGGTGAACCGGTCGAGATGGCTGGTGTCCTCGAGGAGCTGGGCGGCGTCCTCGGGAAGCGGATCGACGACCTCGCGCAGCAGGTAGTCCAGCGGGTCGCCGCCGGGCCGCGCCGAGAGGACGACGCCGGCCATCCAGCCCTCGGCCTCGCCGGCGCGCTCCGCGGCCTCCTCGGGCGACGCGTCGGAGCCGAGCGCCGCCAGCAGCTCGCGGGCCTCCTCGGGGCCGAGGGCGAGCTCCGCCTCGGCGAGGGTCACCGCGTCGGGCCGGGCGGCCCCGAGCGGGCCCGGGAGCGTCCAGCGCGACGCGACGGCCAGGCTCGCCCGGGGCGGCAGCTCGAGGGCGAGCGCCTCGAGCTCCCGCGCGCCGCGGCCCCCGAGGAGCAGGTGGGCGTCGTCGACGACGACCACGACCCCCTGCTCCGCCCGGGCCGCAACCTCCTCACAGAGGGCGGCGGCGCGCCGCCCCGGCTGGGCGCGGCGCGGCGGGACCGCCAGCCCGGGCAGGGCGTCGGCCAGCGCCGCCGCGAGCGCGTCGAGGAGGGAGGGGCGGCCGGGGCGGGGATCGCACGCGATCCAGGCGACGGGCGCGTCGAGCCCCGAGACGGCCTGGGCCAGGAGCGTGGTCTTCCCGTAGCCGGCGCCCGCGGTGACGCGCAGCAGCCCGGCGGCGAGGCCCTCCCTCGCCGTGGCCACCAGGCGGCCGCGCGGAAGTGACGGCCGCGGCAGCGGCGCGGGCAGCCTCGTGCCCCGGGGGGGCGCCCCCGTCGCGCGAGTCGGGTCTTTGACGCGAGCACGGGCCAGAGCGGGCCTCCGTCGAGGCGCCTGGGCGTCGGCGGAGGGAGCTTACCCCGCACGGGCTCGTCAGTGAACCGTGAGTGGGCCGGGAGTGGGCGGTGAGGGCGATCGGATAGACAACGTCAACTGGCCGCCGGCGGCCGCACAACGGATCCGGGAGGGGCGCATGTCCGCGACGTCCGAGGACCTCATCCAGAGGCGACTCGAGGAGGAGCGGGCGCGACTCGCTCGCGAGCTCGGCATCGAGGAGGTGGAGCGCGAGCCGCACGCGCGGCCCGAGGAGCACCGCTTCACGGCGTCGCAGCGCCCGCACACCACGGTGCTCTACGGCGGCCTCACCTGGAAGCACGAGGAGCTGATCTACGGGGCGCTCGAGGGACTGGGCTACCGGCCCGAGGCCCTGCCCTGCCCCGACGTGGCCGCCTTCCAGCTCGGCAAGGAGTACGGCAACAACGGCCAGTGCAACCCGACCTACTTCACGGTGGGCAACCTGGTCCAGTTCCTCCAGGGGCTCGAGGCAAAGGGCATGCCCCGCCAGGACATCATCGACAAGTACATCTTCGTCACGGCGGGCGCCTGCGGGCCCTGCCGCTTCGGCATGTACGAGGCCGAGTACCGCCTGGCCCTGCGCAACTCCGGCTTCGACGGCTTCCGCGTCCTGCTCTTCCAGCAGTCCGGGGGGTTCAACCAGGCGGGCGAGGCCGACGGCTTCGAGATGAACGTCGACTTCTTCCTGGGGTTCCTGAACGCCCTCAACATGGGCGACGTCCTCAACGACGTGGGCTACCAGATGCGGCCCTTCGAGATCGAGGAGGGCGCGACCGACCGGGCGATGACGCAGGCGATGGAGGACCTGAAGGAGGTCTTCCGCACCCAGCGCAACCAGCGGCTGGACGGCCGCATGGGCGCCTTCCTCAAGTCGCTCCCCGCCGTGGGGGGCATGGCGGAGAACGCCGGCAAGTTCGCGGACGCGCTCCTCGGCAAGGAGTACACCGGGGCGCTCGCCGGGGTGGCGGACAACCTGCGCACGGTCCGCGTCGACCGCACCCGGGTGAAGCCGCTCGTCAAGATCACGGGCGAGTTCTGGGCCCAGACCACCGAGGGCGACGGCAACTACCGCATGTTCTCGTTCCTCGAGCGCGAGGGTGCCCAGGTCCTGGTGGAGCCGATCGGCACCTGGATCATGTACATGATCCACCAGGCCAAGCAGGCGAACACGGACCGCGCGGGCGTGTCCGAGGACGAGGCGATGCCGGCCGCCTGGCGCATCGACAAGCGCATGGCGGCGGACCTCAAGGCCCGCAAGAAGAACGCCGCGCTCTCGGTCGCCGAGGCCGTCTTCACCCGCGAGTGGAACCGCCTGCGCGAGGCGCTCGGCAACGTGCCTCACGAGCTCACCGACCAGTACGAGCTCCAGCGCATCGGGCACCCGATGTACAACTCGCGCGCCGGCGGCGGCGAGGGGCACCTCGAGGTCGCCAAGAACATCTACTACTCGAACAAGGACATGTGCCACATGGTGCTGTCCCTGAAGCCGTTCGGGTGCATGCCCTCCACCCAGTCCGACGGCGTCCAGTCGGCCGTGGTGAACCAGTACAAGGACATGATCTATCTGCCGGTCGAGACGTCCGGCGAGGGCGAGATCAACGCCCACAGCCGCGTCCAGATGGCGCTCGGCGAGGCGAAGGTGAAGGCCCGCGACGAGATGGAGCGGGTCCTGGAGCGGACCGGGCGCACGCTGGACGAGGTGCGCGCGTACGCCGAGGAGCACCCGGAGCTGCAGGACCCGCTCTACAAGGTGCCCCACTCCAAGGGCGTCGTCGGCACCGCCGCGACCTTCGTCGTGCACGTGGACGAGCTGATGACGAAGGACGCCAAGGCGACCGCCGCGGTGCCCGTCGGCGCGGGGGCGCCGGCATGAGCGTCCTGGACCACGAGCGGCTCTACATCGGGCTGGACGTCGGGTCGACGACGGTCAAGGCGGTCGTCGTCGACCCGGTGGCCGACGAGGTCCTGTGGGAGGACTACCAGCGCCACGACACCAAGCAGCCCGAGAAGTGCCTCGAGTTCCTCACCCGGATCGAGACGGACTTCCCGATCCCGAAGGAGCGATTCCGGATCTTCGTCACGGGCTCTGGGGCCAGCGGCCTGGCGCCGCGCATCGGGGCCAAGTTCGTACAGGAGGTCAACGCCGTCTCGCTGGCGGTCGAGAAGCTCTACCCCGAGGCGGGCTCGGTCGTGGAGCTCGGGGGCCAGGACGCGAAGATCATCATCTTCAAGGAGGACCCGGAGACCGGCAAGAAGACCAAGATCCCGTCGATGAACGACAAGTGCGCCGGCGGGACCGGGGCGGTGATCGACAAGATCAACGCCAAGCTCCAGATCCCGCCCGACCGGCTGTGCGACATGGGGTACGACGGCATCAAGCTGCACCCGGTGGCGGGCAAGTGCGGCGTCTTCGCCGAGACCGACATCAACTCGCTCCAGAAGATGGGGGTGCCGCCGGACCAGCTCATGGCGTCGCTCTTCGACGCGATCGTCGGCCAGAACATCTCCGTGCTGACGCGCGGCAACACCCTGCGCCCGCACGTCCTGCTGCTGGGCGGCCCCAACACCTACATCCGCGGGATGCTCGAGGCCTGGCAGCACGCCATCCCGCTGATCTGGAAGGAGCGCAAGACCGAGCTCCCCGAGGGCGTCGACCCGAAGGAGCTGATCCGCGTCCCCGACAGCGCCCAGTACTTCGCGGCCCTCGGGGCCGTGCAGTTCGGCCTCTCCGAGGAGGAGGGCGTCGGCACCTACCGCGGCACCGAGAACCTGCGCCGCTACATCGACGTCGGCCGCCTCGAGGAGAAGCAGGCCGCGGGCGGCAAGGGCCTGGCGGAGGACGCGGACGAGCTCGCGGCGTTCAAGGAGCGCTACCGCATGCCGCAGTTCGTCGAGGCGACGTTCGCCCCCGGCGAGGTGGTCGAGGCGTTCGTCGGCCTGGACGGCGGCTCGACCTCCACGAAGGCCGTGCTGATGGACAGCGACCGCAACGTCCTCGTCAAGAGCTACATGCTCTCCAAGGGCAACCCGATCGTCGACACCCAGGAGGTGCTCTCCGACCTCGAGCAGAAGGTGCTCGACCATGGCGCCACGCTGAAGGTCATGGGGATCGGCACGACCGGCTACGCCAAGGACATCCTGAAGGACACCCTGGCCGCGGACGTGGCGCTCGTGGAAACGGTCGCCCACACCGAGTCGGCGCTGCGCTTCTACCCCGAGACGGACGTGATCTGCGACGTCGGCGGCCAGGACATCAAGCTCATCATCCTCAAGAACCGCCAGGTCAAGGACTTCAAGCTCAACACGCAGTGCTCGGCCGGCAACGGCTACTTCCTGCAGTCCACGGCCGAGGGCTTCGGGTTCTCGGTCAAGGAGTACGCGGACATCGCGTTCTCCGCCGAGACCATGCCGATCTTCGGCTACGGCTGCGCGGTCTTCATGCAGTCCGACATCGTGGACTTCCAGCGTCAGGGCTGGCAGCCGCAGGAGATCATGGCCGGGCTGGCGGCGGTGCTGCCGAAGAACATCTGGCTCTACGTCTCGCAAATCCCCAACCTGGCGTCGCTGGGCACGAACTTCGTGCTGCAGGGCGGCACCCAGCACAACCTCGCGGCCGTGAAGTCGCAGGTCGACTTCATCGAGTCGCGCTTCGCCGGCAAGGACGCGACGGCGCACGTCCGCGTGCACGAGCACTGCGGCGAGTCCGGCGCGATCGGCGCGGCGATCGAGGCGGTCCGCCTCTGGGAGAACGGGCGCGAGACCCAGTTCATCGGCATGGAGGGCGTGCGCGACATCTCGTTCATCACGCACCGCAACGAGGACACGCGCTGCTACTTCTGCAAGAACAAGTGCCTGCGCACCTTCATCGACGTGACGGTGGAGGGCTCGGCGATCGACGACTCCGAGCGGCCGTCGAAGATCCCGCTCAAGCCGGGCGTGCGGCGCCTGATCGTCGGCAACTCGTGCGAGCGCGGGCTCGTGGAGGACGTTAACGCGATGCGGGTGATCAAGAAGGGGATGGACTCCAACAAGGAGTCCTACCCCAACTTCCTGCAGATGGCGGCCGAGGCCGTCTGGCGCAGCACGAACCCGCCGAAGGTGGCCGACCCCCACATCCGCCGGCCGATCACCCGGGCGCAGAAGGAGCGCAACGTCCTGCTGTCCAAGCGCGAGTCGCTGCGCATCGGCATCCCCCGGGTGCTCAACCAGTACTCGCTCAACCCGCTGTTCTCGGCCTACTTCGAGAGCCTCGGGGTGCCGCCCCAGAACCTCGTCTACTCGGGCTTCACCTCCGAGGAGCTCTACAAGGCGGGCGCCAAGCGGGGCGCCATCGACCCCTGCTTCCCCTCGAAGGTCGGCATCCCGCACGTGCACGACCTGCTGCACAAGGCCCACGCGAAGAAGCCGCTCGACGTCATCTTCTTCCCGATGATCGACGCGCTGCCCTCGCCCCTGGCCAAGACCCAGGGCTGCCGTGCCTGCCCGACCGTGACGGCCACGCCCGAGGCGGTGAAGGCGGCGTTCACGAAGGAGAGCGACCTCTTCGCCGAGATGGGCGTCCGCTACCTGGACACGTTCGTCAACGTCGACCAGCCGCGGCTCTTCGAGAAGCAGATGTGGGAGGACTGGCAGGGCATCCTCGGGCTCACGCGCGAGGAGCACCACCGGGCGGTGGAGGCCGGCTACGCCGCGCTCGAGGGCTTCGAGCGCGACCTGCGCGCGGCGGCCCGCGAGACGCTGGAGGAGCTCGAGCGCGAGAACCGGCTCGGCGTGGTGGTGCTGGCCCGGCCGTACCACAACGACCCGGGCATCTGCCACGAGATCCTCGACGAGTTCCAGAAGATCGGCTACCCCGCCTTCACGCAGGACAGCCTGCCCATCGACGACGACATCGTGTGGCGCCTCTTCGGCGAGGACGTCGAGGCCGGGCGCATCTCCGAGCCGATGGACATCTCCGATGTCTGGAAGAACTCCTACTCGGAGAACACCAGCCGCAAGGTCTGGGCCGCGAAGTACACGGCCCGGCACCCCAACCTGGTGGCGCTGGAGCTCAGCTCCTTCAAGTGCGGGCACGACGCGCCCATCTACGCGACCGTCGAGGAGATCGTCCAGAAGTCGGGCACGCCGTACTTCTGCTTCAAGGACATCGACGAGAACAAGCCCACCGGCTCGATCAAGATCCGCGTCGAGACGATCGGCTACTTCCTCCAGCGCTACCGCGAGGACATGGTCCGCGAGAGCGAGAAGCGGCACGAGCTCGACGAGCGCATGGCCGAGTTCGAGCGCCGCCTCCGGTCCGAGGCGGAGCGCGGCGAGGAGGTGACGGTTGCCGGTTGACGAGTTGACGACCGCCCGCGCGGCGGCCAAGATCATGTTCGAGGTCTACCGCGAGGGCGGCTACGACCGCCGCTACCGCGTGGTGTACTTCACCGAGCTGAACGACCACAACCGCGACACGGAGCTCAACCGCTGCCTCGCCGGCGAGAGCTTCCTGTCGGGCTTCCTGGCGGAGTCGTCGCGCAAGGAGGGCCGGGCCGTCATCACCTCGGCCCTCGCGCGGCTGAACGAGGGCGAGCCGCTGGCGGCCGAGGACCTGCGGCGGGAGCTGGAGCCCCACCTGGCCTGATCCGCCGCGACGTCACGCGCCCGGCACGCCTCCGGCACGACCGCGCGCTGACCCGTCACATGGGCCCGCCTAGCGTGGGCCCATGCCCCGCCGCCGACGCGACCAGCGAGGACAGGCCGCCCTCGAGCTGATCGCGCTCCTGCCGGCCCTGGCGCTGTGCGCCCTGCTGGGCTGGCAGCTCGCGGTGGCCGCCTACGCCTGGACCGTCGCGGGCGGGGCGGCGCGCGCCGGCGCGCGGGCGGCGGAGGTCGGGGCGCCGGCCCAGGCGGCGGCGTTGGCAGCCCTCCCCGGGCGCTACGCGCGGGGCGCGCGGGTGGACGCCGACGGCCGCCGCGTGCGCGTCCGCGTCGGCGTGCCGGCCGCCCTGCCCTTCATGCCGGCGACCGGCGTCGCCGCCGAGGCGGCCCTGAGGTGAGGGCGCGCCCGCGCCAGGCCGGCCAGGCGGCGGTGGAGCTGCTCGCGGCGATCCCCGTGCTCGTCCTCGCGGGCCTGCTCGCGTGGCAGCTGGCCGGCGTGCTGGCGGCCGGGTTCCGCGCCGAGCAGCGGGTCAGGCTCGAGGCCCTGCAGGCCGCCGGCGCCGCCGGGCGGACCGCGCTGGTCTCGGCGAGCGAGCGGGTTCCGGCGCTGATCCCCGGGACCGCCGGACTCCGGGTGGTCGCGCGGGCGGCGATCCGGCTGCCGTGAGGCGGGGCGGAGCCCAGCGGGGCCAGGCCCTCCCGCTGGCCCTCGCGCTCGCCCTCCTCGTCCTGCTCGGGGGCGCCGCGCTGTTCGCGCTCGGGCGCGTCCAGCTGTCGGCGGCGCGGGCCCAGACCGGGGCCGACGTGGCGGCCGTCTCGGCGGCGCGCGAGCTGCGGGCGCGGCTGGGCGAGGTGGCCCTCGCCGGCCCGGCGCGGAGCGGGGCCTGGCGCGCGCGCCTCGCCGCCGTCGCCGGCGCGGCGGCCGGCCCGGGCGGCGCGCGGGTCGAGGCGCTGGCGTTCCCCGGCGACTCGTGGCCGCCGACGGCGGTCGAGGTCACCGTGAGCGCCCCCGGCCCCCGCGGCGCGCGCGTGCGGGCGGTCGCGCGGGCGGGCCTGGTCGCGCCCGTCACCGCGGCGGGCGGCCGGACCGGGTGGGCGTCCGGCGGCGGCTACTCGGGCCCGCTGGTCTACCGCGACGGGAAGCCGATGTGTCCGGCCGTCGGCGCCGCCCTCGACCTGATGGACGCGGCGGCCAACGCCGACGGCGTCGACCTCGTGGTGGTCAGCGGCTTCCGCAGCGACGCCGAGCAGGCGGCCCTGTTCGCCCGCCACCCGGACCCGAAGTGGGTCGCGCCGCCCGGCCGCAGCCGCCACCGCGACGCCACCGAGCTCGACCTCAACATGCACAACGGCGGCGGGGGCGCCTACGCGTGGCTCGCGCGCAACGGATCGCGCTTCGGGTTCATCCAGCGCTACTCGTGGGAGCCCTGGCACTGGGGCTACCTGCCGGGCTGCGGCGCGGGCGCTGCGGCGGGCTCGGCCGCCCCGGCCGCCGCCCGGCCGGGGGCGGCCTTCAGTCCTGGGTGCCGGCCCGCGACCGGGCCGCGATCGCGGCGGCGGCCTCGGCGCACGGGGTGGCGCCGGCCCTGCTGGCGGCGCTGCTGCGGTCCGAGTCGGGCTTCGACCCGCGGGCCGTCAGCCCGGCCGGGGCCCGGGGGATCGCCCAGCTCATGCCGGCGACCGCGGCCGGCCTGGGCGTCCGCGACCCCTTCGACCCGGACCAGGCGATCCCGGCCGCCGCCCGACTGCTGGGGGGCCACCTGCGCGCCTTCGGCTCGGTGCCTCTGGCGCTGGCGGCCTACAACGCCGGACCGGGGGCGGTGCGCCGCTACGGCGGGGTGCCGCCCTACCGCGAGACCCAGGCCTACGTGACCCGCGTCATGGCCCTGGCCGGCGGCGCCGGGGCGCCGGCGGGGGCGCCGGGGGAGACGTCGTCCTGCTGCGGGCGGGGGAGCGCTTCGTCTGAGCGCTCGGAGTATGCTGGCATACCATGAAGCGCACGACGATCAAGCTGCCCGACGAGCTGGACCAGCGCCTGCGCCGAGAGGCCGCCCGGCGGGGGATCACGGTCTCGCAGCTCACGCGCGAGGCGATCGCCGCCCACCTCGGCGGCGGCCCGGTCAGGGAGTTCCGCTCGGCCGGCGCGGGGAACAGCGGCCGCTCCGACATCTCGCAGCGCGTCGACGAGCTCCTGGCCGAATGGGGCTTCGGGGAGAACAACTGATCGTCGACACGAGCGCGTTGTTCGCGCTCGTCGATGAGGCCGACGAGTTCCACGAGCGGGCGGTCGCGCTCCTCGGCGCCTTCCCCGGCGATCTGCTCGTCCCCGCGCTGGTGGTGGCGGAGACCGCCTTCCTCGTCGGCCGGGCCCTCGGCGGTCGGACGGAAGCGCTTCTCCTCGCCGACCTCGCCGGCAGCGATCTGACGGTCGACCACATACCGCTGGACGAGTGGGCGCGCATCGGGGAGCTGGTGGCCCGCTACGCCGACCTGCCCCTGGGCACGGTTGACGCCACGGTGGTGGCGGCGGCCGAGCGGCTGGGCGTTACGGCCATCGCGACGACCGACCGGCGCCACTTCTCGGTCGTCCGCCCCGCTCACGCGCCCGGGTTCGAGCTGCCGCTGTTGGACTGAGCGGCTGCTGGGGGCCGCCCTTACCGGCGCTCCTATACTCGGAGGGACCGTGCCGGACGCCACCACCCTCCGCGAGCAGCTCGCGGGAATCCCGACGGGCCCGGGCGTCTACACCTACCGCGACGCCGACGACCGCGTGCTCTACGTGGGCAAGGCGAAGTCGCTGCGCCGGCGGGTGCTCTCCTACTTCCAGGCCCCCCTGCGCCCGGATGAGGACGGCGGCGGCGACGGGCCGATGCGGGCGCGCTCGGGGCTCCACCCCAAGATCGCCGACATGGTCGAGCGGATCGCCCGGGTCGAGGTCTTCGTCACGTCGTCCGAGAGCGAGGCGCTGATCCTCGAGGCGAACCTGGTGAAGCTCCACCGGCCGCCCTTCAACGTGCGCCTGCGCGACGACAAGAGCTACCCGTACATCGCGATCAGCCTCGACGAGGAGTACCCGCGCGTCTACTTCACGCGCGAGCGCCACCGCCGCGACCGCATCTACTTCGGGCCCTTCTCGAACGCGTACAAGGTGCGCGACACGCTCAGCCTGATCGGGCGGATCTTCCCGAGCCGGCCGTGCGAGGGCCCGGAGCCCGGCCGGCCGTCCGGCATCCCCTGCCTCGACTACCACATCAAGCGCTGCCTGGCGCCGTGCGTGGGCTACATCTCGAAGGAGGACTACCGCGCGCTGATCGACCAGATCATCGACTTCCTCTCGGGCCGCTACCGGGGGCTCGAGCAGGAGCTCGAGGCCGAGATGCGCGCGGCGGCGGCGGCCCAGGAGTTCGAGCGCGCGGCCGTGATCCGCAACCGGCTCTCGGCGGTGCGCCACCTGATGGAGCGCCAGTTCGCCCACGCCGACTCGGTCGGCACCGCCGACGTGCTCGGCGTGGCGCTCGAGGGCGACTCCGCCAACGTGCAGGTGCTGCAGGTCCGCGACGGCGTGCTGCAGGACCGGCAGTCGTTCTTCCTCGACGCCGCCGGCGCCGAGGACGAGGACACGGTGCTCGTGCAGTTCGCGTACGAGTTCTACTCGCTCGCGCTCGCGATCCCGCCGCTGGTCGTGGTCGCGCAGGAGAGCGGCGCGGCCGAGGCCCTCGAGGCGCTGCTGGCCGACCGGCGCGGCCATCGCGTCGAGGTCCGCGCCGCGGCCAGGGGCGACAAGCGCAAGCTCGCCGAGCTGGCCCAGCGCAACGCCCGCTTCGCCCTCGACCAGGACCGGCGCCGCCACGAGCAGGCGCGCGGGCGCCGCCGCGAGGCGCTGAGCGACCTGCAGGGCAAGCTCGACCTGCCCGCGCCGCCGGCCCGCATCGAGGCGTACGACATCTCGAACCTCGGCGAGACCTACGGCGTCGCCTCGATGGTCGTCTTCGAGGGCGGCGCGCCGGCCAAGGCGCACTACCGCACCTTCACCATGCGCGACGAGGCCGGGAGCGACGACTTCGCGCGCATCCGCGAGGCCGTGAGGCGGCGCTTCACCCGCCTGGGGGAGCCCGGCGAGGGCGATGCCTCCTTCGCGGCCCGCCCGGGCCTGGTCGTGATCGACGGCGGCAAGGGCCAGCTGTCGGCGGCGCTCGCCGGCATGCGCGAGGCGGGGGTCGAGGACATCCCGGTGGTCAGCCTGGCCAAGCGGCTCGAGGAGGTGTACCGGCCCGGCATCCCCGATCCGCTGCTGCTGCCCGAGGGCTCGGCCGCCCTGCGCGTCCTCCAGCACGTGCGCGACGAGGCCCACCGCTTCGCGCTGCGCCACCACCGCGGGCGGCGCGGCCGCGGCATGACCGAGAGCGTCCTCGACGCCCTGCCCGGCGTCGGCCCGGCGCGCAAGGCGGCGCTGCTGCGCCACTTCGGCTCGGCCGAGCGCTTCCTGGCCGCCAGCCGCGACGAGCTCGCGGCCGTCCCGGGCGTGCCGCCCAAGGTGGCGCGCGAGGTCTACGACCGCCTCCACAAGACCGCCGCGCCGGCCGGGACGACGGCGAACGGGGATCAGTGGAGCTGACCGTCATCACCGGCATGAGCGGCGCCGGCAAGAGCCAGGCGATCGGCGCCTTCGAGGACGCCGGCTGGTTCTGCGTCGACAACCTGCCGCCCGGGCTGCTGCCGGCGCTGGCCGACCTCTTCCTGCTGGAGGGGTCGCGGGTCGAGCGCGCGGCGGTGGTCTGCGACGTCCGCGGCGGCGTCTGGTTCAAGGACCTCGAGCCGGTGCTCGACCGCGTGGCCGAGGCCGCGGGAACGCGCCCGCGCGTCGTCTTCCTGGAGGCGTCCGACGAGACCCTCATCAACCGCTTCCGCGAGACCCGCCGGCCGCACCCGCTCTCGGCGGCGGGGACGGTCTCGGACGGCATCGAGCGCGAGCGGGCCGAGCTGGAGGACGTGCGCGAGCGCGCCGACGTCGTCATCGACACCACCGGCCTGTCGGTCTGGGACCTGCGCCGGCACGTCGCCGAGACGCTCCTCTCGGCCGATGGCCGCCCGCGGCTGCACGTGCAGTTCGTGTCGTTCGGGTACAAGCACGGCGTCCCGCGCGACGCCGACCTCCTGATGGACGTGCGCTTCCTGCAGAACCCGCACTACGTGGCGGAGCTGCGGCCGTTCACCGGCCTCGACCGGCAGGTCGCCGACTTCGTCCGGGCGTCGCCGGGCATGGCCGAGTTCATGGCCCGCTTCGAGGCCCTGCTCGACTTCCTGCTCCCGGCATACGCGGAGGAGGGCAAGGCCAGCGTGGTGATCGGGATCGGCTGCACGGGCGGCCGCCACCGCAGCGTCACCATCACCGAGATGCTGCGCCGCCGCTACGCCGCCGTCTTCGACGTCAGCGTCTCCCACCGCGACATCGGGCGCGCCGGGGCGGCGCCCTCGGTCGAGGAGCCGGCGGCGTGAGCGGGGCGGCGGCCGGCCTGCCGCGGATCGCGGCCCTGGGAGGGGGCACGGGGCTCGCGTCGCTGCTGCGCGGACTGAAGCCGGCGCCGGTTGACATCGCGGCGATCGTGACGGTGGCCGACGACGGGGGCTCGTCCGGCCGGCTGCGGCGCGAGCTGGGGGTGCTGCCGCCGGGCGACATCCGCAACTGTCTCGTGGCCCTCGCCGACGACGAGTCGCTGCTGGGCCGCCTCTTCCAGCACCGCTTCGCCGACGGCGACCTGTCCGGGCACCCGTTCGGCAACCTCTTCCTCGCCGCCCTCGCCGAGGTCACCGGCAGCTTCGACCTCGCGGTGCAGGAGTGCAGCCGGGTGCTGAAGATCCGGGGCCGGGTGCTGCCCTCCACGCTGGAGCAGATCCGCCTCTGGGCCGAGCGGGAGGACGGCGAGGCGGTCTGCGGCGAGACGCGCATCGCGGCCGGCCGCGGCGCCTGCCGGCGGGTCTGGCTCGAGCCCCAGCCGGCCGCCCACGGGCCGGCCCTGGAGGCGATCCGGGAGGCCGACCTGATCCTGCTGGGCCCCGGGAGCCTCTTCACCAGCGTCCTGCCCCACCTGGCGGTGCCGGGGCTGGCCGAGGCCCTCGTCGGCGCGCGCGGGCGCCGCGCCTACGTCTGCAACGTGATGACCCAGCCCGGCGAGACCGACGGCTTCGACGCCGCCGACCACCTCGAGCGCGTGCTCGAAGCCGTCCCCGGAGGGGTCGACACGATCGTGGTCCACGAGGGCCCGCTCGACCCGGAGGGGGCGGCCGCCTACGCGGCCCAGGGCCAGGAGCCGGTGACCGTGGACCGCGAGCGCCTGGCGGCCCTCGGGGTGCGGGTCGTGGCGGGCGAGATGGCCGAGGCGGGGCGGGTCGTCCGGCACTCGCCCGAGGCCCTCGCGGCGGTCCTGCTGGAGCTCGTCAGGGAGGCCGCGGGAGCCCAGCCCGCAACGCCCTGATACGGCGTTGCCGCAGGACAAGCAACACTTGCCACGAAGCCTGACCCGGCCGTAGTATGCCCCCGCGATCGGGGGTGCGCTCCCGGCCGCGGTCGCTCCCCCAAGGCTTTCGTATTTTGCCCTTATCCGCCTGTGGGAGCGGTCTCCGTACTTCTCCCAAAGGAGTGAACGCTTCATGAGCGCTCGCGCCAAGGCGATCACGCCGCTTGCGATCGTGATCGGAATTCTGTCCTTCCTCTGGACGGAATTGGCCCTGAACTTCTCGTTCCACTGGGTCACAGTCCAGGATGAGCTCCTCGGTGAGGGCCAGCTCGGTCTTCCCGAGAACTTCCAGCTGATCCTCCCCACCGCCTTCATCTCGTGGGGTCTGTTCTTCGCCGCCGGTGGCGACAACGCCGCCTTCGGCAAGATCTTCCTGGCCACGGTGTTCGGCTCGGTGGCGGCTCTCGTCACCATGCCGCTCGCCTTCAAGACGGCGGACGCGCCCGACTTCTGGGGCATCGCCCTCTGGGTCGGCGTCTTCGCCTTCGTCCTGGTGATGATCCTGATCGCCGGCGACTGGTACTACGTGGCCGGTACGTTCCCGTGCTTCGCAGCCGTGTTCCTCTGGTGGATCGCGACGGGCCTCGACGGCTACGTCCCGAACGGCGGCGGCACCGACAACACCGTGGAGGCTCTGGCCGACCCGCTGACGGCGGGATCCGGCGCATTCGGAGGCCTCCTCTCGCTGCCCTGGCAGTGGGTCTGGTTCGACACCTGGGTCACGCTGGTCTGCGGCGTGATCCTGGGCATCGTGAGCGCCAAGATCACCGCGGCGATCACGCCCAAGCCGAAGGCGGCTCCCGAGGCGGCCTAGCCCCCTCGCGTCACCGTCTGACCGCAGTTCGCCGGGGGGCCTTCGGGCCCCCCGGCCCCGTTCCGGGGCCCCTCAGGCCCGGCAGGCGCTCCACAGGCCGAGGCCGGCCTCGCGCGCCCGCCGCTCGAGCGCGCGCAGCTCCGGCTGCAGCCGGCCGCGCCCGTCGCCGCGGAAGACCTCCGCGCTGCCACCGGCCACGAGCTCCTCGTTGGCGGTCCGGGCCGCCCCGTTGACCGTGACCTCGGCGAGCAGCCGCCCGAAGCGGTCCTCGCGGCCCTGGGTCGGGTCGGTGCGGAGGGCGATGGGCGCGTCCCGTGGGAGGTGGTCGCGCGCCGCCTCGGTCGCCTCGATCCCGTAGCACTCGGCCGAGCCGTAGCCGGCGGCGGACTCGGGCGCGTCGACGCCCAGCAGCCGCACTCGCACCCGCCGGCCGTCGATCCTGGCGATCAGGGTGTCGCCGTTAACCACGCGCTCGACCGTGCCCGAGAGCCTCGCGGGGCCCGCCCCCGCGGGCTCCGGCCGCTCCGCGGGCGCGACGCCCGAGCCGCAGCCGGCGAGCGCCGCCAGGGCCAGGGCCGCCGCGGCCGCGAGGGTCGCCTTCATGACCGGGATGGTGGCAGGCCGGCCCGGCCCGTCCTGGTAGATTGGCCATCGTTTTCCGACGGCGAGGACGGGAGCCGGATGAGCGTACGCGTGGGCATCAACGGGTTCGGGCGGATCGGCCGCAACGTCTTCCGCGCGGCGGCGCAGCGCGACAGCGACCTCGAGATCGTCGCGGTCAACGACATCACCGACACGGGGACCCTGGCCCACCTCCTCGACTACGACTCGGTCTTCGGCCGCTACCCCGGAACGGTCGAGGCGCGGGACGACCACATCGTCGTCGACGGCGCCGACGTGCGGGTGCTGGCCGAGCGCGACCCGGCGAGCCTGCCCTGGAAGGACCTCGGGGTCAACGTGGTCATCGAGAGCACGGGGCTGTTCACCGCCCGCGAGAAGGCCGCCCTGCACCTCGACGCCGGGGCCAGCAAGGTGATCATCTCGGCGCCGGCCAAGGAGCCCGACATCACGGTCTGCCTCGGCGTCAACGACGACCAGTACGACCCCGAGCAGCACCACGTCATCTCGAACGCCTCCTGCACCACCAACTGCCTGGCCCCGCTGGCCAAGGTGCTGATGGATACCGTCGGCATCGAGCAGGGATACATGACCACCTGCCACGCGTACACGAACGACCAGCGCATCCTCGACCTGCCCCACAAGGACCTGCGCCGCGCCCGGGCCGCGGCCCTCTCGATCATCCCCACCTCCACGGGCGCCGCCCGGGCCATCGGCGAGGTCATGCCCTCGCTGAAGGGCAGGCTCGACGGCATCTCCCTCCGGGTGCCGACCCCGGACGGCTCGGTCGTCAACCTGACGGCCCAGGTGAGCCGCGAGACCACGGTCGACGAGGTCAACGACGCCTTCCGCGCCGCCTCCGAGTCGGGGCCGCTGGCCGGCATCCTCGGCTACACCGAGGACCCGATCGTGTCGCGCGACATCGTCGGCGACGCGCGCTCGTCGCTCCTGGACTCCTCGCTGACCATGGTCAACGGCACCACCGTCAAGCTCATCTCCTGGTACGACAACGAGTGGGGCTACTCGTGCCGGGTGGTCGAGCTGGCCGAGCGCGTCCTCCCCTCCTAGGGCCCGCGTGGCGACCCGCCTCCTCGGGATCGACGACCCGGGGGTCGACTGGAGCGGTGCCCGCGTCCTGGTGCGCTCCGACCTCAACGTCCCGCTCGAGGACGGCCGCGTGACCGACGACGCGCGCATCCGGGCGTCGGTCCCCACGCTCGAGCGGCTGCTGGAGGCCGGCGCCGGCGTGGCCGTCTGCTCCCACCTCGGCCGCCCGAAGGGCGGGCGCGACCCGGCCCTCTCGCTGCGGCCCTGCGCGGAGCGGCTCGGCGCGCTGATGGGGCGGCCGGTCGAGCTGCTGCCCGACTGCGTGGGCCGCGAGGTGCGCGAGCGCACGGCGGCGCTCGCCCCCGGCGACCTGGTGATGCTCGAGAACCTGCGCTTCCACGAGGGCGAGGAGATCAACGACCCGGCCTTCGCCGAGCAGCTCGCCGAGGGGTTCACCCACTACGTGAACGACGCCTTCGGCGCGGCCCACCGCGCGCACGCCTCGACCGAGGGGGTCGCGCACCTGCTGCCGGCGCGCGCCGGCCTGCTGCTCGCGCGCGAGGTGGAGGTGCTCGAGGGGCTGATGGCCGACCCCGCGGCCCCGTTCGTGGCCGTGCTCGGCGGGAGCAAGGTGAGCGACAAGCTCCCGCTCATCCGGCGCCTCCTGGAGCGCTGCGACCGCCTGCTGATCGGCGGAGCGATGTGCTTCACGTTCCTGGCGGCGCAGGGCGAGGACGTCGGCGCCTCGATGCACGAGGACGAGGCCGGCCAGGCGGTGGCGCGGGAGCTGATGGAGAAGGCGGTGCAGCTCAACCGCCAGCTCCAGCTGCCGGTCAACGTCCTGGTGGCCGACCGCTTCGCCGAGGACGCCGAGCTCGAGGTGGTGCCGACCGACGCCATCGAGAACGGCTGGATCGGCGTCAACATCGGCCCCCGCACCGCGGCCTCGTACCGCGAGGTGATCGTCGCCGCGCGCACGGTCTTCTGGAACGGGCCGATGGGCGCGTTCGAGATCCCCCCGTTTGCCGACGGCACCCGCGCCGTGGCCGAGGCGATGGCCGAGTGTCCCGGGGTCACCGTGGCCGGCGGCGGCGACTCGGGCGCGGCGCTCGCCCAGCTCGGTCTCGCCGACCGCCTCACGCACGTCTCCACCGGCGGCGGCGCGGCGCTGGAGATGCTCGAGGGCAAGACGCTGCCCGGCGTCGCCGCGCTGCCGACGGCCGACCCGGCGTGAGCCCCCGGCGCCCGTTCGTCGCGGGCAACTGGAAGATGAACAAGACGGGCGTGGAGGCCCGCGAGCACATCGCCCGCCTGCGGGCCCTCCTCGGCGACGGGGAGCTGACGGCCGACGTCGCGGTCTGCGCGCCCTTCACGGCGCTCGAGGCGGCCGTGCGGGCGGCCTCAGGCAGCGCCCTCCAGGTGGACGCCCAGGCGGTGCACGAGGCGCCCTCGGGCGCCCACACGGGCGAGATCTCGGCCGCGATGATCGCGGCCACCGGGGCCGTGGGGACGCTCGTGGGCCACTCCGAGCGGCGCGCGGCGGGCGAGACGGACGCCCAGGTGGCCGCGCGCGTGCGGGCGGCGCGGGACGCGGGCCTGGATGTGATCGTCTGCGTCGGCGAGTCGCTGGACCAGCGCGAGGCGGGGGAGACCGAGGCCTGGCTCGACGGCCAGGTGCGCGCGGCCCTCGCCCAGGTGAGGGCCGACGAGGTCACGACCGTCGCCATCGCCTACGAGCCCATCTGGGCGATCGGCACGGGCCGCACGGCGACCCCGGACACGGCCCAGGCGGCGTGCGCCCACGTGCGCGCGGTCGCCGGCGAGACGTTCGACCCAGCGGCGCTGCGGGTGCTCTACGGCGGGAGCGTGACGCCGGACAACGCCCGCGAGCTCATGGCCCAGGCGGACGTCAACGGCGCCCTGGTGGGCGGCGCGAGCCTCGATCCGGAGGCGTTCGCCGCGATCGTCGCCGCGGCCCTGTGAGCCGCGCGCCGTGACGCCGGCCGGTCCGCTCGTCCTGGTGGTCATCGACGGCTTCGGCATCGCCCCGCCGGGGCCGGGCAACGCCGTCCACCTGGCGCGGACCCCGAACCTGGACGCCCTGGCGGCCGAGGGCTCGGGCACCAGCATCACGGCATCCGGCCTGCCCGTGGGGCTGCCGGAGGGCCAGCAGGGCAACAGCGAGGTGGGGCACCTGAACCTCGGCGCCGGGCGCCGGGTGCCGCAGATGCTCGTGCGGATCGACGAGGCGATCGCCGACGGCTCCATGGCCCGGCTGCCGGCCCTGACGTCGGCCTTCGCGACGGGGCGCCGGCGGACGCTGCACCTGATCGGGCTGGCCGGCGAGGGCGGGGTGCACGCGACCCAGCGCCACGTCCTCAGCCCTCATCCGGCTGGCCCGCGAGGCCGGGGTGGAGCGGATCGTGGTCCACGCCTTCACCGACGGGCGCGACACGCGCCCCGACGCGGGCCGCGAGGCGGTCGCCGAGCTCGAGGCGACCGGGGTCGTCGTCGGCTCGGTCGTCGGCCGCTACTGGGCCATGGACCGGGACCGGCGCTGGGATCGCACCAAGCGCGCCTACGACGCCCTCGTGCACGGCGTCGGCGAGCCGCGCACGAGCGGTCGACAAGCGGTTGAACGTCTCGTATGCAGCGGGCATCACGGATGAGTTCATCGAGCCGGCGGTGATCGGGCCGCCCGAGGAGCACCGCATCCGCTCCGGCGACCCCGTCATCTTCTGGAACTTCCGCCCCGACCGCGCCCGCCAGCTCACCATGGCCCTGAGCGACCCGGCCTTCGACGGGTTCGACAGGGACCCGTCGCCGCCGGTCCCCGAGCTCACGACCATGACCCGCTACAAGGCCGAGTTCACCGTGCCGGCCCTGTTCGAGGCCCAGGACGTGCGCGAGGGGCTCGCCCAGGGGGCGTCGGAGGCCGGCCGCCGCCAGCTGCACGTCGCGGAGACCGAGAAGTACGCGCACGTCACGTTCTTCTTCAACGGCGGCCGCGAGCAGCCGTTCGAGGGCGAGCGCCGCATCCTGGTGCCGTCGCCGCAGCACGTCCCCACCTACGACCTCGCACCCGAGATGAGCGCGGCCGGGGTCCGCGACGCCGTCGTGCAGGGGCTCGCGGAGAGGGCCGACGAGCTGATCGTGGTCAACTTCGCCAACGCCGACATGGTCGGCCACACCGGCGTCGTCGAGGCCGCCGTGCGCGGCATCGAGGCGGTCAACGGCTGCATGGGCGCGATCCGGGCGGCCGCCGCCGAGGCGGGCGGCCTGCTCTGCGTCACCGCCGACCACGGCAACAGCGAGGTCATGATCGAGCCCGACGGGAGCCCGAACACGGCCCACACCAGCAACCCGGTCCCCCTCTGGATCGACCGCCCCGGGCTGGCGCTGGCCGAGGGCGGGTCGCTGGGCGACGTCGCCCCCACCCTGTGCGGCCTGATGGGCTGGGACCCTGGGCCGGCGATGACCGGGCGGCCGCTCCTCTGAGGCTGGCGCGGGCGCGCCGCGTGCGCTAGCGTGCCGCCCGCACTGGGACCGAGGCCGTTTCAGGAGGGCCCCGCCGCATGGAGACCGTGATGACCGCCCGGGCGGCTCGACCGCCCCGGATCAGCCTGGACGTCATCGGCGCCCCCATGCCGCACGCCGACTAGCGCGTGCCCTCGCGGGCGCCCTTCGAAGGGAGCCCGAGTTGCATCACGAATCACCGCTCGCCCGCCTGGGATGGGACGACCGCCGCGCGGCGGAGCTCGTCGCGTCCGCGCCGGGCTGCGCCCCGGCGCGCGTGGCGCGCGCCGACCGCGGCGGCGCCCTCGCCATCGCCGACGGCGGCGAGGTGCGGGTCCGCGCCGCCGGCCTGGCCGTCGGCGACTGGGTCGCCCTGCGCGACGGCGCGGTCGCCGCGAGGCTGCCGCGGCGCTCGACCCTGTCTCGCCGCGCGGCGGGCGCGGCGGCGGCCGAGCAGGTCATCGCCGCGAACGTCAACGTCGTGCTGGTCGTCCAGGGCCTCGACCGGCCCCTGCGCGTTCGCCGCCTCCACCGCGCCCTGGCGATGGCCTGGGACTGCGGCGCCGTGCCGGCGCTGGTGCTGACCAAGGCCGACCTCGCCCCCTCGGCGGAGGTGGAGGCCGTCCTCGCCGACGCCGCCCTCGGCGTCAACGTCCACACGGTCAGCGCCGTCTCCGGCCGGGGGATCGACGAGATCGCCGGCCGCGCAGCGCCCGCGCGGACCGTGGTCATGCTCGGCGAGTCCGGCGCGGGCAAGTCGAGCCTGGCGAACGCCCTGCTCGGCGCCGGCGCCGCGGCGACCGGGGCGGTGCGCCCGGGCGACGCGAAGGGCCGCCACACCACGACCGCGCGCCACCTGCTGCCGCTGCCGGGCGGCGGCGCCCTGATCGACACGCCCGGCGTCCGCGAGCTCGGCCTCTGGGGCGCCGAGTCGGGCGTGGCGCGCGCCTTCGACGACATCGAGGCGCTGGCCGAGGGCTGCCGCTTCCGCGACTGCCGCCACGAGTCCGAGCCGGGCTGCGCGGTGCGGGCGGCGGCGGACTCCGGGGAGCTCGACCCCGGCCGCCTCCAGAGCCTGCGCGACCTGCGGCGCGAGCTGGCGGCCGACGCCCTCCGGCGCGACGAGCGGTCCCGGCGCGCCCGCGGGCGGCGCGGCGCGAAGGCGGTGCGGCAGGCCCTGCGGGCCAAGGGGCGGCGGCCGTAAGGGCGCCGGGCCCTACGGGCCGGAGGGCAGCTCCTGCTCGACCTCCTGGCGGAGCTCCTCGAGCCGCTGGTCGGCCTCGTCCTGCAGGCGGTCGATCTCCTCCTGGGTCCGGTCGCCCGCCCGCTCGGCGCGATCGATCGCCTCCTCGGCCTCGCGGCGGGCGTCGGCGATGGCCCGATCGGCCTGCCTGCGGGCGCGCGCGACGGCGGCCCGCCCGCCCGAGCGCGCCTCGGCGATCGCGTCCTCGACCTGGGTCTGTGCGTCGGAGAGCTCGCCCGACAGCTCCTGGCGCGCCTCCTCCAGGGCCTGGCGGGCCTGGGCCGTGGCGCTGCGGATCGTCTCGTCCGCGTCGTCCCCGCACCCGGCGGCGACGGCGCCGGCCACGGCGACGAAGGCGATCAGGACGGCGACCGGGCGGCGCTGCACGCGGGGCATCGTACAGCCGCCGGGTCAGCCGATGAGCTCGGCGACCCCCGGACCGTCGAGCGGCATGACGCGGACCCGCGCGGCCGCGCCGAACGCCTGGTCGGCGGACACGAGCGCCTCGGCGCCCCGCCCGTGCGCCACGGCGGCGAGGACCGCGTCGAAGGCGCCGAGGTGCCCCTCCTCGAAGAGGTCGAGCCCGTCATCGAGATCGTCCTCGCTCGGCGACAGGAGGGGCGACAGCAGCCGCGCATAGTCGCGTGCGAGGGCGGCGGCGTCCGCACGGCCGCGGCGCCGTGCCCGGATGTGCGCGAACTCCTGGACCGCCTCGACCGTCGTCGTCGCCCGAACCCGCCCGTCCCGGATCGCCGAGACCAGGCCCCGCGCCGGGGCCGCGAGCGGGTGCGGGCCGCCGACCGCGTAGACGAGAACGGTCGTGTCGAGGACGATCACGCCCGGCGCGAGCGGCAGCTCGTCGAGCTCGCCCCGAAGCGCCTCGGGGTCCGGGACCGCCATCGGCTCGGCCTCGAGGATCCGCCGGGCCGCGTCGGCGCGGGCCGCCTCGCCGCCCGGAAGCGCGGCGTCGAGGGCCTCGCGGACGATCACCGCGACCGGCACTCCCCGCCGGTCCGCCGCGGCGGTCAGGCGCGCGTGCCGCTCGTCGTCGAGCAGGATCTGCAGTCGATGGCTGAGCATGAGCATACGTTAGCATGCTCACATCAGGGCCAGCTGCTCCGGCTCGGGGCCCTCGGGGGCGGGGTCGGCGATGCGCCAGGAGGACGGCTCCTCCTCGCGGCGGCGGCCGCCGTGCCGGTCAACCAGCTCGCGGACCCGCTCGCTCAGCGCGTCGCGCTCGGCGGCCGGCTGGTAGGCGCCGCGGAAGAGGGCGCGGGTGGACCCGAGGAGCTCGGGGCGCGCGTCGGCCAGCCAGGCGAGGTAGTGGTCGCGGACCGGCCCGCGCAGGTGCAGCGCGATCGGCGCGATGATGGCGGCGCCGGCGTCAACCGCCGCCCGCACGACCTCCTCGAGCTGGGCGTCGGAGTCGGAGATGCCCGGCAGGACGGGCGCGACCATGACGTCGCAGCGCAGCCCGGCCGCGTTGAGCCGGGCCACCGTCTCCATCCGCCGCCGCGGGCTCGGCGTGTGCGGCTCGGCGGCGCGCCAGACGTCGGCGTCGAGGCAGCCGATCGAGAGCGCCGTGTGCACCTCGGCGCGCCGGGCCGCCTCGGCGAGCACGTTGACGTCGCGGCCGATCAGCGTGGACTTGGTGAGGATCGAGAAGGGGTTGCGCGCCTCGGCCAGCGCCTCGACGATGCCCCGCGTCAGCCGGTAGCGCCCCTCGGCGGGCTGGTAGGGGTCGGTGTTGGTGCCCATCGCGATGCTCTCGCCGGCCCAGCGCGGCGAGCGCAGCTCGGCCCGCAGCCGCTCGACAGCGTTGACCTTGACCACGATCCGGCGGTCGAAGTCCTCGCCGATGCCGAGGCCGAGGTACTCGTGCGTCGGCCGGGCGAAGCAGTAGACGCAGCCGTGGCTGCAGCCGCGGTAGGGGTTGATCGTCCAGCGGAACGGCACCCGCGAGGAGGCGGGCACCTTGTTGATGATGGTCTGGGCCCTGACGTGCAGCAGCTCGAGCCCCGCCAGCTCCCCGCGCCCCGGGTGGCGCTCGGCCTCGCCCAGCAGGTCGGGCCGGCCGGCGTCGTCGTCGGCCAGGCGCCAGCGGAGCTGCTCACGTCCGCCCTTGGGTGCCGCGCGCCCCATCGGGGCATCGTAGCGAACAGGTGTTCGTCAGGCGCCGCCGGCGCCCGAGGGCCGGAGCGCCTCGAGCAGGAGGGCGGTGTCCGTGTACTCGTCCACCGAGACCGCCTGCCCGCCGCGCATGGTCCAGACGAGCGCGAAGGGCACCTCCACGTACCGGCCGCTCGCCGTGGGCGTGCCGCAGAAGCGCCCGAGCGCCACGACGCGGTCGCCGCCGTCCACGAGGTCGTCGAGGTCGGCGCGGAAGCCGTCCCAGCGCGAGACCACCTCGGCGAAGTAGGCGCCGAGCGCGTCGCGGCCGCGGATGGTGCCGCCGTGGGGGAGCACCTCCGGCATGCGGAACTCCACCTCGTCGTGGAACACGGTCATGTCGGGCGGGCCGGCGGCGGCCCCCTCGTAGAAGGCGCGGACCCGATCCGCGTGCTCGGACATCAGGAGTGCTCCCCCGCCCGCTCGATGGCCTCGCGCACCGACGCCTCCAGCGCGTCGGGGCTTGCGTCGCCGGGCACGCCGCGGCGGCCGTACTGCGAGCCCCACAGCGCCAGCACGGCGCCCGACCCCTCGGCCAGCTCACGGGCGCGTTGGTGGCCGCCATACTCGACGAACTTCGCCTTGCGCCCGGTCCGCCAGCGCCAGATCGTGTCGCCGTCGGCCTCGTGGATGATCGCGTACAGCGCCTCGGCCACCCGTGCATCATGGCAGCGTGGACGAGCTCACGCGGGCGGCGGTCTCCGCCACGGTGCACTGCCTCACCGGCTGCGCCATCGGCGAGGTGCTGGGGATGGTGATCGGGACCGCCTTCGGCTGGAGCGATGCCGCCACGATCGCGATCGCCGTGGCGCTGGCGTTCTTCTTCGGCTACCTGCTGACGGTGATCGCCGTGCTCCGCTCGGGGCTGGCGCTCCGCGCGGCCGTGGGCGTCGCGCTGGCCGCCGACACGGTCTCGATCGTCGTGATGGAGATCGCCGACAACGCGATCATGCTGGCCGTCCCCGGAGCGATGGAGGCGGGGCTCGACAGCGGCCTCTTCTGGGGCGCACTGGCCTTCGCGCTGGCGGTGGCCTTCGTCGTGGCGCTCCCGGTCAACCGCTGGCTGATCGGCCGCGGGCGCGGCCACGCGGTTGCGATGCGCCATGGCGTCCACGGGTGACGGCGACGAGGCCGACGTAGCCGCTCCCCTCGCGGCGCAGCTCGATCAGCCGGTTGCCGCTCGAGTGGCACCAGGCGGGCAGGTCGACCTCGACGAGGGGGTCATCGGCCAGCAGCTCGAGGACGTCGCCGGCTGACGCCCGGCGGGCGGCCCGCTCGACGAGGTGGATCGGCACCGGGCACCAGGTGCCGAGCGCGTCGAACGATCCGGGCGGGCGCGCTCACGGCGTCAGCGGGCTCATGGCCCGCAGGGCGGCCACCGCCTCGGCGAAGGCGGCCACGGCCGCGTCAACCTCGGCCCCGGTGGTGGTCCAGCGCAGCGTGAGCAGGATCGCCGAGTGGGTCCAGGGGGGCTCCAGCCCGATGGCCTCGAGGGTGGGGGCGGCCTTGCCGCCGTGGGCGGTGCAGGCCGAGCCGGGCGAGACGGCGACGCCGCGGGCGGCCATCGCCAGGGCGAGGCTCTCGCCCTCGACCCAGCCCGCCGACACGTGGACGTTCCCGGGGATGCGCCCCCGGCGCGGGCCGTTGAGGCGCACGTCCGGGACCGCCAGCAGCCCGGCGATCAGCCGCTCGCCGAGGGCCTCCATCCGCGCCGCCCGGGCCGCCATCTCGCCGCGGGCGATCTCGGCGGCCGCGCCCAGGGCGACGATCGCCGGGAGGGCCTCCGCGCCGGCCCGCTTGCCGCCCTCCTCGACGCCGCCCTCGATCAGCGGGTGCAGGCGGGCCCCGGGGCGCACCGCCAGCGCGCCGGCCCAGGCCGGGGCGCCGAGGGCGGTGCCGCCGAGCACCAGCGCGTCCGCGCCCATCGAGCCCATGTCGACCGGCACGAGCCCGGCGGTCTCCCCGGCGTCGACCGCCACCCGCGCCTCGGGGCGGGCGGCGCGAGCCGCGGCGGCGAGGGCGGGGACGTCCTGCAGGGTGCCGATGTCCGGCTGGCCGTGGACCACCGCCACGAGGGCGGTGTCCTCGCGCACCGCCCCGGCGACGGCGGCCGGGGCGATGCGCCCCTCGCCGTCGACGGGCGCCAGGTCGAGGAGCGCCCCCTCACGCTCGGCGGTGCGGCAGGCGGCGAGGGTCGCCGGGTGCTCGACGGCGCTGGCCACGACGTGCCGCCCGAGGGCGCGGTTGCCCGCCAGCAGCCCCTTCACGGCGAGGTTGCGCGCCTCGACCGCGCCGGAGGTGAAGATCACCCCGTCCTCGTCGGCGCCCACGAGCTCCGCCACCTGGCGACGGGCGCGCTCCAGGGCATCGGCGGGCCGCCGGCCCCACTCGTGGAGGCTCGACGGGCTGCCGGCGCCGTCCAGGAAGGGCTCCATCGCCTCGCGGACGCGGGGGTCGAGCGGCGTGGCGACGGCGTGGTCGAGGTAGGCGCCGCCGCTCATCGGCCCTCGGCGAGGCGGTGGGCCAGCAGGGAGGGGAGGCCCGCCTCGAGGATCGCGTTCTGGGCGGCCGCGACGTCGTAGGGCGTGCGGCGGAACTGGATCAGGCCGGCGTCGGCGTCGTAGATCGCCCAGGCCGCGCGGGCGTCCCCGTCGCGCGGCTGGCCGACCGATCCGGGGTTGACGAGCCAGCGCCCCTCGTCGAGGACCAGGCGCCCGTCGTCGGGGACGCCGACCGCCTCCATCGCGCCGTCGGTCGTCAGGCGCCAGGCGAAGGGGACGTGCGTGTGGCCGATCAGCGTGAGCGGCACCCGGCGGTGCTCGAGGGCGGCGCGCGCCTGGGAGATCTCGAGCACGTACTCCCAGACCGGGTCGCGCGGGCTGGCGTGGTAGAGCGGGACCGGGCCCTCGACGTCCTGGGGCTCGAGCTTCTCGAGGTTGGCCTGGCCGACGGCGCCGATGGCGTCCCGGGTCCAGGAGAGCGCCGCCTGGGCCCAGGGGGCGAAGGTGTCGAGCGGCACCTCGCCGGCCGCCCCCAGGTCGTGGTTGCCGGCGATGCAGCGGTCGGCGTTGGCGATCGCCGTGCGCAGGCAGTGCGAGGGGTCGGCGCCGTAGCCCACGAGGTCGCCGAGGCACCACCAGCTCCCCGCGCCCGCCTCCCGCGCGGCGCGCAGGACGGCATCGAGGGCCTGGCGGTTCCCGTGGATGTCGCTCAGGATGGCGACCGGCGGCGTGGCGGCCCCCCGGGGTGCGGATGGGTCCCCGCTACGATAGTCCCGTGCGGCGACGGCGGCAGAGGGGGCTGGCCCGGCTCCCGGCCGGGTCGTCGCGGCGGGCCGCGGGGCTCGCGGCCGTCGCCGTCGTCGGCGCCGGCGGCATCGTCGCCCTGCTGCGCTGGCGCCTCTGGAGCTCGGGCGTCCCCGACGTCGATCCGGCGCCGCTGAAGGACTGGTTCGACCCGGCCGAGCTCGCCCGCAACCGCGACTACCGCCGCGGCGTGTGGACGATGGCGGCCGTCGGCGCGCCGCTGGCGGCCGCGACCGCGGTGGGCGTCGCGCTGCTCGGCTCGCGCTGGCGGCCGGGGCTGGTGCGCGCCGCGCGGGCCCGGCCCTGGCGGGCCGGGGCGCTGTTCGGCGCCGGCCTGGCGGTGGTCACGACGGCCGTCGTCCTGCCGCTGTCGGCGACCCGGTACGCCTGGGGGCGCGACTACGGGATCGTCACCCAGGGCGTCCCCGGATGGTTGCTCGATCTTGCGAAGGGCCTGGGGATCCAGATGCTCATCTCGGCGGGGATCGGCGCCGGCGTCGCGGTGGCGATCGCGCGCGCCCCGCGCGCCTGGTGGGCCATCGTCGCGGCGGGCATCGCCCTCCTGATCTACGCGATGTCGGTGCTCTCGCCGCTCCTCCTGGAGCCGGTCTTCCAGCGCACCGAGCCCCTTCGCGACCCGGCCCTGGCCGCCGAGGTGCTGGAGCTCGCCGACCGGGCCGGCGTCCACGCCGACGACGTGAAGGTGAACGACGCCAGCGCGCGCACGACCGCGGCCAACGCCTACGTCTCGGGCCTCGGCGGCAGCCGCCACATCGTCCTCTTCGACACCCTGCTGCGGGACTTCCCCCGCGACGAGGTGCGGATGGTCGTGGCCCACGAGCTGGCGCACGTGGAGCGGCGCCACGTGCTCAAGGGCTCCACCTGGGCGGCGGCGCTGGCCGTGCCGGCCGCGTTGCTGGTGTTCGCCGTCGTCGGCTGGCGCACCGGCTTCGCCCCGGCCGAGCGCGGGCCGGCCGGGACCGACCTGGTCGTGCGGCGGGTCGCGATCGCGGCCGCGGCCTTCGCCGTGATCGGGCTCGCGAGCGCCCCGCTGACGACCTGGGTCAGCCGCGCCTACGAGCGCGAGGCCGAGTGGCGGGGGCTGGCGATCTCGCGCGACCCGGACGCGGCCATCGGCCTGCAGCAGGGCCTGGTGAAGCGGAGCCTCGGCGTGCCCGACCCGCCCGAGGCGGTGCAGGTCTGGTTCGGCACCCACCCGACCGCGCTCGAGCGGATCGCCATGGCCCTGCGCGCCCGCGAGGAGGGCGGCTGAGCTGGGGCGGCGGGCGCCCCGGGTGCAGATCGCGGTCGTGGGCCGCCTGCGCCCGCCGCACGACGCGGCCGGGCGGCTCTACGAGGAGCGCGTCAACCGGCTCGCCGGGCTGCGCGTCGACGAGGTCGCCGCCGAGCCGGTGCAGCGCGGCGAGGAGCGGGCACGGGAGCGCGAGGCCGAGCGGCTGCGGGCACGCCTCCTTCCGCGCGCGTACCGGGTGGCCCTCGACCCCGGCGGACGGACGCCGGCCTCGAGCGAGGGCTTCGCGGCATGGCTGGCGCGGCGGCTGGAGGAGCCCCGCCCGGTCGCCTTCCTGGTCGGCGGCGCGGCGGGGCTCGCTCCGGACCTCGTGGCCGAGAGCGAGGAGCGGCTCTCGCTGGGGCCGCTCACGATGCCGCACCAGCTCGCCCGCGTGGTGCTCGTCGAGCAGCTCTACCGCGCGCTGACGATCGCGGCGGGCCACCCCTACGCGCACTAGGGTACTGACCACGACCTGCGCACACGCTGATCGCCGCCTCGCCGAGAGGGCTGTGGGGCGCCGTCGTTGTACCAGCGCACCCAGCCCGACAGCGCCCGGGCTCGGTGGGCGCTGGAGGGGTAGGCGTAGCGGTGGGCCCACTCGCGCAAGGGGTGCCGATGAAGGCCTCCGCTTTCCCGTTGGTGCGCGGCGTGTAGGGCCGCGTGCGCCGGCGCTCGATGCCCAAGGGCTCGCAGGTCGAGGCCCAGGCGTGCGAGCGGTAGGCATGGCCGTTATCTGAGAGCACGCGCTCGATCCTGATCGTGCTCGGCCGCGAACCAGGCGACGGCTCGCTCCAGGAAGGCGCAGGAGGGCTCGGCCCCCTGGCCCGCCGGCACTGGCGGTGCGATGCGACCGCGGTCGTGAACGGCCACGTGCAGGTGCTGCCAGCCGCCCGGGGCGAGCGCCGGATGCCGTCCTTGAGGATGCGCTTGCCCACGGCGTGAAAGCGCCCCAGGCGCTTGGTGTCCACGTGCAGCAGCTCGCCGGACGGCCCGCTCGTAGCGCACCACCTCCGCCGCGGGCCGGCAGGCGTGGCCGCGGGCCTAGCACCTTGCCACGTGCTGGTGGGATGCCGAGGATCGCTCCCAGCGCGCCGCCCGTAGCGCTTGCCGCCCGCGCCAGGATCCCTCGAGCTCGCGCAGCGCCTAGCTGCGCGCCCGCCGCTGCGCACCACCCCAGCGTGCTAGCTGCAGCGCATAACTCAGCATGCACACCCAGCTCCACACCAGCTCGCTCATACCTGCATGAACCTGCACATCTCGCAGCCACTCCCAACAACCCTTCTCCCCTAGCTCTCATCCATCTCCACACACACCCCACCCCGCGCTCGCACCGTCCCCTAAGCTGGGCGGCCGTGAGCGACGCCCTCCTCCTCGCGCCGATCCGAGACGCGCTGGCCGCCGCCGCCGAGGCGGTCGCCGGGACGGCGCCGCCGGCCGTGCCCCTGGCGCCGCCCGCCCAGGGCCACGAGGGCGACGTCGCCAGCCCGGTCGCGATGACCCTCGCCAAGGCGGCGCGCCGCCCGCCGCGCGAGATCGCCGAGGCGATCGCCGACGCCCTCCGGGCCGACCCCGCGGCGGCCGAGTGGCTGGACGCGGTCGAGGTCGCCGGCCCCGGCTTCCTCAACATGACCCTCGCGCCGGGCTGGTTCGCCGGCGCCGCCCGGGCGGTGGTGGCCGCCGGCGAGGGCTACGGCGGCGGGTCGGCGCGCGTCCCTCGCGACGTGCTGCTGGAGTTCGTCTCGGCCAACCCGACCGGCCCGCCCCACGTCGGCCATGCGCGCCAGGCGGCCTACGGCGACTCGCTCGGGCGGATCCTGGCGTTCGCCGGCCACCGGGTCACGCGCGAGTACTACGTGAACGACTTCGGCAGGCAGATGCGGCTCTTCGGCGCCTCGGTGGCGGCGCGCTACGGCGAGCTGGCCGGCCGGGCGACGGCGGTGCCGGAGGACGGCTACGCCGGCGACTACGTCGTGCCGATCGCCGTCGCGGTGCGGGAGGAGGTCGGCGACCGCTACGCCGACGAGGCGGGCGACCCCTCGGCCGAGGCGCTGGACCTCTTCGCGGCCCGCGGCGAGGAGCTGATGCTCGAGGCCATCCGCCGCGACCTCGAGCGCTTCCGGGTGAGCTTCGACCGCTTCGTCTCGGAGCGCGAGCTCCACGAGGCCGGCAGGGTCGAGGCCGGCATCGCCGCCCTCGAGGCCGCCGGCGACGCCTACCGCGTCCGAGGGCGCGGTCTGGTTCCGCACCTCCGACTACGGCGACGAGAAGGACCGCGTGCTGGTGCGCGGCGACGGCGAGACCACCTACCTGGCGGCCGACGTCGCCTACCACCTCGACAAGGCCTCGCGCGGGCACGACCTGCTGCTCGACGTGCTCGGCGCCGACCACCACGGCTACATCGGCCGCCTGCGCGCGGTCCTGGCCGCCGGGGGCCACGACCCCGGGTCGCTCGAGTTGCAGATCGTCCAGCTCGTGAGCCTGGTCCAGCGCGGCGAGGCCAGGCGCATGAGCAAGCGCGCCGGGACGCTCGTGACCCTCTCCGACCTGCTCGACGACATCGGCGTCGACGCGGCGCGCTTCTTCCTGGTGCAGCGCAGCCACGAGACGCCGCTCGACCTCGACCTCGACGTCGCCCGGGAGCAGAGCCAGGAGAACCCGGTCTACTACGTCCAGTACGCCCACGCCCGGGTCCACGGGATCCTGGGCCGGCTGGAGGACGCCCCGGCGCCCGGCGACGCGCCGCCCCCGGAGCGGCTCGACCCGGCCGAGCGGGCCCTGGTGCTGCGCCTCGCCGACTGGCCCGTGGCGGCCGCCGAGGCCGAGGAGCGGCGGGCCCCCCATCGCATCGCCGCCTACCTCGTCGACCTGGCCCGCGACTTCCAGCGCTTCTACGAGCGCTGCCCGGTCATGGGCCAGCCCGCGCCGGTCGCCGCCTTCCGGCGCGACTGCTGCGTCGCCGTCGCGCAGACGATCCGGACCGGGCTCGGGCAGCTCGGGGTGAAGGCGCCGGAGCGGATGTAGCGCGGGCACCCTAGTGGGCGCCGGCGGGCTCGAGCATGGTGGCGCCGGGCACGAGGTCGATCCCCCGCGCCGCCACGGTGCGCAATGGCGGGGCCGGGATCGCGGCCAACATTCGGCTGGGACGAACGCGCATTCAGCCCCGGCGCAGGGCCGTCGGCGGCGAGGCCCGTGGTACCGTCGACGGCCTTCGCGGACGTAGCTCAGTTGGTAGAGCGTCGGCTTCCCAAGCCGAAGGTCGTGGGTTCG
>CAWEGW010000005.1:0-8958 GCA_963808825.1 Miltoncostaeaceae bacterium | reverse complement strand
CAGACCGTCGGCGCCGCGCTCGACGACGCCGCGGCGATCTGGGCGACGGCCTCAGCCCTGCTGGCGCGCGCCCTGCGCGAGCGGCCCGGCGCCCTGCGGCTGCTCGGGGTGGGCGTCTCCGGGCTGCGCTCCGACCGCCAGCTCACCCTCTTCTGAGGCGGAGCGGGTAGGCTCCCACCGCCATGAGCGGCACCGCCACCCTTCCCCGGCGAGCACATTCATCCGGGTGATCTACGCGTCGCCGGGCGGCGCTCGCCGCCCGGGCGGACGAGGTCAACGACGTCAACGTCTTCCCGGTGGCCGACGGCGACACCGGCACCAACATGCTCCTCAGGACCGTCACAGCGCTCGAGAATGCCGCCGCCGCGACGACTCGGCCTCCCGCGCGCCGAGCGCTGCGCCGCCCTGGCGCGACGCCCGCGCTGATGGGGGCGCGCGGCAACAGCGGGATGATCCTGTCGCAGCTCGTGCGCGGCGCGGCCGACGCCCTGGGGCCGTGAGGAGGGGGCGCTGGGCGGCCCCGCGCTGGCCCGGGCGCTGCGCGCGGCCAGCGACGCCGCCTACGCGGGGGTGCGCTCGCCGGTCGAGGGCACGATGCTCAAGCGTCGCGCGGCGCATCGTCCGGGCTGCGAGGAGGAGGCGGCCGGGGACGACCTCGAGGCGGTGCTCGACGCGGCGGTGAACGGCGGCCGACGCGGGGGTCGCGGAGACGCCGGACCTGCTTCCCGCGCCGCTCGCGAGGCGGGAGTGGTCAACGCCGGCGGCCTCGGCGCTGTCGATCCTGCTCGGGGGCTTGGCGGCCGCCGTCTCGGAGCGCGAGCACGCCCCCCGCGTGCAGGTCGCGCCGCCCGGGCGCCCGGCCAGGCCGACCACCTGCCCTCGCGCTATCGCTACTGCACGAGCTTCCTGGTGGAGGGCGCGGACGATCGACCTCGACGCGCTTGAGGGCGACGCTGGCCGGCCCTGGGGGACAGCCTGCTGGTGATGGGCGACGCCACACGGGCCAAGGTGCACGTGCACACCGACGCGCCCGAGCGCGCCGCGGCGGCGGCCGGCGCGTGGGGGGCGGTGGACGAGCTGCGCCTGGGACGACATGCGCCGCCAGGAGGCCGAGCGCAGGCGCCCGCCTTAGGCGCGCCGCGAGCGGCCGGCCGCCGCATGTGAGGCGCTCGTGGTGGCCGACGGCGAGGGCCAGCGTGGGCGCTGCTCGAGGGGCTCGATGCCGACAGCCGCTGGCCCCCCGCCGGCGACGCGGGCCCCGATCGCCGCGGCGCTCGACGCGCTCGGCGAGGCCTGGACGCCGTCGTGGTGGCCGGCACCCGAGGCCGCCGAGCCGCGCGCGCGAGGCGGCCCGTGGCCGTGCCGGGGTGGAGGTGGTCGAGGTGGCCGCGCTGCCGGTCGCCCTGAAAGCGTCACTGGTGGAGATGGATCCGGCGGCCTCGGCGGCCGAGAAGAACGCCCGGGCGCATGCGGACGAGCAGCCGCCCGGGTGACGAGCGCGGCGGTCGAGGGCTCCAGGAGGGAGGAGCCCACGTGAGGCCCTCGCTCGCCGCCGCGCTCGGCACGCTCCTCGCCGGGGGCGGCCCGGCCCTGGTGACCGTGCTCGTTCGGCCGCGACGCCGGCGTCAACGCGGTCACGGTGGAGGGCTGGGTGCGCGAGATGGCCGCAGACGGCGTCGAGGTCGAGGCCCGCGCGGGCGGTCAGGCGAGCCCCGCCCTGGCGATCGGGGTGGAGTGGATGGACGCCGGATGACGCGCGCTCGACGCCCCGCAACGCCGCGCTGATCGCCGACTCGTCGGCGGACGTCACGCCCGCGGCCGATCGCCCGGCCAACTGGCGACGTGGTGCCGATCCCCCGTCATCTTCGGCGACGAGGCGTTCGAGGACGGCGTGGACATCGACGCGGCCGCCTTCTACGAGCGCCTGGCGCGCTTCGGCGCGCCTGCCCACCACCGCGCAGCCCCTGGCCGGCGTGCTCGAAAGAGGGTGATGCGCGAGGCCCTCCGGACGGCCACGAGACGGCCGTCGTGCTGCCGCCTGTCCGCGCGTATGTCGGGCACCGCCGAGGCGGCGACGCGCCGTCGCGGCCCAAGAGGTCAACGACGACCGGATCATGGTGCTCGAGAGAGCGGCTCGGTCACGGTAGGCGCTCGGGCTGATCGCGCTGCGCCTTCAGGCGCTGCTCGAGCGCGGGGGACCACGGCCGGCGCCGCGCGCGAGGCGGTGGCGCGCCTGCTCGGCTTTGGTCACCGGGCGGTCTTCTCGCTGGAGACGCTCGAGTTCCTGCAGCGCGGCGGCCGCATCGGCCGGGCCCAGGCCACTGCCGGGGTCGCTGCTGCGGGTGCGGCCGATCCTGCAGATCATCGACGGCGAGGTGGCCCCGCACTCGCGCGTGCGGGGGGCTGCACCGGGTGCTGCCCGCCATCGGGTTCGTCGCCGCGCGCTCCAACCCGGACCGGGTGCTGCGCATGGCATACAACCATGCCCGGCGGCCCGAGATCGTGCCGGAGCTCGAGGCCCCTGGTGCAGCGCGTGCGGGGGCGCGGGCGGTGAGGGCCACCTCGCCGGGAGAGGTCGGTCCGACCGTCGGAACCCACGCCGGGACCAGGGGGCGTTCGTCGTGGCGTTCGTCCACGACCCCCTGGACGACGAGTAGATGGACCTCGCCCTGCGCATCGTCCTGGCCGTCGTGCTCCTCTGGGCGGCGGCGGCCAAGCTGCGCGACATGCCGCGCTTCGCCGAGGTCGTCGGCGAGCACGGCGTCGCCGGGCGGCTGCGGCGGCCGGTCGCCTGGGCGGTCGTGGCGGCCGAGGCCGCTCTCGGCGTCCTCGTGCTGATCGGCCCGCACCGCGCCGGGCCGCCGGGCTCGCCGCCTGGGCCCTCGGCACTGGTCTTCGCCGCCTCGCTGGTGCGGCTGCGCCTGCGCGGCGCCCGGCGGGCGGGGTGCGGCTGCTTCGGGCGCGCCCGTGAGCGCCCGGTCGGCCTGCTGGCCGCGCGCGCCCTCGGCCTGGCGGCCCTGGGCGCCCTGGTGGCGTCGGGCGTGGCCGCCGACGTGCCCAGCCCCTCGTCCGGCGCCCTGGTCGTGGCGGCGCTGGTCGTCCTGGCGGTCGTCGTCGCGGTCCTCGTGGTCCTGGTGCTGGCGCTCTACCGCCAGGTGGGTGTGCTGGAGGCGCGCCTCGGCCCGGCCGCGGCCCTCGAGCTCGCCGACGAGGGCCCGCCGCTCGGCGCCACCGCGCCCGCCCTCGCCGGCCTCACCCGCCGCGGCCCCGAGCTGGTCGCCTTCGGCTCGCCGGGCTGCCGGCTCTGCGCCGAGATCGCCGCCGCGCTCGGGGCGCTGGAGCGCGACGGCCTGACGGTCCACGCCGTCTCGGAGGACGTGCAGTCGGAGGTCTTCCGCCGCTACCGGGTCCCCGGCACGCCCTACGTCGCCTACCTGGAGGACGGCGTCGTCGCGGCCAAGGGCCTGGTCAACACGCTGGAGCAGATCGAGGAGCTCATCGAGACCGGACGCGAGCGGGCGCGTGCCGCCGCATAGCGGCGGCCCGGGGCCGGTGGAGCGCGGGGCGCGGTCGCTGTCGCGGCGGCTGGCCTCCGGCACCACGCGGCGCTCGTTCCTGGCCGGCGTCGGGCGCGACCGTGCTCGGGGCGCTGGGCCTGCGCGAGGCCGGGCGGGCCGAGGCCGCGCCGCATCCCCGGGACCAACCGCATCCGCGGCGGCTGGTACGGCTTCTGCGGCCACTACTTCACGACCGGCTCCTGCGCCGGCCCCTACGAGCTGCCGCGCATCGACGCCCGCGGCTTCCCGGTGCGGCCCTCCGACGGCCGGCCCGTCAACGACCTCGGCCGCCCCATCGACGCCCTCGGCCGGCCGGTCGGCGGCGACGGCCAGCTGCTGCTGGCGCCCGACGGCACCGCGCTGCCGCGCGCGCCGCGCAGCCGCATGTGCGAGGAGGGCGTGCCGCGCCGCTTCGGCGTCAACGCCCTCACCCAGGGCGCCTGGTACCGCTGCTGCGACGACCAGATCCGCAAGCTGACCGACTGCTGCACCACCAACCGCACCCGCATCAACGGCGACGCCGGCCTGCGCGGCTACTGCCGGCCCGGCCGGCGGGTGTTCTGCGTCATGTACTACGACACCGGAGTCCCCTGCTGATGCTCGCCGAGATCGGCATCGCCGCCGCCGCCCTGATCGCCGGGGTGTCGGGCGCCTGGTCCCCCTGAGGCTTCTCGATGGTCGAGACCATCACTCCCGCCGGGTGCGGGAGCCGCCGCCGCTATCGCATCGCCCTCGCGCTCTTCGCGGTCGGGGCCGTGCTCGCCTCGGCCGCCCTGGGCGCCCTGCTGGGCCTCGCCGGCTCGGCCCTCGACCGCACGGTCGCGCTCGCGGTGGTGGCCGTCCTGGCCCTGGTCGCGGCCGCGCGCGAGCTGGGGCTGATCCCGGGGCCGGTCCCCGGGGCCCGCGGACAGGTGCCCGAGCGCTGGAGGCGGGAGTGGCCGCTGCCCGCCTGGTCGCTCGCCTACGGCGCCGCCCTCGGCGTCGGCCTGCTCACCCGCCTGCCGGTCACGACCTTCCTGGTCGCCTGCGCCGGCGCGCTGGCGCTCGGCGACCCGCTCGTGGCGGCCGCCTGCCTCGCGCCATTCGGCCTCGGCCGCGCCGTGATGGTGATCCTGCCGACGATGCGCAACGCCGACCCGGCCGCCGCCGTGGGGCGGATGGCCGCGCGCTCGCGGCTGGTGAGGCCCGTGAACGCGGCGGTGCTCGTCGCCGTCGCCGCGCTGATCGGCGCCTCGCCGGCGCTCGGCCAGGCACCTCCGCCCCCGGCCGCGCGCGGCGGCTTCGACCCGGCCGCCTGGGGTGACGTGGTGGCCGAGGCCCGCCTCGACCCCCTCGCGGGCCCGAGCGTTCAGGTGCGCCCTCCCCGGCGCGCCGCCGGTCGGCTTCGCCGGCGGCCGCTCCCCGTCCCTGCAGGGCGACCTGCTGGCCTATGCCGACGCCGCCGGCATCCGCGTCGTCCGCTGGACCACCGGCGAGCAGGTCGCCCGCCTCGACGGACCCTACGACGCCCCCGCCATCGAGTGGCCGCTGGTTCGCCTTCCGGGTCCAGGACCCCTCGGGCGCCGAGTTCCTCGAGGTCGCCGACCTCACCTCCGGCGAGCGCCGCGGGATCGCCGGCGCCCGCCCGAACGCCGACCTCGGCCGCCCCGCGCTGCGCGGCGGCCTGATCGCCTGGCACCTCTCGACGGGCCGCCGCTCCCAGGTCCGCCTCCGCCCGGTCGCCGCGGGGCCCCAGCGCTCCAAGGTGATCGCCTCGTCGCGCTCGGAGCCGCCTGGTCGTGAACCCCTCCCTCGCGCGCGGCCGGGTGCTGTGGGTGGAGCAGATCGGCGCCATCTCCCACCTGCGCCTGCGCCGCGTCTCGCGCGGGGGGGTCCGCACCCTGGCCACCCTCCGCCGCCCCGAGCCAGATCCTCTGGACCACCGCCCTCGGCGACAGCCAGGCCTACGCCACCCGCTGGAACCCGGCCACCGGACGGGCGCGGGTCGTCCGCCGCTCCTGGCGGTCGCCCGCCCCTGCCCAGTGGTTGCTACGCTCACCTCCATGAGCGGCCGTCCGCCAGGAGGCCGAGCCGACCCAGCCCTCGATGCGCCTCGTCGAGCGCGACGGCTTCCTCGCCGCCGAAGTCGAGACCGACTCCACCCAGCCGCTGACGACGGCCGACGTCCGCGAGGAACTCGAGCGCCTGCGCTCAGAGCGCTCCTAGAAGGGCACCTCCGCGTCGTCGTCGCCAGTCGCGGCGGCCCCGCTCCCGCCGCCGTTGCCCGTGGCCGCGCCGACCGCCGCCGCCGCCTCCGCGTTCTCACGGCTCCACCCGGCCCCCTGCCGGGAGCCCCCGCCGCCCTCGCCCCCGCCATCGCCGCGGCTGTCGAGGAAGAAGACGTCGTTGGCGATCACCTCGACGTTCTGGCGCTTGGTGCCGTCCTGGGCCTGCCACTCGCGCCAGGACAGGCGCCCGTCGACGCCGATGCGCCGGCCCTTGGCCAGGTACATGGAGGCCGTCTCGGCCTGGCGGCCGAAGACGGTCACGTCGAAGTAGTTGGAGCGGTCGCCCCAGTTGCCGGCCTCGTCGCGGGCCCGGCTCGAGACCGCCAGGCGGATCGAGCAGACCGGATCGCCGCCCTGGGTGTGGCGCAGCTCGGGGTCGCGGGTGAGGCGCCCCACCAGGGTGACGCGGTTCAGGTCGGCGGGCATGTGCGCACCTCCGCTGGTGCCGTTTGCGAATCCGTCCGGCACCCATCCTGACCCGGGCGCCGGACACCGTAGATCACCGCCCGGCCGTGACGGAAGCGTGCCTCAGGTGCCCCAGCGCTTGACCCTGGCCTCGTCGGTGAGATCGCCCCGCTCCAGGGCGGCCTCGACCTCCGCGTCGGCGATGCGGGTGGTGGGCGCGGGCTCGGTCTGGCGCGCGTCGATGTCGGTGCGGCGCGCGTCGTAGACCGTGGAGTCGGGCGCGCCCGTCCCCGGCGTCGGCCGCATCGGCCGCGGCGATCTCCGGCGTCGGCGCCGGCGTCGTCTGGCGCGCGCGGACGATGTCCCAGTAGGGCGTGCGCTCGAAGTGGCTGTGGATCTCGCCCTCCAGCGCCACGGTCGGCTCGGTGCCGGGGGCGAGGGGCGGCGCCTCCATCAGGTGGGTCCGGGTGTAGGGCACGCGCACTGCCGAGCCGTGGTCGTCGTCGTCCACCGCGACGCCCTCCAGCGGCACCGCCCAGTGCACCCCGAGCGCCTCGGCGGCGATCCCGAGGTAGCGGATCTCGCCGGTGGGCCGGTCAACGTACAGGTCCTCGACGGTCCCGACCGGGGCCCCGTCGCGGTCACGCACGTACATACCGCGCAGTTCCTGCGGCTGCAGGGGCATGGCGGTCCCTCCTCTCGGGTTCGGGGAAACCCTTCCCCGCACCGCCGCCGGTCATAACGCGACCCCGGCCTGTCATGCTCAGGACGGCACTCGGAGGCGCCCCATGAGACCACCCCTCGCCCCCTCGGACGACCCCACCGGCGGCCGCGGACTGACGCGGCGGCTGAAGGTCGTGCCCCGATCGCCTTCGCCGTCGGGCTGGCCATCGGAATCCCGGTGGCGGTGCTGCTGTCGGACTGGCGCCCGGGGATCGTGATCCCGCTCGGCTTGGCCGCCCTGGCGGGCACGATCGTCGCCGCCATGGAGGACGGCCGCGTGCAGCGGCGGGTCAACGCCGCGACCGGGCGGACCACCGAGGCGGGCCTGCGCCAGGCCTGGCACGCCGCCCACGAGGACGACGATCCGCGGGCCGAGGCCGAGGTGCGCCGGGCGCTGCTGCGCGGCGCCACGCCCGCCCGCGTCGCCAAGGCGATCGACCACCCCCGCTGGCCCGAGGAGCGCATCCGCGCCATCGCCCGGGACGTCGGGGACCGGGTCAGCCCTCGGCCTGAGCCTCCCGCATCTCCCTGACCTTCGCGAGGGCCGCGCGGAAGACCTCGTGCGGCTGTGCGCCGCTCACCAGCAGGCGCCCGTCGAGCACGAAGGCCGGCACCGCGGCGATCCCGTGCTCGTGGGCCACGCGCGTTGAGGCGTCAACCGGGGGCCTGAAGGCGCCGGCGTCCACCTCGGCGCGGGCCTCGTCGGCGTCGAGGCCGCCCTCGGCGACCAGCGGCGCGAGCACGTCCCAGCCGGTGATGTCCCGCCCCTCGGTCCAGTAGGCGTTCATGATGCGCTCGTGCACCGCGTCGTAGGCGCCGCGCGCCCGTGCCCACTCGCCGAGCTCGAGCGCCCGGCGGGTGTTCAGGACGCGCTCGGGATGGGGGTTGTCGACGAGGCCGGCCTCCTCGTTCATCCGCCGCACCGAGTCGGAGAAGCTGGCCCCGTAGCGCCGCACCAGGTCGGCCCGCGGGATCCCCTCGGGCGGGTACTCGGGGTGCAGGTCGAAGGGCAGCCACTCGATCCGCGAGCCCGCGGGCCTCGCGCAGGAACACCGCGCGCTCGCGGGCGACATTGCAGAAGGGGCAGACGAAGTCGCTCCAGATCATGACGTCGATCCGCGGCTCGCCGTCCTGCGTCGCAGGATTGGCGCCGGCCCGCCGGGGCGCCCCGGCGGTGAACGCGCTCGACTGGATCCTGATCGCCTGGGTGGCCCTCTGGGCGCTCCTCGGCGCCGCCCGGGGGATGACCGAGCAGGTGCTCTCGCTGGCGGGCCTGGCGATCGGCGCGGCCGCCGGCTCCCGCCTCGCCCCCTACCTGCTCCCGGACGGGCGCGAGTCGGTGTGGCTGCCGCTCGTCGCCCTGGGCACGGCGATCGCGGGCGCCCTGGTCGTCTCAGGCGATCCTGCTGCGGCTGGCCGCCCCGCTGCGGCGCCGGGTCGGCCGCCACCCGGTCCGGCGCGTCAACCAGGCCGGCGGGCTCGTGGTGGGGGCGGCGATCGGCCTCGCCCTGGCCTGGCTGGCCGGCGCCGTCGCCCTCTACCAGCCCGGCGACCACGCCACCGGCATCCGCGAGCAGGTCCAGCGCTCCAGCATCCTGTCGGCGGCCCTCCGGGCCGTGCCGCCCGACCAGCTCCTGGGGGCGCTGGCGCGCATCGACCCCTTCCCGGTCATCCCCCTGCCGGTCGAGGCGCTCCCGCCCCCCGACGAGTCGGTCCTCACCGACCCCGTCGCCCTGCGCGCGCGCGACTCGGTGGTGCAGGTGCGCGGCCGCGCCTGCGGGCTGGTCGAGCAGGGGCCCCGGCTGGGTGGTGGGGGACGGCCTGGTTGCGACCAACGCCCACGTCATCGCCGGCCAGGACGACACCCAGCTCATCCCGCCCGGCGGCCCCTCGCTTGGCGGCCGAGCCGGTGTTCGTCAACGCGCGCAACGACGTCGCCCTGCTGCGCGTCCCCGGCCTCGGCCTCCGGCCGCTGCGGCTGGGCGACGCCCCCGACGAGGCCCGCT
>CAWEGW010000004.1:0-6380 GCA_963808825.1 Miltoncostaeaceae bacterium | reverse complement strand
GCCCGCGGGCTCGGGCGCGAGCTTGTCCGCGCCCGGCCTTGGCCGCCTCGGCCTGCTCGAGCTGGCGGTTGACGTGGTCCCAGTCGAGGTTGCGGAAGAAGGCCTCGATGTACTGCTTGCGCCCGTCGGGCGTGGCGCCGAAGTCGCGCGCGTAGGCGTGCTCGTACACGTCGATGCCGAGCACCGGGACCATGTTGTAGACGGCCCAGAGGTTCTGGGTGTCCATGATGTAGTTGAACAGTGAGCCGTCGTTGAGGTCGTAGCCGACCATCACCCAGCCGCGAGCGGCGCTGGCGGCCTTCTTGACCGCGTCCTGCCACTTGTCGACGCCGTTGAACTCCTCGTCGATCAGCTCGGCGAACTGGCCGCGGGCTCGCCGCCGCTCACCGCCGAGGTGGCCGAAGTACAGCTCGTGGTTCTTGAAGCCCAGCAGGGCGAAGGTGTAGTCGACCGAGACCGCGCGCAACGGCGAGATAGACCTGGTTGCCCTCGATCTCCGAGTAGTCGAACTCGTTGAGGATCTTGCGGCACTCGTTGCTCTTCTTCGCGTAGCCCTCGTAGAGCTTGTAGTGGTCGTCCATCGTCTCTCTTCGAGATGCCGTCCAGCTCCTCTCGAAGGCAGGAAACTCGCGCGGCTCAGTTCGTCCCAAGGCATGGGACCTCCCATCCTCGGTTCCACACCCTGGTACCCACACCCGCACCCGAGTAACGGATCAGCGGTTCAGCCGCCCCTGCCAGTCGCGGGGCACGCGGCCGGCGGGACCGGGGACCGGCTGGTCGAGCGGGTGCGAGGTCGGCTCGGCCAGCGGCGGGCCGTCGAAGAACGCCTCGTCGGGCCACGACCAGAACCAGTTCTCGCCGGGCTCGAAGCTCTGCACGAGGGGGTGCCCGCTCTCGGCGAAGTGGGCGCGGGAGTGCTGGCTCGGCGAGGAGTCGCAGCAGCCCACGTGGCCGCACTGGGCGCAGCGGCGCAGGTGGAACCACCAGCCGGCCCCCATGCCGGCGAGGCACTCGGCGCAGCCGGTCCCGCTGGGCGGGACGGCGGGGTCGATGCCCGGGATCTCCGTGGTGCCCATGTCCCCTGCCTCCAGTCTGGAATCCGGTCCGGAGGCCGCAGTCTGGCCGATCGCCTCGGGGCGCGCCGGGCGCGGGGACGAGAGGATGTCCCATCGAGGCCGAGCCGCAGATCTCCGTCACGACGTCCCGCGACGACGGGCGTCCGCCGTCGCTCGATGCCGGGGACGTGGTCGACCCTCTGCCCACGCATCGGGAGCCGCCCGGCTCCCGAGCTTTCTCGAGCGGGTCCGCTCACGCGTCGGACGCGTCCTGGTCGTGGACGACGGCTCCAGCCCGCCCGATGGGGGCGTCTCCTCGAACGGCGGGTCGCCCAGTCCCGGACGCCGCCCTGCTGCGCCTCGATCGCAATCGCGGCAAGGGCGCGGCGGATCAAGGGCCGGACTCGACCGCCTGCGCGCCGGCCCGGCGCCGCCGGCCGGCGTGCTCGTGCCTCGACGCCGACGGACAGCGCCCGCCCGACGCGATCCCCCGCCTGATCGCCGCGTTGGGCGCACGCCGCCTGGTGATCGGAGATCGTCTCGGCGACCGGGCGGCGATGCCCTGGGATCGCCGGTGGGCCAACCTCGCGGCCAGCGGCCTGCTGACGCTCGCGACCCGTCGGCCGGTGCGCGACTCGCAGTGCGGCATGCGCTTGCTCACGCGCGCCGAGCCTTGTGGGAGGTTCCCTTCCCCCGCGGGGCGCTACGAGGCGGAGATGCTGCACCTGAAGCGGTGCCTGCGCCGCCGGGCTCTCCGTAGGCGTCAGTGCCCGTCCCCGCCCTCTACGACGGCCAGCTGAGCTGGTACGAGGAAGGTCGCGGACTCCCTCGCCGTCCTGCGGGGCGCTCGCGCGCCGCTAGCCTCGCCGCCCTCGCCCAGGCGTGCCCGTGGCGCGCCACCCGCCCCAGGATGCGCGCGAGCGCCTCCACATCGCGCGGACGACAGGCGGCCGAAGGACTGTTGGCTGGACGGTCGCGAAGAAGGTGCCTCCGAGCTTTCTCCAGCCAGAAGCTCGCGCCCTACCCTCGGTGATGCTGACGTAAACGACGCGCGAGTGGTCCCACCCTCGCGCTCGACGAGCCCCGTCGGCTGGAGCTCGTACTCGAACCAGCCTGACGCGGCTGTTGCTGAGCATCGTCTGCTCGGCGAGAGCGCTGATCCACAGCCGGCCGGGCCCGCAGTGGGCCAGCGGGGCCGCAGCTCGTAGGCCGGTAGGGGGCCCGTCGGACCCGGGAGCTCGGAGTCGAGGGCCCGCACGACGCGGCGATGCGCCTCCACGGCCCGATCCAGGCCGCCTCGCCATCGGGTGGGGCCATTCCTCGCGACCGCCGCTTGCCTGCGCGGCGGCCCGTGGCTCAGCGACGTGTCACGGGCATCGGCGCCCAGGCAGCGGCCCCCACCGGATGGCTCGGGGAGGCCCCACCGCTGGGCCTGGCCGTGGCGCTAACGTTTCTCGTGTGGACCCCCTGCTCGACGCCGTGTGCTCTGGGCCGACCGGCTGGCGCTGGACGGCGTGCAGGGCCTGCACTGGGGACCCCTCACGGCGCTCTTCATCCTGGCGTCGGCGTGGTGGGTCAAGGGCCTGGCGATCCTCGGCGTCGGCGCGATCTCGAGGACCTGCGGGCCAGGCCCCTGCCCGCTGGCGCTGGCGGCCGGCGCGATCGCGCTCGGCGTCGCCTCGCTCGCGGCGGCGCTGCTCAAGGATATTCATGCGAACCACGCCGCGCCCGGCCGTCGCCGATCCGGCGATGGAGGCGCTCGTCGTCACGCCGGGCTCCGCGTCCTTCCCGTCCTCGCACGCGGCCATCGCCTTCGCCACCGCCACGGCGGTCGGCATTCCTCTTTCCGCGATGGCGCTGGCCGCTCCTCGCGCTGGCGGGCATCATGGCGCTCACGCGGGTGTACCTCGGCGTTCACTTCTCGCTCGACATCGCGGTCGGAGCCGGGCTGCGGATCGCCGTCGGGTGGCTCGCGGCGTGAGCCATGCGGGCCGCCGCCCTGCGCCTCGCGCGCCCAGCGCGTAGCGCGGCGGGCGTCAGGGAAGCTAGAGGAGAAACCGGCTCGCCGCAGCAGCGCCTCGACGGCGCGTGCCACCGCATACCCGAACGCCGAGCCCGACAACAACGTTATACCCACCGGGAAGTGCGCGCCAAACAGCGCGCGGGTCGCCCCCACGGTCGCCAGGTACAGGTTGAACAGCGGCACCCGCGCCCGCCGGCAGCGCCCGCGGCCACGACCAGGGCCGCCGTGGCGACCGCGTGGCCGCTGGGGAAGGAGGCGAGGTGGGCCCAGCTGTTGCCCTCGAGGACGACCTCGCCGGCGGCGAGCACCTCCTCGGGACGCGGCCGGTCCGACCACGGGGGTTCCTCGCCTGCTGCAGGCTGACGGCGACGATCCACGCGAGCGCCATGAACCCGGCGACCTCGACAGGGCCCGGCGCCGGTCGACGAGGGCGGCCAGGAGCGTGGTCAGCGCGATCAGGACCGACGTAGTTATGTCGTGTGGGGGAGTCCGGAGCGTCGAAGGGCCTCCGGACCATGCCCGAGGCCGTTGATCGACGCGGGAGGGCCGCGTTTGAGCCGCGGCAAGCGCATCTTCGACGACGAGCAGTCCCGACGCCGAGCGCAAGAGGCGGCGAGCGCGGCGAGCGCGGACATCCAGCCTGGCCAGCCAGGCCGTAGCCCACGCCGCCGGGGTCCCAAGCCGGCACGCGCGGCCGCAGGCCCAGCGGCACCAGCGCGACGAGGGTCACGAGGCCGCCGGCCACCATGATCGAGCGATGGGAGCCGGTCGCCGCGACGGTCCAGCCCGCCGCGGGTAACGCGACCGCCCCGGCCACCGAACACCGACCGAGAAGTACAGCGCGGTGTAGCGCCTGCACCCCAGGTCTCGTCCGGACGGCATGAGTTGCGCGGGGATCTGGGGAAAGCCGATCGTCGTGACGAGGCCGAAGCCGATCGCCGCGGCGGCCAGACCCGGGCCGCCGTCAGCACGCTCGACGCGGCCGCCGGGCCGCCAGGAGGCCGGTACCGAGCAGGACCACGCCGCCGGCCACGAGGCGCCGGTGGTGCCGCAGGCTCGCGGGCGCGCCCGCCAGAGAGGGCCATCGTGACGGGGGCCAGTGGTGCCGAAGAGCACCAGCCAGAGCCCCGCCGCGGCCGGGCCGATCCCGAGCACGTGCTGGGCGTAGCAGGATGAAGAACACCGGCAGCGCGGCGTAGCCGAGCACCCACAGCGCCTGGGCGGCGAGCAGGGAGCGCACGCCGGGGCGCAGCCGCCTCGCGCACAGAGGTCCGACAGGCGGGCGCTTGCTGCAGGCCACAGAGCGGAGGCGGCGTAGGTCTCGCGCCCGCGCATGACGCGGACGGTGGGGTAAGGCGAGTCAGCGGGAGGGCGACCGCAGCAGGCGGCGAACGGCGCCCAGGCGCTCATCTGGGGCAAGACCTCCGCCCGCCCCGACCCCGACGACGGTGCCCAGGAGCGCCCCCACCTGCCTGGGCGCCCGTCGGCGCCCGAGCGCTCGGCCTCGGAGAAGCTCTTGGGGATCATGGCGGAGGTGCACCGTCGTCACGGCGTTCAGGCCCACGTAGACGACCGCGGCGCGGATCGCCGTGAGCGCCAGGAACGACGTGGCGTTGCCGAGCGCGACGCCCATGAGGCGCCCATGGCCGCCAGCGCCGCCCCGCCGAGGATGAAGACGGGCGCGCGGCGGCGGCCCCGCCGTCGCCGCCGGTCGCTGAGCACCCCCACCGCCAAGGGGGACGGTCCATCCCGAGCCACGGCGTTCACGAGCAGCGCTGTGCCGATCAGACCGGGGGGTTCTCGATCCGCTCCAGCAGCACCGGCAGGTAGGTCGTCAGGACCGCCCGGCCAGAGCCCGGCGGCGATGGCCGCCGCGCCGAAGGTGACCAGCAACGGGAGTCGCGAGGTTGGTGAGGCCGCGCCGTGACGGCGGCCCGACCCACCTAAGGATTGAGAGGCGCTCATGGCGACACCATCCTCGAGTAGCCCCGGGCAGGACCTCGAACGGTCGCCGGGCCGGTCCCCATGTCGAAGCGAGTCGGCGATGATCGGCGACATGCCCGCGGTCGCCAGGGCCCAGCCCGCCGGGTCCCGCCACATCCCAGGGGCGCAGGGGCGGATCCAGTGCGTGCCAGCGACGCAGGCGCGCGGCCATCGCCGGCAGCTGGCGGCGGGCGAGGGCCGGCAGAGCGACGACGTCCATCAGACCGTCGCGCGGGTCGGCGGCCGGCGCGACCTGCAGCCGCAGCCCGTGACGCGGCGGGTTAGAGGCGAAGAGCTGGGCCGTCTCCGCTTTTTCGCCGCGCCCCTCCCACTCGAGCGCCAGCTCCGGCGCGCGGAAGCCCCGCGGCGCCCGCGCCGCCTGTCGCGTAGCGCCTCGGCGGCATCGGCCGAGTTGTCGCTGCTGTCGTAACGCGCGCGCGCCATCGCGAGGAAACCCTAGATTACGCTCCTCGACGGAGCCGCGTAGCGACGGCCACCGGCCTCGACGGCGAGCAGATCCAGCGGGTGAGCGCGCCCCTCGAGGGCGAGCCGCGCCGCCTGGTGAGACTCGGTGGGGATGCCCAGCGAGTGGGCGATGTTGTTGGCGCGCCCGGCCGGGATGAGGGCCACCTCCGGGCGGCGGGGTCCGGTAGGTTGGCGACGGCGTGCAGCGACCCGTCGCCGCCGAGGACGACCAGCCGCCGCTCGGGATCGATCGACTCGGCCAGCTTGCTCGGTGTCGTCGGTCACGAGGCTCTCGACCATCGCGCCGAGCCCGACCAGCAGCAGTTGGGGCGTGTTCCAGAGGGCGGCACGCGGGCGGCGCCGCTCGCGTGGCCGTTGACCACCAGCAGCAGGTGAGGGCCGGGCGGGGACCGCGAGCCTCCGCGCCGGAGCGAGCGGACTGCCGGTCCTCAGCATTGGCGGCACCCCCACCTCGCACCTTCGTGTGCCCCGCAGCCTAGGCAAATTCATTTGCTTCCGCACGCAAATTTAGCCGACCGCTTACCGTTCCCGAGGCGCGTAGGCTGCGGCCGCGTGGTGACCGAGGACGACGTGCGCCGGATCGCCCTGGCCCTCCCGGAGACGAGCGAGCGGCCGTCCTACGGCACGCCCGCGTTCCGCGTGAGGGACCGGCCCTTCGCGCGGATCCACCAGGACGACGGCGTGCTGGTGGTGTGGTGCGCCCACCTGGCCGAGAAGGAGTCGCTCATCGACTCCGAGCCGGACGTCTTCTTCACCACCCCCCACTACGACGGCTACCCGCTCGTGCTCGTCCGCCTGGCGGCGATCGGGCCGGAGCAGCTGGAGGCCCTGCT
>CAWEGW010000003.1:0-147077 GCA_963808825.1 Miltoncostaeaceae bacterium | reverse complement strand
GCGTTTCGCCTGACGGCGTCTCCGTCACCACTCCTCGGACGGCCCGGATGGCGTTGTCGGCCAGTTCCTCTGAGGTCTTAGTAGCCTTCCCCGCAGCGGCAGCTGCGACGGCCCTTGTCAACTCGTGCCACCGCTCTTCAAAGACCTGCTCAAGGTGATCCAGTTCAGGGTGGGGCAACTCCCGCAATGCTCGATAGCTTTGAAGAACCGTCTCTCGCTGATCACCTGAGACGCGAGCAGGACAAGCACGCCCCAACTTCGGAGATGCTCGCGCCTACTGTCACCCATCGAGCTCCCTCGCAACCGATCTCGGCCGTCTCGTACAGGCGCGCCAGCGCCCCGAAAGCCGACGCGATGCTGGCAGCCACCACCTCGGCATCCTCGCGATCGTTGAGCGTGACCCGATGGAAGTTGTTGTTCGCAATACCGGGTTCTGGAAACCAAGCGAGTGCATTCGTAAATTAGAATGGTTCGGGACCGCGACGTCGCAGGTCCGAGCCTCCATGTGCCACCACGCCTCGCCGCGTGCCGCGATCGTCGGGGCCTCGTGCACCCGCTGCGCCTCAGCGATCTTCAAGTAGCCCGCGAGCTCGCGTGCCGTGGGGCGGTTCTTGGGCAGCGTCAGGAGGTACCACGTGTGCGCGGGGGCGTCACCCGATTCAAGATCCTTTGGAGAGGCCAATAGCGGCGTCAGGTACTTCGCCGACACCCGAAACGTTGTGTAAAGCCCCACCACCTCCCGCATGACGCCGGGCTTGGCCGGAGCCTGTCTTCACTTGAAGAAGTCGTGACCGAGCTTCTGCCCGGAGGACACTTCGCAGCCGGAGATATTTCGAAGGGCGAGCACGTTGGCGCACCGTCGCCACTCCACGAGTTCATCCGGACGAGTCCCCTCAATAATCAAGTCCGCACTGAGCGGCGAGTCGGTCAAGTCGCGGAGCCCTCGTTAGCTATGGGTACCGGGACCCTCTCGACTTCCGTGAGTTCACCGTCAACGATGTCAGGGATCGTCGCGAAGGCGACCTTGCCACCCTCGGGGAGCGCTTGGCCGCCGTCAATCGGCGTCAGGAGAGCGACGCACACTCCCTGGTGGGCGTCGGAAAACCAGATATCGACGTCGGTGTACCAGAGGGTGATGTGGTAGCGCTCGCGGACCCAGCGTCTCCAGTCGGCGAGATTCTCGTTCTGCCAGACCGGCAGGGGGAGGACAAAAGCCATTCGGGGGAATGTGGGGGGAAGGCTGGCGAGCAGCACGAACCAGGCAGCCAGGTTGCCACGCCTCATCTCAGGCAAGTCCACCGCAGCGGCGAGCCCCAGTAACGCATCGACCTCCATTCGTTCCTTGCGCTTCATCGGGATGACGTTCGGCGAATGGGGGATTCGTTATCACCAGATCGACGGGCTGGAGTTTCTTCTGAATCGTGGTGCCATGGCTGGATGTACAGTCAGGAGCGTGAGACCAGCCTTAAGGTCGAATGCATCCCCACGTCGGATGATGGGGTGGTTTGCCCCCTTGGTAATCCTTCGACTGACGAGGTTGATCGAGGCGAGATGGGCGGCGAACGGATCGAGGTCGTTTCCATAGGTCCTTCCAGAGCGTCACCGTGGGAGAGTCCAAGGGCAACATGGCCTCGCGGGTCTCACCAGAAGGTCCCTGCGCCGCAAGCCGGATCGATGACTCGTCTGCGGCCGTTAGCACCCCGAAGCCGCCATGCTTCGGGCAAGCCGCGGCTGCGTGTAGTGCTGGCCCATCGCCCGCCGCCGCTCAGGGGCGATTAGCCGCTCGAAGATGGTCCCGAGCACATCCCCCGAAAGCGTGGCGACATCCAGAGTGTCCATGAACGTCGTGAGAGAAAGCCAATGCCGGATCGCCGGAGGCGGGGCCTCGGCCAGAACCCATCGGCCAATTTCGGTGAGCTGCAGGATCGGCTCGTAGTCCCCGCTTTCCCGCATCGCATCGTCGAATGCCTGGTTCAGGGCATGATGCGAGGGCCGGCGCCGTCCTCGGCGAAGTTCCCCCGAGAAGCGCTGGTAACGCCTCGAAATACGACCGGAGCACCTGATAGAAGAGCGTGGCCGACAAGACCTCGACGACGCCCTAGGATAAAATAACGTGAGTCCTGTTTGTCGCTTGTATCGAGACCGGCCGCGAGGGCCTGGGACCTCAGAGCCGGCGCCGTAGCCCAGGGTCCTGTGATGAAGGTCTGGCCTAGCGGCTCGACCAGCTCGTCGGTGATGCGAGTCAGGAAGTCGATGACAACGTCGTCTACCAGCTTTGTGACTTGGGTCCCTGCCGTGAGCTGATGAAATGTCCCGAGGAGCACGCGGAGACCTGGCGTCACGGCCGTGCGTCGATCGGCATCGCTCAGGTCCCGCCACCAGTTGGAGCCCTTCGCCAGCGCCTCTGGGATGAACGGGATCAGATTTCCGATCAAGCGGGTGACCGGGCTCGCCATTCCGGGACCCGCTTCGAGCAGTGCGATCTGATGGAAGTTGGTCGTGAAGCAGTAGTCCAGGCCCTTCGCTTGGGCCTTCTTTATCGCCCCAGCCACCTCACTGTCGATAAGCGGATGGGCACCCTCAGGGACGTTGGGACGCTTGGCCTCACAGGAGAGCAAAGCAACTCGATCCTTGCGTCTCTCGACCACAACGTCGGGCCTGTCGGCCGACGAGGTCAGTCCACTCTCGACCCGCCAGTCAATCGGGAACCCAAGCTTCGCCTCGCCGATCTCCTCGGCGTATGGCTTGAGAGTGCCGAGCCACTCGACTTCAAGAGTGCCGGGGTTCGGACGCGTTGTCACTGCGGCAGGCTTGGCTGCGGGCAGCAGGTGTCCTTCTCGGACGGGCGCAACGACCTCCGCGACCCCCGGCGCCGAGACGTCGGCCTAACCCCAGCACCTCGCGCGCCTCCTTGTCTCGGCGTCCGTGCGTTGTCGTGTCCTGCCCTTTATCGCATGCAGCAGCCCTGCCAGCCCACCCCTGGTGCGAGCGTGCGACCGGGCGATGCGGCGCTCTTGGGTCCAGACTCGAGGTACACGGGGGAAGCCTTGGAATTCCAACTCCTGAGTTGAACCCCAACCCCGGAGTGGTAGGGGCCAGCTTGGGCCGCGGAGACCCACAGAACCCGCTCTCCCGCGACCTCACAGGGACCGGGGCCGAGGAAGGGCAAGCGCCTGCCCCCGGGTTCGAGGACGGGGGCCTCGGCGTCAAGATCACGACGAGGACCACCGAGGATGTCGAGATCGAGGGCGGGTTCTTCGACAACGTCCTAGGACCGGCTTTGTCGGGTGTCCCCGGCCCTTCCCCCGACTCCCGTCCTGGGCCGTCATGGCGTGACGGCACCGCCAACGTCGGCCGGGGTGTCCATCCCTCGGCGGAGTAGCACCCCCTACCGGCGAGTGGTGGGGGGGGTGGCCCTGGGGCGGACCAACCGGGACACGCCTCCCAGGGCCAGGGTGGGGACGGGAACCGTTGGAGGGGCCGCGGGGCCTGCCCGCCCTGGCGTTGGAGGCCAGGGAAGGCCGGACGGCGGAACAGGGAGACTCGAGGGGGGGCGTTGCGAAGGCAAAGGCTGCTCCGGGAGGCGGAGTGGACGGAGCCGGATTTGGGCCCCGCAACTTCTCCCGGCAATGCCGGACGTCCTCAGAGGCCCCCAAATGGGTCCGTGACGGGTGGACAACCTGAGGTCCGGAGGCGCCGGGAGCGGCCTGAGAACGGGCTTCTTAGCCGGTATCTCGGGGTAGGCCCTCGTAGCTCAGCGGATAGAGCACAGGTTTCCTGAACCTGGTGTCGCAGGTTCGACTCCTGCCGGGGGCATCGCTGAGAACCCGCTAGGCAGGCGGGTTCTCGTCGCCCGCCGACTTGACGTCGTAGAGCTTCGTCGAGCACGAGGTGCACGCGGGAGCGCGAGGCGAAGGGGTAGCGTCGGCAAACCGAACAGCGAACCGGTGCGCGCAACCCGCCGTGTGAACGGGCATGGAGCGATCGCGTCGCTCCATTTCTCTTGAAACCATTGAACAGAAAGGCTTTGCCATGTCCTGGTACCGGAAGATGCGGCGTCCCGCGGTCGCTGTGTCCGTGCTGGCGGCCGCCGTCTCGGCGATCGTGCTGCCGCTCGGCTCGCCCGCGTCCGCCGCCCCGTCGGCGTTCGCGTTCACCAAGATCGAGGGCGCGGCCGGCGACGCCGCCGGGCTCACGCCCACCGTGACCGCGTTCCGCGGTCTGCTCGGGGAGCCCGAACAACGCCAGCAACCCGCCGGCCGCCGCCGGCCGTCGGGAAATCAACTGGGACGGGACGCCGGACGCGCAGTCGGCCCCGAACCTGTTGCCGCCGGACTTCTTCAACACCACCGTCCCGCGCGGTGCGGTGTTCGTGTCGAAGAACAACAAGTTCCAGGTGAGCGCCGACGCCGACAACCCGACCAACACGGGCGTCCGGTTCGCGAACATCAACGGGCAGTACGACGACATCTTCGCGACGTTCAGCCCGGAGAAGCTGTTCACGCCGATCGCCACCAACGTGATGGGCGTCCGGTTCTTCGTGCCCGGCACGAACAGGCCGGCCACCGTCAAGGGCTTCGGCGCGGTCTTCACCGACGTCGACCGGGCCAACACCACGAAGCTCGAACTGCTGGACCGCTACGGCAAGGTGATCTACGTCGCGTACGCCCGAAGGCCACCCAGGCCAGCCGTGGCCTGTCGTTCGTGGGCGTGAAGACCAAGGCCGACATCTGGGAGGTCCGCATCACGACCGGCAACGCGCCGCTGTCGATCAAGAACCTAGACGGCAAGAAGTACGACCTGGTCGTCATGGACGACTTCCTGTACGCCGAGCCCCGACCGCGATGAAACGGCCGCCTCGCACTACCTGAAGGTCCTGATGGACGCGGCGTTCGGCCCGACTGCTTCCGCAACGAGGTGATCTGGAAGCGGACCTCAGGCCGACCCGGACGCCCGGCGATGGGGTCGGGTCCACGACGAATCGGGAGTACTACGTCGGCAAGTGCGAGCCCGGGCATTAGGCCGAGCAGCGGCCTGGATGACGGCGCCACCGTTGCGCAGCGCGGGGCACCCCCCGGGGGCTCACCCCCTCAGGCCAATGTGCGAGCAAGGCTCCCGCGGTCGGAGTGCCGGAAATCGGCCGGTCGGAGGGCCCTTTTCGGGGGGAGTGCGAACGAGGCCCTGTTGAGGCGTCAAGCGTGCCTTGACTGCCGGCGAGGCAACCGTGGTGGCCTGCCCCTAAATAGTCGGCGCCCAGCGCCCTGGTGAGGTCGGCCACGAGGGGGTCGCGCTCCTCGCGATCGCGGGCGAGCACGGCGGCGTGGGCCGGTGCGCTCCAGGTCCCGGCCAGGGCGTCGTCGATCATCCGGCGCAGCTCCGGTGGGTCCACCGCCTCCAGCTCGTACTCCCAACCGCGACGGCGACTCGACCGAGGGCGCCGGACGGACGTCGCTCTGGATCGGCGCCTTCCATCGGCGTAAGCGTCGTTTCAGCGTCCCCTCGCGGTGCTCCCATAGGATCAAAGGATGCTGGCGAGGGGTCGTCGTCGGCATCCTTCATGCAGCCGAACGAGAATCAGGAGCCTGAACGCATTCCGGTCAGGGTCGCTTTGTTGCTCCTCGGCGGCTCGCCCCCGTGCGAGTTCGCCCAGGCGCGGACGGCGTCGGGGCGGCCTGGCCTCACCTGAGCGGGCTCGTCGACGCCCGGAAATCCGGCGCGCGGGTCGGCATCCCGTCGTCGTCGCACGGCAGCGCGCCACGGACCTCCGGCGCGATCTGCGCGCGGATGAACTCGGTCTGGCTCGGACTGCGCCGGAGTAGGCCCGCGTAGGGCTGGTCGAGGTCGCGGACGAGCAGGAGCGTCGCGGCGAGGACGACACCGGTTGCGACCACGATGACCGCGTGCACCCCGCGCCCCACCGAAGCCTCGGTCGCCACGCCGACGATGCCGAGGGTGACCGCGACCGCGACGACCATGAGGACGAACAGCGCCGCCGGCACCGTCGGGCGCGCCTCCCCGAGGCGTTCCTGGCGCGCGCTCGCGCGCTCGCCGTCGCGGGCGACGATGTTCTCGCCGGCGCTCTGCTCCGCGCTCGTCCGGGTCAGGCGGACGCCGGCCTCGCGGATCCGCGCGCCCCAGTAGGTCGGGACGTTGCTCACCTGCCTGTCTTGCATGGCGGGCCACTCCTGGCGGATGACGCTCGTCGCGTAGCAGACGACCGCGGCGCGCAGGCGATTCCGGGTCTCGGCGTCCTTGACGAGGTCAGCCTCGCGGAAGACCAAGAGCGTCGCGGTGGCCTCGGCGGTCTCGGCCTCCCCCGCCGCCGACCACGACGCGTACGTCTGCACGAGCACGAACGCGAGCAGGAGCACGGCCAGCGTCCCCACCAGCGCGATGATCCCCTCGATGGACACGCCGTGTTGGGACGCGCGACCCGAGGCCTGGCGGGGCCGCCAGGCGACGCGGTTGTAGACGAGCGCCGCCGTCACCGCGAGGACGACGACGACGACTGCGGTCAGCGTCACGGGTCCCTCGCTCGCGCGAGCCTACCGGCGCGCCGCGTACTCCCGCGGGACAGCGAGCGTGGCGCTGGTGAGGTCTCCCTGCACGTCGAGGCCCCCCGACACCTCGCGCCACCACGCCTCCCAGTCGCGCCCCTCGCCGCCCTCGGCCCGCTTGCGCGACCCGGGGGTCGTCCTTCTCCGAGAGGTTGGGCTCGAGGTCAGGCCGCGGGCGAGCGCTGGTCCCGTACTGGTCCCGTATCCGCCCTGGAAGGAGGCGGTCAAGCGGGGGGAGGGCGCCCGCGCCGAATCCCTGCCTTTGCAGGGACTCTTGCCGTCCGGTGCCGTCTCATACCACCGGGCAAGAGGTTTCCTAAACCTGGTGTCGCAGGTTCGACTCCTGCCGGGGGCATGCGGGAGCGTTCGACACGGTGCGGGGGGTCGGTGCGGGGACACCCTCGCGGGCCGCCATGGGCAGCCCGCTGAGCATCAGACCTCGTCTACGGCCTATGGCCCGCCGCCCGGCCCGCCCGACCCGGGCTTCGGGTCCGGAAATCGCACGACATTGTTATTCAGGGGCATCTCGAGCCGGCGCGTACCCGACTCGGGGCTCGGGACGAAGGTCAGCTGTCCGGTGGGCCGCTGACCCAGGTCCCCGTCCCAGAACGTGTCGGTGATCTGGCCCATGAACTCGAAGCGGTCGAAGACGAACGGCAGGCCGTCGGTGAGGAAGAAGCGCCCGATCTGGACCTGGAAGTGGAGGTGTGGGGTGGCCGATGCGCCGGTGTTCCCGAGCTCTCCCAGCACCTGGCCCCGGCGAACGCGCTCTCCGACGCGGACCCGGACCGAGCCCGGCCTCATGTGTGCATAGCTCAGGTGGATCCCTGGTGCGATGCGCAGAATCACGTGGTTGCCGGGGAGCCCCGCGAGCGGCGGCGGCGGCGGATCGTCCGGCGGCGGCGCGTCCGCGGCGCCGTCGCGGGCGACGACCACCGTTCCATCGGCCGCGGCGAGCAGGGGCTCCCCGTAGCTGACGTAGCTGGACAACTGGTGGGGGTCGCCGACCCACGCACGATGGCGCTCGTCGAGCTTCATCCAATCGATGGCGAAGCGCTGAGGGACGACCTGGTCGCCGTCCACGACGAGCAGGCCCCGGCGATGATGTGTGGGGTCGTCGCAGCAGCCCTCGGCCGCGACCCAGAGCCCGCCGCCCACCGGCGGGCCCAGCTCCAACGGCTTCTGGGCCCCCACCGCGACGCGACCGACCAAGCTTGAAAACTGGATTGACTCACCGCCCGTTGGAGGGCGGGCGGAGCCCACAACGAGATGCTCCAAGTCGGCGGGCAGGTCCGCCTTCCGTTGCACGGGGACGTCGAGCCAGACGACCGCCGACCCGGACGGGGCGAGCTGGGTCGCGGTCGGAGACGGTGGCGGGCGATCCGGCGGCACGCCCGCCGGCGTGTCGCCGACCGGATTCATCCTCGAGACCAGGTCAGGCCCGGCAAGCGAGAGCAGCACCCGGTGGGTCTTGGCATCGCGGACATCGACTCGCTCGACGTCGACCGCGAACGGCGTCGCGTTCGTCAGCACCAGCTCATACGCGATGTGAAAGCGCCCATCGGTGCCCCGCACGGCGCTTGGGCGCGTGAGCACCGACGCCGCGAGGACGGTGAATTGGTGGTCGGGCTCGACCCCCGCCACATCGGGGCTGGAGTCAGCCGCGGTCCCCGCCACCGCCCAGGTCGAGATCCCCGCCGCCGCGATCAGGGCCGCGACGACGACCGCGAGCAACCATGTCCGACGCTCCGCCATTCGCGCGACCGCCTCTTTCGTCGTATGCCGCCGATCGCCCACTCGAGCGTTCGGCTAGGGGAAGTTCTGGACGCGGTTGAGGAGCGGATACGCGTCACGAACCTGCCGCCGGTCCGGCGTGATCACGATGTGGTCCGCTGTCGAGGCCTCCTCGTCGGCCGAGCCGACCAGGGTGTAGCTGTCGAAGACGAACGGCAGGCTCCGTCCGGCGACGCCGTCGGGCTTGTCGGCGAGGCCGAAGTGGAGGTGGGGGCCGGCGGAGGGGCCGGTGTTCCCGATCCTGGCGATGCGCGCCCCGGCCTCCACGACGTCGCCGACCTTCACCGTGAGGCTGCCCGGCTGCAGGTGGAAGTAGATCGCGAAGACATTCGGGGCGATTTCGAGCATCACATGATTGCCGCCGAAGTCCGAGAAGTCTTGCGGGACCAAGAACACGTTCGGGGTCTGATCCGGCTTGCCGTCCTGGACCGAGACCACGGTTCCGTCGGCGACCGCGAGCACGTCCGCTCCGTAGGCGTAGTGCTGCTCGTTCGTGCTGCCGTCCCCGTCGAAGATCCTGTCGCCCCTGATCCGGTTCCAGTCGATGGCGAAGGCCTCGGGGGTCTCGAGGCGGCGACCGTCGATGGCGAATCGCGTGTCTCTGTGGATGTTGGGCTTGCAGCACGCACTGGCGACGAGCCAACCCTCCCCCTCGAGGGGCGGCTTGATCACGATCGGCGGTCGGCGGTCGATCGTGACCTCGGGGCCGTCGACCTCGGGGACGCCGATGAACACCGCGTTGTGTGTGTCCGGCTCGAGGGTGTAGGCGATCCGGTGCGTGACCCGTTCCGGCGCGGTGCCCGGCGGCAGGATCAGGTTGACGTTGACCGAGCGGGCCGCCGATGCGGGAATCACGGGTGACGGCGTGTGCGCGAAGAGGGTCTGGGTCGCGGCGGCGAGCGCGTCGCCGTCGATCCGCTGGAGCTCCTTCCCGGCGGGATCGAGGACGGTCACGCTCGACAACGTCACCGGCTCGTCGAGCACGCTGACGACGAGAAGGTCGTATTCGACATGGTCCATGCCGTCGTCGGCGCGGACCACCTGGGCGTCGTGGAACGGGCTGACCAGGATCGCGCTCGGGTGCTTAGGCTCCGCGGCCGGCCGCTTGCCGGCGGCCGGCTCCTCGACTACTGGTCCGCACGCGGTGAGCGCGAGGGCGAGGGCGGCCGCCACGAGGATCAGGAGCGCCAGCGCGCGCCGCCGCCCAAAGCGCTTGGGAGCCGCCGCGCCGCTGCCGTCTCGAGCACGCCCCACCCCTGAGCCCCTCCCCGTGGACCGGCGACCACCCTGTCACGGGTGGAGGTCCAGTGTCCAGAAACATCGAGCTTCTGCCGGGGAGGGGCTCCCTCCCCGGCCTGGCCTGCTCAGTCGATCCCCGGAGCGGCCGGCTGCGGCTCCGCCGCCCGAGCACTCCCGAGGGCGCCGGCTGCGCGCCGCGCTGGCGCCCATCTGGCCGGCTGGGGCGCAACGCGGAACGCAACACGCCGCCGCTCGCTGAGCCTCAAGGCGAGGCCGCGCGCCGGTTTCCTAACCCCCGGTGTCTGCAGCGCCTCGACTCCTCCCGAGGGCATCGGCTCCGGGACGAGGCGTTCGTCGCTCTCGCGCGCTCCGGTGCTCGTTCAAGACGCCTCAATGGCCAACGCAGGTGGTCAACAGCCAGAGGGGTGCGCCCCTCCGCGCGGCCGTGGTTCAGCTGAGTCGCGGCCCGGCACGCAGGACGTTTGGAGCAGCCAGCGAAGCAATGCGATGCCGCTCGCGGAAGCCCCGCGGTGGCCGCGACGCGCGCGGGCTCGCAGCGCTCGGCGTCAACCCGCGCACGCTGCATCGCTGGCTGGCCGAGGCCGAGCGCGAGCACGCCCCGCCGCTTGCGTCGGGTTCGCCACCGCCCTCGCGCGCGCGAGGGCCGACCTGTTCCGTCGAGCTGACCGGCCGGGTCCGGCTCGGGTCGGTCGAGAACCCCGGTCATCTCCATGGATACCTTCCGGCCCTCCGCGCTTGTCCCACCGGGCCCTTCTCTCCCTCTTGACCGGGCGCGCCCGCGAAAGAGAAGGAAGGGCCTCGCGTCGAGTAGGGTGACCGCCGTCGACCGGCAGCCATAGGAGTGCCTGCACTGGGAAGGACCCCTCTCAGGGCGCGGACCGTGCCCACGCCGCCAACGCGGGCCCGTTTGCTCCTCGTCGTCCTGGCTGGCACGCTCGGCCTCTGGCTGCTCGCAGGCGCTCGGGCGAGCGCCGCCCCCGTGATCTCGGGGGCCGACGGTGACGTCTGGAACGCGGCCGGCCCGGTGCCGACGTACGTGATCACGGCCGACGCGCCAAACCGGCGGATCTCCTGGTCGGTGGCCGGTGTTGCCTCAGGGGCCGGTCGCTCGCCGCTGCAGGTGCGGCTCTCGGGAATCGGAGATGGCCAGTACCGGCTGGTGGCGAGCGGTCAGGGCCCCGGAGGCGGTGACACCGAGCGCGCCTTCCGCGTTGACCAGACGCCGCCGCGGATCACGGTCCGGCAGCCGACCAGTGGGATGCAGATCGGCCAGAACGCCCGACTCCTGGCCGACTACTCCTGCCAGGACGCCGTGGCGTGCACCGGCACGTCGCCCCCGGGCGCGGCCCTCGACACCTCGCAGACCGGGCCGGCGAGCTTCAGCGTCAGGGCCCTCGACGACGCCGGAAACGAGGCCGTGAGCTTGGTGGACTACCTCGTCCGCGCCACCGTCCCCTCGGCGGAGCCCGTCCCGCTGCCAGCGGGCGGCCCTGGGTCGCCGCCCTCCAACCCGATCACCCTGACCCTCATCAACGCGCCCGATCTTCGGCCGGCGGCCGGCGTCATCACCTGGACACGCCGGCCGCTTCTGCGCTGGAAGGCTCGGCCGGGCGCCAGGCTGTACAACGTCCAGGTCTTCCGTCTCCTCGGGGACGCCTCGCTCAAGAAGGTGGTGTCGGCGTTCCCCCGGGTGAACCGGTTCAGGGTGCCCGCCGGCCGCATCGGGTGGGGCAACCGGTACATCTGGCGCGTCTGGCCCCAGCTGCGTCGGGGCTATTCCTCCTACCCGCTCGGCCTCAGCTACTTCTCCGTCCGTCGCCTCTGACCGCAGCTCCTCCGCTCGATCCGCCCGCGCGAGCTACGGGCGCGCCTCCTGCCGAGTTGTCGCTCAGGCCGTCATCGTCCCGATGAAGGCCGATCTGTTCTGCTCGCTGCTGCTGTACGAGGGCCGCACGGTGATCGAGATGGCCCGCCCAGGCCGACGTGTCACGGAAGGAGGTCCCGTGTCCAGCATCTGCCCGAGCGCGGCGCCGTTGGCGCCTCGTCGTGTCGGAGGGGCCTGCTCAGCTGACTTCTCACCACGAAGGGCGAAGGACTGAGGGGGGCGGCCCACGGGCCAGTCCCTCAGGTCTGCGAGGTCAGCCCTCCTCGGCCTCCGGCTCTCCGCAGACGGCCGTCGTCAGCCGGGCGGAAGCTGGTACGGGCGCCCGAGACTCCGGGCGATTGCGCCCATGATCCGATCCGCCGGGTTCGCGCACGGCTTCGAGATCGGGTCCGGCGCCAGCGTCTCCTTGCCCCGGCAGGCGCCGGTCGAGATGTCGCTGTTGGCCTCGACGACGACGGTCGTGTCGATGGCGGGGTGGTGGTAGACGGTGGTCGTGAAGCCCGGGACCTGGCCGGTGTGGCCGATCCAGCCCCGGTCGCTCACGAGCCCGATGCTGTACGACAGCCGCCGGCCCAGCGGCGGCGGCGTGGTGGGGAACTCGAGCCGCACGCGCTGCTGCGCCGGCTTGAGCAGCCCACGGCCCGTCGCCGTCGCTCGGCCGTAGACGAGGAGGTCGTCGGCGGTCGAGATGAGCTGCCCCGCCGTCCATTCCTCCGAGGTGCTCCACGTCGTCGCGTCGACCGGGGTGTCGCCCGACTGGCCCTGCAGCGTGTAGCCGTGGGCGTGGGGCGTGGGCAGCCTCCTCGAGCCTCCGGGCCAGCTGGTCCCCCTGAGCTTCAGGGGATCGATGATCCGCTCGCGCAGCACCGCGCCGATCCGCTTGCGCTCGACCTGCTCGATCACCAGGCCGAGCATGATGAAGTTCGTGTTCGAGTACTCGAACTGGGTTCCGGGCGGGAAGTCCGGCGAGTCCCTGAGGCCGATCTCCATCACCTCGCGCGGCCTCCAGGTGCGCCTGGGGTGGGCGAACAGGGCCTTCACGAACGCCGGGTTCTTGGTGTAGCTGGCCACCCCGCTGGTCATGCCGGCGACCTGGCGCAGCGTGATGGCGTCGCCGTTGGGCACACCGCCGATGTACTTGCCGATCGTGTCGTCGAGCGACAGCTTGCCCTCGCCCACGAGCTGCATGAGCAGCGCGGCGGTGAAGGTCTTCGTCACCGAGCCGATCCGCTGGTGGACGTCGGCCCGCATCGGGGCCCTCGTGCGCTTGTCCGCGATCCCGATCGCCCTGACCCACCGCCCCCTCGGCGTCTGCACCCCCACGACGACCCCGGTCGTCTCCGCGGCCCGCAGACCGGCGCGGACGGCGGCCTCGAGTCGCGCGCGCTGCCGCGCCGGCAGCGACGCGCTCGCCGGCGCCGCCGGCGCGGCGGCGCCGGTCGCCGTGGCACTGCGGTCGCCGCCGCCGTCGCCGAAGCCGGCGACGATGCCGACTCCGGCGAGCGCGATCAGCCCGGCGACCACGTTGCGACGCATGCTCATGTTCGCGCGACTATCGGTCAGCCCTCAGACGCGCGTCAACCTGGACCAAGGGGACCCCTCCTCGTCCCCGGGCGCCTCGACTCCTGCCGGGTGCATCCGCTTGAACGAGCGGAACCCCGCTGTCCAGGCGGGATGGAAGGGCATCCCCGGGGGGCCGCACCAGCCCTTCCAGGAGGTGCCCGAGGACTTCAACGCCCGGGTCGATGCCTTCTGGCGGAGCGTCGAGGCCCGCAGCCGACTCGCCGTCGTCCGTCGACAGCCCGTCAGGTGGCGCGCGCGATCACGAACTTTTGCTTCGAGTTGACGGTCAGGATGCTCACCGGCACGTTCGTCCGGTAGCCGGTGTCGCGGTCGATCGTGATCGGCCCCGTCGCGCCCCGGTAGCTCCGGGTCGCGCGCAGCGCCTTGAGCACGGCGCCGAACCGGGTGCTCCCCGCCCGCTCGACTGCCGCGAAGAGAATCCTCGCCGAGTCGTACGTGAACGACCCCCACACGCCCGGCCGCTTGTCGAACGCCCGCCGGTACTGCTGCACGTATCCCCGCGCCGAGGGCATCTGCCCGGCGGCCGGGACGCCGCTGAAGACGCACCGCTGCGCCTCCGCCAGCGTCGTCCCCGCGACGAAGCCATTGTTGACGTTCGCCAGGCCCATGAGGCACGGCGGCTGAGTCCCCCCCGCAGCGAGCGCCTTGGCGATCTGCACGCCCTCTGGGAAGTAGGTGCTCACGTAGACGAGATCCGGCCTGGTCGCGAGCGCCTCGCCGACCTTGCCCGCGTAGTACGCGCTCGTGGCGCCCTCGACGACAGAGATCCAGTCCACCGTGGTGCCGACCTTCTCGAGCGCCGTCCGGAGTCGCCGCGCCATCCCCTCCGTAAAGGCGCCATTCGGCGTGTCGTCCACGAGCATGGTCACGCGCCGGGCGGGCAGGGAGCTCAGGTAGCGCTGCTCGATCGGGGCGATCTGGCTGTTCATCGGCTGCACGGTCGCGCCCGCACCCTTCGTCTCGTCGCTCGACGTCATCCAGACCGGGAGCACCCGGTTCTGCCGGTAGAGCGAGAGGTTCTGGAGCCCCACCGACGAGTTGTACGGGCCGATCACGAACCCGATGCCCTGCCCGATGACCGCGCGCGCCACGGGCCTCGCCCGTGCGGCCGACCCTTCGTCGTCGGCCTTCACGATCCGCACCGGCCGGTCCAGCACCCCACCGTGAGCGTTGACCTGGCGCACCGCGAGCTGCACCCCTCGGAGCTGGTCCAGCCCGTTGGACGCCTGCCCGCCGCTCTGCGGGCCCTCCACGGCGATCACGAGTGGCTCCGACGACGATGGCGGAGCTGCGGTTCCGACTGCCACTGCGATGAGCAGGCCTGCGCCGCTCAGGGCGGCGATGATCACGGGTCGGACGCGTCGGGACATCGGTCTCAACTCTCGCCGGGGCCGGGCGGAAGAGCGGCGCGATTGTCCAATCGGCCCGGGGGGCGGGTCAAGCCCGGGCGTGCGACGTCCCTGCCCGGGCCTACTTCCGAGCGAGACGCTCAGCACCCCGGTGCCGGGCCTATGATGATCCCGTGGCGCGTGACGCCGAGACCGCGCTTGTCACCGGCCGGACTGCGTTGGAGAGGGGACAGTGGTCCGCGGCGAGGTCGGCGTTCGAGGCCGCAGTCGAGCAGGCCCCGACGGCAGAGGCGCTGCTGGGGCTGGGCGAGGCGGTCTGGTGGCTGGGAGACGTGGCGGCATCCGTGCGGTACCGGGAGCGCGCCTACGCTGAGTTCCGCCGCGAGAAGAACCTCGCTCAGGCGGCGGCTGTCGCTCTCCGCCTGAGCCTGACCCACAGGGCGAACCTCGGAAATCGCGCGGCCTCGGCTGGATGGCTTGCGCGCGCGGAGCGGCTCGTCGCCGACTTCGAGCTCGCGCCGCTCACAGGCTGGGTGGCGCTCATGCGGGCCGGCGCAACGGCCGACCCGGTCGAGGTCGAGCGGCTGGCTCGAGAGGCGCTCGAGAGCGCTCGGCATTCCGCCGACATCGACCTGGAGCTGTGCGCCCTCAGCCAGATCGGTTCCACTCTCGTCACGATGGGCAGGGTTGCCGAGGGGGTCTCTCTGCTGGACGAGGCGATGGCCGGCTCGCTCGGCGGCGAGGCCGGGAGCCTGAACACGGTCGTCTTCACGAGCTGCCAGATGATCATCTCGTGCACCCGCGCCGCCGAGTACGAGCGCGCCGGCGAGTGGATCCGCGCGGCCGACGACTTCACCGAGCGCTACGGCTGCCCCTTCCTCTACACCGTCTGCCGCACGCTCTATGGGGGAGTGCTCTTCTCCACGGGCCGGTGGGTGCGGGCCGAGGAGGAACTGACGACTGCGCTCAAGGCGATGACGTCCGCTCAGCGCACGTTCCGGGGCGAAGCCCTGGCGAGGCTGGCGGAGCTGCGCCTGGCCCAGGGTCGCATCGAGGAGGCGGAGCGCCTGCTCGACGGGTTCGAGGATCATCCCGCGGCTGCTGTGGCGATTGGAACGATCCATCTCGCGCGCGGCGAGCCGGGCCAGGCGGTCGCGATTCTGCGCAGACACACGAACGACATGGCGGAGGGGAGCGTGGAGAGCGCGCTGCCCGTGGAACTGCTGATCGAGGCCGAGGTTGCGCTGGGAGCAACCGACTCAGCCTCCGCAAGAGCCGCCTGGCTTGCCGATCTGGGTGACCGGCTCGGGTGCGACGCGGTCGTCGCGCGGGGCCATCGTGCCCTTGGACGGGTGCTCACCGCGGGCGGGGATGCCGTGGGCGCGAGGCCCCATCTGGAGACGGCGCTCGCCGCGTTCTGCCGGCTCGAGATTCCCCTCGAGGCAGGTCGCACCCACCTGCTGCTCGCGGGCGCGCTGGGCGCCGGCGACCGCGACGCCGCGATCGCGGAGGCTCGAAGCGCCCTCGCCGCCTTCGAGGATCTCGGCGCCGCGCATCATGCGAACGCAGCAGCGGCTCTCCTCCGCTCGCTGGGGACGACGGCGAGCCGCGGCGCGCGACGAGGCGTCGGTGGCCCGGGAGCGCTCACCCCGCGCGAGCTCGAGGTGCTCAGGCTCATCGGCGAGGGGCTGTCCAACCGCGAGATGGCCGAGCGCCTCTTCGTGACCCGAAAGACCGTCGAGCACCATGTGGCCCGGGTGCTCTCGAAGCTCGGGCTGAGAAGCCGGGCCGAGGCGGCGGCCTACGCCGTCCGCACCCTCGAGCGAGACCTCGCCACCGAATAGGGGTTTCTGCCGACGCTGCATCGGCGGGAGCCGGGCAGCCTCGGCGGTGGAGCGTACCCGCTCCGCCACATCCATTCGGGCAGGAGGGAGCTGAGGTGCTCGTGCAGATCGTTCGTTACCGGTCCGGGCTGGACGACGACGAGGTCCAGGCGACGGTGGAGTCAAGGGCCCCGGCCTACATGGCCGTCGCGGGCCTCGTCCAGAAGTACTACTTGCGGTTCCCCGAGAGCGACGAGTACGGGGGCGTCTATCTCTGGGCGTCGAGGGAGTCGTTCCAAGACTTCCGTGAGTCAGAGCTCGCGCGCACGATCCCGGACGCGTACCGGGTCACGGGGACGCCGCAGGTGGAGATCGCCGACGTCTCCAAGGTGCTGTATCCGAGGTGCGCGACGCACGCGTGAGGCGACCGCCTCGGGGCGAGCGTGGGGGCAGCGTGATCGCCGGTCGGGCTAGGGGTGAGGGCCGCCCGAGGGGCCGGTGTTCCCGACCTTGGCGAGGCGCTCCCCGGCCTTCACGATCCGTGGGTCAGCTTCGGGCTGCGGCCCTGTTCAGGGTCACGGCGGCGCGAACGAGGGACTTCAACGCCTCCTCATCGATCGTCTCGCCCTCGTGGAAGTCGATGGCGCGCCTCGTGTTCCCCTCGAGGCTGGAGTTGAAGAGGCCCGAGGGATCCTCCAGAGCCGCCCCCTTGGCGAAGGTCGTCTTCACGACGTCCTTGTAGGTCTCGCCCGTGCAGACCATTCCGTCGTGCGACCACACCGGAACCCCTCTCCACTTCCACTCCTCGACGACCTCGGGATCGGCTTCCTTGACCAGGGCGCGGAGCCGGCTGAGCATCTCGCCCCGCCAGTCGCCGAGCTCCTTGATCCTCGCGTCGATCAGCTCGGAAGGAGACCCGCTTTCCTGCGATCCGCCGTTCGTCATGCCCGTTCTCCTCCTTCGTCGGTGGCGTCGAGAAGGGTGACCGCCACTGTGCCGATCCTATCTGGCGCCACTCGTCGGCCGGGCCGCCAGGTCGGCTTCGACCGGGCCGGAACGGGCTTGGCGGAGGAGCAGGGGGAGCGTCTGGCGCAGGGTGGCCACGATGTCCCGCTGGATCACGTCGAGGAACACGCGGGAGATGGCGTCCTCGGCGTTGAAGAGCTGCTGGAACGGGTCGCGGGCCAGGACGAGCAGGAGCGTCCGCTCCCGTGCGATCGCGGTGACGGGCGACGGGCGACCGTCGATGAGGCTCTCGTAGCCGAACGCCTTCCCCGGCCCTGCCAGCCCGACGCGGATGCGCCGGTCGCCGCGGACCATCACCTTCTCGACGGCGCCGTTGATCGTCAGGAAGCAGGCCGTCGAGGGCGCCCCCTCAGCGAGCAGCGTGCGCCCCGGCGCGCACCGGGCGTACCGCCCCGATGTCAGGAAGCCCCAGACCGCGAGCGGATCGAAGTCGTGGAAGGTCGCCATGCGACGGACGTACTTGCTGTCGGGCGGGTTGCAGAACTCCAGGTCGGCGAACGCCCGTGACCCATCCTCGGCCGGCGGTCCGGTCAGGTCGTCGCCGAGCGGGCCGGCGAGGTGCCCGAGATGACTGCGGAGGCGTGCCGTGAAGAGCGAGGCGAGGCGGCGCCTCAGGCTGAACGCGGCCGGATGCTGACGGGCGAGCAGCGCCGCGAGATCCACCCGGCCGAGGGCGAGCACGGTCGCGGTCTCGGTCACGCTCACGCTCGTCGGGTGGGCTCCGCCATCGAGCACCGCGATCTCGCCGAGCATGTCCCCCGGACCGGCTCTCCGGATCTCCACCGAGCGATCGCCGGGCAGGCGCATCGACGCCGAGACGCCGCCCTCGACGATGAACACCACCTCCCGCGCGTCGTCTCCCTGGCGCCAGAGGATCCCGCCCTCCCGCACCGTTCGCCGGCGCATCACCCGCGCCAGCTCCGCCAGGTCCGCCTGCTCTCCGCCGGCGAAGAGCGGAAGGCTCGCGAGGAAGTTGACGGTCTCGAGGTCAGACATCCAGGTCGTGCACGTCGAACTCGAGCCCGTCGCGGGTGAGCTCGGCGGTCACCATCGAGTACTCCGGCACCTCGAGCCAGGTCGAGTGGTCGGTCGTGAGCGGCTCGGAGGCGACGATCACCGAGCGGGGGGGATCGCCGTCCGTCATCTCCCAGTCGCCGGCGCGCTCGGTGTACTCGCCCCCGAGCGCGTACCACAGGCTCACGAACGGGAGGTCGGTCTCGAGCATGTCGTCCTCGGGCGGATACCAGCCGTAGTCGAACGAGAAGCGGGTGGCGACGACGGCGCGGCCGGTGCTGACGCAGAGGTTGACCGGCGAGGAGGTGTCGATGCCGTGCGCGGCGCGGACATCGCGCAGGATGCGGAGGGCCTCGGTGGTGGCGTCGGCGAGCTCGCGGGTCTCCGGCAGCCCGTACGGGTCGTCGAGCTGCGACAGGATCAGCGCGTAGATCCACTCGGAGTCCGTGGTCCCCTCGATGCGCTGCGCGAGCTCCGGCCTCACGTGCTCGATGAGCGAGTGGCGCATGCGCGGGAACTGCCGCAGGTGCCCGTTGTGCGCGAGCACCACGCGGGTCCCGTCGAAGCGGAAGGGGTGGAGGTTCGTCTCGGTGACGACCGCCTCGTTGGAGTAGGTGACGCCGCGAACGTGCGCGACCAGACACGTCGGGGCCAGCTTGGCCGAGAGGAAGCGCAGGTTGCGGTCGAACGGCGGCAGGGTGGTCGAGCGGTAGGTGAAGGGATCCTCGGGCTCGAGGGAGGCCGGGTCCCACGCCTGCATGCCGAAGCCCGCGAGGTTCAGGAACGTGTTCATCATCCGCGGGCTGTACGACTGCCGCACGAGGCTGTACTCGGGATCGAACAGCAGATTCCGCACGGGCAGCGGCTCACCCAGGTAGGCGAGGACCCGGCACATGCGCCGAGTGTACGCGCCGTTCGGCCGCCGGGATTCGTGGACGCCCGCCGCGGCGCCGACTAGGGTGACCGCCAACCGGTCAGGGGGTGGGGTGAAGCAGTTCTACTGCGGCGATGTGGTGCCGGGCTGCACGTGGGTGACGCGCCGCGACGGCGAGGAGGAGCTGTTCGAGGAGATCAGCTCACACGCTCACGACGCCCACGGGATGGACGAGGTCCCGCCCGAGGTCATGGACATCATCCGCGACAAGATCACCGAGGTCTGAGGGCCCGGCCGATCGGCGTGGGGACCGGACGGGCCGGTCCGGGCGCCGCCCCCGCGACGGGGAATGCTCCGCCCCCGAGGAACGTCTCGAGCCCCTCGGTGTGCGGCGCGAGCTCGAGGCCCTGATCGCCGACCCAGGCGTCGTCGTAGTAGGTGCCGGCGTAGCGCTCCCCGCCGTCGCAGATGAGGGTGACGACGCTGCCCCGCTCGCCGCGCGAGCGCATCTCGGCGAGGAGCAGCAGCGCTCCCCAGACGTTGGTCCCGGTGGAGCCGCCGACGCTCCGTCCCGTGCGCGCGTTCACGAGGCGCATCGTCGCGATCGACGCCGCGTCCGGAACCCGGATCATCCGGTTGACGACGTGCGGCAGGAACGACGGCTCCATCCGCTGGCGTCCGATGCCCTCGATGCGGGACGGCCGGCCGGTGAATGCCGACGGGTCGCCCACCCAGCTCGGGTAGAAGATCGAGTCCTCCGGGTTGACCACGCACAGTCGCGTGGCATACCGCCCGTAGCGCACGAAGCGGCCGATCGTCGCGCTGGTGCCGCCGGTTCCGGCCCCCACGACGACCCACGCGGGAACGGGGTGCCGCTCGAGCGCCATCTGCTCGAAGATCGACTCCGCGATGTTGTTGTTGCCGCGCCAGTCCATCGCGCGCTCGGCGTAGGTGAACTGGTCGAGGAAGATCCCGTCCCGCTCGGCCGCGAGCCGGCGCGCCTCGTCAACGATCGTCGTCGGGTCGTCGACCAGGTGGCACGCCCCTCCCTGCGCCTCGATCAGCGCGATCTTCTCGGGGCTGGTGGCCGCCGGCATGACCGCGACGAACGGCAGGCCGAGCATCCGGGCGAAGTACGCCTCGGAGACGGCCGTCGAGCCGCTCGAGGCCTCGACGATCGTCGTCCGCTCGGTGATCCGGCCGTTGACCAGGCCGTAGAGGAACAGCGAGCGGGCGAGTCGATGCTTCAGCGATCCCGTCGGGTGGACCGATTCGTCCTTCAGATAGAGGTCGATCCCCCACTCCGCGGGCAGCGGGAAGACGTGCAGGTGCGTGTCGGCCGAGCGGTTGGCGTCGGCGTCGATGCGACGGACCGCCTCGTTCGCCCACTCCCTCGAGCCCGGGTCCCTCTGGCCGTGGGCGGACGCCGTCATGCACGCAGTGTGGCCCATCTCGGGCGCCGGCGTGCCGCTCAGCGACCGCGCGCCGCCCTCACCACTCGGCGGATCTCGCGGGTCACCAACTGGGGCTGGTCGAGCTGGATGTAGTGCCCGCTCCTCGTGGCGATCACGTGGCGGGCGCCCGGCACGAGCTTCGCGAGCGCGTCCTGCGAGTCCTGGAAGGCCCGCTCCAGCGCCGCGGCCGGCAAGTCGGGCGGGAACCCGAACGGGTTCGGGAGCGTCCGGGAGTGGGAGAGGACGACGAGCGGCATCGGTCGCAGCGGCGTGTCGGCCTGTGCCTGGCGCATCTGGGCGGCGCTGACCTCGAGGCTGAGGCGCTCGATCGCCGCGTAGGCCTCGAGGCCGGGCGGCGGGGCGGGGTTGAGCACCGCGGCCGCGTACTGCTCGGGCGTCAGGAGCTCCTTGGAGGCGGCGGCGAAGTCCTCGTTCTGGGCGTCGATCGAGACGAGCCCGGCGATTCCTCGAGGGTGGGTGGTGGCGTAGAGGCGCACGACCATGCCGCCGAACGAGTGGCCGGCCAGCACGTAGGGGCCCGGGACCCCGGCGGCGTGAAGCAGCGCGCGCAGGTCGAGGACGATGTCGGCCGCGCTGCGCGGCATCGCCACCGGGTCGCTGCGGCTCAGCTCCTCCGGGCTCGCGTAGGTGCCCGGGCGGTCGTAGGCGCAGACGCGGGTGAAGCGCGCGACCGCCGGCAGCACGGCCTCCCCGGGCCCGGATGGCGCGGCGCTCCAGACGTCGGAGCGGTCGCCGGTGCCGGCCTCGAGCACCACGGTGGGGCTCCCCGCGCCGCGGCACTCCAGGTAGAGCTTGCGGCCGCCGGGAATCGCGACGCGGCCGGTGAAGTCGCCCTGCGCGGCGGCGGGGGCGACCGCCCCCTCGCGCGCCCGCCCTCCGTCAGACGCCTCGGCCTGGGCGAGCGCGCCCCAGGTCAGCCCCGCGGCGAGCGCCGCCACGAGCCACAGCCACCGCCTGGGTGAGAGAGCGCGATCCGTCGTTGCGACCATACCCCAGGTCCGGCGGGGCGCGCTCGCGCGTCGGGTGGGAGGGCGACGCCCCTCGCGATCGGTGCTGGCACGGATCCCGCGAGGGCCCGAGGGGTGGGAGAATCGGGCCGTGCGCTGGCCACCGGTGGCGGCATGGACCTGCGCGGCCCTCGCCGCAGCCGCCTTCGCGGCCGCCCTCGTGCTGCGGGGCATCGACGACGAGCCCGCGAGCTCGACATTCGCGGTCCTCGCCTTCGCCGCCTTCTCGATCCCCGCGCTGGCGGCCGGGGTCGCGATCGCGCGCAGGCGACCCACGAACCCGGTGGGGCCGATCGTGTCCGGCCTCGGCCTGGTGCCGGCGCTGGACGCGGCCTTCGACGCCTGGGCGGGCGCCGCGGTCGACGGCCACGTCGCCGGTGCCGGATGGGCCGCGCTCTTCTACAACAGCGACTGGATCCCGGTCTTCGGGCTGCTGGCCCTGCTGCTGCTGCTCTTCCCCGACGGCCGGCCGCCGGGGCCGCGCTGGCGCTGGGCCGTGTGGCTGGCGATCGGTGCTCCGGTGCTGATGGCCGTGATCGCGCCGTTCCGCGACGAGCCGTTCGACGCTCCCTACGAGGACGTCGCCCGCCCCCTGCCCGCCCTTCCGGACGGCGCGGCCGCGGCCCTCAGCGCCGTCGGGCTGAGCGCGCTGCTGGCGGCGGTGGCGCTCGCCGCGACGGCCATGATCGTCCGCTTCCGCCGCTCCCGCGGGGTCGAGCGGATCCAGATCAAGTGGCTCGCGGCCGCGGCCATCCTCCTGCCCGTCGCGCTCGTCGCGGGGATCGTCGAGGGGATGGTGACCGACGGGGCGGGGCCGGTGACGCTGGTCTCGTTCCTCGCGGCCTACCTGGCGCTGACCGCCGGGGTCGCGGTCGCGATGCTGCGCCACGGCCTGTACGACGTCGACCGCGTCATCAGCCGCACGATCGCGTGGCTGGCGATGTCGGTCGTGCTCGCGGCCGGCGTGATCGCCGTCGCCCTGATCGTCGCGGTGCCGCTCGGCGGCGGCTCGACCGTGGGTGCCGCCGTCGCGGCCGCCGCCGCCGCGCTGGCGTTCGACCCGCTGCGGCGGCGGCTGCAGCGAGTGGTTGACCGGCGCTTCGATCGCGACCGCGCGAGCGCCGTGGCGCGCGTGGAGGCCTTCGCCGCCCGCCTCCGCGACGGCACCGCCGAGCCCGAGGACATCGAGGCCGTGCTTCGGGACACGCTCGGCGACCCGGGCCTGCGCCTGCTCGTGTGGCTGCCCGAGCCCGGCGTGCACGCCGACCTGGCCGGGGTCGTGCGCGCTGCGCCGGCCACCGGCGGAGGGCGCACGGTGACCGGCGTCGGGCGCGGGTCGGCTCCGCTCGGCCTGATCGTCCACGCCGACCGTCTCCTGGAGCGCCCCGGCCTGCTGGCCGACGTCGTCCGCGCCGCGGCCCTGCCGGTCGAGGTGGCCCGGCTGCGCTGCGAGCTGCGCCGCCAGCTCGAGGAGGTCGAGGAGAGCCGGACGCGGATCGTCCGCGCCGGCTACGAGGAGCGCCGGCGGCTCGAGCGCGACCTGCACGACGGCGCCCAGCAGCGCCTGGTGGCCCTCGGCATGTCCCTGCGGCGGGTGCAGCGGCGCCCCGGGGCCGACCCCGAGGTCGTGCGCAGCCTCGACGTCGCCGTGGACGAGCTGGCCGAGGCGGTGGCGGGGCTGCGGGCGATCGCCCGGGGACTGCGTCCCAGCGCCCTCGACGGCGGGCTCGGGCCGGCCCTCGCCGACCTGGCCCTTCGCAGCCCGCTCCCGGTCGGCGTGGAGGGGCCGCCGGAGGGCCTTCCACCCGAGATCGAGACCGCCGCCTACTACGTCGTGATGGAGGCGGTGGCGAACGCGGTGAAGCACGCCGGCGCGACCCGGGTGGAGGTGCGCGCGGAGCGCCTCGACGGCGGGCTCGTCGTGACCATCGCCGACGACGGCTGCGGCGGGGCGGCGGCCACCGCCAGCGGCGGGCTCGCGGGCCTCGCCGATCGGGTCGCCGCCCACGGCGGCGCGATGACGCTGGACAGCCCGCCCGGCGCCGGCACCCGGCTGGAGGTGGTGCTCCCGTGCGGGTCGTGATCGCCGAGGACTCGGCCCTCTTCCGCGAGGGGCTGGCACTGCTGTTGCGCGACGCCGGGCACGAGGTCGCCGCCGCCGTCGGCGACGCCCCGGCGCTGATCCAGGCGGTCGCCCGCGAGGCCCCGGACCTGGCCGTGGTCGACATCCGGATGCCGCCGGGGAACGACGACGACGGCGCCCGGGCCGCGGCCGAGATCCGGAGCCGGCACCCGGGCGTCGCGGTGATGCTGCTGTCCCAGCACGTCGAGACGCGCCACGCGCTCGACCTCGTCGCCGCCGGCGGCTTCGGCTACCTCCTGAAGGACCGGGTGCTCGACGTCGACGACTTCCTCGACGCGCTGCGGCGCGTGGCCGCCGGCGGGTCGGCGCTCGACCCGGAGGTGGTGGCGGCGCTCGTGGCCGGCCGCCGCGACGATCCCCTCGCCGCGCTCAGCCCGCGGGAGCGCGAGGTGCTCGCCCTGATGGCCGAGGGCCGCACCAACGCGGGCATCGCGCGGCGCCTCTGGCTCACCGACCGCACCGTCGAGACCCACGTGCGCAGCATCCTCGGCAAGCTCGGCCTGCAGGCCTCGGACGAGGATCACCGGCGCGTGCTGGCCGTCCTCACCTACCTGCGCGCCGACGCGGGTCCCGGTTTCCGCGCCACCACGTAGGCCGGTCCGGGGCCCGCCACGATGCCGCCCGGGCCGGGCGCCGGGAGGATCGCTCCGACGGTTCACCACGCCTCGGAGGAGCCATGAGCACCAGCACCCGCCACATCGACGTCTCGCCCCCGCGCCGCCTCGGCGCGCCCCACCTCGCCCTCGCCCTCGCCCTCCTCTCCCTGCCCGGGAGCCTGCTCCCATGGGACTGGTTCGCCGCCGGGGGCATCGTCATCGGCGTCCCGCTCGCCGTCGCGGGCCTGGTCCTCGGGCTGCGGGCCCGGCGCGACCCCACGGCGACCACGGGCTCCCGGCGCATGGGCACCGCGGCCGCGGCCCTCGCGGTGGCCGTGCTCCTGATCCCGGTCGTCTGGATCATCGCCTCAGCCCTGGGGTAGGAGCGTCGCCCGGAGCCGCGCGCCCCCGGCCGGGGGCGCGCGCCGCCGTCTCGATGCGCTCGGCGGTCACTCCGAAGCGCAGCAGACGGCCGCCGAAGGCGATGGCGCAGACGGCGAACCATGCCCATCCGAGGGCGAGGCCCGCCACGACGTCCGACAGCCAGTGGACGTCGAGAAGCACGCGGCTGCAGGCGACGGCGACCGCGATGCCCACCGCCCCGCCGGCGAGCGCGGCCCGCGCCCGGGACGACCGGCGGCAGCCCAGGACCAGCGCGGCGGCGGCGAAGAAGGCCGCGGCCGTGGAGGAGTGCCCGCTCGGGAGCGAGGGCCCGAGCGTCTCCGCGACGGGGTTCAGGGTGGGCCGCGCGCGGTCGAGGAGCTCCTTGGTCGTCGTCGTCAGGATCTTGTCGCCGACGACGACGGCGACCAGGAAGGGCGCCACGAGCCGGCTCGAGCCGCGCCGCCACTCGATCGGCCGCGACCAGGAGCCCGGCGACCGCGACGAGCCACGTCTCGCCGAGCTGGGTGACGATCTCGATGCCGTTCGTGGTCAGGTCGGTCGCATGGTCATGGCCCCACTGGGCGGCGGTCGCGTCGACTCGGCGCAGGGCGTCGTTTCCGCCGGGCGAGGTAGGCGACGAGGCCGAGCGCGCCGACGCCGCCGATCGCCACCGCCGCCGCGAGCGTGAGCGCCAGCCCCGTCGACACGCCGGGGTCGCGGCGCGCCCGGGCCCAGCGGCGGATGGCGGCATGTCGCTCGGACGCGCGCGCGACCGCCTCGACGACCGGTCCGGTCGTGGCGCCGGGGGCCGAGCGCGGGTAGCGCAGGGCCGTGACGGCGGCGAGACAGGCCGGCGGCGGCTGCGATCAGGGTGAGCGCGAGGAGGGGCACGTCTCGGATGCATCGCCGCCGTGGTCTGAGAACCGCGCGGCCGACGGAGCTTTGCAGGCAGCGTGACAGTTTCCACGCACGAACGGGCGGGAAACCCCCGCACGTGGTGATCGCCCGGCGCCGAGCCGGCGACATCCCCGGCGGACGGCCGGGACCACCGGCGGCGCGCCGAGACGACCATCGTCGAGCCGCGCGGCGGCGGCGTCCCGATGTGGGCGGCCGAGCGGTCGCGCGGCCACCGGCCGACCTGGACCTTCACGGTCGTGACCCTGGCCGGCTAGGCGCTCCTGGCGGCCGTGATCGTGCTGCTCGGCCTGCTGCTGACGAAGCTGCTGCTGCCGATCGATCCGATCGCGGAGGCCGACCGCTGGCTGCCGGAGTGGCTGGCCGAGCACCGGCGCCCCTGGCTCGACGACGCGTCGTGGGTGGGCTCGAGGATCGGCGACGTGCCGGTCCTGCCGGGGCTGGTGATCGCGACGCTCATCGTCGGCGCGGTGGTCAGGCGCCTCAGGATCGGCGTGTTCCTGGCGACCGCGATCGTCATCGAGCTGACCCTGTACCGCCTCGCCGCCCTCGGAGCCCCTCGCGAGCGTCCGGAGGTCCCGCGCATGGACGACCTGCCGGTCGACGAGAGCTTCCCCTCCGGGCACGTGGCCGCCACCGTCGTGGTCTACGTCGGGCTCGCGCTCATCGTCTCGACGGCGTTCCGGCGCCGCTGGGTGACGGTCGTCTCGTGGACCGTGGCGATCGCCGCGGTGCTCCTCGTCTCCTCCTCGCGGATGTACCGGGGGATGCATCACCCCTTCGACACCGTCGGCGGCGCGCTGCTCGGCGCGGGCTGCCTCCTCGTCGCGCTGGTCGCCGTGCGCGCCTTCGGCGAGGCGCAGCATCGCCGTCGCGAGCCGGCATCGCGCCCCATCCAGCGGGAGCGGTCGGCGTGAAGGTCGCGGTCGTCGCCCACAGCGGCAAGAGCCTCGGCGGCGGGCTGTCCGAGCTGCGGTCGGTGCTCGAGCGCCGCGGGATCGACGAGGCTGCGCTGGCGCGAGGTGCCCAAGAGCCGCAAGGCGCCGAAGGCGGTGCGCAAGGCGATCGAGTGGGGCGCCGAGCTGATCTTCGTGTGGGGCGGGGACGGCATGGCCCAGCGCTCGATCGACGCCGCCGCCGGCAGCGACACGCCGCTCGCGCTGCTCCCCGCCGGGACTGCGAACCTGCTCGCCTCGAGCCTCCGCGTGCCGCGGGACATCGAGGCGGCGGTGGACATCGGCCTCGGCGGCGAGCGCCGCCGGCTGGACATCGGGCGCATCAACGGCGAGGCGTTCGCGGTGATGGCCGGAGCCGGCCTGGACGCGCTCATGATCGCCGACGCCGACGGAGGCCTGAAGGACCGGCTGGGCCGGCTCGGCTACGTCTGGACCGGGCTCAAGAACCTGCGCGCGAAGCCGTTCGACGCCTCGATCACGATCGACGGCACGGCGTGGTACGAGGGCGCGGCCTCCTGCGTGCTGGTCTCCAACGTGGGCCAGGTCTTCGGCGGCCTCGAGCTCTTCCGGGAGTCGCGACCGGACGACGGGCTGCTGGAGGTCGGCGTCCTGACCGCGACCGGCGTCCCGGAGACCCTGCGGACGGTGGCGAGCATCGCCGTCGGCTCGGCCGAGGACGCGGCGGGCGCCCGGACGGCGAAGGCAGCCTCGGTGCGCGTCGAGATGGACCGCAAGGTCCTCTACGAGATCGACGGGGGAGACCGGTCCAAGGTGAGGTCGCTCCAGGCCGACGTCGAGCCGTCCGCGATCGTCGTCTGCGTCGAGGCGCCGGGCGGGCGCTGAGCCGGCGCCGCCGGCGGCCGTTTAAGGATCCTGGAGGCGCCGACCAGGCGCCCACGGGTGCAAGACTGGCGGCCATGGGCGGCCTCAACGACGGGTGATCGCATCCCCAGGCGCACCCGACCCGTGCCCGTTGACTACGACACCCGGCCCGGCCGCTTCCAGCTCGCCCGCGACGTCCTCGCCCGCCACGGGGCCGCCGCCGACGTGCACGGCGCCGTCGCCTCGCGCTTCGTCGCCGCCGGGGCGCTGCCCGTGCTCGACGTCGGGTGCGGTGCGGGCGAGCTGGCGCGCCACCTTCCCCCCGGCGCCTGGGCGGGCGTTCGACTCCTCGCCGGCGATGCTGGCGAGGGCGCCGGCGGGGGCGCTGCCGGGACGGGCCGAGTCGCTGCCCTTCGCCGACGGGTCGTTCGGGGGCGTTGCGCTGCTCTACGTCCTCTACCACCTCGAGGACCCGGCGACGGCGCTGAGGGAGGCGGGTCGCGTCGGCCGCCCGGGCGGCCTGGTCGCGGCGGCGGCGCCCAGCCGTCACGACTCGCCCGAGCTCGCCTTCGCGCTTCCTCGCCGCTCGCTCCCGTTCGACGCCGAGATCGCCCCGAAGCTGATGGCCGAGCATTTCGCGGCCGTCGAGGTGGACGCCTGGGACCTGGCGCTGGTGACGCTTCCCGACCGCGACGCGGTCCGCGACTACCTGGTCGGGAAGGGCGCCGGCGCCGCCGACGCGAGCGCCGCAGCGTCCGCGGTCGAGGTCCCCCTCGCCGTCACGAAGCGCGGTGCCGTGGTGTGGGGCAGGATTCGCGCCGGGTGACCGGCGGGCGAACGGTGGACGAGGTCGTGGCCGAGGCCGAGGGCCGCGGCGTGCGGGTGACCCGGGTCATGTGGTGCGGCAATGACGGCATCGTCCGCTCCAAGGGGGTCGCGACCGGCCGCCTGCGCGCCCGGATGGCGGCGGGCGTCGGCCTCACGCGGGCGCAGCCGGCGCAGACGGCGCGCGACGAGATCGCCGACGTCCCGGGCGTGGGCCCCGTTGGCGAGATGCGGCTGCGCCCCGACCCGGCGACCTTCCGCGTCCTGCCCTACGCGCCCCGCACCGCGGCCGTGCTGGCCGACTGGGTCGGCCTCGACGGCGCGCCCGAGGCCACTTGCCCGCGCGACTTCCTGAGGCGCATGGAGGCGCGGCTGGCGGCGGCGGGCCTGGCGCTGCGGGCCGGGTTCGAGAACGAGTACGTGCTGGCCCGCGAGAGCGCCGCGGGGCCGGAGCCGATCGACCGCACCCCGTGCTTCTCGGCGATCGGCGCGGCGGCGGCCCAGGACCACACCGACGCGCTGCTCGAGGCTCTCGAGGCGCAGTCGATCGAGGTCGAGGGCTGCCACGCCGAGGGCGGCTGGGGCCAGAACGAGGTCGCCCTGGCGCCGGGCCCGGGCCTGCGCGCCGCCGACGAGCAGGTCCTGGTGCGCGAGGCCCTACGGGGCGCGGCGCGCGCGTGCGGCCTGGTCGCATCCCTGGCCCCGAAGCCCGTCCCCGAGGCGGCCGGCAGCGGCGTCCACGTCCACCTCTCGCTGTTGGCGCCGGACGGCGGCAACGCCTTCGCCGACCCGGATGCCCTGGAGGGGCTCTCCCAGACGGCCCGCTGCTTCACCGCCGGCCTGCTGGCCCACCTTCCCGCGCTCTGCGCCCTCACGGCCCCCAGCGCGGGCTCGTACCGGCGCCTCGTGCCCCGCGCCTGGGCGGGCGCGTGGCGCTGCTGGGGTCACGACAACCGCGAGGCCGCCGTGCGGGCGTGCTCCCCGCTGACCGGCATGGAGGACGCGACCACGAACGTCGAGTACAAGCCCTGCGACGCCAGCGCCAGCCCGTACCTCGCCCTCGGCGCGCTCGCCGCCGCCGGCCTCGACGGGATCGAGCGGCGCCTGGAGCCGCCCGCCCCGGTGACGGTTGACCCCGCGGGCCTGTCGGAGCGCGCCCGGGCCGAGCTGGGCATCGAGCGCCTCCCCCGCTCGCCCGGCGGGGCCCTCGACGCGCTCGAGTCCGATCCCATCCTCCTGTCGGCGCTCGGTGAGGAGCTCGCCCGCTCGTACGTCGCCGTGCGGCGCTCGGAATGGGAGCGGGACCGCGCAGCCGACGCCGACGAGGAGCGCCGGGCCGCCTTCCAGCGCTACTGACCGTTCGGAGGCGCTCGTGCTCGGGCGGCGCTAGCGCACCTCGTCCGGCGCCCCGAGCGTCAGCATGGAGCGGCCGAACGGGGCGAGCGTCTCGTCGAAGTGGCTCACGACCGCGGCGCTGGAGAAGAACCCGACGACCCGCAGCACCCCCTCGCCGACGTTGCGGAGGTCGTGGGGGACCGTCGCCGGGACGAGCGCCACCGCGCCCGCGCCCAGACGCCCCCGCTCGTCCGCGGCCGTGACCTCGGCCTCCCCTCGAGTATCAGCACCACCTCCTCGGCGCTGTCGGTGTGCCGTCCGTGGTGCTCGCCCGGCTGGTGCTCGAAGGAGATCACCGCCGTGCTCGCCGCCCCGGTCCCGGTGTGCATCGGCAGGCCCAGCCTGCCGCGCAGGGTGGGGTCGGCGTCGCACCAGTAGTCCGTCAGCTCCAGGTCGCCCAGCCGTGCGGTCAGCATCCGGGCCCTCCTCCCCGACCGTGCTCACGTCTCCACGACGATGACGGTCTTCCCGCGAGCGCGCCCCTCCTCGAGGTGCCGGACGGCCTCGGGGACCTCATCCAGGGACCGGGTGCCGTCGATGACCGGCCTGACGTCGCCCGCCTCGATGAGCTCCCGCAGCAGTCGCAGGTCCTCCCGCTTCGGCCGCGCCGTGAAGCTCGTCAGCCGCTGGCTCACGAACGGCGACGACAGGCCCGCGGCGAGGACGCGCGCGATGGGGCCGATCCAGCGGCCCTCGGCGTCTCCGCTGATGGCGATGAGCGTCCCGTCCCGGGCGAGCGCCCGCCGGCACTCCGAGGGCGAGGCGGTCCCCCCGGCCTGGAGGATGAGGTCGTAGCGCCCTCCGGGCTCCGGGACGCGGGCCGCGGTGTGGTCGATGACGTGATCCGCGCCCAGCGAGCGGACCAGGTCGACCTTGGCGGTGCTGCAGACGCCGGTCACCTCGGCGCCGAGGTGCTTGGCGATCTGCACGGCGAAGGTCCCGACGCCGCCGGAGGCCCCGATGATCATGACGCGCCGGCCGGGCTCGACCCGCCCGTGATCGCGCAGGGCCTGCAGGGCCGTGAGCGCCGCCACGGGCACAGCCGCCGCCTGCTCGAATGAGAGGCCGGCGGGCTTCAGGTCAAGCTGGCCCTCGGGGACGGGGACGAGCTCGGCGAAGGCGCCGAAGCGCGGGAACGGGCTGCCGTAGACCTCGTCGCCGGGCCGGAGGGCGGTCACGCTCCCGCCGACCGCGACGACCTCCCCGGCCACGTCGCAGCCCGGCACGCGATGGCGCGGGCGGCGGGGCCCGAAGCTGAGGCGGGCGACGTACGGCTCGCCCCGGATGAGGTGCCAGTCGGCGGCGTTGACCGAGGCGGCGCGGACGCGCACCAGGGCCTCGTCGGGCGCGATCGCCGGCTGCTCCACCTCGGCGGCGTGGAGGACCTCGCCGGGCGGCCCGTAGCGCTCGAAGGCGATCGCTCGCATCGGGGCCGGAGTGTGTCGGGCCGGCCGGGGATGCGCCAGGCCGGGATCCGGCAGAGTCCTGGACGCCGGGGAGCCGGCCTCGGCGACCACGACCCCAGGAGGCGCCGGGAGTGAGCGCCGACCCGAAGGGAACATAGGGAGCGTGCAGGGGGCGCGACAGGCCGACCTCATCGTGGGTCCGCTCCTGCGCTGGATCGGCGACTCCGAGGCCACCGTCTGGGTGGAGGCGGACGCCCCCTGCGAGGTGGAGATCCTGGGCTCGCGGGCCCGGACCTTCGCGGTGGAGGGCCACCACTACGCGCTGGTCACCGTCACGGGGCTCCCGCGCGGCGCCTCGACGCCGTACGAGGTGCGGCTCGACGGCCGGGTCCGCTGGCCCGCCCCCGGCGGCGCCTTCCCCCCGTCCGTCATCCGGACGCCCGAGCACGGCGCGCCGTTGCGGCTGGCCTTCGGCTCGTGCCGCGTGGCCGTTCCCCACGAGCCGCCCTACACGCTCTCGAAGGACGACGACCCGCGCGGGGCGGAGCGCGACGCCCTCCACGCGATGGCGCTGCGCATGGCGCGCGAGCCGGAGGACCGCCGGCCCGACTGCCTCATCGTGCTCGGCGACCAGGTCTACGCGGACGAGGGCTCGCCCCGGGCCCGCGAGTTCTTCCGCGGCCGCCGCGACACCGGCCGGCCGCCGGGCCTGGAGGCCGCGGACTTCGAGGAGTACACGCGCCTCTACTGGGAGTCGTGGCGCGACCCGGCGCTGCGCTGGCTGCTCAGCACGGTCCCGAGCGCCATGATCTTCGACGACCACGAGGTCCACGACGACTGGAACACCTCCCAGGCCTGGCTCGAGGAGATCCGGCGCGAGAGCTGGTGGGAGGAGCGGATCGTCGGGGCGCTGATGTCGTACTGGGTCTACCAGCACCTCGGCAACCTGTCCCCGGCGGACCTGGCCGAGGACGGGGTCTGGTCGCGGGTGCGCGAGAGCGGCGAGGCCGGGCCGGTCCTGCGCGCGCTGGCCGCGCGCTGGGCGCGCACGACGGACGGCTCGATGTGGAGCTACCACCGCGACTTCGGGCGCACACGACTGCTGATGATCGACAGCCGCGGCGGGCGCATCCTCACCGAGGGCTCGCGCCGGATGGTGGACGCCGAGGAGTGGCGCTGGCTCGACGAGCGGGCCCGGGGCGACGTCGACCACCTGCTCATCGGCACCTCCCTGCCGGCGTTCCTGGCGCCGGGCATGCAGGCGCTCGAGTCCTGGAACGAGGCCGTCTGCGGCGGCGCCTGGGGGCCGGCCGCCGCCTGGGTCGGCGAGCGGATCCGGCGTGGCATCGACCTCGAGCACTGGGGGGCCTTCCGCGCCGCGTTCGACGACCTCGTCGAGCTCGTGCGGGCCGTCGGCGCCGGCGAGCGGGGCAGGCCGCCCGCGACGATCGGGATCCTCTCCGGCGACGTGCACCACGCCTACCTCGCCGACGTCGCGTTCCGCGCCCGGGACGGCGTCGAGAGCCGCGTCTACCAGGCGGTGTGCTCGCCGGTGCGCAACCCGCTCGACGCCCGTGAGCGGCGGGTGGTCCGCTTCGGCGCGTCGCGCGCCGGCGCGCGGCTCGGGGCCGTCCTGGCGGCGGCCGCCGGCGTGCCCGCGCCGCCGGTGCGCTGGCGGCTCGCGCACGCAGCCCTGTTCGACAACCAGATCGCGACCCTCGAGCTCGACGGCCGGCGCAGCCGCCTGCTCATCGAGAAGGCGGGGGCCGACGGCGACGGGCCGGCGCTCGAGGCGAGCCTGGAGGTGCAGCTCTCGTAGCGGCCGCGCCGGACGAGAGCCGGGCCGCGGCTCCCGTCCGGTCGGGCGGTCCGGTCAGTCGCCGCCGCGGTTCTTCGCGCCGGAGTTCCCGGGGTCGCAGTTGACCGTCGGGAAGGTCCCCGCCGAGCCCGTGGACGGGATGATCAGCTGCGAGGAGTTCCCCTCGCTCCCGTTGCCGCGGCCCGAGTTGCACTTCTTCTTGACCGGCGGCGGCTTGGGCGGGCAATAGTCGCCGGCGACCGCCGTCGCGGGGACACCCGCCCCGAGCCCGAACGCCACCAGCAGGACGAGCGACCGTCTCTTCATGGGAGGCCTGCCTTTCACCGGGGTGCGGCGAGGTCGTCCTCGCCCCTGTAATTCCCCGAACGCGAGGCGACGGCCGGAGTCGGCACGATCGCGCGTCGCGCCTCGCCGGACGCCGCCGGCTCGGCCCGGCTCGCGGCCCCACCCGAGGGCCCGGCCCAGGGCGGCGGCCCGGCCTCCGGCGGCGAAGCGGCCGCGGCCGGGGGCCCGGCCGAGGGCGGCGGCCCGGCCTCCGGCACCGTGGCCTGCGCGGGTGCCGGCAGGCCGGCGGGAGGCCCGGGCGCGGCGGGAGGCCCGGGCGCGGCGGGAGGCCCGGGCGCGGCGGGAGGCCCGGGCGCGGCGGGAGGCGGCGGCGTCGGCGGGCGGGGACGGGTGGGAGGGGCGCGCGGGAGGCCTCGGCGGGGCCGGCGGGGGGTGGGGGGCCGGGGATGTCGAGGCGGGCTCGACGGGCTCGACGCCCTCGAGGGGAGCGGCCGGGGCGGCCGGCTGGGACGCCGACCCGGAGCCGGCGGGCTGCGCCTGCGACGCCGGCGCGGAGGGCGTGGCCCTCACGACCGGGCGGGCGTCCCGGGGGGCGGCCCCGCCCGCACGTGGCTGGTCGGCCGCCGCGAGCGGCGCGGGAGATGCGGGCCGGGTCGCGGCCGCCGGAGCCGGAGGCGCGCCCGGCTCCGGCTCGACGTCGACCACGGCCCCGGGGCCGACGATCGAGCCGCCGACCGCGGCCACCACGGCCAGCTTGGCCCCGATCCCGCCGCCGATGCCCGAGAGGACGCCGGAGGCCGCCGCTCCGGCCCCGATCGCGGCGCTCCCTCCGCCGCCGAGCCCTCCGGAGGCGCCCTGAGCCGCGCGGAGGATGCGCTCGGCGGCGGCGAGGGGAAGGACCGGGACCAGGGCGGCGAGCCGGCCGGGCCGCGCGGCGTTCGTCTCGCGGAACGCGCGGCAGCCCGGGCAGGCGCGCAGGTGGGCGCCGAGGCCGCGCGCCCGCAGGCACCCGGCCGTCCCCGTCCGAGAGCCGGCGGCGGACCTCGCCGCAGTCCATCCGGCGACCCGCGGCCATGCCGGAGAGCGCCAGGCGCGCCTGGTAGATGAGCTGCTTCACCTCCCGCGGGCTCCGGTCGAGGACGCCCGCGATCTGCTCGTGCGTGAGCCCACCGAGCTCTCGCAGCACCAGCGCGCCCCGCCTGTCCGCCGGCAGCGTCAGGAGGTCCTCCTTCAGGGCGGCGAGCTCCTCGGCCGCCTCCAGCCGCTCCCTCGGGCCCTGCGCGAGCGTGATCTCCGAGCCGGTGAGGGGCTCCGCGGCCAGCGGTGGGCGCCGCCGGAGCATGCTGATGCACTGGTTGTGCGCGATGCGGTAGAGCCAGGGCCGCACCTCGAGCGCGCGCTCCTCCGCCCCCGCCAGCGAGCGGAACGCGCCGGCCATGGCGCTCTGGAGCGCCTCCTCGGCATCCTCCGGCTGTCGGAGGATCGACGCGCAGTAGCCGTAGAGGCGGTCGCGGTAGCGGCGGTAGAGCGCCTCGAAGGCGCGCTCGTCCCCCGCTCGGACCCGTGCGGCGAGGGCCTCGTCCGGCAGAAGCCGGAGCGGCGTCATGCGCATCCGTGCGCGTGCGGGGCGTCCGTCGATCTGCGTGCTGACGGCCATGCGCGGAACCGATCCTGGGACGGGGTGAGCCGAGGCGGATCCGCTCAGGATCGTGACACGCCCCGGCGAGCCGCCACACCCACGACGTACCCGGCGAAGCGGGGAAACAACCGGGAGCCGGCCGGACCGCTAGGCCCTCACCGCCCCCATGTAGTCGCCCCGCTCGGACAGGTTCGCGATCCGCACGACGTCGCCGGTGTGCGGCGCGTGGACGAACTGGCCGTTGCCGATGTAGATGCCCATGTGGGCGCCGCCGTTGAAGAAGACCATGTCGCCGGGCTCCTCGGCGCCGATCGCCACGTGGGGGAAGGCGCTCCAGATCGCGCCGGTGTAGTGCGGGACGCTCTTGCCGATCTGGGCGAACGCGTAGGAGGCGAGGCCGCTGCAGTCGAAGCCGCCGGGCGCCGCGCCGCCCCAGACGTACGGCGTGCCCAGCTGCTGCAGCGCGACCGCGACCGCCCCCGCGTTGCTGCCCCCGCTCGGGAGCGCGGTGGCGGAGTAGCCGGCCGCCCGCGCGGCCGCGAGGGCCGCCTTCTGGGCGGCGGCGAGCCGGCGCTTGCGCTCCTGCTCGGCGCGGATCATCTCTCGCAGCTCGCCCTTGACGTTGTCGAGCACCGCCTGGCGCTGGGCGAGCAGGCCCTCGACCTTCGCCTTCTGCGCGGCCGCCTGGTCGACCGCGGCCTCGGCCTGCTTCTCGTCGGAGACCAGCTCGACGCGGAGCGTCTCGAGGCGGGCCTTGGAGTCCTTCAGGGTGCTCACGACCCCGGCGTCCATCTCGCCGATCTCGTCGAGCAGGTCGAGCTGGTCGGTCGCGGCGGCGATGCTGCCGGTGCTGACCAGCACCTCGGCGAGGGTCGGCGGAGGGTTGGCGTAGAGGGCGCGCAGCCGCTCGGCCAGCCGGGCCTGCGACCGCTCGAGGTCGGCCTGGGTCCCGCGGATCTGCCGCTTGTTCCGCTCGATCCGCACCTTGATGAGGCCGAGCTGGTAGCGCGCGCCGTTGTAGGCCTCGGCGGCCCGCTCCACCTCCGCGTCGATCGCGGCGAGCTCCGCCTGGATCCGCTCCACCTGGGCCCGCTTCTGCTGGATCGCCGCCGGCTCCGGGGCGGCGACGCCGGTCCCGAAGAGCAGGACGGCGGCGGCCGCCGCGAGGGCCGCGAGGCCGAGGGTGGCTGGGAGGCGCCGGGGGGTCACCGGCGCGCGACGCTAGCAACGGCCTTTGCCCCTGCATACGGGGCACTCGGAGCTCGCAACGCGGCGTTGCAGATCGGCGCGGGTGGCACGAGGACGCAACGCATCCCGCAACGGGCGGGCGCCGCCGGCTCGGCTCAGGCGGAGGAGGCTCCCGCCTCGTCTGCTCCGTCAACCTCCGCGCCGACGAGGATGGCGAGGCAGCTCAGCCAGAGCCAGAGCAGCACCACCACGATCGAGGCGAGCGCGCCGTAGGTCTTGCCGTAGCTGGCGAAGTTCGCCGTGTAGACGGCGAACCCCGCCGAGACGATCAGCCAGCACACCATCGCCACCACGGCGCCCTTCGTGAGGAACCCCAGCCATCCGCGGCGGCCGTCCCTGATCGAGAAGCGGTAGAGCAGCCCGATGCCGACGATCATCAGGGCCGCGAGGACCGGCCAGCGCACGATGTCGAAGACGAGGCGGCCGGTGTCGCCGAGCCCGGTCTCGTCCAGCAGTGGCGGGACGGCGGCGATCAGGAAGATCACGACGGCCAGGAACACGATCGCGGCGAGCATGAGGAGCAGCGCCTTGCCCTTCTTGACGACGAAGCTCTTCGGCTCCTCGCGCTCGCGCGCGACGTTGATGCCGGTGATCAGCGCCGCCATTCCTCCGGAGGCGCTCCACAGCGCGACGGCGATCGCGATGCCCAGGGTGATCGACACCCCCGTGCTGTTGGCGTCGATGATCGACGTGAGCTGGAAGACGAGGAAGTCCTGGACCTCCTCCGGAAGCGAGTCGCTGATGTCCTGGACCTGCTCGGTGACGTCCTCCGGGTTCGCGACGAGCCCGTAGATCGAGACGAAGGCGATGAGGGCCGGCACCAGCGCGAGGAAGCCGTAGAAGGCGACGCCGGCGGCCACCAGGGTGAGGTTGTGCCGCCGGAGCCGCTCGGGGAGGCTCATCGCCGTCGACGCCACCGCCATCGCCCCTCCTCGATGCTCGCGCGTTCCGCTACCCGGTGACCGTACCCACCTCCACGGCCGTCAACACGACATCGTTGACGTCGAGGTGCTCGTCGGCCTCCGCGCTGCACCGCAGCGCGATCCTCGAGTCGGCGGGCACCGCGGTGAGGACGTGCGTCACCGCGGCGGCCTCGGTGCTTCCGATCGCAGCGCGCACGGCCAGCGCCTCCGCGTGCACCTCATCGAGGGTGGTCACGTCGTCCTGGACGAGCCCGCAGGTGGCGCCCAGGATCGTCGGGTTCCCGTTGTTGCGCATGGTGAAGGTCGCCTGCACCAGCCAGTTGTCCGCGGGCAGCACGACCGACAGCAGGTTCGGGCAGGCCGTGAGCGCCCCGGTGCAGGTGGGCACCGACTCGTTCTCGCTCGTCGCCAGCCGCACCCGCGACTCGAGGGCGGTCTCGGCGTCGGGCGCGATGTCGGCGAGCTTGACGCTGTCGTCCTGGATCTCCGAGCTCCGGACCGCGTCGTCCTGGATCTCCGAGGGGCGCACCGCGTCCGCCTGGATCTCCGAGGGGCGCACCGAGTCCGCCTGGATCTCCGGCGAGCGCACCGCGTCCTCGCGGATCTCCGGCGAGCGCACCGCGTCGGTCTTGATCTGCGGCGCGCCGACGCTGTCGCGCGCCAGTGTGGCGGCCGTCGCCGTGCCCCCCAGGGCGACGAACAGCGCCAGGGTGGCGACGACCTTGGCGTAGCTGAGCCGGGCGAGGACGCCCCTCCGAGCGCCGCCGCCGTCCTTCTCGTGAATGTCCCGCCTGCCGTGGGTCACGGCTCCTCCCGGTTCGCTGAGTCGCCCCGCTTCGTACCTGGGAGGACGCCTGCCCGGCGGGGGCATTCCCCGCCGGGCGGCGTGCGTCGGGCCTACGCCGGAGCCGGCGTGGTGCCGTGCGCCCCGCGCGACGCGCGCCGGGGGCGCCCCGTCGCGAGCCCGGCGATGTGGCGTGCGATCCACCTGGCGTCGCGGCCGGCGCCCGGGATGACGTCGGAGCTGACCGCGTACTGGAAGGGCAGGCCGACGAAGGCCAGGCCCGGCTCCGAGCGCGCGATGCCCCGGTCGTGGACCGGCTGGCCGTCGTCGCCCAGCACCGGCAGGTCGATCCACGAGAAGTCCCGGCGGAACCCCGTGCACCAGACGACGTTGCGGGGCTCGAGGACGCGCCCGTCCTCGAGCGCCGGGAGCCCGCCGCTGGTCCCCACGACCCTGGGCACCCGCTCGACGCCGGCCTCGGCCAGGTGGGCGGACTTGACCCTGATCAGGGGCGTCGCCCCGTGCGCGACCGCCGGCCCGACCCTCCGCCCCACCGGGGTCCTGACGGTCAGGACGCGATGCCCGAGGAAGCGGATCACGGGGAGGACGAAGCGCGCCGCCACGCTGCCGTGGCGGACCGGGACCTCGGCGACCTCCCGCCCGGCGAGCCAGGTCGGGCGCGTCCGCGCCAGCTCGAGGGCGATCTCGGCGCCGGAGTTGCCGGCGCCGACCACCAGCGCCGGGCCGCTCAGGAGCTGGTCCGGGTCCCGGTAGCCGCTCGAGGGGAGCTGGCGGATGCCCGGGTCGAGCTCGTCGGCGAAGGCGGGAACGCGGGGGATCCGGTGTGCTCCCGAGGCCACCACGACGTGGTCCGCCTCGAGCCGCCGCCCGCCCGCGTTGACGACGAAGCGCTCGCCGTCCTTCCCGATGCGGTTGACCCTGACGCCCGTCAGGACCGGCAGGTCGAAGCGCGCCGCGTAGGCCTCGAGGTAGTCGGCCATCTCGTCCTTGGTCGGGAACGACCACCCCGGCGCCGGGAAGCGCCAACCCGGCAGCCCGTCGTAGCGTGCCGGCGTGAAGAGGCGCAGGGAGCCCCAGCGGTTCCGCCACGCGTCCCCGACCCGCTCGCTCCCCTCGAGGATCACGAACGGCCGCCCCCGCCTGGCCAGGTGGTAGCCCATCGCCAGGCCCGCCTGGCCGCCGCCGATGATCACCGTCTCGAACCGCTCCGTCGCGCCCATCGCGTCTCCTCCTCGTCCGGTGCCGAGGCGACGGTAGGAGGGGCCGGCACCCCGGCTCATCGCGTGAACCAGCCAATTCGCGTGGCCCCGGGCCTGGTCAGAATTGACCACGCCGGGGCGTCACACGAGGTCGTGCTCGAACGCGAAGGCGGCCGCGGCCGTGCGCGAGGGGACGCGGAGCTTGGCCAGGATGTTCTGCACGTGGCGGGCGACGGTGTGCTCGCTGACGACCAGCTCCGCGGCGATCTGGCGGTTGCTCCGCCCGGCGGCGACCAGCCGCAGCACCTCGAGCTCGCGCGGCGTCAGGTCGTGGGCGGGCGGGCCCGCGGCGGGCGCGATCCGTGCCAGGTCGGGCGCCGCGCCGAGCTGCTCGAAGGCGCCCCGGGCCGCCTCCAGCTCCAGCGTGGCCGTGTCCTCGTCGCCGAGGGCGCGGCAGGCCAGGCCGACGAGGACCCGGGTGCGGGCGGCCTCGTACGGCGCCCCGAGCTCCTGCCAGATCCGCAGCGCGCGCCGGAGCGGGGGCAGCGCCGCCCCGGGCGCCCCCTCGGCCAGCTCGACCCCGCCGAGCACCTGCCCGCTGATCGCCGACAGCATCGGGCTCCGGTAGGTCTCGGCGATCGCCGCCAGCTCGTCGGCGGCCTCGCGCGCGGCCCAGGCGTCCCCCGCCGCCACCGCGATCTCCGCGCAGGCGGGCAGCAGCCGCGCCCGCTCGAGGGGCGCCGGGCTCTCGGCGACGGCCCTGCGGATCGCGCTCGCCGCGGCCGCGACGTCGCCCTGGGCGAGCCGGAGCAGCGCCAGGCCCGGCTGCGGCTCGCGCCCGAGGCGGTTGGCGTCCCGGTACGCGTCCTCGGCGGCGGCGACGTCGCCGCGCAGGCGGTGCACCTCGCCCTGCAGGTAGAGGGCCTGGCCGGCGTCCATCGGGCTCATCGCCCGCTCGCACCGCTCGCGCGCGCGGCGCGCCTCGTCCAGCGCGTCCTCCCAGGCGCCGTGGACCTGCATGATCTCGGCGCGATGGGCGAGGCAGCGGCCGCTGAAGGCCACCATCTCGGGCTGCCGCTCGCACCAGCGCGAGAGCGCCTCGGTCCACTCCTGGGCACGGCGCAGGTCGTAGGCCGCCTCGCACCCGGCGATCACCCCGCAGTAGACGATGCCGGTGATGATCGGCGCGAGCTCCTCGGCGGCCACCGCGAGCATCGCCTCGTCGAGGAGGGCGAGCCCCTCGTCCACCCGCCCGCCGAAGATGAGGTTGCGTCCCTGGATCTGCACCGCCAGCGCCAGGAGGTCCGGGTCGCGGACGCGCAGCGCCACGTCGGCCGCCGCCGCCCCCGCGGCGCGCGCGCCCTCGTGGTCGCCGGCCATCTCGCACTGGAACGCGACCGGCAGGAGCACGTAGCCGCGCTCGGCCGAGTCGCGGCCCTGGCCCTCGACCAGCCGCTGGGCCCGCCCGAACCACCCGGTCGCGCGGCCCATCTCACCCCGGACCGCGAGGTGCATGCCGAGGAACACCGCGCAGCGGGCGGCGCGGAGCGAGTCGCCGCCCTCCGCGTGCACCCGCTGGGCGCGCTCCAGGCAGCCCAGGAAGTGGTCGACGCGGCCGAGCATGAAGGCCGACGTCGCCAGCAGCTCGAGGTCCCCCCCGCCGAGCGGCGCGGCGCGCTCCGCGCGCTCCAGGGCCGCGAGGGCCTCCCCCCAGGCGAGATCGGCATACGCGTCGCGCCCACGCTCGAGCTCCTGCGCGGCATCCACCACGGTCACCCCCGACGGCCCCGGCGAGGCCGGTCGCGGGAAACCTATCCCGCCGCCCTCAGCGCAGCGAGCCGTCGAACGGCCAGTCGCCGCGCCGGTGCCGCCACAGGGCCCGGTCGAGCGCGATGACCACGGCGCTCAGCATCCCGGGCGGATAGCCCATCTGCTCCCGGCGCTCGGCGAACTGGATGAGGTCGGTGACCACCACCGTGCCCTGCTCGATCTCGAGGTCGATGTCGAGGTCGATGAAGGCGAGCACGCCGTCGTGCTCGACCTCCCCGCCGGCGGTCGCGTTGACCTCGTAGCGGGCCAGCGCGCCGTCGCCGTCGATCACCGCGGTCACGATCCAGCCCTCGCCGCAGGTCGCCGAGACCTCGAGGAGCTCGGTCGTCTCGCGGCGCCCGGACCGGGGATGGGCGCGCTCGGTCCCCGCGGGGGTGCGCCAGGTCAGCCGCGCGCCGTCGCGGAGGAACTGGGCCGTCCAGCGCGCGCTGACCGAGCCGTCCCACTTCCGCTTCTCGATGATGACGGGGCGTCCGGTCACGAGCGGTGCCCCGGATGCTGGCAGAGGGCGCGGCCCGGCGAGGGCGGCGACCGAGGTGTTTCAGCGAACGGCCTCGGCGTCCGCCTCGAGGATGGCCGCCAGGGCCTCGTGGTCGGTCAGGTCGAGCCGCAGCGGCGTGAGCGAGACCCGGTTGTTGGCGACCGCCCACAGGTCGGTGCCCTCGCGGGGGCCCTCGATGGGCACGACCGTGAACCAGTAGAGCTCGCGGCCCATCGGGTCGGTGTCGGCGACGACCCGCCCGTCGTACTGATCCACCGCCTGGGCGGTCCAGCAGAGCCCCTCGGGCTCGAGCGGGAAGTTGACGTTGACCAGCCGCGGCTCGTCCCGCTCCAGCACCGTCTCGAGGGCGCGCGCGATCCAGGGCTCGAGCGTCGAGAAGTCCGCGGTCTCGTCGGTGACCGGCGCGCTGAGGGCGATGCCGCGGATGCCGAGCAGCACCGCCTGCTTGGCCGCCGCCAGCGTCCCGGAGTGCCATGTCGCGTTGCCGAGGTTTGGCCCGAGGTTGATCCCGGACAGAACGAGATCGACGTGGTCCCAGAGATGCGCGCCGAGCGCCACGCAGTCGGCAGGGGTGCCATCGACGCGGTAGGCGTCGATGTCCTCGAAGACACGCGTGCGCCGGATGCGGACCGGTCGCGAGGAGGTGATGGCGTGGCCGGCGGACGACTGCTCGACGTTCGGCGCGACCACGCGCACGTCGCCGAAGGCCCGCGCCGCCTGCGCCAGGGCGGCGATGCCCGGGCTGTAGATGCCGTCGTCGTTCGAGACGAGGATCCGCATTCCATCCCCCTCCGTCCGCTGTCCGCTCCCTGAGGAGGTTTCCCCCGTGCGCGTGACTCTCATGCACAACCCGACCGCGGGCGAGGAGGAGCACAGCCGCGACTGGCTCGAGCGGCGCCTGGCCGACGCCGGCCACGAGGTCCGCTACCAGTTGACCGCCGACCCCGACTGGCGCGAGGCGCTCGCCGAGCCGGCCGACCTGGTGGCCGTGGCCGGCGGCGACGGCACCGTGGGCACCGTCCTCATCGAGCTCGCGGGCGGCCCCCTCCCGGCCTCGATCATCCCGCTGGGAAGCGCCAACAACATCGCGCGCACGCTCGGGGTCCCGGAGATCGACCCGGCCGAGCTCGCCCGATCCTGGAGCGACGCGCAGCGCCGGCCCTTCGACGTCGGCGCCGTCGCCCGCGCCTGGGGCGACGCCCCCTTCGTCGAGTCGTTCGGCGGCGGCATCTTCGCCGACGTGCTCCTCCACGCGGCCGCCGACCCGGCGGACCCCGACGGTGAGGAGAAGCACCGCCACGGCCAGGACCTCCTCGCCGCCGCGATCCGGGAGGCCGAGGCCCACCCCTGGCGCCTGGACCTCGACGGGCGCGACCTCTCGGGCCGGTTCCTCGCCGTCGAGGTCATGAACATCCGCGAGATCGGTCCGCACCTGCCCATGGCGCCCGAGGCGGACCCGGGCGACGGGCTGCTCGACCTGGTCCTCATCGGCCCCGAGCATCGCGACGGCATCTGCGCCCTGGTCGAGACGCCCGAGGAGGAGCGCGCGGAGACGCCGCGGCTTCCGGTCGTCCGCGGCCGGCGCCTCGACGTCGTCGTCGCGCCGGGATGCGCCGTGCACGCCGACGACACGGCCTGGCCGTCGCCGGGGCCGTCCGACGACGGCGAGGAGGCGAGCGTGGCCGTCAACGGCAGGCGGGTCGACGTCCTCGTCCCGCCGCGCTAGGGCGACCAGACGGCGAAGACCAAGCCCACGACGACCACGATCAGCACCACGAGAAGCAGCGGCAGCAGCATCCTCGTCCTCTCCGGTGACGGTGGGATCATGCCGCCTGCGCGCCCGGCCCGCCCGCGGGCCGGGCGTCAGCTCCCGGGCGCGCGCCCCTCGGTCAGCGGCCCGAGCCACGCCGCCGCGTCGGCGAGGTCGGACGGGGCGAGGTCGTGGCCGGCGTCCGCCACGCGGAGCTCGACCTCCGCGCCGGCCCCGGCCAGCAGCTGGGCCAGGCGCTCCGGCTGGCTCAGTGGGATCAGCGGGTCGCGCCCGCCGGCGGCGACCAGCGCGCTCGTCCCCTCCAGGCGAAGCGGCCCCTCCGGCTCGTAGGGCAGCATCGGCCGCAGCAGGGCCGCGCCGCGCAGCGTCCCGGGCCTGCGAAGGAGCAGGCTCGCGGCGACGTTCGCGCCGTTGGAGTAGCCGAGCGCGACGATCCGGGCGGGATCGAGGCCGTACGCCCTGGCCGCCTCGGCGAGGAACTCCGCCATCTCGTCGGTCCGGGCCAGCAGGTCGGGGATGTCGAGCTCGGTCGGGCTGTGGCGGCGGAAGAACCGCCGCGTCACGCCGTTCTCGAGCTCCTTGCCCCGCGGGCTGAGCAGGGTGGCACCGGGGGCGAGGCGGCGGCCGAGCTCGACGAGCTGGTGCTCGTCGCCGCCCGTCGAGTGGAGCAGCAGCAGGGTCGCCGGCCCCGGGCCGGGCACCAGCGCGTGCTCGTAGCCCAGGTCGCGCCGGACGCGCGCGGCGCCGCTCACCGCGCCTCCCGCGCCTCCGCGGGCCAGCCGGCGCGCGGGTCGGGGAGCGGGGTGAGCCGCGCTTCGACCTCGGCGCGCTGCGACTCCAGCCACGGGGGCAGGATGATCCGGCGGCCGAGCTCCTCCACCGGCCCGTCGACCGTGAAGCCGGGCTCCTCGGTGGCCAGCTCGAACAGGACCCCGCCGGGCTCGCGGAAGTAGAGCGAGTGGAAGTAGTGCCGGTCGATGATCCCGCTGTTGGGGACGCCGGCCTCCTGCAGCCGCTCGAGCCAGGCGCCCTGCTCTGCGTCGGTCGTGGCCCAGGCCACGTGGTGGACGGTGCCGGCGCTCGTGCGCCCGCGCTCGGCCGGCGCCGGGTCGAGGGCGATCCATCCGCCGCGGCCCGCGCCGCGCAGCTCCCAGGCCCCGTCGGGGCGCCGCTCGGCCCCCATCAGCCGCTCGAGCAGCGCGTCGGTCGCCTCGGGGCGGAAGCTGAAGGCGCGCACGCCCTCGAAGCCCTGGAGCGCGACCTCGGCCGGGACCTCGGGGTGGTCGGCGATCAGCGGCTCGTCGGCGACCGAGGAGACGATCAGCTCGTGGCCGAGGCCCTCGCCGTCGGCGAAGCGCAGCGCGCCGCCCTCGCGCTCGGCCGCGACGCCCTCGGCGGCCAGGCGGCCGGCCCAGAAGTCGAGCGCCTCGGGCGACGCGACGCGCCAGACGATGCGGTGCACCATCCCGGGGCCCGGCCGCCCCGGGATCGCGCCGGGGTACTCGAAGAAGGTGATGTCCGCCCCCGGCCGGGCGAGCTCGTCGCCGTAGAAGAGGTGATAGACGCTCGGGTCGTCCTGGTTGACCGTCTTGGCCGTCAGCCGCAGGCCGAGCACCCGGGCGTAGAAGTCCACGTTGCGCGGCGCGTCGCCCGTGATCGCCGTGACGTGGTGCAGCCCGTCGAGCCTCATCGTCGCTCCCTCCGCTCGCTCGCTCAATGAAGTTGCTTGTACAAGCAACCGCTCTGCTTGAACTCTATTTGCAGTGTCAAGCAACTTTCGCGCGCGGCGGGCGCGGTGCCACCGGCCCGCCCGGGTTTGCGGGGCGCGCCGGGGCCGGGATAGCGTGCGCGGCCATGTCGTCCGCGAGCCGCCCAGGGCCCCCGCGCCGCGCCGCGGTGGCGATCGCCGGCGGGCCCGTCCGGACCCCGCTCGGGAGCTGACCGGAGGCCGCGCGCATGCCGCTCCAGAACCGCGTCACGCCGTACTCCGAGCTGGTGGCGTTCACCGAGCGCGGGTCGCTCATGGGGAACCGGGGGGTCCTGCACGACGAGCACCGGCGCATCGTGCGCTTCAGCCAGGGGCGGCGCTGGATCGCGTGCCGCACCCGGTTCAGGGGCCGCCGCCGCACGCTGATGACGCCCGGGCACTACACCGAGCTGTTCTTCTTCGACGAGGCGACCGCGCTCGCGGCGGGCCACCGCCCCTGCCACGAGTGCCGCCGCGCCGACGCGCTGCGCTTCCGCGAGGCCTGGGCCCGCGCGACCGGCGCCGATCCCGCGAGCCCGCTCGGGGCGCTCGACCGCAGCCTGGACGACGACCGCCTGGAGGCGCCGGGGAGGATGCGCCGCTGGTCGGCCGAGGCGGACGAGCTTCCCGACGGGGCGATGGTCGAGATGGGTGGCGAGGCCTACCTCGTGTGGGACGGGGCGCGTCCGCGCCTGGACGCCGGGCGGCTACACCCTCGCGCGCCGGCTCCCGCCGGGCCGCCTGCGCGTGCTCACCCCGCGCGTGATCTGCGCGACGCTCGCCGCCGGCTACGGGCCCGCGGTCGCGCTCTGAGAGCGCCCGGACTCGGCGTCGACGAGAAAGACCGGGTGGTCGGCGGGGTCGGGGAGCCGGTCGAAGTAGCGCTGGACCTCCCGCCCCGCCTTCTCGCGGTAGGCCGCGAGCACCGGGGGACGCGAGTCGACCGGGATCTCGTCGGCCGCGAAGTCGTGGGTGCGGCCCCGGCGCGTGAGCCGGCCGCCGCCGGCCGCGCGGAGGTTCTTCACCCAGTCTGACTCGCCGCGCGTCGACACGATGTAGCGCTCCCCGTCGTGCTCGACCGGGATCACCGGCACGCGCACGGGCCGTCCGCTGCGGCGCCCGTGGACCGTCAGGGTCTGCGTCCCCATGAGCCCGAGGCGCATCGCCATCGGGTTGAAGACCTTGCGCGTGATCCAATTCGGGGCGAGGTAGGCCACGGCGCATCTTGATCGGCCGGCGGCGGGTCGCGCAAGGCCCCCGCCCCTGTAGGTTCGGGGCGTGGGCGGCGAGTACGAGCTGGCGATCATCGGTTCGGGCCCGGGAGGGCTCAAGGCCGCGATGCAGGCCGCCAAGCTGCACAAGCGCGTCGTCGTCATCGACCGCGGGCCGATGCTGGGAGGGGTGTCGACGAACACCGGCACGATCCCGAGCAAGACGCTGCGCGAGGCGATCCTCTACCTCACGGGGCTCGGCCAGCGCGAGATCTACGGCCAGGCCTTCCGCGTCAAGGCCGACCTGACCTTCGACGACCTGCGCGCGCGCATGGCGCAGGTGATCGAGACCGAGCGCAACGTGGTGCGCGACCAGCTGCTGCGGAACCACGTGACGATGCTCGAGGGCACCGCCTCCTTCGTGGGGTCGCACGAGCTGCGGGTGGCGTCCGAGGACGGGGAGCGGCGCGTCGCGGCCGAGCGCTTCATCCTGGCCCCCGGGTCGCGCCCGACCCGCCCCGACGGCGTGGACTTCAACGAGCGCACCATCCTCGACTCGGACGGCATCCTCCACCTGGAGGCGATCCCCGACACGATGGTCGTGGTCGGGGCCGGCGTCATCGGCGTCGAGTACGCCTCGATGTTCGCCGCCCTGGGATGCAAGGTCACGCTCATCGACGGGCGCCCGGACGTGCTCCCCTTCTGCGACAAGGAGATCGTCGAGTCGCTGCTCTTCTACCTGCGCGACCGGCGCCTGACGCTGCGGGTCGGCGAGAAGGTCGTCGCCGTCGAGGAGCACCCGGCCGGCACCGTGACCCGCCTGGAGAGCGGGAAGCAGATCGCCGCCGACGTCGTCCTCTATTCGGCCGGCCGGCGAGGGGCGGTCGACGACCTGGCCCTGGAAGCGCTGCCGCTCGCGCCGACGGCGCACGGCCTGCTGGAGGTGGGCGAGACCTACCGCACCGCGGTCGAGCACGTCTGGGCGGTGGGCGACGTGGTCGGCTTCCCCAGCCTGGCGTCCTCGTCGGCCGAGCAGGGGCGCATCGCCGCCCTCGACGCCTTCGGCCACCCATGCGACACGCTGGTCAACAACCTCCTCCCCTTCGGCATCTACGCGATCCCCGAGATCAGCTTCGTGGGCAGGACCGAGGCCGAGCTCACCGAGGCCGGGGTGCCCTACGAGGTCGGGGTCTCGCGCTACCGCGAGCTGGCCCGGGGCCAGATCCTGGGCGACACGCACGGGATGCTGAAGCTCATGGTCCACGCCGACGACCGCACCCTCCTCGGCGTCCACGCCTTCGGCCCGGGCGCCACCGAGCTGGTGCACATCGGCCAGACCGCCATGGCCCTCAACGGCAGGGTCGACTACCTGGTGGACGCGGTCTTCAACTACCCCACCCTCGCCGAGGCGTACAAGGTCGCGGCCCTCGACGCGGCAAACCGGCTCGCGGCCCTCCAGGAGGCCCTTGCTGACTGAGGGCGCGCGGCGGCGGATCGACGTCGGCGACGTGCGCCTGTCGGTCGCCGAGGCGGGCGACCCGTCCGGCGAGCCGGTCGTGCTGCTGCACGGGTTCCCCGAGCACTCGCACTCGTGGCGCTTCCAGCTCCCCGCCCTGGCGGAGGCCGGCTTCCACGCCGTCGCCCCGGACCTGCGCGGCTACGGCGGCTCCGACCGCCCGCCGGCGGTCGAGGACTACGCGGCCCGGGCGCTGGTCGGCGACGTGGCCGGCCTCATCCGCGCCCTCGGCCACGAGCGCGCCCACGTGGTGGGGCACGACTGGGGCGGGAGCCTCGCCTGGGGCCTGGCCGGGAGCCAGCCCGGGATGGTCCGCTCGCTGACCATCCTGAACGCCCCACAGGGGCCGGTCTCGGCGCGCCTGCGCCGCGAGGACGCCGGCCAGCGGGCCAAGAGCTGGTACATGCTGCTGTTCCAGTTCCCAGGGGTGGCCGAGGCCTGGCTCTCGGAGGACGACTTCGCCAACCTGCGCGGCTTCGTCTTCGACACCGCCGCGCCGGGGACGTTCCCGCCCGAGGACCGCGAGGTGTTCGTCGACGCGCTGCGGCGCGACGGCGCCCTCACCGCCGCCCTCAACTGGTACCGGGCCAACATGCCGCCCGCCTCGTGGCTCCGCGACCCGCCCGACCCGCCCGAGATCGCGGTGCCGACGATGATCATCTGGGGGGAGGCCGACGCCTACATGGACCCGCTGCTGCTGGAGCGCACGGCGGCCACCGTGACCGGCCCGCTGCGCGTCGAGCGCCTGCCCGGCGTGAGCCACTGGGTGCAGCAGGAGGTGCCGGACCGCGTCAACGAGCTGCTCCTCGACTTCTTAGAAGGTCACTGACGAAGTCGGTCGCCGTCCGCGTGCAACCGGCGCGCTCGGCGCCCGCGTCAACGCCGATGCCGTCTGGCATCGGCGTCGGCCGCGTCCTCCGTCGCGCTCCTTCTACGCGCGCAGCCGGCGCCGGTCGAGCTTCCCTGAGGGGAGGCGCGGGAGCTCCTCGACCACGGTCACGGTCTGGGGCGCGCTGTGGGGCGCCAGCGCCCGGGCCACGTGGCGGCGCAGGGCGGCGGCCAGGTCGTCGCCGGGCTCGGCCTCCGGCGTCAGCACGACGAACGCGGCCGGGCGCAGCAGCCCGTCGTCGTCGGGGCGGCCCACGACGGCGACCTCGGCGACGGCCCCGTGCTCGAGCAGGGCGGCCTCCACCTCGACCGGGCTGACCCAGCGGGCGTCGACCTTGAAGAGGTCGTCGGCGCGGCCGAGGTGGCGGTAGACGCCGTCCCGCTCGGCCAGGACGTCCCCCATGCGCAGCCAGGGGCCGAAGACGACCTCGCGCGTCTCGGCCACCCGGCGCCAGTAGCCGGTCGTGTTGGAGTCGCTGCGGATCCAGAGCCGGCCCGGGGTCCCGGGCTCGACGGCCCGGCCCTCGTCGTCCGCCAGGCGGATCTCCACCCCGGGGACCGCCCGCCCGAGCGTCCCCCCGGCCGGCTCGCCGGGGCGGGTCGAGATCACGACGTTCGAGCACTCCGAGCAGCCCAGCCCCTGGACCAGGTCCAGGCCGGCGATCTCCCCGAGGCGCGCGGCGACGGCCGGGGGCAGGCTGTCCCCCGACGAGACCGCCAGCCGCACCGACGCGAGCGCCCCGGGGTCCGGGTGGCGCTCGAGGAAGCGCGCGAGCTGGGCCCAGAAGGTGGGCACCGCGGTGAGGACGGTGACGCCCTCGCGGCGCCACCGTCCCGAGGACCGCGCGCGGGGTGGGCAGCACCCCCGACATCACCGCCGTCGCGCCCCGGCCGAGGACGCGGAAGAAGCCGTTGCCGAACCCCAGCGAGGTGAAGAGGCGGGCCGTCGAGTGGCAGCGGTCGCCGGGCTCGAGCCCCAGCACCTCGGCGGCGTAGGTCTCGATGCCGGCGCGCAGGTCGCGGTGGGCGTGCATCGCGCCCTTGGGCCGGCCGGTGGAGCCCGAGGAGTAGACCAGGTAGGCGAGGTCGTCCGGGTGGACGGGGGCGACCGGCGCCGGTGGCCCCGAGTCGAGCGCGTCCGGGCCGATCGCCGCCGTCGCGCCGGGCCGGTCAACCTCCTCGGGGTCGGCCACCAGCACCGCCGGCTCGCAGTCGTCGAGCGCGTCGGCGAGGCGCTCGGGCCCCGAGCCGGGGTCGAGCGGGACCGCGACCGCCCCGATGCGCGCCGCGCCGAGGAAGGCGGCGACCCAGGGCCTGCCGTCGCGCAGGGCGATCGCCACCCGGTCGCCGCGGCGGGCGCCGGCCTCCCGCAGCGCGCCTCCCGCGCGGGCGGCGGCCGCCGACAGCTCGGCGAAGGTCCAGCGGCCGCCCTCGTCCACGGCCGCCGGCGCGTCGCCGAGGCCGCCCTCGGCGTGGCGCTCCACGAGCAGCTCGACCAGGTTCGCGCCCGCCCGCCCGCGTCCCGCAGCGGGCGCCGGGGCGGCCGCGGCCGGCGGCGCCGGGAGGGCCGCCTCGGCGAGCGCGTCGAGGGCCTCGGGGGGGACGCGCGAGGGCAGGACGAGGGCCGCGTCGGTGACGCCCGCCTCGCCCAACCGCCCGAGCTCGGCGGCGACCTCGTCCGGCTTCCCGACGATGCCCGTGCCGCGCAGCCAGCGCAGCACGCCCGCCGGCGTGGACCCGAGGGCCTCGGCCTCGGGGCGCAGCCAGGCCTCGGCCTCGCGCCGGCTGGGGACCGGGAGGGCGAAGGTGTAGAGGGCGCAGCGCAGCGGCGGCCGCCCGGCGGCCCGGCGCGCCTCGTCGGCGACGGCGAGGCGCGCCGACAGCTCGTCGGGGCCGGCGAAGGCCGCCACGATCCCGTCGGCGCGCTCCCCCGCGAGGCGCAGAAGCCGCGGCCGGTGGGCCGCGAGCAGGATCGGCGGCCCCCCGGGCTGCGCCGGCGGCGGCTGGTTGGGCGCTCCCTCGAGGGCCCCCGGCACGTCCGCTCCCTCGGGGCTCCGGAACATCGCGCGCATCACCTCCAGGGCGTCGCGCAGCGCCGCCGTTCGCTCCCCCGGCGTGCCGAAGGGCACGCCGTAGGCGCGGTGCTCGGGCACGTCCGAGCCCGTGCCCAGACCGACGATCAGGCGCCCGCCGGAGATCACGTCGACGACCGTCGCCATCTTGGCGGCGAGCGCTGCGGGCCGGTAGCTCGCCGAGAGCACGGCCACCCCGAGGCGCGGGCGGCTCGTGATGGCCGCGAGCGCGCCCAGCGTGGCCAGGGCGTCGAAGGCCGGCTCGGCCTTCACCCGCCCGGGCGACTGGAGGTGGTCGTTGACCCAGAGGCCCTCGAAGCCCAGGCGCTCGGCGCGCAGGGCGAAGTCGCGGACCTGCGGCCACGTCGAGCCGTACTGGGGGATCCGGACTCCGACCGAGGGCGTCGTCATCCCCTCAGTATCCCCGCAGGGGAGGGCGGCGACGCGCTAGGGACCGATGACGAAGACGACCTGCGCCTCGGCGGGCACCGCCGCGGCGAGCCCGCCCGAGGCGGGCAGGGCGGTCACCCGGTCCACCTGGAGGTCGGCCGCGACGCGCTCGGCGGCGGCCTCCTGGCCCGCCCGGAAGTAGACCGTGTCCGGGTCGGTCGTGGTGGGCGCGTTGCCGGCCGTGACGCCCGTGTAGCCCAGGCTCTCGGCCTCGTCCGCGGCCCGGCCCGCCGCGCCCTGGAGGTCGGTGGCGTTCAGCACCGCGAGGCGGATCTGGTCGCGGGCGGGCGGGGCGTCGGGCGGCGCCTCCTCGGTCGTGGCGGGCGGGGCCGTGGTGGCCGGCGCCGTCGTCGTGCCGCCGGTCGTCCCTGCCGGCGCCTCGCCGGCGGGCTCGGGCGCGGCCGGGGCGAGGACCGTCGCGGGGCCGTCGTCGCCCCGCAGCACCCAGCCCGCGACGAACCCGATCACCAGGCAGGAGATCACGAGCAGCAGGGGGCGCACCCATGCTCGGGCGCCGGGGGCGCGGGGGGCGGTATCGGGGTCGGTTGCCATTGCGCGGACGTGCGAACGCGTGGGGAACGACGGCGATGCTACCCGGTCGCCCGGCCGGAACGCCGCCGCGGCCCGCTCGCGGAACATGCGCGCCCGCCGGGGCCGGTGATATGGTTCCGTCCAGGTCGCGCTGCCCCGCGCTGCCGGCGTCCGAGGACACCGCTCCCCACGCCGGCGTCCCACCGAACGAACGCGCGACCGGAGTCGTACCGCGGCCTCCGAGCGCGCTTGCCTGCGCGAGAGGCCGGAACGAGATGCCCGACGGACCGCATCCCACGACGGAACCGACCGCCCAGGCGCCGCCCGGGGAGGCCCTCTCGCGCGCGCTCGCCGACCCGGCCGCCGCCTGGCCGGACGTGGTTCTGCGCGAGCACCAGCTCGAGGCCCTCGACGAGCTGGCCTCCCGCCTCTCCCACGGGGCCACCCGCACCTGGGTGGACGCGCCCACCGGCTCGGGCAAGACCATCATGTTCCTGGCGCTGGCCGCCGCGCTCGGCGGGAGCACCCTGGTGCTCGTGCCGCGCCGCAACCTGGCCGAGCAGACCGCCGCCGGGCTCGCGCGCCACTTCCCCTCGGTGCAGTCCCACCCCGAGGGCCCCGACGCCGCCGGCAAGCCGGGCGTGGCCATCTGCACCTACCAGGCCGGACTGCGCCACCAGGAGCGGATGGACTGGGAGTCGGTCGATCTCCTGATCTGCGACGAGGCTCACACGACCCTCGGCGCACAGACGCGCAAGATGCTCGACCGGGCGACCGACGCGGTCGTCGTCGGCTTCACCGCGACCGGCGCCACCACCACGGGCCACGTGGAGCAGGTCTTCGGGCCGGTGGCCACCACGCTCGACCGGCTCTCGGCGATCGAGCGCGGCATCCTCTGCCCACTGCGCTCGCTGCGCGTCGAGCGGGCGGTCAACCTCTCCGACGTCGCCAAGGTGCGCGGCGACTTCGACCAGGCCTCGCTGGGCCGGGCCCTGGACCGGGCCAAGTGGCACCGCGCCTGCGCCGAGGTCTGGGAGGAGCACTTCGCCCCCCTGAACCTGGCGGGCGTCGCCTACACCGCCACCGTGGCGCAGGCCCACGCGCTGGCCGAGGAGTTCGCGGCCCGGGGCGTCCGGGCGGCGGCGGTGTCGGGGCAGACGCCGGGGCGGGAGCTGCAGCGGGTGCTGTTCGACTTCGCCTCCGAGCGCATCGACGTGCTCTGCAACGCCGACCTGCTCACCGAGGGCTGGGACGAGACGCGCGCCTCGGTGGTCATGCACCTGGCGCCGACGACCTCCGAGCGCGTCTTCGTCCAGCGCCTCGGGCGGGTGATGCGGCCGGCGCCCGACAAGGAGGCCGTCTCGGTCGAGTTCCTGCCGGCCGGCGACCCGATGGGCGTCCAGACGAGCCACGACGTCTTCGGGCTCGGCTGGTACAAGCCGCTCGGGCGCGTGGCGGGGCCGCCCGAGACGGGCGAGCGGGGCAAGCTCGCCAAGGCGGCGGCGCTCCTCGCCGACCAGGACGCCTCGGCGAAGCTGGTGAACCCGGCCGCGGCGCCCGGCCTGATCGCCGCCGGCCTCGCCGACGGGGGCTGGCGCGAGGCCGACCCCGCCCTCCTGCCGGTCACGCTCATGGAGGAGTGGGTCGAGGCCGCGGGCCACGACGTGACCGTGGACGAGCTGATCGAGCTCGTCACGGCGGGCGTCGACCCGCTCGCGGCGGTGCCCTGGTGGGCCCTCAGCGGCCTCATCGCGCGGCGCCTGCTGGACGGCGCCGATCAGCCGCTCTGGCGGGCCTGGGCCACCGCCCTGCTGGTGCAGCCGGACCTGCGGCGCGCCCTGCCGGACGACGTGCCCCGGCGGGTGCTCGACCGCTTGCGGATGACCTCCCGCGAGCGGCTGCGCGCGCTCTGGTGGCACGCCGACCAGTCGGGGCGCTGGGAGCGGCTCGCCACCCTGGAGCAGCTCGGGCGCTCGGGCGACCGCCGCCGCCGCTGGTCGGCGCTCGACGAGGCCTCGTCCTGGGCGCCGAGCTGGGCCTGGGACGTCTCGCGCGGGCTCGCCGACAACGCGCGCCCCGGCCGCAACCAGGAGGTCGCCCGCATCGCGGCCTGGGAGGCGCACCACCTGATCTCCAACGGCGGCGACCTCGCGCTCATCGGGATGTGGCTTCGCGCCGCCGGCGAGCCGCCGCCGGACCCGATCCCGCCCGAGGACGACGGCGCCCTCGCGCCTGGGCCAGGCGGCCCGCCTGCTCGTGATGCTCGGCCCGGGCGACGTGCCCGCCCGCAGCGAGCACCTGCGCCTCGCGGGCCGGGCCGCGGCAGCCGCGGGCGGCTGGGCGAAGCTGCGCGGCCACCTGGACGCCCTCGACCTCTCCAGCCCCGACGCCCGCCGGGCGCTGCGGGCCGCCGTCGGCGCCATGCAGCCGAAGGCGCTGCTGTCGCGCCGGGCCTACAACGCGCTGCGCGCCCGCTTCCCGCGGCTGCCCGAGCCCGAGGTCGTCGGCGTCGGCGAGCAGCGCAAGCGCGCCGGCGAGGAGGGCGCCGCCGCCCCGCGGCGCCGGCGCCGCCGGCGCCGGCTGCGCTCGGCGCAGGGGCCCGAGGGCGCCGCCGCCCAGGGGGCCGAGGCCCAGGCCCAGCCCGAGCGGCGCGAGGAGCGGCGGGAGGGCGACGCGCCCGCCGAGGGGGCCGCGCCGACGGCGCGCCGCCGCCGGCGCAGGCGCCGGCGCCCGCGCAGCGCGGCCGCCGCCCAGGGCGCCGCGGCGCCGGACGCGCCGCCGCCCCCGGAGCCCGCCGGGGCGTGAGCGGTCCGCCCGACCGCTCCGAGGCCGTCGCCGACGAGCTGTGGGAGCGGGTGCGGAGCCTCGCCGAGCGGATGGCCCGCTACGAGGAGGCGGAGGCGGTCGGCGAGCTGGACGAGGACGGCCGAGCCCGGCTCGATTCGCTCAGGGTGCGGGCCGCGCGCGCCGCCGAGCGGGCCCGCCTGGCGGACGAGCTGGCGGACGAGCTCGCGACCGCAGGCGCCCCTCCGAGCGCCGCCGCACCTAGGGTCTGCCGAAGAAGTCGGTCGCACACCTGCCGGCTGCAAAACTTCGCCCTTCGGCGTCCGCGTCAACGCCGATGCCCTCGGGCATCAGCGTCGGCCGCGTCCATCCGAATGGCTCGGTTTTCGCTCGGCATCTGCACGACCTTGGTCCTTCGACAGCCCCAATTCCCTTAACGTTCGTTCAACCCCACCTTCGCCCTTCCGCGATACAACCCCGGACGTGACCGGCCTGCCGCCCCTCGAGCCACGCCCGCGCAGCGAGGGACTTCCGCCCCTCGCCCCGCGCCCGGAGCGGGGCCCCGGACTCCCCCCGCTGGACGCCCCGCCGCCGGCCGGGCCCCTGCCCCGCTCTCGGAGCGGGGCGGCGGCGCCGACCGTGACCGGCCGGCGGCGGTGCCGAAGCGCCGCGTCTCGCGGCGCCGCCTCGGCCTGGTCGCCGCCGTGGCGGCCGGCCTGGTGCTCGCGGGTGGGGTCGGCGCCGTGACGGCGGAGCTGGTGGGCGACGAGGCGGCGCCCGTGGCCCAGGTGGAGGAGACCCCGGCGGCGACCACGACGCCGCCGCCTGCGGTGGGCACCGAGTCCGACCTGGCCAACGCCGTCTCCCGCGTCCAGACCACGGTGGTCCAGGTGCGAGCCGGCAACAGCCAGGGCAGCGGCGTCATCCTGTCGCCCTCGGGCCTCATCGTCACCAACAACCACGTCATCCGCGAGGGCGGCGCGGTGAGCGTGGTGACCAGCGACGGGCGCGAGGTGCCCGCCGAGGTCGTCGAGGCCGACCCGCGCCAGGACCTGGCCGTCCTGCGCCCCTCGGGCGCCGTGGGCCAGGGCGCCGAGCTCGCGGAGGAGCCCGACAGCGGCCTGCGCCAGGGCGACCGGGTGTTCGCCATCGGCAGCCCCTTCGGCCTGCAGAACACCGTGACGGCCGGGGTCGTCAGCGCGGTCGGGCCGCACCAACCAGGAGGGCGTCCCGATGATCCAGATCGACGCCCCCATCAACCCCGGCAACTCGGGCGGCGGCCTCTTCGACCTGCGCGGCCGCCTGGTCGGCATCCCGACCTCGATCCTCGGCCCGATCCCCGGCAACGTCGGCATCGGCTTCGCCGTGCCGGCCTCGCAGGGTCCGCGAGCTCGTCGAGAGCGCCCCGTAGGGGCCCCCCGAACGGAAGGACTGCACGCGATGGACGACAGCATCCTCGAGCGCGGCGAGCCGACCGCGGTCCCGAGCGCGGGCGCAACGCCCCGGGAGCGCATGGAGGCCGTGCTCTACGAGCTCCGGCGCGTGGTCGTCGGCCAGGACCGCCTGCTCGACCGCGTGCTGGTGTCCCTGCTGGCGCGCGGCCACGTGCTGCTGGAGGGCGTCCCCGGCCTCGCCAAGACGCTGACCCTCGAGACCGTCGCCCGCGTCTGCGGCGGCCACTTCAGCCGGATCCAGTTCACGCCCGACCTCGTGCCCTCCGACGTGGTCGGCGGCCAGGTGCTCGACCGCCACGGCGACTTCACCACCCGCCTCGGCCCGGTGTTCGCCAACTTCGTGCTGGCCGACGAGATCAACCGCGCGCCGGCGAAGGTCCAGTCCGCCCTGCTCGAGGTGATGGCCGAGGGCCACGCGAGCATCGCCGGCGAGAGCCACCTCACGCCCCAGCCCTTCTTCGTGCTGGCCACCCAGAACCCGATCGAGAGCGAGGGCGTCTACCCGCTCCCCGAGGCCCAGGTCGACCGCTTCGCCATGAAGCTGATCGTCGGCTACCCGTCGGTCTCCGACGAGGAGGAGATCGTGCGCCGCATGGCCTCCGACCCGCCGCGGGCGCGCCAGCTCCTCGACCCGGCGCAGATCATCGAGCTGCAGGAGACGGCCGACGCCGTCTTCGTCGACCACCGCGTGCGCCAGTACGCCGTCCGCCTGGTCAACGCCACCCGCGAGCCGGCTCAGGAGGGCCTGGCGGACCTCGAGCCCTACCTCGACCTGGGCGGCTCGCCGCGGGCGTCGCTCGCCCTGATCCGGGGCGGCCGGGCGCTCGCCGTGATCCGGGGCCGGAACTACGTCATGCCGGAGGACGTCCACAGCCTCTTCCACGACGTGCTGCGCCACCGCGTGGTGCTGTCGTACGAGGCCCTCGCCGCGGACGTGAAGCCCGACCAGGTGCTTGACGCGGTCCTCGACGCCGTGCCCCAGCCCGACGTCGAGCTCGGCAGTGGCCGCTCCGTCGCGTAGCGACACGCCGGTGAGCGCGCCGCAGGGGGCGCCCTCGCCCAGGGCGAGCGCCGACGCGGTGCTGCGCCGCGTCGAGCTGCGCGTGGCGCGGCGGCTCGACGGCCTCATGCAGGGCGAGCGGCGCGGCCGCCGCCCGGGCCCCGGCTGGGAGGCGACGCTCACGCGCGCGTACGAGGACGGCGACGACGTGCGCTGGGTGGACTGGCCCCTGAGCGCGCGCGCCGGCCAGCCGATGGTGCGCGTGCCGGAGATCGAGCCCGTGCTCACGGCCTGGGCCCTCGTCGACCGATCCCCCTCGATGGCCTTCGGCACGGTCGACCAGACCAAGGACGAGCTGGCGCGCGAGGTGCTGGCCGGCCTCGGCATCGTCATGCGCCGCCGCGGCGACCGCCTCGGGGTGGTCGCGACCCGCGCGCGGCGACCTGGACCTCATCCGCCAGCCGCGCGCCGACCGGCGGGGGCTGATCGCCGCGCTGGCGGCCGTGGACGCGCTGCCCTCCGCCCCCGAGGCCGGCGGGCGCACCGACCTCGTCCGGGCGATCACCTCGCTCGGCCGCATCGCCCGCCACCGCGGGGCGGTTGTGCTGGTCTCGGACTTCCCCCTCCAGCCGGGCCTCGAGCGCGCGATCGGCGGCCTCGGCCGGCGCCACGACGTGATCGCCATCGAGCTGCGCGACCGTCGCGAGCGCGACATCCCCCGCATCGGCCCGGTGGAGCTGCGCGACCTCGAGACCGGGCGGCGCCGCCTGGTCGACACGGCCGACCCGCGCTTCCAGGACCGCTTCGCGGCGGCTGTCGAGGCGACCGACCGCGCCCGCGAGGCCCTGCTGGCCCGCGCCGGCGCCCGCCATGTGATCGCCGAGACCGGCCGCGACTGGGTGCTGCCGCTGGCGCGCTCGATGGGCCGCCCCGTCCACCGCCGCCGGGCGGCCTGACCGCATGAGCTTCCAGCAGCCCGTCGCCCTGCTGGCCCTGCTGGCGGTGCCGCTCGTCCTGGCGGCAGTCGTCTGGTGGCGCCGCCGCCGGCCGGCGCGGGGGATCCCGTACCCGGACCTCGACATCATCGCCAGGGCCGACCCCGGCCCCCGCATGCGCCGCCACCTGCCGCTTACGCTCGCCCTGCTCGCTCTGGCCGGCCTCGCCTTCGCCCTGGCGCGGCCCGAGGTCGACCGGGCCCAGCCGCGCGAGCGCGCGACGATCGTGCTGGCGATCGACGTCTCCGGCTCGATGGCGGCGGCCGACGTCTCGCCCTACCGGCTGCGGGCCGCCCAGGACGCGGCGCTCACCTTCGCTCAGGAGGTGCCGCGCCAGTACCAGGTCGGGCTCGTCAGCTTCAACGGCCGCGCGAACCTGCTCGTGGCGCCGACGACCGACCGCGACGCCCTCAACCGGGCGATCGAGAGCCTGGTGCCCGACGGCGCGACCGCCGTCGGCGAGGCCGTCGTCGCGTCGCTCGACGCCATCCGCTCCACCCAGGGGGTGGCCGAGGACGGCGGCAAGCTCGAGGCCGCGCGCATCGTGGTGCTGTCGGACGGCGCGACCACCGTGGGGCTGCCCCCGTCGGTCGCGGCTGAGCGGGCGCGCCAGGCCGGGGTGCCGGTGTTCACCGTCTCGCTGGGGACCCTCGACGGCGTGCTGGCCAACGGGCAGCGCGTGCCGCCCGACATCGAGGGCATGCACGACCTTGCCGAGGCCACGGGGGGCGACGCCTACGAGAGCCGCGACGCCGAGGAGGTCAGCGCGGTCTACGAGGAGCTCGGCTCGTTCATCGGCACCGAGCAGGTCAAGACCGAGGTGACCGGCTGGCCGGCGGGCATCGCCGCGGGCCTCCTGATCCTGGCGGGCGTCGCCGCCTGGCGCTTCGGCCCGAGGCTGTCGTGAGCTTCCAGTCGCCGGACTGGCTCTGGGCGCTGCTGGTCCTGCCCGTGCTCGCCGCGGGCCTGGTGCTGTGGGCGCGCGGGCGGCGCCGGGCCGCGTCGCGGTGGGCCGACCCGGGCGTCATGGCGGTTGCGCCGCGGGGGCGCACCTCGGCCCTGCGGGCGGCCGCGGCCGCGGTGGCGCTGCTCGCCGTCGCCGCCGGCATCGTGGCCCTCGCGCGGCCCTCGATCGAGGAGACGCGCGAGGAGCAGCGCAGCACCGTCATGCTCACGCTCGACGTCTCCGACTCGATGCTCAAGACCGACCTCCAGCCGAACCGCCTCGGGGCGGCGGTGGACGCGGCCGAGCGCTTCCTCGACGAGGCCCCCGGCGACACGGCGGTGGGGATCACCACCTTCGCCGACCGGGCCTCGGTGGTCCTCGCGCCGACGACCGACCGCGACGAGGTGCGCCGGACCCTGGACGGGATCTCCAGCACCCGGGTCGGGACCGCCCTCGGCGAGGCGGTGACGGTCTCGCTGACGGCGCTGCAGGCGGCCGGGGCCGTCCATGAGCCGCCCCTCGCCGACCCGTCCGACTCGCCGGGCCGGGTCCTGGTGCTCACCGACGGGGCCAACTCGATCCGCCGGGCCACCTCGCCCGAGGCGGCGACCCAGCGCGCCGCGGCCGAGGGCGTCCCCGTCTACACCATCCTGCTCGGCAACGACCCCGGCAGGCCGGACCAGCCCCTCCCCTCGGAGACGCTGGCCGCCATGGCGACCCAGACCGGCGGCATCTTCGCCCAGAGCACCACGAGCGAGGACCTGCGCGCCGTCTTCGCCGACATCGGCTCGATCGTCGCGCCGGTCGACGAGCTGCGCGAGCTCACGGTCTGGGTCGTGGGGCTCGCCCTCGCCCTCATGGCCCTGGCGGCCCTCCTCGCCGCCCTGTCCCGCCCGCGCCCGCCGCGGGTGGGCTCCGGCGCGCGCGTCACCCGGGCGTAGGGGGCAGCGGCTCCCGCGGTGACGCGGGCGGGGGCCGGGTGTACAAAGGGGGGCGTGAGCGAGGGTCCCGAGCCGCCCCCCGCCCGCCGCTGCGCGGTGTGCGGGTCCGCTGCGGTCACGCTGCTCTGCACGCCCGAGACCGTCGCCCGCGACCTGGCCTGCGCCCGCCGCGGGGTCGACCGCTTCGCCCACGACGAGGCGAGGGCCGTCTACTCGTGCGGCTCGTGCGGGAGCGCCTTCCGCGATCCCGCCGGGGCGCGCGCCGACGATGCCGCGCGCTACGCGAGGCGGCGCTACCGGCCGGAGACGCTCGAGCAGCTGCGCCGCAGGGGGCGGGCGGAGCTCGACCGCGCCGCCGCCGGCATCCAGGCGCGCGGCGTCGTCGCCGGGGCCCGCCTGCTCGACATCGGCAGCTACGCCGGCGCCTTCCTCGAGCTCGCCCGCGGGCTCGGCTGTCGCGCGACCGGCGTCGACGTCAACGCCGACGTCGCGGCCCACTGCCGTGCGCGCGGCCTCGACGTCCGCTGCGAGCCGTTCGAGCCCGAGCGCCTCGCGCACGGCGCGTTCGACGGCGTGTGGATCCTGAACTGCTTCGAGCAGCTCCCCGACCACGCGCGCGTCCTGGCGGGCGCGGCGCGCCTCCTGCGCCCGGGCGGAACGCTCGTGATCCGGACGCCCAACGCGCGCTTTCTCCGCCTCCTCTACGGCACGGCAGGCGGAGCGCGCCTTCGCTCCGAGGCCAGCGCCAACGCGCTCCTCGGGATGCCCTACGCCAAGTGCTTCTCCGCGGCCGGGCTGGCCCGGGCGATCGAGGCGCACGACCTGGTCGTGGAGCGGATCGAGGGCCGGCCGTTCTCGGCCGCCGCCGCGGCCGGATGCCCCCCGGGCCCCGTCTCGCCGTGGCTGGAGGTGACCGCCCGGCGGACGGCCGAGACCGCGTCTACTTGACCGCGCCGGCCAGGAGCCCCTGGACGAAGAACCGCTGGAAGGCGAAGAACAGCGCCAGCGGGATCACCAGCGAGATGAACGAGGCCGGCGCGATGATGTCGATGTTCGAGCCGAACTGGCGGAGCTGGGAGAAGATCGCCACGGTGATGGGCTGGGTCTCGCGGGCGAGGGTCAGCGCCACGATCAGGTCGTTCCAGGTCCAGATGAACTGGAAGACCGCCAGCGCCGCGATCGCCGGCAGCCCGAGGGGCAGGATGACGCGCGAGAAGATCCTCCACTCCGACGCCCCGTCGAGCCGCGCCGCCTCCAGCAGCTCCTTGGGGATCCCGATGAAGAAGTTGCGCAGCAGGAAGATCGCGAACGGCAGCCCGAAGGCGGTGTGGAAGAGGATCAGGCTGAGCTCGGTGTCGAAGATGCCGATGTCGTTGTAGAAGGAGAACATCGGGATCAGCGCCATCTGGACCGGCACGACCAGCAGCGCGATGACGAGCACGAAGATCCAGTCGCGCCCGGGGAAGTCGAGCCACGCGAAGGCGTAGGCGGCGGCCGCCGCGGCCGCGATCGGCAGCACGGTGCCGCCCACCGCAATGATCACGGTCGTGACCAGCGACGACGTGATGTCGTCGTTGTTGAAGATCTCGCTGTAGTTGTCGAAGGTCGCGAGGCTGGGCTCGGCGAAGATGCGCCACCAGCCGTTCTCGCCGGCGTCCTCGGCCGTGAGCAGCGACGTCAGGAAGAGGCCGACCGTGGGGATCAGCCACGCCAGGCCGATGATCACGAGGACCACCTGCACGGGCGCCTTCGTCAGGACGCGAACCATGCGGGCGCCGAGGCCCTCGCGCTCCGGAGGAGCGGTCGCCGGGCGGGGTGCCGTCGCGGTCGTCATTGCTCCCTCCGGAAGCGGCGGATGTTGAGGACGAGGATCGGGATCACGAGCACGAACAGCAGCACCGAGATCGCCGAGCCGAGGCCGAAGTCGTTCTCGCCCGTGAACGCGACCCGCCACATGGCCAGGGCGATCACCGAGGCGTCGTCCTGCACCGAGGCCGGCGCCACGGCGAGCACGATGTCGAAGACCTTCAGGACGTTGATGACCATCGTGATGAAGACGACCGTCAGCACCGGGGCGAGCAGCGGCACCGTGATGCGGCGGAAGACCTGCCACTCGTTGGCGCCGTCCGTGCGCGCCGCCTCGAGCAGGTCGCGCGGCAGGGCGGCCAGCCCTGCGGCGATCACGACCATCGCGAAGCCGGTCCAGACCCAGATGTAGGCGATGATGCAGGAGACGGTGATGAGCGAGGAGCCGAGCCACTCGACGCCGTCGAAGGGCTCGCGGAACGACGCGGAGCCGATCCCGAGCTGGTAGTCGCCGGGAGGGAGGTCCTCGAAGGCGAAGGTGCCGTCGTCCGCCGTGGTGGCCGTCTCGCTGCCGCCCTCGGGTCTCCTGATCTCGACGGTCACGCCGGGCAGGCCGACCTCGTCCGGCTCGACGACGCCGGGCCGGCCTCCCCCGGGGCGGAAGTCGCGCCAGACCACGCCGGTGATCCCGTCCGGGATGGGCTCCGGCTGAACCGCCTGGCGGGCGGTCTCCGGGACCTCCCCGGCGGGGATGCCCGTGAGGCCGAGGCGCGCGGCCTGCCCCGGCCGCACCGGTTCCCTGAGGGCGATGGCGCCCCCGGAGGCCACCAGCGCCCGGCCCGAGGGCTGGGCCCCCGTCAGCGGGCCCGGCGGCTCGACCGCGTCGTAGACCTCGGCGATCGTGGCGTTGACGGCGCCGCGCTCGGGGCTGATGTCGAGCATGATGCGCCAGCTGATCCCGGCCGCGAAGAGCGAGATCGCGATGGGCATGAAGATGAGCAGCTTGAAGGCGGTCGCCCAGCTCACCCGCTCCGTCAGCACGGCGAAGATCAGGCCGATGGCCGTGACCAGCGCCGGGACCACCGCGACCCAGATGAGGTTGTTGGTGACCGACTTCAGGAGCGTGTCGTTGGTGAAGATCTCCTGGTAGTTGTCGAAGCCGACGAACGCGTCCCCGGCCCGGTCGTAGAAGCTCCTGAGGACGGTCCAGACCGTCGGGTAGAGGACCCAGATCCCGAGCAGCACCGCGGTGGGCGCCAGGAAGGCGCCCGCCGTGAGCCACCTGCGCAGCCGGCCGTCACCGCCCGCCGGCTCCGGTGAGGGAGCCGGCGGGGGGGTGGCGGTGACGGAGCCGGTGCCCACGTCGATCCGGCGCTAGTCGGTCCGGCTGGCGGCCTGCTCCAGCTGCTGGGCGACGGCCTGCGGGTTCCCCGGGTTGGCGAGGTAGTCCTGCAGGATCTTCCACTCGCCGGCGCCCACGGTCGCGCCGAAGGCCGGCGGCGTCAGGTCGGACAGGTCGAAGCGGAAGGTCTCCGCCTCGGCCAGGTCGGTCGCGATCTGCCGGATGGTGTCGTCGGGGTACACGGCGGGGTCGAGGTTCTTGTTCGGGCTGATGAACCCGCCGCGCGATGCCCAGGCCTCGGCGGCCTCGGGCGTCGTCAGGAAGGTGATGAACGCCTGGCCGGCCGGCGTGTCCTTGAAGAGCACGCCGAAGTCGCCGGCGCCCACGACCACCGGCGCCGAGCCGTTGACCGAGGGGAAGGTGAACACGCCGTAGTCGCCCGGCTGAGCGTTCGTCTCGTCGTTGATGTTCGTCTGGACGAAGTCGGCCTCGAAGTACATGCCCGCCTTCGGCGGGTCGGTGAAGAGCTGCTGCACCGCCTGCGGGTTGGCCAGCTGCAGCGCCCCCCGCGCGCCGCCGGCGATGTCGCCGCCGGTGCCGATCACCGTCTTCATCCTGTCGAGGGCGTCGACCACGGTGGGGTCGGTCCACGGGATCTCGTGGCGCGCGAGCTGGTCGTACATCTCCGGGCCCGCGGTGCGCAGGTAGATGTTCTCGAACAGGTCGGTGAGCGTCCAACCGTCCGCGCCCGCGATGGAGTAGGGCGTCACCCCGGAGGCCTTGATCGTCTCGGCCACCGTCGCCAGGTCCTCGTAGGTCTCGGGCGGATCCACGCCGGCGTCCTCGAAGACCTGCGTGTTGTACCAGCCGAGCGACTTGTTGGCGGCCTTGAACAGGACGCCGTAGAGCGAGCCGTCGAAGGTCGCCGTGTTGACGACTGCCTGGCCGAGGTTCTCGACCGCGGCGTCCTGGGCGAAGTCGAGCGGCTGGGCCTCGCCCTCGTTCGCGAACTCCTGGATCGTCGCGGGCTGCGCGATGAAGGCGACGTCGGGCGGGTTGCCGCCCTGCACGGCGGTCCCGAGGACGGTGGGCAGGTTGTCGCCCGCCGTCCGGTAGTCCACGGTCACGTTCGGATAGGTCTCGTTGAACTTGTCGATGACGGCCTGGAACGACTGCTGCTCGGCGCCCGCCCAGATGCCGAGGGCGCTGATCGAACCGCTGACGTCCTCGTTGGCCGCCGCGCCGCCGGTGTCCGACCCCTCATCGTCGTCGCCACCGCAGCCGGCGACCGCCAGGGCCGTCAGCGCCGCCACCAGGATCAGCGCCAGCAGCCACAACGGGCTCCGGCGCCTCCGTCGTCTCGCCCCCTTCATCCTCCACCTCCCGAGTTCTCGGTCGTTCGTCGTAGATGGCGAGCCCGGACTCCGGGTCGAAGAAGTGCAGGGACTCGGAGTCGACGACGAGCTCGATCGCCTCGCCCTCGCTGGTCTGCGACCGCGGGCTCAGGCGCCCGATGACCACGGCTGAGTCCGCGCTCGCGCCGAGCGCGACGTCGTCCGCGCCGACGTCCTCCGCCAGCTCGATGACATGCTCTGTGATCGCCGTGACGGCCTCCGGCACGCGGATGTGGGCGACGATCTCCGAGCCGAGCGCCTCGCGCAGCTCGACCGTCCCCTGCAACCGCCGGCCCTCTCCCGCCTCGGGCGCCTGAGCCGCGTCCTCCAGGCCCTCCGGCCGGATCCCGAGCACGATCTCCTCGCCCAGGTACTCCCTGATGCCGGGCCGCGCCTCCACGAGGTGCGGCCCGAGCGCGAGCCGGGTCTCGCCGACGACGGCGCAGAGGCCGCCCTCGGCCTCCTCGACCCGGGCTTCCAGGAAGTTCATCGCGGGGCTGCCGATGAAGCCGGCCACGAAGAGGTTGACCGGCTGGTCGTAGACCTCCTGCGGCGCCGCGACCTGCTGCAGGACCCCCTTGCGCATCACGGCCACCCGGTCCCCCATGGTCATGGCCTCGACCTGGTCGTGGGTGACGTAGATGGTCGTGACGCCGAGGTCGTCCTGGAGCTGGCTGATCTGGGCCCGCACCTGCACGCGCAGCTTCGCGTCGAGGTTGGAGAGCGGCTCGTCCATCAGGAACACCTGCGGGCGCCGCACGATGGCGCGCCCCATGGCCACGCGCTGCCGCTGTCCCCCGACAGCGCCCCCGGCCGCCGGTCGAGGTAGTCGGTGAGGTCCAGCGTGTGCGCTGCCTCGCGCACCCGCTTGTCGATCTCGGCCTTCGACTCCTTCCGCAGCCGCAGGCCGAAGGCGATGTTGTCGTAGACCTTGAGGTGCGGGTACAGGGCGTAGCTCTGGAAGACCATCGCGATGTCGCGGTCCTTGGCGGGCACGTGGTTCACGACCCGCTCCCCGATGCTGACGGTCCCCTCGGTGATCTGCTCGAGGCCGGCGACCATCCGCAGGGCGGTGGTCTTGCCGCACCCCGACGGCCCGACGAGCACCATGAACTCGCCATCCTCCACCTCGAGGTCGAAGTCGGCGACCGCGCGCGCCCCGCCGGGGTAGACCTTGCCGACGTCCTCGAAGACGACACGCGCCATCAGGCGGTCGTCCGATCGGCCGCGGGCGAGGACGGGTGTGCTGCCGGGATCACTACGGGGCCTCTCCTCCCCGATCACGTGCGCTTTGAAACTAGCCCGTCCCGCGCCTCGCCGCCAGCGCCTGCGTCAGCTCGGCCGCCCAGCCGGGGCGGCGGGATGCGGCCCAGCGGGCCGCCTCCTCCTTCGACGACCAGCGGCCCTCGACCAGGTAGCGCCACCCGCGGGCGGCCGTGAGGGCGGCCTTGCGGTTGTCCGGCTCGTGGGCGGCGTACCAGTCGAGCGACTCGCCGACGGCGGCGAGCTGGAGCGAGCGCGGGATGACCGGAAACGCCTCGGCCGGCGGCGGCCCCCAGAGCGCGCGGCCGCCCTGCCGCCCGATGGCGGCGTCGAGCACGAACCAGTGGCGCGGCTCGCGCGACGCGTCGAGGGCGACGTGGCGCTCCATGCGGGGGCCGTCGTTGAGGTTGAGCTCCACGACCGGCTCGGGCCCGGAGGGGAAGCGCGCGACCACCAGCTCCAGCCCGCGGGCCGGGCAGGGCAGCGCCGCCTGGTCCAGGCCCGCCGCCAGCGCGCGCTTGACCTCTCCGGCCACGGGCCCGCGCACCAGGGCCCAGACGTCCAGGTCGCTGGCCCCCGGGACGTACCCTCCCGCCCCGGCCGAGCCCATCAGGTAGACGCCGGCCAGGGCCTCGCCGAGGCCGGCCCGCAGGCGGGCGGTCAGCTCGGCGAGGTACGCGTCGACCGCGTCGGGGAGGACGCGGTCACCTCGCGCTGTCCAGCGCGGCCCGCAGCGCGTCGAGGTCGGCCGCCCCGAAGACCACGCGGTTGCGCGTCGCCACGTAGACGAGGTCGAGGTCGACCCCGGCCCGGGCGATCGTGCGGGTCAGGTCGGCCAGCACGCCCGGACGGTCCTCGACGTTGACCACCACGACCTCGCGCTCCCTGGTGACGGCGACGTGGGAGATGGCCAGCAGGTGCCTCGCGGCCTCGGCGTGGGGCACGAGGATGTGGAGCTCGGCCCGCTCGCCGCCCCCGATGCAGGTGGCCGCGGCGATGTTGACCCCGGCGTCGCTGATCGCGGCCGCCACCTCCGCCAGCGCGCCGGGGGTGTTCTCGATGTCGATGACGAGGTTGACGGACATGTCCGAGCGGCGTCAGCCGGCGGACGGTGCCGCGCCCGCCGGTGCGACCAGCTCGGCGGGGTGCGCCACCCGGGCGGTCGAGCCGATCTCGGCCAGGCCGGCGGCGATCTGGATAGCGCAGCCTGGGTTGGCCACGGCGACCACCGGCGCGCCGGCGGCGGCGATCGCCTCGGCCTTCTGGCGGCGCAGCCGCCCCGCCAGCTCGGGCTGCAGGACGCTGTAGAGGCCGGCGGCGCCGCAGCAGCGGCCCCCGTCGCCGAGCTCGACGCACTCGGCCCCGGCGCGCCGCAGCATGCCGCGCGGCTCGATGCGCTGGGCGTGGAGGTGGTGGCAGGCGTCGTGCACCGCCACCCGGCCGAGGCGGCGGTCGGCCTCGGGCAGCTCGAGCTCGATCAGGTCGCGCACCCTCACGGCGACCCGCTCCGCGCGCTCGGCCCAGTCGGGGTCGTCGGCCAGCAGCTCGCCGTAGGTGCGCACGTGGGCGCTGCAGCCCGACGCGTTCACCACCACGATCTCGCCGGCCTCGAGCTCGGGGATGCGCTCGCGGGCCATGCGCCGTGCGGCCTCGGGCTGGCCGTAGTGCATGGCCAGGGCCCCGCAGCAGCCCCCGGGGGCGCTGCGCACGGCCCGGTACCCCGCGGCCGCCACGGCGCGCATCGTCGCGCGCTGGACCGGGCGGAATGCGACGTCCATGACGCAGCCCGAGAGCACCGCCGCCGTGGGGCCGGCGCCGAGCCGGGCGGGGACCGGGCGCAGCATCTCGCCCAGGCTGGCCGGCGGGGTCGAGGCGCGCTGGGCCGGCGGCGCGAGGCGGTCGAGGCGCAGCGCCCGGGCCGCGGCCAGGAGCCAGCCGGCCCCCAGCACCAGCCGGCGCCGCGGCAGGATGCCCGCCAGCCCGATCCGCTTCACGCCCCGCACGGCCACGGGCCGGGTGGGCTCGGCCTGGGCGCGCGCGGCCTCGATCATGCGGCCGAAGGGGACCCCGCTGGGGCAGGCCGCCTCGCAGGCGCGGCAGGCGAGGCACTCGTCCATCATCGTCGTGAAGGAGGCGTCCACCCGGCCGTGGCCCTCCTCCACCGCCCGCATCGCCGCGATGCGCCCACGAGGGGAGGCCGTCTCGCGGCCCGTCAGGCGGAAGGTCGGGCAGTGCGGCAGGCAGAGGCCGCAGGCGACGCACTTGACGACGTCGTCCTCCGCCGGGGCGGGCCGGCTCGGGTCCCAGCGCGCGACCGCGCTCACGCCGCCTCCCACAGGAGCTTGTCGCGGTTGAGCACGCCGGCCGGGTCGAACGCGTCGCGCATCCGGCGCATGAGCTCGATGCCGGGCGGCTCCGGCCCCCAGGGGTCGGCCCGCAGGTCGTCGGGCCCGTCGACCACCTGGGCGTGGCCGCCGAGCACGAGCGCCCACGCGCGGGCGCGCGCGACGTCCTCCGGCGTCTCGACGGCGACGAGGCAGGTGCCGACCCCCATGCGGGCCTCGTACCCGAGCCCGCCCTCCTCGAGTCGGGCGGCGAGCTCGCCCAGCCGCGGGGGCGGGACGCCCGCCTCGAGCAGGCCCCGGCCGCTCGGCTCGGGGGGCGGCCCCGGCAGCGGCCCCAGGCCCTCCGGGGCGCGGACGTCCTCCTCGGGGCCGATGAGCTCCACCGCGACGGCGCCAGGTGACAGCAGCACCGAGGCCGGCCGGGCCGGCCCGCCCAGCGCCCGTGCCGCGGCGGCGAGCCGGTCGGCGAGGGGGCCCGGCGCGCCGAACCAGCCCGAGGCCGCGGGGATCGGCCAGAGCTTCAGCGTGACCTGCACGATCACCCCGAGCGTCCCCAGCGACCCGACCGCCAGCCGCGGCAGGTCGTAGCCCGCGACGCCCTTCACGGTGCGCCCGCCGCCGGTCGCCAAGCGGCCGTCGCCGGTGGCGATCACGACCTCCAGGAGCGAGTCGCGCACCGCGCCCATCCGCAGCCGCCGGCGCCCGCTCGCGGCGGCGGCGAGCACCCCGCCCACGGTCGAGCCCTCCCGGATGTCGGCCTGCGGCCAGGACTGCCCCGCCGAGGCCGCCAGCTCGGCGAGCTCGGTCGCCGGCAGGCCGGCCTCGGCCGTGACGGTGAGGTCGGCCGGCTCGTGCGCGACCACCCGGCGCATGCCCCCGGTGCGCAGGGCGCGATCCGGCGGCGGGCCGGGCCGCCCGCGCCGCGAGCGCGTGCCGCCCCCCACCACCGCCACCGACGCCCTCGCCGCCGAGGCGTCGGCCAGCGCGGCGGCGGCCTCCCCCGGGGTCGCGGGCGTCAGGGCCTCGGTCACAGCCAGGTGCCGGGGGGCAGCGACCCGGCGTCGAGCACCAGCTCGCCGCAGCGACTCCCCAGCGGAAGCACCTTCTCCGGGTTCAGGCGCCCGTCCGGGTCGAAGGCGTCGCGGGCCCGCGCCTGGGCGTCGAGCGAGACGGCGTCGAAGGTCAGCGGCATGAAGTCGCGCTTCTCCAGCCCGATCCCGTGCTCGCCGGACAGCACCCCGCCGACCGCGACGCACGCCTCGATGATGTCCTTCCCCGCCGCGTGGACGCGCTCGACCTGCTCGGCGTCGCGCCGGTCGAAGGCGATCAGCGGGTGCAGGTTCCCGTCGCCGGCGTGGAAGACGTTCATCACGATGAGGTCGTGGGCGGCGGCGATCGCCTCGATCCGCTCGAGCACCTCGACCAGGCGCGTGCGCGGGACCACGCAGTCGTGGAGGTAGTAGTTGGGGGCGACCCGGGCGACGGCGCCGAAGGCGCTCTTGCGCGCCTTCCAGAACAGCGCCCGCTCGGCCTCGTCGCGGGCGACGCGCACCCGCCCCGCCCCGTGCTGGTGCCCCACACCCTCGACCACGGCCGTGTGGGCCGCCACCTCGGCCGGCGTCCCGTCAACCTCGACGAGGAGCACCGCGGCCGCGTCAACCGGGAGGTCGGCGTGGACGAACTGCTCGACGGCCGCCGTCATCCGGCGGTCCATCATCTCCATCGCGGCCGGGATGATCCCCGCTCCGATGATGCCGCCCACCGCCTCGCCCGCAGCACGGACCGAGGGGAAGTCGAGCAGCATGGTGCGCACCTCGGGCGGGGTGCGCATCAGGCGGACGGTGACCTCCGTGACGATCCCGAGCGTCCCCTCGCCGCCCACGACGAAGCCGCGCAGGTCGTAGCCCGGGGGGTCCGGGGCGGTGCCGCCGAGGCGCAGCACCGAGCCGTCGCCGAGCACGATCTCCATCCCGAGGACGTGCTGGGCCGTGACCCCCGAGGCCAGGCAGTGGGGGCCGCCCGCGTTGGTGGCGACGTTGCCGCCGATCGAGCACGCCTGCTGGCTCGAGGGGTCGGGCGCGTAGTGCAGGCCCAGGTGCCGCACCGCGGTCGACAGGTCGAGGTTCAGGACCCCCGGCTCGACCCGGGCGCAGGGCACCTCGGGCTCGATCTCGAGCACGCGCGTCATCCGCGCCACGGACACGACGACCCCGCCGTGGAGGGGCACCGCGCCGCCGCAGAGGCCGGTGCCGGACCCGCGCGGGACGACCGCGAGGCCGAGCTCGGCGGCGAGGCGGACGCAGGCGGCGACCTCCTCGGTCGACTCCGGCAGCACCACGAGGCCGCAGTCGCCCTCGGCGATCGAGCCGTCGCGCGCATAGAGGCGGCGCTCGAGCGGGTGGTCGATCACGCGCTCGCGGTCGAGGACCGCCGCGAAGCGGTCGGAGATGGAGGGTGCCCGGACCGTCGCCACCGGTTGACGCTAGCTGATCGGCGGCACCTCGGACGGGTCGACACGGGGGCCGGCCTCGCCCGCCAGGACGGCGCGGGCGGCCCGCTCGCCGGCCTCGATCGCCTCGATCACGGCCGACCCCGGGGCGAGGTGGACGCCCTCCACGCCGTCGAGCCAGAGCGCCGGGGCCCGGACGGCGGGCACCTGCCCGATGTCGGGCACCGGGTAGGCGCGCGGGATGCGCAGGACCTCGACCGGACGCGCCGCCGCCGGGTCGCCGAGCCACCCGAGCGGGTCCGCGAGGGCGGCCGCACACGCCCGTGCCAGGGCGGCGTCGTCCAGGCCCCAGACCGGGTCGTCGGCGGCGGCCCGGCAGTAGCACTCCAGGCCCAGCACGGTGCGGCCGGCGGGCGCGAGCGCCGGGCTCCAGTTGACCGGCTCGAAGGCCCGCGCGAAGGGCACGGCGGGGTCGTCCACCTGGATCCAGGCCTCGGGGGTGAGCCGGCCGGCCGGCGTCTCCAGGGCGAGGTAGACGATGCCGACGGCGCGCATGCGCACGTCGGCGACGGCGTCGGGCGGCGCGGGGGGCTCGGCGAGGCGGGCGGCCGCGCCCGCGGGGAGGGCGACGATCGCCTGGGGCGCGGCCAGCTCCTCGGGTCCGCCGGGCCCCTCGACGAGGGCTCCGGCCATGCGCCCGCCCGGCAGGCGGAGCGCCGACAGGCGCGTTCGCAGCCGCACGTCGGCGCCGGCAGCCTCGGCCGCCGCCGCCATCGCGTCCATCAGCTGGCCGATGCCGTGGGCGGGGAAGACGAAGCCGTGGGGCGCGGCCTGGTCCTCGAGCAGCCGGCGCGCGCGCTCGGCGGGGATGCGCTCCAGGGGAACGCCGTCGATCTTCTCCAGGTAGCGGCGCATGACGCGGTCGACGAAGGCGGCCCCGACCCGGGCCGCGAGCTCCCCGCGGGCCGAGCCGTCGCGCTCGCCGGGCGCCTCGGGTGCCTCGGGGCGCTGGTCGAGGTAGCGCCCCGGGACGACGCGGCCGTCGCGCACGCAGGCCACGGGGCGGTCGACGCGGCGCAGGTCGTCGCCGAGCAGCTCGCGCAGCCAGGCGAGCCGGGCGGCATCGCGCACGAACGGGATGTGGCCGCCGACGTCGTAGGCGAAGCCCGCCCGCCGCCGGGTGACGCAGAGGCCCCCGACCTCGTCCCGCGCCTCGACGACGGCCACCTGCGCGCCGGCGCGGGCGAGCGCGAGCGCCGCGCCGAGGCCCGCGGGGCCGGCCCCGAGGACCAGGGCGTCGAGCGTCGTCACGCCGGGAAGCTCAGCGGCGCGGGCTCCTCGCGTCAACCGGGCGGGACGTCCGTCATCCGCCGGTGCCCATGCCCTGGGCTATATTCGGCCCGGTGATCGGCCGGCCGTCATGACGCTCCGCGTCCTCGCACTCGTGCTGGCCGTCGCACTCGCCGTCCCGGCGGTGGTGGCCATCGCGCGCACCGCCCTCGCGGGGCGCGACCGCGACGCAGCCCCGGCGCGCCGCCGCCTCGACGCCCTCTGGGTCGTCGTGCCGATCGCGATGCTCGCCGCCCTCGTCGCCCTGGCGGCGGCCGCATGACCACGCGCACCCTCCCGGCCGCGGCCCCGGCGCGCCCGCTCGCCGTCGTCGGCGACTACGTGCGGCTCACCAAGCCGCGCATCATCTCGCTGCTGCTGGTGACCACGGCCGGGGCGATGTTCGTGGCCGCCGGCGGGGTGCCGGACGGCTGGCTGCTGTTCTGGACGATGGTGGGCGGCTACCTCGCGGCCGGCGGCGCGAACGCCATCAACCACTACATCGACCGCGACATCGACGGGCGCATGAGCCGCACCACGAGCCGCCCGGTCGTCGCCGGCCGGGTCTCGCCCGGGCGCGCCCTGGCCTTCGGCATCGCCCTGGGGGCGCTGTCGGCCCTGGTGCTGGGCGTCTTCGCCAACTGGCTCGCGGCGGCGCTGGCCCTCCTCGGGCTGGCGCTCTACGTGGGCGTCTACACCCTGTGGCTCAAGCGGACCACGGTCCACAACATCGTGATCGGCGGCTCCGCCGGCGCCGTCCCGCCGCTTGTGGGCTGGGCGGCCGTGACGGGCGACCTGGGCCTGTCGGCCTGGCTGCTCTTCGCGATCGTCTTCTACTGGACGCCCCCCCACTTCTGGGCCCTCGCCCTGATCCTGGAGCGCGACTACGCGGCGGCCGGGGTCCCGATGCTGCCGGTGGTGCGGGGCGAGGCCGAGACCAAGCGGCAGATCCTGCTGTGGAGCCTCGTGATGGTGGCGGTGTCGCTGCTGCCCGTCGTCTCGGGCGCGGCCGGGGCCGTCTACCTCTGGTCGGCGCTGGCCCTGGGGGCGGTCTTCCTGGGCCTGGCGGCCATGCTCGTGCGCGAGCCGGGGCTGCGCTGGGCGCGGGCGACCTTCCACTACTCGCTGATCTACCTGGCCCTGGTCTTCGTGGCCCTTGTGATCGACGCCGCCTAGCCGCATGGCGACCGGGCCCGACACCGCCGGGGCGGGGCGGGGGCCGTCGTTCCTCCTCTCGCCCCTGGGCATCGTCTTCACGACGGTGGTGATCGACCTCGTCGGCTTCGGCATCGTGCTGCCGATCCTGCCCCTCTGGGCCGAGACCTTCGACGCCTCGCCGACCCAGATCGGGCTGCTGACGGCCTCCTACGCGATCGTGCAGCTGCTCTTCGCTCCGGTCTGGGGGCGGCTCTCCGACCGCTACGGCCGCCGCCCGGTGATCCTCGCCTCGCTGGCCGGGAGCGCGGTCGCGGCGCTGCTGATCGGGCTCGCCGGCACCCTGATCCTGCTGTTCGTCGCCCGCATCCTGCAGGGCGTCGCCGGGGCGTCCTACGCCGCGGCCCAGGCCTACGTGGCCGACGTCACCACGCGTCGCGAGCGGGCCCGCGGGATGGGCCTGATCGGGGCCGCATTCGGCCTCGGCTTCATCCTCGGCCCGGCCTTCGGCGCCGTCTTCTCGACCGTCGACGCGCGGCTGCCGTTCTTCGTCGCGGCGGGGCTCGCCGCCCTCAACCTGGTCATCGCCTACCGGCGCCTGCCGGAGTCGCTGCGGCCGGGCGCCCCGCGCGCGCCGGCGCCCCGGCTGGACATCGCGCGCCGGGCGCTCGCGAGCCGCGAGCTGGCGCCGTTCGTCTGGCTCACCTTCGTCGCGACCTTCGCCTTCGTCGCCATGGAGTTCGACGTTCGCGCTCTTCTCGGAGCGGCGCTTCGACTATGGCGCCGCGGAGATCGCGGCCCTGTTCGTGTTCATCGGGGTGATGGCCGCCGCTGCCCAGGGCCTGCTGGTCGGCCGGCTGGTGGAGCGGTTCGGCGAGGTGGGCGTGATGATCGCCGGGCTGGCCGGGACGGCGGCCGGGCTGCTGCTCGTGGCCGTCTCGGAGAGCCTGTGGGCGCTGCTGCCGGGGCTGGCCGTGCTCGCGGTCGCCTCGGGGCTCGTCTTCTCGACCACCACCGCGCTGATCTCGCTGGCGGCGCACGACGCCGAGCAGGGCTCGGTGCTCGGCCTCACGGCCGGCGTGGGCGGAGCGGCCCGCATCGCGGGACCCATCGTCGCCACGGTCCTCTTCCAGCACATCGGCATCGCGACGCCGCTGATCCTCGGCGCCGCCCTCTTCGCCCTCTGCGCGGCGGGCGCGCTGCGCGTCAGGTCCAGCTGGTCGCCAGGCGCGGCGGCGCGGCCAGGGTCTGCATGACGACGCATCGTGCCAGCCTGCGCCGGGCCTCTCGCGGGCCCGGCGGGAGGCCATCAGGCCCCTTGGCCGGGGCCTGATGCGGACCGGCGGCACCGGCTCGCGCCGGGGCCGGCCGCCGGAAACCGCACTTCACGAGCGAGGCATCTGCACAGTGGGGTTGACCGGTCCGGCGCCCGCCCCGGCGAAGCCGGTGCGCCGGTGTGCAAGATGGCCCGGCCAGGGCCATATTGCGCGTCCCCACGCGCCCGCAAGAGGCGCGTGGCACGCCTCGTCACCCGACGCCGGGGTGGGCCTCGGCCGCGTGCAGGGCCCGCCCCACCTCGACCGAGCAGCTCACCGGCGCGTCGCCCTGGGCGCCGGTCGCGACCAGGGTGATCCGCGAGCGCTCGGGGTCGGCGCGGTAGGCCTCCTTGAGCGGCTTCTGGATGGTGCGGATGTCCATGGACGACGCCTTTCTCGGGAGGGGCGGATCGCCGATCGCGGAGGGACGTTAGACCCCTCTCGGGACCCCTCTCGTGACGGAGGGCAACTGATAGTTTCTCGCGCGTGCTGAGGTCCCGCCACACGGTCCCGCTGCTGATCCTGACCCTCATCATCGGCGGCGCGACGGTGGCGGTGGCGCTGGCCATCGACTGGATCCCGGTACAGGCCTCCGAGCAGGCCGAGCGGGTCGACACACTGCTCTGGTTCGTCGTCTGGTCGTGCGTCGTGATCTTCACGCTGGTGACGGTCGTGGTGGTCTACTGCGCCCTCCGCTTCCGCGCCAAGCCCGACGACGACTCCGACGGGCCGCCGATCCACGGCAACACCAAGCTCGAGATCGTGTGGACCATCGTGCCGGCGGTCCTGCTGGCCGTGATGGCGGTCTGGGCCTACCTGGTGCTCTCCGACAACGAGGCCCTTGCGAGCGACCGGCTGGTGATCGACGTGACCGCGCAGCAGTTCGCCTGGGAGTTCGTCAACCGCGAGGCCGGCCTCGCCTCCGGCGACATGCGCGTGCCCGTTGACCGCCAGGTCGAGCTGGAGATGCGCTCGAAGGACGTCATCCACGACTTCTACGTCAAGGAGTTCCGCGTCAAGCAGGACATCGTCCCCGGCATCACGACGCGGCTGATCTGGAACCCCGACCGGGTGGGCACCTACCAGGTCATGTGCGCCGAGCTCTGCGGCGTCGGCCACGGCATCATGCGCGGCCGCGTGATCGTGATGGAGCAGGACGACTACCAGACCTGGCTCGCGCAGGCGAAGGCCGAGGTGGCGAGCCAGCCGCAGCCCGCTCAGGCCCCGACGACGACCGCGCCGGCGACCCCGTGACGGACGGCTGAGGACCATGGCGACCCACGCACCGACACACGCCCCGGCCGGCGGCCACCACCACCACGTTGACCCGCGGCCGGTCTCGTACTGGTGGAAGCGCGCGGCCGTCTGGACCGTCGGCTCGATCTTCTTCGCCTTCGGCCTCGTCTGGGTGCTGCGCAACTTCTTCGGGAACACCCCGACCTGGGAGCCGCAGGTCTACAACGCCGTGGCGGCCAGCCTCGGCGCCATCGGCTTCCTGATCGGGATCGGGTGCTTCGACTGGTGGTGGGGCTGGATCAGGGGCAAGCGGGTGGACGTCGAGGACCACTCGATGCACGGCGCCCGGAGCTGGCGCGACTACTTCAAGGTCAACACCGACCACAAGGTGATCGGGGTCCAGTACCTCGTCACGGTCTTCAGCTTCTTCGTGATCGGCGGGGTCTTCGCCGAGCTGGTCAGGGCCGAGCTGGCCGAGCCCGGCCAGGCGATCGGCGACGGCGAGACCTACAACGGCCTCTTCAGCGTCCACGCGACGCTGATGATCTTCCTCTTCGTCATCCCGGCGTTCGCCGGCCTGGCGAACTTCGTGCTGCCGATCATGATCGGCGCCAAGGACATGGCGTTCCCGCGCCTGAACGCCCTGTCGATCTGGATGCTCATCCCCGGCGGGCTGATGCTCGCCGTGAGCCCGGCCTTCGGCTCGTTCTCGGCCGGCTGGACCGCCTACACCCCGCTCGCGACCCAGGGCGGGACGGGGCAGACGCTGTTCGAGATCGGCATCCAGTTCGCCGGCGCGAGCTCGATCCTGACCGCGATCAACTTCCTGGTCACGATCTTCACCATGCGCGCGCCGGGCATGACGGTCTGGCGCATGCCGCTGCTGGTCTGGGCCAACGCGACGACCTCCGCGCTGGTCGTCTTCGGCACCCCGTTCATCGCCGGCTCGCAGTTCATGACGCTGTTCGACCGGGTGATGGGAACCGACTTCTTCAACCCGGCCGGCGGCGGCGACGTGATCATGTACCAGCACGTCTTCTGGTTCTACTCGCACCCGGCCGTGTACATCATGATGCTGCCCGGCTTCGGGATCATCAGCGAGGTGATAGCGACCCACGCCCGCAAGCCGATATTCGGCTACAGGGCGCTGGCCTTCTCGACCGTCGCGATCGCGGTGCTCGGGTTCGGCGTCTGGGCCCACCACATGTTCGTCAGCGGCATGGCGGCCTGGCTCCGCGTGCCCATGATGATCACGACGATCATCATCGCCATCCCCACGGGCATCAAGGTGTTCTCGTGGCTCGGCACCCTCTGGGAGGGGAAGATCCACCTGCGGACGCCCATGCTCTTCGCCATGGGCTTCATCATCACGTTCACGATCGGCGGGCTGTCGGGGGTGATGCTGGGGACCATCCCCGTCAACATCCAGGTGACCGACACGTACTTCGTGGTCGCCCACATTCACTACGTGTTCCTGGGCGGCAGCGTCTTCACCATCTTCGCGGGCGTCTATCACTGGTTCCCGAAGATGACGGGCCGGATGTACAACGAGACCCTGGGCAAGTGGAGCTTCTGGCTCCTGTTCATCGGCTTCAACATGACCTTCATGCCGATGCACTGGCTCGGGCTCCAGGGCATGCCGCGCCGCGTCGCCACGTACGACGACCGCTTCACGGACCTCAACCGCTTCATCAGCGCCGCGTCCGTGATCATGACGATCGCCGTCCTGATCTTCTTCTACAACATGATCAACTCGTGGATCCGCGGCCCGAAGGCGCCCTGGAACCCGTGGCGCGGGCGCACGCTCGAGTGGCTCGTGTCGTCGCCGCCCTCGCTGTTCAACTTCGAGGCCACGCCGCAGGTGGTCGGCGGCCCCTACCAGTACGGGGTGCCGGGGGCCCGCCACGCGGTCGTCTTCGCCCCGGAGGAGATCGGCGGCGAGCTCACCGAGACCGAGAAGCGCACGATCCTGGTCATCGCCAACGAGACCGTCGCCTCCTCGACCCTCATCGACGAGATCCGGCGGCGCGAGGGCGAGGGCCTGTGGCGCTTCACGATCGCCGTGGCGGCCGGCGACGGCGACCGCCGGGCCGCCGACCGGCGCCTCCAGGTCGCCCTCTCCGTCCTCGCCGAGGCCGGCGTCGACGCCAGCGGCCTCGTCGTGGACGGCGACCCCTTCGAGGCGGCCCGCCGGGTCACCGACGAGGAGGATGTCCACGAGATCGTCCTCGCGACCTACCCCACCGGGCGGTCCGGCTGGATGAGCGACGACGTGGCCGACCGGCTCCGCAAGGCGACCGGGCTCGGCGTCACGCGCGTCGTCGTGCGGCCGGACGAGGCCCGTGCGCCGCTGGCCATGGCCGGCGTCACCCGCACCGCCGTGATCGTCGACGAGGCGTTCGGCAACGGCCGGCTGGTCGACGCGCTCCACGACCGCGCCGACGGCGGGCCGATCGCGACCGTGCTCCTCTACCCGATGGCCCTCGAGGGGCCCGGCTGGACCGACGAGGCCGAGGAGCTCCGCGCGGCCGCCTCGGAGCGGGTGCGCGAGGCCCTCGACCGCCTCCAGGATGCCGGCCTGCAGGCGCGCGGCGAGGTGCTGGACGGCGACGCGGCCGAGGCCGCCCGCGTGGCGGTGGCCGCGCACGGCGCCCAGGCGATCCTGGTCGTCGCGGCCAAGGGCGGCCCGCTCGACTCGGACGAGGCCCTCGCGCGCATCAGGGCCGCCGCCGGCTCGGTCCCCGTCGAGCGGATCGTCGTGGAGGCCCCGACCGCCCCCGCGGGGGGCTAGCCGCATGGCGACCGCCGAGCCCGACCTCACCGTCGCCCCGCAGGCGACGCCGCCGCCCTCCCGGGGGTCGCAGATCAGCCCCGGCCTCCTGTCGATGGTCTTCTTCATCGGCTCGGAGGTCATGCTCTTCGCGTCGTTCTTCACGGCCTACTTCTTCGTCCGCTTCAACGTCGCCGACGAGTGGCCGCTGCTGAACGAGGCTGGGGAGCCCTTCGAGCTCCCGGTCGGCATCACCGGCCTCAACACGGCGATCCTGGTGTCGTCGAGCTTCACGGTCTGGTGGGGCGAGCACCGCCTGCACAAGTACGGCGACCACAAGGCGGTCGAGCGCGGCCTGATCGTGACGCTCATGCTCGGGGCGACGTTCCTGATCATCCAGATCAACGAGTACATCCACCTCGGGTTCACGCCCCAGAGCACGGCGTTCGGCACCACCTTCTACTCCCTCACCGGCCTCCACGGGCTGCACGTCTTCATCGGCCTCACGCTGCTCACCTTCTGCCTCATCCGCGTCAAGAAGGCCCGCGACTTCTCCTACGTCTCGACGACGCCGCTGGCCGCGGCCAGCATCTACTGGCACTTCGTCGACGTGGTCTGGGTGATCCTCTTCATCCTCGTCTACCTCATATGAGCGCTCGCTCGATCGCGCGGGCGGGCCGCCTCGCGGCCGCGCTGGCCCTCGCCGCCGGGGCGCTGGCCGTCGCCGGCTGCGGCGACGACTTCACCACCGCCGACACCGACGCCGGCAAGCAGACCTTCGTCGCGGTCTGCTCGAGCTGCCACTTCCTCCAGGACGCGGGGACCCCGCCGACCGCCATCGGCCCGGACCTCGACGACTCGTTCCGCGCCGCCCGCCAGGTGGGGATGGAGGAGAACCAGTTCGCCGGCGTGGTCAAGCGCTGGATCAAGATCGCCCAGCTGCCCATGCCCCGGAACCTCGTCGAGGGGCAGGACGCGGACGACGTGGCGGCCTACATCGCGCAGGTCGCCGGGACCCAGCCGGACAGCCGCGTGAGGCCGGCGCCCCCGCCGACGCCCGAGATCCCCGACCCGCCGCGGCAGCAGATCGAGGACTGATGCGCCGCGCGGCCCTGGCGAGGGGCCGGTGAGCGGCCGGCTCGACGGCGCCCGGGTGATCGTCACCGGCGCCTCGCGCGGCCTCGGCCGCGCGGTGGCCGAGGCGGTCGCGGGCGAGGGCGGCCGCCTGGTGGTCACGGCCACCCGCCGGGAGCACCTGGAGGGGCTGCTCGCCCGCCTGGGCGAGCGGGGGGGCGACGCCCACGCCGTCGCGCTCGACCTGGCCGACCCCGACTCGGTGCGCGCCGCGGCCTCCGAGGCCGTGGCCGTGCTGGGGCGGGTCGAGGGGCTCGTCAACAACGCCGGCCTCCTCGGCGTCCGGCGTCCGCTGGCCGGCTACCCCATGGACGTCTGGGAGCACGTCATGGCCGTCAACCTCACCGGCACGCTCCGGCTCACCCAGGCCGTCCTCCCCGCCATGTCGCGTGGCGGGGCGATCGTGAACGTCTCCTCGGGGGCGGCCGGGCGCCCCACCTGGGGGGCCTACTCGATCTCGAAGCTCGCCCTGGACGGCGTCACCCGGATCCTGCGCGAGGAGCTCGCCGATCGCGAGATCCGCTGCGTCGGGATCAACCCGGGCGGGACCCGCACGGAGATGCGCGCCGCGGCCTATCCCGACGAGGACCCGGCCACGGTGCCCCACCCCTCGAGCCGGGTGGAGCCGTTCATCGCGGTCCTGGCCGGGGAGGACCCGGGCCCCCACGTCGAGGCCGGGCAGTGGACCGGCGCCTGACGGCGATCCCCGCGCTGCGGCCGACCGCGGGCTGGCGCGAGGTGCCGATCGAGCCGCTCGACGAGCCGCTGGTTCGGGTGGCCGACGTCGGCCCGCGCGTGCACGACGACCCGCGCTACCACCGGGCCGGCCTGCCGGGCGCCCAGCGGGCGGGCTGGCTGCGCGAGGCCGTCGCCGACGCTCTCGCCCGGGCTGCGGCCGCCCTGCCCGACGGGATCACCCTGGTCGTCTGGGACGGCTACCGCTCCCTCGAGACCCAGGCCGCCCTCTACGACGCCTACCTCGCGGAGCTGGCGATGGTGCACCCCGACCAGCCGGCGGAGGCGCTCGAGGAGGCCGCTGCCCGCTACGTCACCCCGCCGTCGCGCGCGGTCGGGGCGCCGCCGCCGCACCTGACCGGCGGGGCGGTCGACCTGACCCTCGGCGACGGCGACGGCCGCCCCCTCGACCTGGGGACCGACTTCGACGCCTTCGTCCCCGAGGCCGGCGCCCGGGCCCTCGAGGGGCTCGACGTCCCGGCCCGCGGCCTGCGCCGGCTGCTGTTCTGGACCATGGCGGCGCAGGGCTTCACGGCCTACGCCGAGGAGTGGTGGCACTTCGACCTGGGCGACCAGTTCTGGGGGCTCGTGCGCGGCCGCCCCGCCCGCTACGCGGGGGCCGACGGGCCCGGCTGAGTCTCATGGGGTGAGCCCAGGACGAGGGGAATCCCCCATGCACCGGGCGCCCGTCCCGCCCTACCGTCGCATCTCGGACCATGAGATGGACCACTGGGGAAGGATCGGACATGCGACAGCCGGACGACGGTGACCGGGCGTTCCCGGACGAGGAGGGCGCCGCGCTGAGCGGCCTCGGGCCTCCGGGATGGGCGGAGTTCTCGGCGGCCAAGGAGCGCTTCATGCGCACCGTGACCGTCGCGGGGCTGGAGACGGCCTGGGACGCGCCGGCGCGCGATCCGCGCGAAGGGGCGGGCTGATGCTGACCGGCGTCGTGGCCCGGTACTTCGACGCCTGGAACGACCGCGATCCGGTGGCCTGCGGCGACTGCTTCGCCGCGGACGGCGTCCGCGAGTGGCGCGTGCTGGCCCCCCCGCACATCGGCGGGGCCCCCTTCCCGCGCTTCGTGGGGCCGCGCGAGATCGCGGGGCGGATCGCCGAGTTCATGGCCTCGGTGCCGGACCTCGAGCTGGACATCAACTCCCTGAGCGCGGGCAGCGACGGGCGGGTCTGGACCGAGTGGCAGATGCGGGGCACGCACAGGATCGACCTCGGCTCCTGGCCGGCGAGGGGCGAGCCGCTCGACTACCTCGGCGTCTCGATCTTCCGGGTCGGCGCCCGCGGCATCGAGGAGGAGATCGTGTACTGGGACACGCTGCTCATGCTCGGCTCCCGGGACAAGGGCGTGACGGTCTACTCGGGCTGACCGCCCGGCGGGACGCGCTCGGCGAACCGGCGGGCGAGTGCCGCCCGCGAGCGCAGCCCGAGCTTGTCGTACACGCTGCTCAGGTGGCGCTCGACGGTCTTCTCCGACAGGAAGAGCCGCGCCGCGACCTCGCGGTTGGTGAGGCCCTCGGCCGCCGCCGCCGCCACCTGAAGCTCGCGGGCCGACAGGTCGCCGGACCGGCCGGCTCCGCGGCGCGGGAGCCCCCCGCCGCTGGCGGCGATCTCCTCCCGCGCCCGGCGCGCCCAGGGGACCGCCCCGACGTGCGTCGAAGGCGGCCAGCGCCCGCTCGACCTGCTCGCGCGCCTCGGTCCGACGCCTCGCGCGCCGCAGCCGGGCTCCGTATGCGAGCTGGGTCCGGGCTCGCTCGAACGGCGTCCGGTGGAGCGCGAGGGCCTCGCGGAAATGGTGATCGAAGCCGGCGTCGATCATCCCGCGCCCGCGGCATGCGACCGCGCGCGCCCACTCGCCGCCGCCGCGCCAGGCCCGCTCGGCGAGCGTCGCCAGGGCGCGCCGGGCCTCCGCCCGGCGGTCGAGCCGGACGAGCGCCTCCACGAGGTCGGGCTGCCACCTGAGCAGGTTCGGCTCGCCGAGGCCCCGCTGCGCGAAGCCCTGCTCGATCCAGTGGAGATCGGTGAGCGCCCGCTCGACGTCGCCACCGGCGAGCTTCGACGATGCCCGCGCGGCCGCCGCGATGAAGCGCCCGGAGTCGGTGCCGGTGCGGCTCGAGAACGTGTCGGCGAGCCTGCAGGACTCCTCGCAGTCGTCCGCCTCGCCCAGCGCGGCCTGCGCCTGGGCGAGCACCGCGTGCGCGTAGCCGAGCAGGCTGGGCTGGCCGCTCTCGTCGAGCAGGCGCACGGCCTCGAGGGCCTCTGCGCGGGCGGCGCGGAAGCGCGCCAGGCGGAGGCTCAGCTCCGCTCCGATCACGAGCGCGTGGATGGTGAACTCGACCGAGCCCGAGCTCCGGGCGGCGTCGAGCCACCGGGCCATGCGCTCGGCCGCGATCCCCTCTCGGTCCAGCCAGAGGTTGCACAGCGCCGTTGACCCGACGAGCTGCCCGGTCAGCGAGAGCGTCGGGACGTCGGAGGCCATCCGGTCGAGCGGCGCCATGCAGGCGATCGCCGCGCGGCGCTCCCCCCGCAGCGTGAGCCCCCAACCGACGAGCGCGCTCGAGACCGCCACCCCCGGTCCCCCGACGCCCAGCGCGAGCGCCAGCCCCCGTCGCGACGTCGCCAGTGCCTGCTCCCCCTGGGCGGCCAGGCTGTAGCAGACCACCGCGTCGGCCAGCATCGCCGCGGCGGCGCCCGGCGCCGCGGCCACGATGCGATCGGCCTCCTCGAGGAGGATCGCCGCGGCTTCCGGCACCGGGCCGAGCCAGGTCGTCACCGCTCCCCGCAGGTGTCCGGCCTCCGCGCGCACGACCGGGTCGGTCACCTCCAGCGCCGCCGCCTCCGCGAGGCCCCGGCTCCGCTCCAGCCGCCCGGCGTGCCGGGCGGCGTGCCCGGCCGCGAGCAGCCGGCGGGCGCGCGCGCCGGGGTCGGCGCTCAGGGCGGCCGCGCGCTCCAGCGCGTCCGCGGCGGCCGCGTAGCCCGTCCGCCGCGCGGCGCTGGCGGACGCCGCCTCGAGCGCCGCCGCCGCGTCCTCGTCGGGGCCGACGGCCGCCTCCGCCAGGTGCAGGGCGCGCTGCTCCAGGTCGCGAACCGGGTCGAGGGCGCCCGCCAGGGCGCGATGGGCATCGCGCCGCCCGGCGGGCGAGGTCAGCTCCAGGACCACCGACCGCAGCACCGGGTGGCGCAGCACGGCCACGCCGTCCTGGATCGACACGAACCCGGCGTCCTCGGCGGCCACGAGGTCCTCGCGGCCGCCGCCGAGCGTCGCCAGGGCCGCGAGCACCTGCGGCATGGTGGCGTCGAGGCCGACCGCGACGACGACCAGCGCCCAACGCGGGCCCGGGTCGAGCGCCTCGAGGCGGCGCCGGAACGCCCCGGCGATCGCATCGCCGGCACGCAGCGGGCGGGGCAGCGCCCTCCGCCCCGCCCGCTCCTCGTCGTTCATCGCGCGCGGGAGCTCCACCAGCGCGAGCGGGCTGCCCTCGGCGACCTCCAGCACCTCGCGCGCGACGGGCGGCGCGAGCGGCGCATCCTGGCTCGCCGACGCCAGCAGCTCCTCGGCGGCCTCCGGATCGAGGGCGGCGATCACAGCTCGTCGGCGGCGGGGACGTGGATCCGCTCCGGCGGCCGCTCTCGCGAGGCCGCGAGGACGGCGATCGGCTCGTCCTCGATGCGGCGGGCGCAGAAGGCGAGGGCCTCCTGGGTCGGGGCGTCCAGCCAGTGAGCGTCATCGACGGCGATCAGCACGGGCGACTCGGACGCCGCCGCCCCCAGCAGGCTCAGGGTCGCGGCGTACGCCGCGAAGCGATCCTCCGCGGCCGGGGGCCCGAGCGCGAGCGCCGCGCGGAGGGCGGCACGCTGGGGGGCGGGGACGCTCTCCAGGCGCGCGAGCAGGGGCCGCAGCAGGTCGGAGAGCCCGGCGAAGGCGAGCCGCGACTCGGATTCGAGGCCGTGGGCGCGCAGCACCGTGAATCCCTCGGCGCCGCTGACGGCGTCCTCGAGCAGGGCCGTCTTGCCGATGCCCGGCGGGCCCCGGACGACGACGGCCCGGCCCCGTCCGCGGCGCGCCTCGTCCAGGGCGGCCCTGATCTCGGCCCTCTCGCCGGAGCGCCCCACCAGCACGGCCCGATCATCCGCTCGTGCCGCCGCTCCTGTCCAGAGCGTCGAACAGTTCCGGCGAGTCGGCGCCGGAGCCGCCGTCAGCGGCCGACGGCGGACGCCTGGAGGTCGCGGATCACCTCGGCGAGGGCGGCGGGGCGGTTCGTGACGATGCCGTTGACGTCGCAGGCGATCAGGCGGCGCATCTCGTCCTCGTCGTTGACCGTCCACGCGAAGACGCCGTAGCCGTGGCGGTGCATCCGCTCGACCATGCCCTCGTTGACGATCTCGTAGGGCACGCCCACGCCCGCCCCGACGCCCTGGCTCCCGGCGTCCCCCATGGCCAGGCTGGCCAGCCCGGCCGCGGAATCGACCAGGTGGATGACCGGCGAGCCCGGCGCGAGCTCGTCGAGGCGCTGCCAGACCTCGGGGAGGAAGGAGATGTAGGTGACGCTTCCCTCGGCGCCGGCCGCGCGGACGGTCGCGACCGCGTCGTCAACGATGTCGGCCTCCTTGAGGTCCACGTTCACGCGCACCCTCCCGGCCGCGAGCGCGAGCACGTCGGCCAGCCCGGGGATGCGCTCGCCCCCGCCGGCGTCGAGCGCGCCCGCCTCGGCCGCCGTCATGGCGCGCAGCTCACCGCTGCCGGAGGTCGTCCGGTCGACCGTCGCGTCGTGCATCAGCAGCAGGGCGCCGTCGGCCGTGCGGCGCACGTCGCACTCGACCACGTCGGCGCGCTGGGCGATGGCGAGCTCGAAGGCCGGGAGCGTGTTCTCGGGCCGGTCGGCGGACGCCCCCCGGTGGGCCACGTTCCAGAGGCGGTGGCTCGTCCCCATCGATCCATCCTACGCCCCGTCCGGAGCGGCCGGCCCACGCTCACCGGTCGCCGGCGCCGCGGCCGGCGTCGGTAACATCGCCGCTGTGACCACCTCGTCGAGGGCGGCGGCGCCGGCCGCGGGGCTCGGGCTCGTGCCCGCGCTGCTCGGCCTGGTCCGCTTCTCGCACACGATCTTCGCCCTGCCCTTCGCCTTCGCCGCGGCCGTCATGGCCCACATGGAGGTGCCGCGCGCGGCCGTGCTCTGGTGGATCACCGTGGCGATGATCGGCGCCCGCAGCCTGGCGATGGCGCTCAACCGCCTGATCGACGCCGACATCGATGCCCGCAACCCGCGGACGGCCTCGCGCGAGCTCCCCTCCGGGCGGCTCACCGCGGGCCAGGTGGCCGGCTTCTGCGCCGTCAGCCTGGCGGTGCTCCTGCTCGCCGTCTCGCAGCTCCCGCGCGAGACCTGGGTGCTCTGGCCGATCCCGGTGGCGGCCTTCGTGATCTACCCGTTCACCAAGCGCTACACCTGGCTCTGCCACATCGCGCTGGGGTTGACGATCGGGCTGGCGCCGGTTGGCGCCTGGCTCGCGGTCACGGGCGAGCTGGAGCCGGCGCCGCTCCTGCTGGGCCTTGCGGTCGCCTGCTGGATCGCCGGCTTCGACATCATCTACGCGCTGCTCGACCTCGAGTTCGACCGGGCCACCGGCATCCACTCGATCCCGGCCCGCTTCGGCGCCTGGGAGGCGCTCTGGGTGACGCGCGGCCTGCACGCCGCCGCCCTCGCGCTGCTCGTCGCCGCGGGGGTCGCCGCCGGGGCGGGCGCCGTCTACATGGTGGGCGTGGCCGTATGCGGGGCGGTGCTGGCCTACGAGAACACGATCGTCGGCCCCAGCGACACCAGCCGCGTCTCGGTCGCGTTCGCCCAGTCGAACGGGCTGCTGGCGGTGGTCTTCCTGATCTTCACCCTCCTCGAGGTGACGCTGTAGCGGGCACGGAGCTCGTGCGGGCGACCGGGCTCGTCAAGCGCTTCGGCGACCGCCGGGCGGTCGCCGGCGTGGACGTGGCGCTGGCGGCGGGGGAGTGCCTCGCGGTGCTGGGCCCCAACGGGGCGGGCAAGAGCACCCTCCTGCGCATGCTCGCCACCCTGCTGCGCCCGGACGCCGGCGAGCTGGCGGTCTGCGGCCACCCCCTGCCCGACGCCGCCGGGCGGGCGCGGGCCGAGATCGGCTACCTGGGCCACGACCCGCTGGTCTACCTGGACCTCACCGCCCGCCAGAACCTCGAGCTCTACGCCGACCTCTACGGCCTCCCGGACGCCCGCCGGCGCGTCGACGACGCCCTCGAGCGCGTCGGCCTGCTGGCCCGCAGCTTCGACCTGGTCCGCACCTTCAGCCGGGGGATGGCCCAGCGCCTCGGCCTGGCCCGGGCCCTGCTCCACGAGCCGCGCCTGCTGCTGCTCGACGAGCCCTACGCCGGCCTGGACGCCGCCGGGGCCCACCTGCTGGACGCCGTGCTGGCCGACGCCTCGCGCGACCGGGGGGTGGTGATCGTGACCCACGAGGTCGAGCGCGGCGTGGCGCTGGCCGGCCGCCTGCTCGTGCTGCGCGCCGGCCGGACCGTGCTGTCGGAGCCCACCGGCGCGGTCGACGGCAGCGCCTTCCGCGCCCGCTACGAGGAGCTGGTGGCGTGATCGCGGCCGCGCGCCCGGCCTGGGGGCGCCAGCTGCGGGCCCTGCTGCTGAAGGACCTTCGCCTCGAGCTGCGCACGCGCGACACGCTCGTGGCGATGGTGCTGTTCGCCGTGGTGGCGATGCTGATCTTCCAGTTCGCCTTCGGCAACCGCGGCGACGACCTCACCCCCTACGCGGGCGGGATCCTCTGGGCGACGCTGTCGCTGACGGCGGTGCTCGGGGTGGGGCGCTCGTGGGTGCCCGAGCGCGAGCAGGGCGTGCTCGACGGCATCCTCACGGCGCCGATCCCGCGGCTGGTGCTGCTGGCGCTCGAAGGTCGGCGCCATCTACGCCTACCTGCTCGCGGTCGAGATCGTGGCCGTCCCGCTGGTCGCCCTCTTCTTCGTGCGCGGGTCGGTCGCGGCCGACCTGGGGCTGATCGCCCTGACCTGCCTGCTCGCGAACCTGGGGATCGCGATCCTCGGCTCCCTGTACGCGTGCCTGGCGCTGTTCGCGCGCGCCCGCGAGCTGCTCCTGCCGGTGCTGTTCCTGCCCTCGATGCTGCCCGTCGTGATCGCCGCCTCCGGGGCCGTCAACGCCGTCGCAGGGGGGACGAACGACCTGTCGGAGTACCGGGGCTACAGCCTGTTCCTGGCGGTCTATGCGGTAATCTTCGGGCTTGTGGCCTACGCGACGTACGACCACGTCTTCGATGACTGAGGCGCGTCCGGGACGGCGGCTCGCGGTCACGGGAGCGGCGACGGCGGCCCTCACCGCGCTGGCCGTCTACGGGGTCTTCTTCGTCGCCCCGGAGGACGCCGACCAGGGGATCATCCAGAAGATCTTCTACTTCCACGTGGCCATCGCGGTCGGCTCGCTGCTCGCCTTCGCCGTGGCCTGCGTCTACGGCATCCTGTACCTCCGCTCGCGCGACGAGCGCCACGACGAGATCTCGGCGACGTCCGTCGGGATCGGCATCGGGTTCGCCGTCCTGGTGGTGATCACCGGCTCGATCTGGGCGAAGGCGTCCTGGGGGACCTGGTGGGTCTGGACCGACCCGCGCCTGGTCACCTTCCTGGTGGTCCTGCTCCTCTACGCCGCCTACTTCGTGCTGCGCTCGTCCGCCGAGGGCGAGCGGCGCATGCGCTACTCGGCGATCTACTCGATCGCGGCCTTCGCCTCGGTGCCGCTGTCCTTCTACTCGGTGCGGGTGGCGCGCTCGTTCGTGCACCCGGTCGTCTTCACCTCGAGCGGCGCCAACATGCCGAACACCATGCTGATCTGGTTCGCGGTCAGCCAGCTCGCCGTCATCGGCGCCTTCCTCACGATCATGCAGGTCGAGCTGCTCCAGCGGCGCGCCGACAAGGCGCTGCGCCGCATCAAGATGCGCCTCGAGGCGGCGGCGTGAGCACCGGCGCCCAGTACGTCGTCGCGGCCTACGGCGTGGTGCTGTTCGGGCTGCTGATGTACGTGGTCGTCCTGGGCCTGCGCACGGCGCGCCTGGCCCGCGAGGCCGAGCTCCTCGCCCGCCTGGCCGAGCGGGAGGGCGACCGCCCCCGCGAACCGGCCGCGACGCCATGAGCGGAAGCCGCGTCGCGCCCGCCCGGCCGCCCGGCCCGGGGAAGGTCTTCTACCCGATGTTCGTCGACGTCGAGGGCCGCCGCTGCCTGGTCGTGGGCGGCGGGCCGGTGGCCACCGAGAAGGTCGAGAAGCTGCTCGAGCACGGCGCGGTCGTGCGGCTGGTCACCCCGGAGACCACCGACGCGCTGGCCGCGATGGTCGCCTCGGGGGCGGTCGCCGAGCACCGGCCCCGGGCGTACGCGCCCGAGGACCTGGAGGGCTGCTTCCTGGTGATCGCCGCGACCAACCTCGACGCGATCAACCGCATGGTCTGGCAGGACGCCGAGGCCCGGAACCTCCTCTGCAACGTGGTGGACGTGCCGCCCCTGTGCAACTTCATCGTCCCCTCGATCGTGCGCCGCGGCGAGCTCGCCCTCGCCATCTCGACGGGCGGTGCGAGCCCGGTCGTCGCCAAGCACATCCGGCGCGAGCTCGAGACGGTCTACGGGCCGGAGTGGGAGCTGCTGGTCGACCTGCTGCGCGACGTCCGCGACGAGCTCAAGGTCCGCTACCCCGACATGCCGAGCCGCCGCGACGCGGTCGAGCGCCTCATGGCGACCGACGTGATCAGCCGCCTCGCCGAGGGCGACGAGGCGGGCGCGCGGGAGCTCGCCGGCCGGGTCCTGGACATCGGGGTGCCGGCGTGACCCTCCTCGTCCTCGGGCTCTCCCACAAGACCGCGCCCATCGCCCAGCGCGAGAAGGCCGCCCTGTCGGAGTCGGAGTCGCGCGCCCTGCTGCGCGACCTCACCGCCGCCGGAGCGGTCTCTGAGGCCGTGGCGCTGTCCACCTGCAACCGCACCGAGATCTACGCCTCCGTGCCCGACCCGCTGGCGGCCGAGGATGTCCTCGCCGCGGCGCTGGTCGCCCGCACCCACATCTCGCAGGACGAGCTGGCCTGCGCCCGCTACGTGCTCCGCGACGACCGCGCCGCGACCCAGCTCTTCCGGGTGGCCTCGAGCCTCGACTCGATGGTGGTCGGCGAGAGCGAGATCCAGGGCCAGGTGCGCCAGGCCTGGGAGCTCGCGGTCGAGGAGGGGGCGGCCGGGGCGGTGCTGAACCAGCTCTTCCGCCAGGCGCTCGAGGTCGGCAAGCAGGTGCGCGCGCAGACGCGCATCGGCACCGGCTCGGCGTCGGTGTCGGCGGTGGCGGTCGAGCTGGCCGAGGAGGTGCTCGACGACCTCCCGGGCCGCCAGGTGCTGCTCATCGGGGCCGGCCGCATGGCCGAGACCACGGCGCGGGCGCTCGTGGACCACGGCGTGCGCGAGGTGGTGGTCGCCAACCGCACCGTCGGCACCGCCCGGGAGCTGGCCGGCCGGGTCGGCGGCCGCGGTGTGGGCTTCGACCGGCTCGCCCAGGAGCTGCGGGGCGCCGACATCGTCATCTCCTCCACCGACGCCCCCCACGCGATCCTGCGCCGGGACGAGCTCGAGCCGGTCATGGCCGGGCGGGCCGCGCGGCCGATGGTGATCGTCGACATCTCGGTCCCGCGCGACGTCAACGCCGCCGTCGCCGAGGTCGACGGGGTGGCGCTGTTCGACATCGACGACCTCGAGCGGGTGGTCGAGACCAACCTCAACGGCCGCCGGCTGGAGGCCGAGCGGGCCGAGGGCTTCGTGATCGGCGCCGTCCAGGGCTTCACCGCCTGGCGGCGGGGGCTCAACGCCACGCCGGCGATCGCGTCGCTGCACGCCCGCGGCGAGGCGATCCGGCGGGCCGAGCTGGCGCGGATGGAGGCCCAGTGGGAGGCCCTCTCGGAGGCCGACCGCGAGCGGCTCGACGCCCTCACCAAGGGGATCGTCAGCAAGCTCCTCCACGAGCCGACCGTCCGCGTGCGGGCCGCGGCCGAGGACGGGGACGCGCTCAACTACCTGGAGATCCTGCGCCACCTCTTCGCCCTCGAGGCGCAGACCGGCTCCTAGAAGACCGCTGAAGAACCAAGGTCGTGCGGCCCGCCGAGCGAAAACCAAGCGATCCGGATGGCCGCGGCCGACGGCGATGCCAGGCGGCATCGGCGTTGACGCGGGCGCCGGAGCGCGCCGGTTTGCAGCCGGCGGACGTGCGACCGACTTTTTCAGCGGTCTTCTAGCGGCGGGACGGCCGCCGTCCGCCTGATCCTCGCGACCCGGCGCTCGCCACTTGCGCTGGCCCAGACCGAGCTGGTCGCCGCGCGGCTGCGCTCGGCCGGCCACGAGGCCGAGGCCCTGCCGCTGACGACGACGGGCGACCGCTGGAGCGCCCAGGACCGGGCGCCCGCGCCCGACCGGGGCATGTTCGTGAAGGAGCTGGAGGAGGCGCTGCTGGACGGGCGCGCCGACCTGGCCGTCCACTCGGCCAAGGACCTCCCGGGCGAGCTGCCGGAGGGGCTGGCGGTCGTCGCCGTGCCGCCGCGCGAGGACCCGCGCGACGTCCTCGTCGGGCCGCCCGGCGGCCTGCGCGGGCTGCGGCCCGGCGCTCGCGTGGCGACCGGCAGCCCGCGCCGGGCCTCGCAGCTGGTGGCGGCGCGCCCCGACGTGACCGCCGTGCCCATCCGGGGCAACGTCGGCACCCGCCTGGAGAAGCTCGCGCGCGGGGATGCGGACGCGCTGATGCTGGCCGCGGCCGGCCTGCGCCGGCTCGGCATCTGGCCGGAGGGGACGACCCCGCTCTCGGCCGACGAGTGCACGCCCGCGCCCGGCCAGGGCCTGCTCGCGGTCGAGGGCCGGGCCGGCGACGCGCGCGCGGCCGCGGCCGCCGCCGCCCTCGACGACCCCGCCGCCCACCTGTGCCTGCGGGCCGAGCGGGCCTTCCTGAGCGCCCTCGGGGGCGGCTGCATGCGACCGGTCGGGGCGCTGTGCGAGCCCGAGCGGGACGGGCTGCTGACCCTGACCGGGTTCTCGGGCACGGAGGCGGGGGCGGGCGCGCGGAGCCTGCGCCAGGGCCCGCCCGGCGACCCGGAGGCGCTCGGCCGCAGGGTCGCCGACGCCGTCGCGGCCATTCTCGGGTGAGCGGGATCGTCCACCTCGTCGGCGCCGGGCCGGGCGACCCGGGCCTGATCACCGCGGCGGGCCGCGACGCGCTCGAGCGCGCCGACGTGGTCGTCCACGACCGCCTCGGCACCGAGGGGCTGCTGGGCCTCTGCCGCCCCGGCGCGGAGCTCCTCGACGCCGGCAAGGCCCCGGGCCGGGCCGCGATGACCCAGGAGGAGATCAACGCGGCGCTCGTCGAGCACGGCCGCCGCGGCCTGCGGGTCGTGCGCCTCAAGGGCGGCGACCCCTTCGTCTTCGGCCGCGGCGGCGAGGAGGCCGAGGCGCTCGCCGAGGCGGGGGTGCCGTTCGCGGTGGTCCCCGGCGTCACCAGCGCGATCGCCGCCCCGGCCGCGGCCGGGATCCCGGTCACGCACCGCGGGGTCGCCACCTCCTTCACGGTCGTCACCGGCCACGAGGACCCGGCCAAGCCCTCCGAGCAGACCGACTGGGCGGCGCTCGCCGCCGTCCCGGGGACGCTCGTGGTGCTGATGGGGATGGGCCGGCTGGGCGACATCGCCGCCGCCCTGCTCGAGGCCGGCCGCCCGGCCGACGAGCCGGCGGCGGCCGTCCAGTGGGGCACGACGCCGCGCCAGCGCAGCGCCGTCGCCACCCTGGGGACGCTGGCGCGGCGGGTCGAGGAGGAGGGCCTGGGTCCCCCGGCCGTCGTCGTGGTGGGGGCGGTGGCGGGGCTCGCCCCGGCGATCGCCCGCGCCGGCGGGCCGCTGGGCGGCCGCCGCGTGGTCGTGACCCGCGCCCGCGCCCAGGCGAGCGAGCTGTCCGAGCGGCTGCGGGCGCTCGGGGCGGCGGTCACCGAGCTGCCGGCGATCCGGATCGAGCGCCTCCCCGGACGGCGAGGGGCTCGAGTCGGCCCTCGCCGTCCTGGGCGACTACGGCCTGGTCGTGCTCACCAGCGTCAACGGCGTCGACGCCCTCTTCGACGCCCTCGCGGCCCGAGGGCGCGACGCGCGGGCGCTGTCGGCGGCCGCGACGGTGGCCGCCATCGGCCCGGCGACGGCCGAGCGGCTGGCGGCCCGCGGCGTGCGCGCCGACCTGGTGCCCGAGCGGTTCGTGGCCGAGGGCATCCTCGAGGCGCTCGCCGACGCCCCGCTCCAGGGCGTCCGCGCCCTGGTCGCGCGCGCCGCCGGGTCGCGGCCCGAGCTGGTCGACGGCCTCGAGCGGCGCGGCGCCCGGGTCGACGAGGTGCTGCTCTACGAGGCCGTGCCGGAGCCCGCCGAGCCGGCGGTCATCGCCGAGGCGCTCGACGCCGACTACATCACCTTCACGGCCTCGTCGACCGTGCGCGCCTTCGCGGGCCTGCTCGGCGAGGCCGACCGCGAGCGCCTGGCCGCCGCCGGGCCCAGGGTCGTCTCGATCGGCCCGGTCACCAGCGCGACCGCGCGCGAGGAGGGGCTGCGGGTGAACGCCGAGGCCGCCGAGCACAGCATCCCGGGCCTCGTCGACGCGCTCCTGGACGATGCCTCGCGCTAAGCGGCCGGTCGTCGCCCTGCTCACCGACTACGGGCCGGGGAGCGAGCACGTGGGCGCGCTCCACGCCGTCGTCGCGGCCGGGTGCCCGGAGGCCGACCGTGTCGACCTCGCCCACGACCTGCCGCCCGGCGACGTGCGCGCCGGCGCCCTGGTGCTGCGCCGCCTCGCGCCCCTGGTGCCGGGCGCGGTCGTCGTGGCGGTGGTCGATCCGGGGGTCGGCACCGGCCGGCGGGCGGTCGCCGTGGCCCTGGCCGGCGGCGGGGCGCTGGTCGGCCCCGACAACGGCCTGCTCGGGCCGGCGGCGGGCGACCTGGGCGCCGCCGATGCCGTGGCGCTGCCGCCGCTCCCGGAGGGCGCGCCGGCGACATTCCACGGGCGCGACCTGCTCGCCCCGGCCGCCGCTCGGCTTGCCGCCGGCTCCCCCCTGGGCGGGCTGGGCGAGCCGATCGACCCGCTCAGCCTGGCGGCCCCCGACCTGCCGCCCCCGGAGGTGGGGCCGGGGGCCATGACGGCCCTCGCCGCCGCCGTGGACCGCTTCGGCAACGTGGAGCTGCTGGCGGGGGGCGACGACCTGGCCCGCGCCGGCTTCGAGCGCGGCGACCGCATCTCGGTCGCGACCGGCGAGCGCCGCCACCCGGCGACGGTGGCGCGCGCCTTCGCCGACGTCGCGCCCAAGGGCATGCTCGTGCACGTCGACAGCCACGGCATGGTCGCGGTCGCGGTGAACGGCGGCAGCGCCGCCGCGAGGCTGGGCGCGGCGCCCGGCGACCGCGTCAGCCTGGGGCGCTGGTGATGCGGGCGGCGATCGCCTCGGCCATGCGCTCCGGCGCCCCGGGCGCGTGCGCCAGGAACAGGGAGGGCTCGACCAGCTCGAGCTCGATCACCAGCGGCTCGCCGCCCGGCCCCGGGACGAGGTCGACCCTGGCGTAGAGCAGGTCGCCCGCGCCGCCGGGGACGGCCGCGAGGGCGGCCCGCGCCGCGGCCAGCTCGGCCTCGCTCGGGGTCGCGGGCGCGATGTCCTCCTCCACGAACAGGCCGGCCACGACCTCCAGCCCGGGCACGAGCAGCGGCCCCTTGCGGATCGCGTGGCTGAAGGCGCCGCCGATGTGGACGAGGGCCGTCTCGCCGGCGCGCTCCACGCCGTCCATGTAGGGCTGGGCCATCGCGGGCCGGCCGTCGGCGTGCAGACGCGCGACGTGGGCCTCGGCGTCGCCGCGGCGGCCGGCCGGGTAGCGGTCGGTGTCGAGCGAGCCGGCCGAGACGACCGGCTTCACGACCACCTCGTCGGCGCGCGGCCAGGCCATCGGCTCGCCCGGCGCCGCGAAGGCGGTCGGCACGACGGGGACGCCCGCGGCGGCGAGCTCGGCCAGGTAGCGCTTGTCGCTGCTCCAGGCCAGGATGGCCGGCGGGTTCAGCAGGGTCGTGGCGCGGGCGGCGGCCTCGGCCCAGGCCAGCAGCTCTCCCCGGCGGCGGGGGTAGTCCCAGACCGAGCGGACCACCGCCAGGGCGAAGCGGCCCCAGTTCGACCGAGGGGTCGTCCCAGTCGACCAGCTCGTGGGCGATGCCGCGCCGCGCCAGCGCTCCGGCCAGCGCGGGGAGGTCGTCGTCGAGGTCCCTCGCGACCGACGCCGTGACCAGCGCGACGGTCACGCGAGCGGCAGCCGCACCTGGAAGGTGGTCTCGCCGGGCTCGGACGTCAGGCGCACCTGGCCGTGGTGGTTCTCGACGATCCGGCGGACGATGTCGAGTCCCAGCCCGGTGCCCGCGCCGACCTCCTTGGTCGTGAAGAAGGGCTCGAAGATGCGGCTCTGCACGTCCGCCGGGACGCCGGCGCCGTCGTCGATCACCTCGACCACCGCCTCGTCGCCGGCGCGGCAGGTGCGCAGGCGGATCGTGCCGCGGCCGTCCACCGCGTCGATGGCGTTGTCGATGAGGTTGGTCCAGACCTGGTTGAGCTGGGAGGGGTGAGCGACGATCCGCGGCAGGTCGGGGTCGTAGTCGCGGACCACCGCGACGTCGCCGCGCTTCAGCTTGTGGGTGAGCATCGTGACGGTGCTCTCCAGGCCGTCTTGCAGGTCGATGCTCTGGGTGTCGGCCCGGTCCATGTGGGTGTAGTCCTTGACCGCCGCCACGATCCCGCTGATCCGCTCGACGCTCTCGTGCAGGTCGCGGACGAGCCCGCGCGCGGTGAGCGAGGCGACCACCCACTCGAGCGCCGGCTCGAGGGCCGCGCCGGCCGCCTCCTCGACCCGGGCGACCCACGGCTCGTCGATCCCGGCCTCGGCGAGCGGCGGCGCCAGCCGCCAGCCGGCGAGCCCGCGCTCGTCGAGCAGGTCGACCAGGGCGTCCTCGCGGTCGGCGGCGTCCATCGCTCCCTCGTCGGGCGCGGCGGCCCCGGCGCCGCCGAGCGCCTCGCGCTGAAGGGCGACGAGCCGCTCCGCCTCGTCCCGCTCGACGCCGCTGGCGACGAAGCGCCCGATCGTCCCCTCCAGCACCTCGAGCGCGCGCGCGAGGTCGGCGGCGCTGCGCTGCGCCGCGGCCGCCGGGTTGTTGAGCTCGTGGGCGAGCCCGGCCGAGAGGGTGCCGAGGGCGGCCAGCTTCTCGCGCTCGCGCAGCACCGCCTCGGCCGCCTGGTGGACCGGCGCGATCACCCGCAGGGAGCGCTGCAGGACGCTCGGCTCGTCGTGCAGCAGGCGGCGGAACTCCTCGCCCGGCACCCTGACCACCGCGCACTCGACCACGGCCCTGCCGCCCGCGGGGCTGGGCTCCTGGGTGAGGAGGTTCATCGCGCCGAAGTAGGTCGGCGCCGAGCGCGAGGCCATGACCAGCTCGCGGCCGTCGACCATCTTCACCCAGTCGATCATCCCCTCGGTGAGGACCCCGAACCACTCCACCCGGCCGCCCTCGCGCACCACCCAGTCGCCCGGGGCCAGGCGCTCCCTGTGCGCGCTGGCGGCGAGCCGCTGCATGCAGTCCTCGCTCAGCTCCTCGAACAGGTCGACCCCGCGCAGGACATCGAGGACGCCGGGCGGTCGGCTCACGCCAGCGTGCCGAGGTACTGGTGCACGAGCTGCACGGCCATCGAGCCGTCGCCGACCGCGGCCGCCACCCGCTTGATCGACAGGTGGCGCACGTCCCCTGCCACGAAGACGCCGGGCATGCTCGACTCCAGCGGCAGCGGGTCGCGCTCGAGGGGCCAGGGCGGCCGCAGGCCCTCGGCGCGCAGGTCGGGCCCGGCCATGATGAAGCCGCGGTCGTCGCGGGCGACCACGCCGTCGAGCCAGCCGGTGTTCGGGCTCGCGCCGATGAAGATGAACATCGCGCGCGCGGGGAGCAGCTCCTCGCGGCCCTCGCCGTCGCCCAGCCGCACCGCCTCCAGGCTCGCCGATCCCTCGACGGCGGCGACGTTCGCGCCCAGGCGCACCGCGATGTTGTCCGCGGCCTCGATCCGCTCGACGAGGTAGTGCGACATGCTCTGGGCCAGGGCCGGGCCGCGGTGCACCAGCGTCACGCCGGCGGCGAAGCCCGCGAAGTAGAGCGCGGCCTGGCCGGCCGAGTTGGCGCCGCCGACGACCACGACCTCCTCGCCGCTGGTGGAGATCGCCTCGGCCCTGGACCCCCCGTAGTAGACGCCGCGCCCGGTCAGCTCCTCGGCGCCCGGCACGTCGAGGCGCCGGTACTGCACGCCGGTCGCGACCACGACGGCGTGGGCGGCGATCTCGTCGCCGGCGCCGAGCCGGACCGCCCGGGCGGGGCCGCGGGCCTCGAGCGAGACGGCGTCCTGCACCAGCACCATGCGGGCGCCGAAGCGCTCTGCCTGAGCGTTCGCCCGGCGGGTGAGCTCGGCGCCCGACAGCCCCGAGGGGAAGCCGAGGTAGTTCTCGATGCGCGAGCTCTGGCCCGCCTGGCCGCCGGTCGCCTCGCGCTCCACCAGCACCGTGCGCAGGCCCTCCGACGCGCCGTAGACGGCCGCCGCGAGCCCGGCGGGGCCGCCGCCCACGATCACGAGGTCGTAGAAGGGCGCGTCGGCGCGGGTGGAGATGCCGACCCGCTCGGCGACGTCGCGGTTGGAGGGCGCCACCATGGCCTCGCCGTCCTGGAAGACGAGCAGCGGGAGGCGCTCCGGGTCGGCGGCGGCGGCCTCGAGCAGCCGGTGCGCCTCCGGGTCCACCTCGGCGTCCAGCCAGCGGTAGGGGACGTTGCTGCGCGCGAGGAAGTCCTTGAGCTCGTGCGACGCGCGCGACCAGCGGTGCCCGATCACCCGCAGCCCCTCCTCGGGCGGGCCGTCGGCGCTCCAGTCGAACAGGAGCTCGTCCACCACCGGGTAGAGCTGGTCCTCGGGCGGGTCCCACGGCTTGAGCAGGTAGTGGTCGAGGGCCGCCCGGTTGATGGCGTCGATGGCCGCCTGGGTGTCGGCGTAGGCCGTGAGCAGCACGCGCTTGGCGGCCGGGGCGACCTCCAGCGAGCGCTCGAGGAACTCGACCCCGGTCATCTGCGGCATGCGCTGGTCGGCGACCAGCAGGGCGACCGGCTCCTCGCGGAGGGTGACCCGGCCGAGCAGCTCGAGGGCGTCGGCCCCGGACTCGGCCCGCAGCACCCGGTAGTCCTCGCCGTAGCGCCGCCTCAGGTCGCGCTGGACCGCCCGCGAGACGCCGGGGTCGTCGTCGACGCTGATCATCACCGGCTTGCTCGAGCGGGCGACGGCGGGCTCGGTCGTTGCCACCGCGGTCAGTTCTACTCCCCCCGGCGCCGGGCGCGCCACTCGGCCCGCGTCTGGCCCCAGATCTCGACCGGGACGTCGAGCGGCGGGGGCAGCCGGCCGGCCCCGCGCCGGCGCGCCCCGAGCCGCTCCGCGACCCGGATCGAGGCGACGTTGTCGGGGTCGATGCAGTGGATGACCTCGGGCCAGCCCAGGACGTCGAGGGCCCAGTCGATGGCCGCCGCGGCCCCCTCGGTCGCGTACCCCCGGCCCCAGCGCGAGCGGACGATGCCGTAGCCGACCTCGGGGCCCGGCCAGCCCTCGGGCATCCAGGGCCCCAGCCGGCCGACCCAGAGGCCGGTCTCCCGCTCGATGACGGAGAACATCCCGAAGCCCTGGATCGACCACGCGCCGGCGACGGCCAGGAAGCCGCGCCAGGCCACCGGGCGGGCCATTGGGCCGCCGATGAAGCGGGCGGCCTCCTCGTCGGCCATGAAGTCCGCCCAGGCGCCGAAGTCCTCGGCGCGCGGCGGGCGCAGCACCAGGCGCGCCGTCTCGATGCGGGCGTCGCGGCTCAGGCCGCCCAGCCTACGGCTGGATGGTGAAGACCGACCCGACCCCGTCGGTGACCCAGACCAGGCCGCCGCCGGCGACGACGCAGCTCACCGCCCCCGGGTTGGCGCCGGGCGGCAGGGTCTCGCGCGCCACCTCGGAGAGGTCCGTCTGGCTCAGCTTGACCAGGGCCGCGGGCGCGCCGCCCGCCGGGTCGGCCTTCTGCGCCGCCCAGACCGCCCCGGCGCCGGGCGATGTGCAGGCGAGGCCGATGTCCAGCCCCTTGGAGACGGCCCCCTTCACCAGCCCGCTCGTCGGAGAGACCTTGTTGATCTGGCCGAGGTCGTTCGGCGTCAACTGGGACAGCCAGAGGTAATTCGCCCCGTAGGTCAGCCACAGCGGGCCGGCCGTGCCCCCGGTCGCCCCGCCGACGCCGAGGCTGGCCAGGATCTTCAGGCTCGACGGGCTGCGCTTCTGGAGCGTCTGCTGGTTGGGCGTGACGATCCAGAGGGCCGAGTCGGCGGCCGTGAAGGCCTGCGGGATGGGCCAGGACTTGACGACCACCTTGACGTCGTCCGGGTCGATCGAGGCGAGCTTCTGCCAGGTGCGGACGCCGGCCACCCAGACGAAGCTCGACCCGATGCCGAGGGTGTTCGCCCCGTTGATCGAGGGGCTCACGTCGACCGTCGTCCCCAGCGGGATGCTGATGTTGGTCCCGACCTTCGCGCCGCTGGAGGTGTTCAGGCGCACGACCGTCGCGGTGGTCTTGGTCGAGCGGAGCACCCAGATGCGGTTGTAGCCGGCCCGGATGTCGCGCGGGTTCGGTCCGACGCTCGTGGTCGTCACCTTCCCGCTCGTCGTGTCCAGGCGGCTGACGGTCCCGTTGGCGTTCAGGGTCCAGACCGCGCCGTAGCCGTAGGTGATCACCCCGGGCTGCGGCCCGACCGCGGTGGTGGCGACGACCTGGAAGGGCCCGGAGGGGGCCTGGGCCGCTGCGCTCGCGGCGCACAGGGAGGCCGTGACGAGGGCCGCGATCAGCAGTCGTGGTGCGGCGGCCCGGGACGGCACGGCGGCCAGTCTACGTCGAGCCGCTCCCGGAAAGCCAGACGCGGACGGGGCGCCCGTGCGCGTCGCCGTGCTCCACCTGGAGGGTGGTGTGGCCGATGCCGAAGTCGCGCCCCAGCATCTCGCTGAGCTCGCGCCGGCGCGCGTGGCAGTCCTCGCCCTCGGGCACCAGGACGTGCGCCGAGAGTGCGGGGAAGCCCGACGTGATGGTCCAGATGTGCAGGTCGTGCACCTCCGAGACGCCCTCGACCGCCGCCATCCGGCGCCCCACCTCCTCCGCGTCGATGCCCTCGGGCGTCGCCTCCAGCAGCACGCCCAGCGACTCGCGCAGCACCCGCCACGAGCTGGCCAGCACGAGCACGCCGATCAGGATGCTCACCACGGGGTCGGCGTAGAGCCAGCCGGTGGCGAGGATGATGACCGCGGCGACGATCACCCCGACCGACCCGAGCAGGTCCGCGACCACGTGGAGCATGGCGGCGCGCAGGTTCAGGCTGCGGCCGCCCGACCGGGCGAGGATGACGACGCCGAGCACGTTCACCGCCAGGCCGGCGAGCGCGATCGCCAGCGTGACGCCGGCGAGGATCTCGGGCGGGTCGGACAGGCGCTGCGCCGCCTCGACGAAGATCCAGATCGCGATCGCCACCAGGGCGACGCCGTTGAAGAGGGCGGCGAGGATCTCGGCACGGCGGAAGCCGAACGACAGCCGCGCGGTCGGCGGCCGCCGCGCGAGCCAGAGCGCGCCCAGCGCGAGCGCCAGCGAGCCGACGTCCGAGACCATGTGGCCGGCGTCGGCGAGCAGGGCGAGGCTGTCGCTGACGAGCCCGCCGACCAGCTCGGCGACCGCCAGCAGCGCCGTCAGGACCAGGACGATGGTCAGCGCGCGCGCGTCGCGCCCCCGGGCGGGGCCGGGCCCGGCTTCGTGCTGGTGGTGGGCGGTCAGCCCCTCGCCTCGAGGTCCACCCGCGGCGCCGCGGCGAGCCCGGCGAGCCCGATGGCGCGGTGGGCGGTGGAGCCGCGGCGCACGACCAGCTGCACCCGCTGTGCGCCGGTGCGCTCGATCAGGTCGGCCACCAGGCGGATGCCCGCGCTGTCGATGAAGGGGACCTCCTGCAGGTTGACCCGGAGCTCGTCGCCGGCCGCGACCTCGCGATTCAGCCGCGCCAGGAGCCCCGGGGCGGCCGCGTGGTCAACCTCGCCGCTGAGCTGGGCGACCACCACCACCCCGGCGTCCGTGCGGTGGCGGACGACCGCGAGGCGCGCGCTCGATGCGCCAGCGCCGCCGGCCCGGGCCCCGGGCGCCGCGGGCCCCGCCCGAGCCGCCGGGACATGCGCACGACCGTCCCGCCGGCGTCGGTCCTGACGGCGACGTCGTCCATCAGGGCCCGCATCATCCCGAGCCCGCGGCCGCGGTCGCCGGGGGCGGGCGACGCGCGCCAGCGCCCGGTGTCGGCCACCTCGAGCTCGACGCACCCGCTCGCGACGCGCGCGCGCATCCGGATCGTCCCCGCCGACCGGCGGTGGTAGGCGTGCTCGACGCAGTTGGCGGCGGCCTCGCTGCCGGCCAGGACCACGTCGTCGCCGGCGGCCCCGGCACCCGCCTGGTGGAGCCAGCCCGAGAGCGTGCGCCGAAGGGTCGCCAGCTCGGCCGGCTCGGCCGGCACGGCGACCTCGAGCGGGTCCGGCGTCGCCGGGTCGAGCCGCAGGGCCAGCAGCGCCGTGTCGTCCTCCCCGGAGCGGCCGGCGGCCATCATCCCGAGCAGCGCGTCGCAGAGCGCGTCGGCCGACGGCGCCCCGGTCCCGCTCGCCGCGGACCGCAGGCGCTCCAGGGACTCGTCGATCGACTCGCGCGAGCGCTCCACCAGCCCGTCGGTGTAGAGGAGCAGCGTGTCGCCCGGCGCCAGCGTCCGGGCCGCCTGCGGCCGCGAGCCGTCGGCGGAGAGGCCGAGGGGCGGCGAGCGCCCCTCCCAGAGGAACCATGCAGGGGCGTCCCGGTCCTCCGGGACCACGAGCGGCGGCGGGTGGCCGGCGCAGACGTAGCGCACCTCGCGCGAGGCCAGGTCGACCATGCAGATGGCGGTCGTCGTGCCCATCGTGTCCGGGACGCCGGCCGCGAAGCCGGCGAGGCGGTCGAGCAGCGGCCCCGGCTCGGGATCCTCGCCCGCGAAGATGCCAAGCGCCCCGCGGAGCTGGCCCATGACGGCGGCCGCCTGGGGCCCGCGTCCGACCACGTCGCCGACGCAGAGCAGCACCCGGCCCCGCGACAGCGGGATCGCGTCGTACCAGTCGCCGCCCACCCGGCCGGGCTCGGAGCTGGCGACGTAGCGCCTCGCGAGCGCCCCGCCCTCCATGTCGGGCAGCTCGGAGGGGAGGAGCGCCTCCTGCAGCGTCTCCGCCACCTGCCGCTGGCCCTCGTAGAGGATCGCGTTGTCGAGGGCCAGGCCGGCGCGGCGGCCGATCTCCACGGCGAGGTCGCGGTCCTCCTCGGTGAAGCGGCGGCCGGACTCGCCGCTCAGCAGCGCCAGCGCCCCGATGGCGCGGCCGCGGGCGGTCATGGGGACGCCGACGTACGAGGTCGGCGCCAGCGCCCGCAGGCGCTGGAGGAAGGCCTCGTCGTGCGGCAGGCCCGCCCAGCGGTCCTCGTTGAGCTCGGGGAGCAGCACGGCCTCGCCCGAGCGGATGACGTCCGCGGGGCCGCCCCGCAGGGCGAGCGACTCGTCGCCCCCGTAGGCCGCCCGCACGAGCTCGTGCTTGGCCGGGTCGGCGTGACGGTAGGCGACCAGCGGCGCGCGGCCGTTCTCGTCGATGACGCGCACCGTGCAGAAGTCGGCGAGGCGCGGCACGACGGCCCGCACCAGGGCGTCGAAGCGCTGCACGAGGCCGACCGGGGCGTCGAGCGCGAGGCTCACGTCGGCCAGCAGCCGGGCCCGGTCCTCGGCCCGCTCGGCCGCCTCGCGGGCGCGCTGCTCGGCGTCGTGCAGGCGGGCGCGCTCGAGGGCCGACGAGCACTGGGCCGCGAGGGCGAGCGCGTGCTCCCGGTCCTCGGCGCTGAAGCGGCGCTCGTCGTCCGAGAAGCGGAAGGCCACGGCTCCGATCAGGGTCCCGTGCGCCGTGAGGGGCAGGCCGACCGCCACGCTGCTGATGCCCAGTCCCGCGCTCCGCGCCGGGTAGCTCTCGGGCCAGTCCCCGACCGACTCGAACCAGAAGGGCTCCCCGGTCCGCAGCACCTCGACCAGCGGCAGCGGGGCGTCCAGCGGCATGACCTCGCCCGGCACCAGCACGTCGGGCGGGTAGCCGGCCGCCGCGAGCACCCGCACGTCCTCGCCCTGCCGCAGCATGAGGACGCCGGCGATCGCGCCGAGCGCCGCCATGCCCTCCGAGACGATCAGGCGGCCGACGTCCTCCTCGTCGAGCGTCGATGCCAGCGCCGAGGTGAGGCGCTGCAGGCGCTCGGTGCGGCTGCGCGCGGACGCCTCGGCGGCGTAGAGGCGGGCGCGCTCCAGCGCCTGGGCGCACTGGTGGACGAGCGTCTCGGCGAGCTCCCGCTCGGCCGGCTCCACGTCGCGCTCGCCCTCGAAGATGACCATCACGACCCCGAGCGTGCCGCGGTGGCCGGCCAGCGGGAGGATGCCCGCGGCGCTCGCGCTCCCGGCGAACAGGCCCGCGCCGGTGGGGCAGGCCCGCCGCCACGCCTCGTGGTCGGGCAGCCAGATCGCCTCGCTGCCGTTCAGGCACCGCGTCAGGGCGAGCGGGGCGTCAACCGGCACCCGCCGGAAGCTCTCCAGGATGCGCGGCTCGATCCCCTCGGCGGCCGCGAGCACGAGCTCGTCCTCGGTCAGGAGGCAGAGCGCGGCCGCGTCGCCGTCGAGGACCGAGGCGCTCTCGCGGAGCGCGATGCCGACGACCTCCTCCGGCGTGAGCGCCTCCGAGAGCTCGGCCGTCACGCGGGCGAGCGTGGCGACGCGGAGCGACCCGGCCTCCCCGGCGGTGAGCGCGGAGCGCAGCCCCACCTCGCTGGACGCCGCCCCCGCCAGCGCCGCGAGCACCGCGGCGTGCTGGGCCGTCCACTCGCGGGGGCGCGTGTCGCCGACGCACAGGATGCCGAGCACGTGGCCCTCGGCCGACCGGATCGGGTGGCCGGCCCAGGCCACGATCCCGAGCGTCTCGATGGCGCCGGTGCCGCGGGCGCGCGCGTCGTGGTTGGCGTCGGTCACGAGCACGGGCTCCCCGGCGGCGACGACCAGCCTGCAGAACGACTCGTCGACCGGCATCCCGCGGCGGCCGTCCCACGACGGGTCGAGGCCGACGGCGCTCTTCCAGAAGATGCGTCGGTCGTCAACCAGGCTCACGAACGCGAGTGGCGCGTCGAGCAGCGCCGCAGCGTGTGCCGCCAGGCCGTCGAACGCCTCCTCGGGAGCCGTGTCGAGCAGCTGCGTCGCCCGGACCGCCGCCACTCGCTCGGGGTCGCGGACGGTGTCCACGCTGGAGAGCGTAGCCCCCTTGCGGAGCCCGGCCAAGCTCAGGACGCCCGGCGCAGGCGGACGGCCTCGGGTTCCGGCCCGGCCCCGCTCAGGACGACCCGGATGCCGCGCGGGCCGACGCGCGCGAGCGCGCGGGCGTCGCGGCGGCCCAGCGTCATCCGCAGGCGCACCGAGGCCCGCCGGCGCAGCGCCGGCACCGCGACCCGCCCGACCAGGCGCCCGCCGCGTCGGAGGGTCCACGTCCGCGCGGCGCAGCCCGCCCGCGCGAGGCAGCGCGCCCGAAGGCCCGCCCGCCGGCCGCGGCCCAGCAGGCTCCCGGGCACCAGCTGGGGCCGGCCGGCCGCCGGCGCGGGTCGGCCGCGGCGCCCGCCGCCCGCCGCCGCCGACCCGCCCCAGGCCGCGTCGACCACCCCGCGCGCCAGGAGCCGCTCGGGGCCGCCGGCCAGGGGCACGACCCAGGTGTCGTCGCCGCGCGTGAAGGCGACCTCGGTCCCGTCCGGCGAGAGGCTGGGAGACGAGTCGAAGGGACCGGCGCTCAGCGTGCGCAGCGGCGCCCCGGTGGTCGCGTCGAAGGCCACGATGCGCCGCTCGTCGCTGGCGGCCGCGGTGGCGGCCGCGACCACGACCCGGCCGTCGGCCGTCCCGGCCGGGTGGCTCAGGGCGGCATCGGGAGCCTGCGCGACGGGCGGCCCGCACCCCGGCGCCGGCCCTGAGGGCGCGACGGGCGGCCGGCACACCACCGAGGAGAGGTCGTCGGCGCCCGGGCCGGTCACCAGCGGCCGCCCGCCGGACCAGCCCGGCTCGGCGAACTCCCAGGCCGACGACCAGGACCGCGGGCCCAGCTCCCCTGCCAGCGCCAGCGTCCAGCTGAAGTCGAAGTCGTCCGAGATCGCGAAGGTGCGGATCAGGAAGGAGCGCCCGTCCGGCGAGACCGAGATCGCCTCGGCGTCGGTCGTCTGGAGCACCGGGGCCGGATCGGCGCCGCGGCGGCCGGCCCGGTACGGCGTCCCGCCGCGGATGTAGGCGAGGACCGAGCCGTCCCGCGACAGCGACGGCCACGAGTAGGCCCCGGCCGCGGCCGCGTCGGAGGTGAGGGGGGCCACGGCGCCGGCCTCGGTCACGGCGCAGAGGTCCCCGTCGCAGAGGCCCACCAGCTCCGAGCCGAGGGCGGCGGGCGCCAGCGCCGCCACCGCGGCGAGCGGCCCGAGCGCGGCGAGGATGAGGGCGCGGGGCCGCACACCGGCCGGGGGTCAGCCGCCGTCGGCGGCGGTCCGCAGGCCGAGCTGCGGCGCGACCGGCTGGAGCGCGGCGATCACGTTCGCGATGTGCTCGTCCAGCTCCAGCCCGATGAGCTCCGCGCCGGCGACCACCTCGTCGCGGTGGACGCCGGCGGCGAACGAGGGCTGCTTCAGCTTCTTGCGCACCGACTTGGGCGTGAGGCCGTCCAGGCCGGTCGGGCGGACGAGGCCGCACGCGTGGACGAAGCCCGACAGCTCGTCGCACGCGAACAGGGTCCGCTTCAGCGGCGTGTCGCGCGGCAGCCCGAGGTGGTCGGCGTGCGACAGGACCGTCTCCACCAGCTCCTCGGGGTAGCCCTCCTCGCGGAGGATCGGCGCCCCGTCCTGGGGGTGCTCGTCCAGCGTGGGGTGGATCTCGTAGTCGAAGTCGTGGAGGAGGGCCGCCGCGCCCCAGAACTCCTCGTCCTCGCCGTCGCGGCGGGCGTAGAAGCGCACCGAGGCCTCCACCGCGAGCGCGTGGCGCAGCAGCGCCTCGGCGGTCGTGTACCGGGTCAGGGTCTCCCAGGCCGTGTCGCGCGTGACCTCCACCGCCCGCCACGATAGCGGCGCCGGGCTAGCCGGACGGCACCGCCAGTCCGTTGAAGGCGCAGGTGTCGCCGACGCCGTCAACGAGCGCCGCGACGGTCACGCTCACGGTGCGCGTCGGCGTGGCGAAGAGGACGTTCGCGACGGCGCGCGAGAACTCGCCGTCGGCCGCCCCCGGCCCGCCGAGCGGGTTGTCGGTGCCCGGCGGCAGCTCCGCCTGGAAGTTGTTGACCTGGGTCGGGTTGGGCGCGTTGGGGTCTCCGCCGTCGTCGCTGGACGAGCCGGTCAGCGTGGTCGGCTCGGCCGCTCCGCCGCGGATGGTGAGGTTGGTCTCGCCCGCGGCGCCGATCTCGCAGCCGACGGAGATGGTGACGCCGGCGAGCTCGAGGACCGTCTGGCGGGGGGAGCCCGCGGCGGCGGTGAACGCGATGCGCGCCGCGCCCGGACCGGCCGCGCCTGCCGCTCCGGGCGGGCCCGCGGGCCCGGTCGCCGCCGCGCGGAGGGCGTCGATGCGGGCGTTGGCTCGGTTGCTGCGCCGGATGCCCTGCTGGGAGATCCGCTGGTTGATCTTGGCCTGCTGCACGCTCACGGCGATGCCCTGGGCGCCGCGGGCCGGCGCCGCCGCGCGGTCGAGGCCGACGACCAGCGCGAGCCCGAGCGCCAGCCCGGCCGGGACCGCGATCCACCACGCCGCCCGTCGCGCGGTCACGAGGTCACCGCCAGGCCGGTGAACGAGCAGCGGTCCGCGATGCCGTCGGCCAGCTCGACCACCCGGACGTTCGCGGTCCGGCTCGGCATCACCACCAGCGCGTTCGCCACCACGCGGAGGTAGGTCCCATCGCCGGCGGGCACGGTCCCCAGCGGCGTCGTCCCCGCGGGGAGGTCGGTCTGGAAGTTCTGGACGTTCGTCGACCCCGGGTTGGCGGGGTCGGTGCCGCCGTCGATCGTCGCGCTGCCGACGAAGCTGCCGGGAGCCGCCAGCTCGCCCGTGATCAGGAGGCCGGTCTCGCCGCCGGGGCCCGTCTCGCACGAGGTGCGGATCGTCAGCCCGTCGATGGCCAGCACGACCTGCGCGGGCGTGCCGACGGGCCCGGACCACGAGATCCGGGTCGCGCCCGGGCCGGCCGGGCCGGTGGGCCCCTGTGGGCCGGCGGGACCCGTCGCGGCGGCCTGCAGCCCGTCGAGCCGGCGATTCGCTCGGTTCGCGCGCCTCACCGCCTGCTGCGAGATGCGCTGGTTGATCGTCAGCTGCTGGGCGCTGACCGTGACGGCCGGGCCGCTCCGGGCCTCGGCCGGGGTGGTCGCCCGGTCGAGCCCGACGGCGAGCGCCAACCCCAGCGCGAGTCCCGCCGGCACCGCGATCCACCATCGCATGCGTCGGGCGCGTTCCATCGGCCTCCCCCTTCTCACTCGAGCGCGTCCGTCCGGTGGGGGAGGGGCGGTTTCGCGGATTTTGACCTGCGCGAAGCTACATGACCGCCCCTGGCGACGAGGAAGACCCCGGCGAGGATCAGGCACATTCCGGCGATTGTGGCCGGCGTGACCGGCTCGTCCCGCAGGGCCCACCCGTAGGCCAGCGCGACCGGGGGGATGGTGTATGCGACCACCGATGCGCGCCCGTAGCCGATCTCGGCGATCAGGCGGAAGTAGACGACGAAGGCCCACGCCGTCCCGATCAGCGCGAGGGCGAGCACCGCCAGCACGGCGACCGGCCCCGGGGCCTCGTCGGGCGGCTGGGCGATCGCGGCGGGCAGCACCAGCACCGCCGCGGTCGCCACCGAGAAGAACGTGGTGACGATCGGGGGGAAGCCGGCGTAGCGGCGCTTGAGGACGAAGCCGGACAGCGCGTAGCTCGCGGCCGCGCCGACCATCGCCAGCGCGCCGAGCAGCTCCCCGGCCGAGCCGATCTGCTCCACCCCGACCAGCAGCCCGACGCCCGCGAGGCCCACCACCAGCCCGGCCCACTGGCCCGGCGAAAAGATCTCGCTGCGGTCGAGGAACGGGGCGAGGATGGCGATGAAGATCGGCGCCGAGGCGATCAGGACCGCCGAGAGGCCCGTCGGCACGGTCCGCTCGCCGAAGGTGATCAGCATGAACGGCAGCGCGATCGCGACGGCGCCCAGGAGAACGGCGTCGCCGGGCCGCCGCCGCATGTCGGCCAGGAGCCGCGCGGTCTCGCCGCCTCGGGCGGCGATGATCGCCAGGAGGGCGACCGCCGCCAGCCCGGTCCTGCCGAGCACCACGAGCGACTCCGGGATCTCCTCGATCGCCTCGGCGATCAGGAGGTACGAGGCTCCCCAGACCCCGGACAGCAGCGCGAGCATGACGGCGTGCCGGGGTTCTCACGCGCCCTCCGGGATCGGCTGCGTGGGTGCGGCGGCGCGGCGCCGGCGGCCGGCGCCGCCGCGGTCACCCCACGATAGGGATCGACCCGCCGGTCAGCCCGAGCCGCCCCGCCACTCCTGGACCCCCCAGCCGTTCCCGTCCGGGTCCGCGAAGAAGACGAACTTCGACCCGTCCATGTCGGGCGGGCCCAGGTGCCGCACCTCGCTCACGTTAACGCCGCGGCCGGCGAGCTCGGCGCGCGCGGCCTCGATGTCGGTCACCACGAGCTGGAGTCCCTGAACGCTGCCGGGCTCCATCGGGGCCAGCCCGGTGCCGATCACGATCGAGCAGCCCGAGCCCCGCGGCGTGAGCTGGACGATGCGCATCTCGTCGCTGACCGTCGTGTCGTGGTCAACGGCGAATCCGGCGCCCTCGGCGTAGAAGCGCTTGGCGCGGTCGACGTCGGCGACAGGGACCTGCACCACCTCGAGCCGGTAGTCCACGGCAGCCTCCTCAGGCCAGGTGCTGGGCGAGCCGGTCGAACGAGGCGCCGAGGCCCGCCTGGGCGTGGCCGGCCATCTCCTCGGTCGTCCTGATGCTCGTGCGGAAGGCCATCTCGGTGCGGCCGTCGCCGAGGTCCGTCAGCGTCAGCTCGCTGACGGCGCCGTCGTGCCAGGCGCCGGCGCCGTCCTCCTCGAGCACGAGCCGGCCCGGTGCGTTGACCTCCCGGTAGACCCCCTCGACGGTCATCTCGGAGCCGTCCTCCGCCGAGACCGACGTGACCCGGAAGGCCCCGCCGGCGCGCACGTCCATGCGGACGTCGGCCGCGTCGGTGCTCCACCCGGGCGGGCCCCACCACCGCGCGAGCCGGTCGGGCTCGGTCCAGGCCCGCCACACCAGCTCGCGCGGCGCGTCGTAGACGCGGGTGATCGTGATCTCCCGCGCCGCCGCCGTCTCAGTCATCTCGGCTCCCCTTCTGCATCTCGGCGAGATGGTCCCCGAGGCGGTCGAAGCTCCCCTCCCAGAATCCCCGGTAGCCCGCCAGCCAGTCGGCGGCCTCCTTGAGCGCGTGCGCCTCGAGGCGCGACGGCCGCAGCTGGGCGGTCCTGCCGCGCGCGACCAGCCCCGCGCGCTCGAGCACCTTGAGGTGCTTCGAGACGCCCTGGAGGGTCATGGGGAAGGGCTCGGCCAGCTCGTTCACCGTCGCCCCGCCCTCCGCGAGGCGGGCGAGGATGGCCCGGCGCGTCGGGTCGGCGAGCGCCGCGAAGGTCGTGCTGAGCCGGTCGTCCGCCATCGGTGATCACCTCACCGGTTGATCAACTCAACGGTTGAATATCAAGCGGCGCCCGGCGCGTCAAGCCGGGCCCGGGAGAAGCTGACAGACCCTCCCCATTTGGGTTGTTGACGCGACAGGCCCGGTCTCGGAGGATTGCGCCCTTCCCGCCGCGACGCCGAGGTCGTGATGCGCTCCGCCTGCCGCCTGCTCGCCCTGGTGGTCCTCGCCGGTCTCGCGGCGGGCGCCGTGAGCGCCCAGGCGGCGATCATCGGCAACCCGGAGTTCAGCTTCTCGACGCACACCAAGGCGCAGACCGGCGCGGGCAACGCCGTGACCATGACGCTCAGGTGGCTGCCGCCGCAGTTCAGCCCGGCCAGCGGCACCGACAAGCAGGAGCTCACCGTCACGGACCTCACCGTCGGCGGCTCGACGACCTACTCGGCCGCCTCGAACGCGTCGTCCTTCCCCCTGATCCTGAGCAACGGCCACCAGTACTCGATCCGGGTCGCCGCGTGTACGACCGCGACCTGCACGCCGGGCGCCGGAACCACCGAGACGACCGGGACCACGATCGTCGACGCCGCGCCCCCCAGCGGCACCGTGCAGATCAACGGCGGCTCCGCGGCGACCAACAACCGCGCCGTCACGCTCAACCTGGCCGCGAGCGACCCCCTCATCGACGGCCTGCCGGGGACGTCCAGCGGGGTCACGCAGTCGGCCACCGACATCGACGCCGACGGGACGTTCCCCTGCACGATCCTCTTCAACGACCCCAACCCCGACTTCAGCGGCTGCGCCGTCAACTTCAACCCCGCGACGCCGGCCACCCTCTCCGCCGGCGACGGCATCAAGAAGGTCGGGGTCGCCTTCGGCGACGGCGCGCGCGCGAACACCGTGCCCTGCACCGGCATCTTCTGCATCATCACCCTCGGGAGCCCGATCCTCGGCAACGCGTCGGCGCCGGCGACGGACGAGATCCTGCTCGACACGGTCAAGCCGATCGCGCTGGCGATCCAGGACCGCTTCGTCGTCGAGCGCGGCGGGACGGTCAGGTTCGACGCGACCACCTCGGTCAACCAGAACCCGGCCGCCGCCTCGGGCGTGAACCTCGCGGCGTCCACCTGGCAGTTCAAGGACGGCACCGCGCAGGCGACCGGCGGCACGGTCTCGCACGTCTTCAACCAGGCGGGCACCTTCGTCGGCGAGCTGCGGGTGCGCGACCGCGCCGGCAACCAGTCCGACCCGCGCTCCTTCGCGGTGACGGTCACCGGCGGCGGCGAGGCGACGACGACGGGCACCCTCCGCGGCATCACCGGGACCGCTGCCTTCAGCCTCGACCGGCTGCGGGTGCGGGCCCGCTACGTGCGCAGCAAGCTCAGGGGCTCGATCACCCTCTCCGGGAACGCGGCCCAGGCGGGGCCGCTGCGCGCCGAGCTCCGCAGGAGCGCGCGCGGCCGCGTGGTCGGCAGGGCCGTCACCAGGGCGCTGCGGGTCGGGGCCTTCACGCGCACGCTCAAGCTGCCGGCCAACCTGCTGCCCGGCACCTACCGGCTGGCCTTCGTCGGCCCCGGCGGCACGCTGCGCACGACCCTGACGCTCAAGCCGCCCCGCGAGGGCGTCATCCGGAGCGGGCGCATCAGCCGCGCCGGGGTCGTCTTCAGCATGGCAGCCCAGCCGGTGAGGGCCCTGCGCGGGCGGCTCACAGTCGCCTGGTCTCAGGGGTCGCGCACGCTGGCGACCGTGCCGGTGGCCTCGGGGGCGTCGATCCGCGCGGCGCTGCCCGGCGGAGCCTCGGGTCGCGTCCGCGCCGTCCTCCGGGCGGGCGGCACCGTGGTCGGCTCCGCGACGGGGACGCTGCGCTAGCCCGTCCGCGCGGGTCAGCCGGAGCGCAGCTCCTGCGCCACGGCCCGCGTGACCCTCCGCTTCACGACGATACTGATCGGGACCAGCGCCAGCCAGGACAGCCGGGCGGCCTCCGGGGAGGCGGCGTACGCGATCGGGATCGAGAGGCAGAAGACGACCGCCGGGAGCAGACTCACCGTCAGGTAGCCGCGGAACTCCAGCGCCGAGGGCCGCTCGCCGACGAGGCCGCGCCTGACGGCGAGCGCGTAGACCGAGGCGTGGAGGACCGAGCAGAGGGCGACGTTGACGGCGAGGGCGACGGTCGGGAGCGGCTCCGCCTCGACCGAGGGATCGCCGACATACCGCGTGGTGAAGGGCAGGAGCACGATCCCGGCGACGAGGCACAGGTTGAGGACGATCACCGGGTAGTCGATCGCGGTGAACGCGGAGACCAGTCGGTGGTGATTGATCCAGTAGCTGCCGATCACCGCGAAGGCGATCAGGAACGTGAGGAACTGCTGCCCGACGGCGTCGGAGAGCGCGTCGAGTCCGCTCCAGGCCGCGGGCACATCGTCGATGTCGAGGGTCGTGACGAGCAGCGTCAGCGCGAGCGCGTAGGTCGCGTCGAAGAAGCCGATGGCGCGGTCGAACTCCGCCTCTTCGCGGTCGTACCGCGGCTTCCCCACCAGCAACGACCGGCGGCTGCTCACGGGCGGAGTCTACGGCGCCCCTCGGCGGGCGCCGGCGCGACACAACCGTTCACCGCCGGGTCACGCCCCCTCCCCTCGCCACGGGGAGGGCGCGGCAACGATGCCGGGTGGCCTGATCACCACCGAACGACTCGACCGAGGGCGGCCCGGTGCTGGGGCTGTTCACCCCCGGCAACATGACCACCGAGCTCAAGCCGCTCATCGCCGCCCCGACGCCGGGCGCCGGCCGCCCGATTACCCGCTGTGTGGAGGGCAACCGGCCGGCGGACGAGCCGAGCCTGGCCGCGATGACCGAGAAGGCGATCGACCTGCTCGAGAACGGCAAGGGCTTCTTCCTCCAGGTGGAGGGCGCCTCGATCGACAAGCGCGACCACGCCTCGGACGTCTGCGGGCAGATCGGCGAGACGCTCGCCTTCGACGACGCCGTCAAGGTGGCGCTGGAGTACCGGCGCGCCCACCGCGACACCCTCGTGGTGGTGACCGCCGACCACGCCCACACGAGCCAGATCGTCCCGTCCACGCAGGACACGCCGGGCCTCTACGCGACGCTGCAGACCGGCGACGGGACGGCGGTCCGGGTCTCCTACGGCACGGGCAAGACCGCTTCGGCGCAGACCCACACCGGCGCGCGCATCCCGGTGGCCGCCATCGGACCGCAGGCCGCCAACGTCCTCGGCATCCACGACCAGACCGAGCTGTACCCGACCCTCATCGGACGCCGCTCGGCGAGGTAGCGCGACCGGGCTTGGGGGCCCCGCCGAAGCGGGCCCCCCCAAAACGCTCCACGGCGAGGTTCGTCTGGAGTATCCGAGGCCCTCCTGCATACGCCTGAGACATTGCGTGGGCAGATCAGGCGCACGTGTGTCCCTGAACGGCACTTCGGCAGCGCGGCCGACCGGCATTGCTGGGACGATCATCGAGTGGCTCTTCCCCCCGTAGGGTTGGACGAGGGCGTCGAGGTTGTCAACGGTGATGCAGGAGCGTGTCATGGCGAAGTTGATCTACGCGTCGAACATGTCCCTCGACGGCTGCACCGAGGATGAGCGCGGCGCCTTCGACTGGGCTCCGCCCGACGACGACGTGTTCGTGTTCATCACCGAGCTCATGCGGTCCGCAGGCACGTACCTCTATGGGCGGCGCATGTACGAGACCCTGGCTGTGTGGGAGACCGACGCCACCCGGGCCAACCAGTCGGACCTCATGGCCGACTACGCGAGCGCATGGCAGGCGGCGGACAAGGTCGTCTACTCCTCGACCCTGGCCGCACCACGCACCGCGAACACTCGGCTCGAACGCCACTTCGACCCCAGCGCGGTACGCGACCTGAAGGCCGCCGCCAGTAGGGATCTGTTGGTCGGTGGCCCGAACCTGGCAGCCCAGGCTCTCGTCGCTGGGCTGGTCGACGAATTGGCCTTGTTCGTCTGGCCAGTCGTCCTCGGTGGGCGCACCCCCGCACTGCCGACCGACATGCGCGTCGATCTGAAGCTCATCGACGAGCACCGGTTCAGCAGCGGCGTCGTCCACCTCCGCTATGGCCTTCCGTAACGCAGGGACCTCGCACCAGCTATCGCGCGACCTACCCGCAGCTCTCACGCACGCTGCTAGCGCCGCGGACATAGGTGTTGGCCTGCGGTGACGTGGCCTTCCCCCGGCGAAACCACAGAGACTCGTCACCTCACCAGCTCACGGGACATCGGCACCGGGGCAGACGCTTCGCATCGCGAAGATGCTGACGGCCTGCGCAGTCGGCGACTTGCGCCGGTCGGAACTGTGTGGGCTGAGGTGGCCCGGCGTCGATCTCCCTGACCGGCGCATCGAGATCAGTGTGGCGCGGCAGGGACGGTGGCGAGATGGCCGAGCACTCCGCAAGCCAAGCTGCCGCCCGCGCCTTCCGCAGAGCAGGGCTCTCGGGCTACACGCGCCACGACCTCCGGCGGACGTGTGGCTCGCCCATGCTCTCCCGGGCCGTCCCGCTGATCGTCGTCTCCCGGCATCTCGGGCGTGCCACCGTCCAGGTGACCGCTCGGGTCTACGCGCACCTACTCCGAGATGACCAGTTGGCCGCCGTCCCCGCCGCCTTCGAGGAGATCTTCACCGCCGGGGCCTGAGACATTGCGCGGGACATTGCGCGGCTACCTCGACGCAGGTTCGCCATCGCCCGCAATCGGCCTGGTCATCTTGATGGCGGGACCCAGACTCGAACTGGGGACACCACGATTTTCAGTCGTGTGCTCTACCAACTGAGCTATCCCGCCGCGGAGCCGAGGATAGCGGTCGAGGAGCGCACTCTCAGGCCGATCCCGCTGGGGGGCAGCGCACGCCCGAAGGAAGGAGCGTCGGCCCGCCCTTCGTCCTCATGATCCGGGCCTCTCGCGAGCGGCCAAGAGTCGGTCAACAGCGGATGCGAGGGGTTCAGTCCGGCCCGGAGCAAGCCGAGGTGATTCGCGATGGCGTCTCTCTGCCGGCGACCCGCCAGACGAACGAACCGGCCGCATGAGCTCGGTCCAACGAGACCCGACATCCGGTGGAATGGCCCCAGGGTGAGCGGCGGCCCGGCCCGTGGACTTCGTCGGGCTGCCTTGGCCGGCGGACTTCTCGCCGTCTTGGGCGCGCTGATGTCGGGGGGTGCGGCAACGGCGCTGGCCGATCGAGCGGCCACCTCCGAGGAAGTCGGTTCAATGCTCGCGGCCGTGAGCAGCCCGGACCCCGATCCGGGGATCGAGCTCGCGGCCACCACGGCCCGCGTCTCGACCATCGATGGGCGATGGGCATACGCGGACGTCTCTGGCACCTACCGGGGCGAGCAGCTGCAGGGGGCCCGATACGTCCTACGACGCGCCGATCCAACCGTTTTGGCGTGGAACGTCGCGACGGTGGGCTCCTCGCTTGGGGGGTGTCGATTCATGCGCGGTCTCGGGATGTCGGCAGCTGTGGTCGATGACCTCGGTGTCTCGCATGAGATCTCGTACTCCTGCGTGAACCCACCCCCGACCGCGGTGCCATGTCTCGTCAGCCGGCCCGGTGCCTGGTTCTCGGTCGCGCGACGGAAGCCGCAGCGCTGCGACCTGTCGCTCAGCGGGGACGACCAGCCCGCGAACCCATGGTTCATGCGGCTCAGGGCGCTGAAGTGGATCCGGATCGGCGACGACGAAGCTGTAGCGGTGGGGGCAATCCTTGGCAACCACTCTCCGTTCACCCCGGCCAAGGTCCGCGTGCAGTTTCGCGGTCGGCGGGAGGCGAACTGCGGCCCGCAGTTCGCCAGGGCCATCGTCTCGACGCGCTACGGGCGTCAGTCTGGACCGCTCAGCTTCGGTCGATGCGCCGGGGGCGGGGCTCCGGGGCGGTGAGGGGCTCGTGAGCCGTCCGTGACGGGCCGGCGGGAGGATGACCCTCGACGATTCGCCGAGTTAACCGCCGCAGGGAATGGGTCGGCCCGCCGGGAGTCATTCCTGGTAACCGGCGCGCCGCGCCGGGCCAGAACGAGCCCGGGAGGGTGGCATGAAGACCCAAAGCCCGATCCGCACCGGAGGCTGGCGTGCTCGCCTTCGTCCCTCGCCGGCCATGCTGGTGGCGGTCGTGGCGCTGTTCGTCGCGCTCGGCGGCGTCGGCTACGCCGCCACCACGATCGGCTCGGAGGAGATCAGGAACAACAGCGTCCAGAGCGTGGACGTCAAGAACGACGACCTGCTGAGCCGGGACATCAAGGACGGCACGACGTCCTCAGCCGGGACATCACCGACGGCACGGTCCTCAGCCGGGACATCACCGACGACACCGTCCTGGAGCGGGACATCGATCCGGAGGCGCTCGCCGCATTCAAGGGGCCGCGGGCCTTCGCCCACGTAACCGACGACAACACCGCCCCAGGCGGCGTCCACGTGGACACGGCCACCTCGAAGGGCGTCGTGGAGGCCAACGTCTCGAACCCGGACTCCGGCCTCTACTGCTTCGAGGACCTGGCCTTCAATCCGAAGATCGCCATCGTGACCCTTGACACGGTCCAGGACACCATCCCATCGGAGGACTTCATCGACCCGGACTCGGCGAGTGCGACGACGGCGCCGAGCGGGGCATGCCCGGGCGTCAACCAGGCCGCCGTACAGCTGACCAACGCCTTGAACGGGGTGAACCTGACGATTGACGGGAACTTCTTCGTCGCGTTCGAGTAGTGCTCGGAAGCCGTTCCCGACCGAGCGCCGATGCTGAGGGGACCGTCAGCAAACAAAAGTTGGACGAGAAGTTGGACGGCCAAGACGTCGATCTCGCCTGGCTCACGGGAAGCCCATAGCCAAGCGGTCGCCGGCTGATCCAGGGGGAGGGTAGAGCACACTCTTTTCAGTCGTGTGCTCTCCCAACTGAGCTCTCCCGCCGCGCCTGCCGCTCCCGGGGGAAGGCCCCTGCGAACGGTCGGCGCACCCTCCTGGCGATTCAAGCCTGGGGGCGCCTGCGACTATCATCGCCACGATGGCGAGCCGCGGCCACGTCCTGATCGTCGACGACGAGCGCGCGATCCGGCGCCTGCTCCGGATGTACCTGACCGACGCCGGCTTCACCGTGGCCGAGGCCGCGGACGGCGAGGCGGCCGTCGAGCAGGTGCGCCGCGGCGGCATCGACCTCGTGCTGCTCGACCTGATGATGCCGGAGATGGACGGCTTCACCGTCGTCCGGCGCCTGCGCGAGACGGCGCAGGTGCCGGTGATCATGGTCACGGCCCGCACCGACGAGACCAACCGGGTGACCGGCCTCGAGCTCGGGGCGGACGACTACGTGGTCAAGCCCTTCTCGCCGGTGGAGGTGGTCGCCCGGGTCAAGGCGGTGATGCGGCGCGTCCACGCCCCGCCCGACCCGCACCGCACCCTGCGCGCCGGCCCGGCGGAGCTGGAGCCCGCCAGCCGCCGCGTGACGCTCGAGGGCCGCGAGGTGGAGCTCACCCGGCTCGAGTTCGACCTGCTGGCCGAGCTCGCGGCACACCCGCGCGTCGTCTACACGCGCGACCGGCTGCTGGAGAAGGTCTGGGGCTACCAGTCGGCCGTGGGCGGGAAGACGGTTAACGTCCACGTGGCCAACCTGCGCCGCAAGCTGGGCGACGACATCGGGATCGTCGCGGTGCGGGGGGTGGGGTACAAGCTGGAGCCGGTGGCCTGACCGTGCTGCTGGAGCGCCTCAAGCCGCGCACGATCCGGGCCCGCGTGGCCTTCGCGATCGTGGTCGCGCTGGCGGTGGTCTCGGTGCTGGTGATCGGCTTCGACTGGATCGTCCAGGGCCGCGCGCGGGCCGAGGTCGAGGAGGCGCTGCAGCAGCAGGCGAACGCGATCGCCAAGGAGATCGACCGTGAGGGGATCACCAGCGCGGCCGGCGAGGCCCGCAACGCCGAGCGCTTCATCGGCGACGCCCGCATGGTCGTGCTGGTGCAGGGCGAGGTGGTCCACTGGAGCGATCCGGTCTCGAACCTGGAGGCGCGCGCCACGGCCCGGAGCGGTGACGTCGAGGTGATCATGGAGCGCCCCGACCCGAGCGCGGCCGTCTCGGACTGGGTCATCCCGGCCCTCGTCATCGGCGGCATCGCCGTCGCCGGCGCGCTCGTCTGGGCCCTGTCGAGCGGAGTGGCGTCGCGGCTGCGCCGCTCGGTCGGCGAGCTGGCCGACAGCGCCGAGGCCGTCACCCGGGGGCGCTTCAACACGCGCGTCCACGAGAGCGAGGACGAGCTCGGCCGCCTCGGCCAGTCGTTCAACCGCATGACCGAGCGCTTGGAGGCCGCCGATGTGCGCCAGCGCGAGTTCCTCGCCGACGTCGCCCACGAGCTGCGCACGCCCGTCACCGCCATCGAGGGCTTCGCCACGGCCCTCGGCGACGGGACCGCCGCCACCCCCGAGGAGCGGGCCGAGGCCGCGGAGTTCATCCGCGCCGAGGCGGTGCGCCTGCGCGAGCTGGTGCGCGAGCTGCAGGAGCTCACCTGGCTCGACCTCGAGCCGAAGGTGCGCGCCGAGCCGGTGGACCTCGCCGCCGCGGCGCGCGAGTGCGTCTCGCGCCTGGGGATCGACGCCCACATCCGCGGCGTCGAGCTGGCGGGGCCGGAGGGCGAGCTGGCGGCCGTGGGCGACCCCGATCACCTCCAGACCATCCTCGGCAACCTCGTCACCAACGCCCTGCGCGCCACGTCGGCGGGCGGCTCGGTGCGCCTGGAGACGCGGGAGGGCCCGGGCGAGGTGGGCATCGCCGTCTGCGACACCGGCCGGGGCATCGCGCCGGAGCACCTGCCCTACATCTTCGACCGCCTCTACCGGGTGGACGTCTCGCGCGACCGCGAGGCCGGCGGGTCGGGGCTCGGGCTGGCCATCGTGCAGCGCCTGGCCAGCCTCCTCGGCGGGCGGGTGACCGCCGAGAGCGCCGTCGGCATCGGCTCCACCTTCACCCTCTGGCTGCCGGCCCGCCCCGTCGCCCCGCCGCGCCGCGCCAGGGTAGGCTCGGGCCCCGCGTAACCCCGACCGAAGGGGGCTTCCGGTGGCCCAGCGGCGCTTCATCCTGTCCGAGGACGCGATCCCGCGTCGGTGGTACAACGTCGCGGCCGACCTGCCGTCGCTGCCGCCGCCCCCGCTCCACCCGGGCACCGGGCAGCCGGTCGGGCCGGACGACCTCGCGCCCCTCTTCCCGATGGCCCTCATCCTCCAGGAGGTCAGCGGCGAGCGCTGGATCCCGATCCCCGACCCCGTCCGCGAGATCTACTCGATGTGGCGGCCGACCCCCCTCCACCGCGCCCTGGGGCTGGAGGCGGCGCTCGGGACGAGCTGCCGCATCTTCTACAAGTACGAGGGCGTCAGCCCGGCGGGCAGCCACAAGCCCAACACGTCGGTGCCGCAGGCCTTCTACAACAGCGAGGAGGGCGTCGCCCGGCTCGCCACCGAGACCGGCGCGGGCCAGTGGGGCTCGGCGCTCGCGTTCGCGTGCTCGCTGCTCGGGCTCGAGTGCAAGGTCTACATGGTGCGCGCCTCCTACGACCAGAAGCCCTACCGTCGCTCGATGATCCGCACCTGGGGCGGCGAGGTCGTGCCGAGCCCGTTGAACGGAAACGAACGCCGGCCGCGCGATCCTCGAGGTCGAGCCCGCCAGCACGGGCAGCCTCGGCATCGCGATCAGCGAGGCGGTCGAGGATGCCGCCACCCGCGAGGACACCCGCTACGCGCTCGGCAGCGTCCTCAACCACGTCCTGCTGCACCAGACCGTCGTGGGCCAGGAGGCGCGCGAGCAGATGGCCCAGGCCGGCGCCGAGCCGGACGTCATCGTGGGCTGCGTCGGTGGCGGCTCGAACTTCGCCGGGCTCGTCTTCCCCTTCATCCCGGACGTCGCGGCGGGCAAGGAGATCCGCATCGTCGCGGCCGAGCCGGCCGCCTGCCCCACGCTCACGCGCGGTCACTACGGCTACGACTTCGGCGACACGGCCAAGATGGCGCCCCTGCTGCCGATGCACACGCTGGGGCACGGCTTCGTGCCGCCCGCGATCCACTCGGGGGGGCTGCGCTACCACGGCATGGCCCCGCTGGTCTCCCACATGGTCCACACCGGGATCGTCGAGGCGCGGGCCTACCACCAGAGCGAGTGCTTCGCCGAGGCGGTCCGCTTCGCCCGCGCCGAGGGCATCATCCCGGCCCCCGAGCCGTCGCACGCCCTGCGGGCGGTGGTCGAGGAGGTCGAGCGGGCGCGCGAGGAGGGCGTCGAGCGCACGATCCTCTTCAACCTCTGCGGCCACGGGAACTTCGACATGGGCGCCTACGACGCGTTCCTCAGCGGCGAGATGGCCGACTACGAGCTCCCCCAGGCGGAGCTCGACGAGGCGGCCGCCGACCTCGAGGGGCTGCCCGCGATCCCGGCCTGACCGTCCGGGGAGGCCGGTCCTCGACCACGGCTGATTGCGCCGCGGGCCGGGTGACGACGAGGATGCGCCGATGAGACGTCGCGTCACCGCGCTCGCGGCCGGCGTCGCCGCGCTCTCCGCGACCCTCGCGGCCGCCGCGCCGGGCGACCTCTCGCTGGTGTCGGTCTCCTCGAGCGGCACCCCCGGCAACCAGCCGGTCGAGGCCTCGGCCGTCTCGGCGGACGGTCGCTTCGTGGCCTTCACCTCCCAGGCCCAGCTCACGGGCACGCCGACGGCCCCCGGCATCGTGCAGCTCTACGTGCGCGACCGCGTCGCCCGCACGACCGTGCTCGCGTCCTCGAGCGCCGCGGGGGTGGCGGCCGACTCCGGCGTCAACGCGGAGAGCGTGGGCAACGTGCAGTTCGCGATCTCGGGGAACGGGCGCTACGCGGTCTTCGCGTCCGGCGCGACGAACCTGACCGCGCGCGCCGACACCGGCAAGGCCGTCTTCCGCAAGGACCTCCAGACCGGCGCCGTGGCGCTGGTCTCCGTCAACTCGGCGGGCCAGCAGGCGAACACGGCCGTCGGCGGCGACCCCGACGTGTCGTACGACGGCGGCCGCGTGGCCTTCACCTCGGGCGCGGCGACCAACCTGGTGGCGCCCGACGCCAACGGCGTGTCGTCGGACGTGGTGGTCCGCGACCTGGCCGCCGGCACCACGACCCTCGTCGCGGTCAACGCCGCCGGCGCTCAGGCCAACGGGATCACCGAGCGCCCCGCGATCAGCGCGGACGGGCGCGTCGTCGCCTTCGAGGCGCCGACCGGCACCTTCAACCTCCTCCCCGGTGACGCCGACGGCGGCGGCAACGACATCGTCGTCCGGAACCTGGCCGCCGGGACCACCGCCGGGGCGAGCGACCCCACCGCCGCGGCCGGCTCGGGGTTCCCCGACATCTCGGGCGACGGCCGCTACGTCGTCTTCGAGACCGACCAGCCGTACGACGCCGCCAACGACGCCGCGGGGAAGGACGTCTACCGGCGGGACATGGCGACCGGCGGCGCGGTGACGCTCGCCTCGGCCATCACCGGGGGGACCCTCCGCGGAAACGGCGCGAGCGAGCGGCCGGCGATCGACGCCGTCGGGGAGCGGGTCGCCTTCCGGTCGGCGGCGACCGACCTGGTCGGCGCCGACGCCAACGTGACCCTCGACGTCTACGCGCGGGACGCGGTGGCGCGTGTGACCCGCCGCGCGAGCGCCCGCGCCGACGGCATCCAGCCGACCAACGACTCCGACCGCGCGGCCGTGGCGGGCAACGGGGCGGCCGTCACCTTCGTCAACAGCGACGCCGGCGTCATGAGCGCCTTCGTCCCCGGCGACGTCAACGCCCAGCCCGACGTCTTCGCGAAGGAGCTCGCCCCGACGGACGCGACCCCGCCCGCGCTGGCGGTCGCGGGGGCGACCTGGACGGCCACCGACCCGTCAGGGATCGGCGAGGTGACGATCAACGGCGCGCCGGTGGCGGTCGCGGGCGACGGGACGTTCGCGGTCCCGGCCGCGCTGGGCGCCGTGGTGGTCCGGGCGGTTGACGGCGCCGGCAACGGGACGTCGCTCACCCGTCCCGCCCTCCCCGTGACGACCCCGCCGACGCGGCCCCGCGTCCAGCGCCTCAGGGCGTCGCTGAAGGGGCGCAGGGTGACGGTGAGGTTCCTCCTGTCGGCCGACGCCCGCGTGACGGTGACCCTGCTGCGGCGCACCGTGCGCAAGAAGCCGAGGCGGCGGGTCGTCCTGACGAGGGTGCGCAGGCCGCTCACGAAGGCCCTGAAGGCCGGCCAGCGGTCGGTCGTGCTGACCCTGGGAAGGCGCCCGGCGCCGGGCCGCTACACGGTGCGCGTCCGCGCGAACGCGGCGGGGCTGGTGTCGACGGCGACGACGGGCCTGGTGGTCAAGCCGCTCAGGCCGAAGCGCCGCTCGCTCCCCTAGTAGGGCGTCGGCCGGCCCGAGCCGGGCCCGCCCTCGCGGCCCGACCGGCCGCGCCGGCGCGTCCTCCGCTGGCTGGCGGCGACGCCGCCGAGGATGATCAGCCCCATGAAGAGGTACGGGATGCCGAAGAGGAGGCGGTTCTCGTCGAGGAAGGCGAGGAAGAGGATCCCACCGACGGCGAAGATCGCGCCGATCGCGTAGGAGAAGATGACGCCGGTGGGGCTCATCAGGCCTCGGCGAAGTGCGCCTGGAGCTCGTCGATGACGCTCGGCACGAGCTCGTTCCAGTCGGCGCCGTCCTCCTTGGTGACGCTGACGAAGTTCGCCGTCATGAAGACGTTGGTCACGCCGTCGAGGGCGAAGATGCGCGCGCCGAGCGGCGACTCGGCCGGATCCGAGCCCGCCCGGAAGGTCTGGGAGCGGCCCTCGGTCGCCGGCCGGTCGAGGGTGAACTTGACCGCGTTCGGGTTGGGCGTCGGCTCAGGGACCACATCGGTCATCTGCTGGCTCCTCGACTCCATCGGGGACTCATGACGCCCCCAACCGTAGCGGTCCATAGGATGCCCGCGTGCCCGCCGCCGACCGCAGCCGACTCGCGACCCTGCTGCGGGACCACGCCCTCGTCCGCGAGTCGGTCGTCCTCGCCTCGGGTCGCCGCTCGTCCTACTACTTCGACGCCCGCCAGGTGCTGCTCGACCCCGAGGGCGCGGCCCTGGCCGGCGCGCTCGCCTGGGAGGAGCTCCGCGGAGCGGGGCCGTCGGCGGTGGGCGGGCTGACGCTGGGCGCCGACCCGCTGGTGTGCGCGGTGAGCGCGGCCGCCTGGGGCCAGGGGCGCCGCGTCACCGGCTTCTTCGTGCGCAAGGAGGCCAAGAAGCACGGCCTGCAGCAGTGGATCGAGGGGCCCTTCATCGAGGAGGGCACACCGGTCGCCGTGGTCGACGACGTGCTCACCAGCGGCGGGTCGCTCGTCGCCGCGGTCGAGAAGGCGCGCCAGGCCGGCGGCGTGGTGGTGGCCGCGCTGGTGGTCATCGACCGCGACGAGGGCGGGCGCGACGCGGCGGCCGCGGTCCTCGGCGACGCGCCCCTGCACGCGCTCTTCACCGCACCCGAGCTGCTCGAGGCGGGGCGCGCCTCGCCGTGAGCTCCTCGAGCGCGGCGGCGGACGACCGGCCGGTCGTCCTCCGGGTCTCCGGGCCCTCGGCGAGCGTCTGGGCGGGCGGCCGGGAGGTGGAGGCGCGCATCGTCCCGCGGCTGCCGGGCGGCCCTCCGGTCGCCGGCGACCGGGTCGAGCTGCGTCACGACGAGGGGCAGCCGGCGATCGTGGGCATCGCCCCGCGCCGCACGCTGCTCGTGCGCGGCCAGGGCCCCGAGCGGGCCCCGCGCCCGCTGGCGGCCAACGCCGACCTGCTGATCGTCGCCTCGTCCGCCGTGCGGCCGCCGATGCAGCCCACGCTGGTCGACCGCTACCTGGTCGTGGGCGAGCTGGGCGCGCTCGCCCCGGTCCTGCTGGTCACGAAGGTCGACCTCCCCCACGACGAGGACGAGCTGCGCGCGGTCCTCGCCCGCTACGAGGCCGTCGGCTACCCGGTGCTCGCCGGATCGGCCAAGGACCCCGCCACCGTGGGGCGCGTGCGCGACCTGATCGGCGACCGGACCGCCATCCTCGCCGGGCCCTCCGGCGTCGGGAAGTCCACGCTGACGCGCGCCCTGACCGGCGTTGAGCGGGCGGTCGGCGCCGTCAGCCGGAAGGCGGGCACCGGGCGCCACACGACGACCGACCCGCGCCTCGTCCCGGTCCCCGGTGGGGGGGCGGTGGTCGACACGGCCGGCGTGCGGACCTTCCACCTGCCGCGCCTGACCCGCGAGGAGATCGAGGCGGGCTTCCCGGAGATCGCCGAGGCCGCCCGCGGCTGCCGCTTCCGCGGCTGCGCCCACGACGGCGACGCGGGGTGCGCGGTGCCCGGCCACGTGAGCGCCGAGCGGCTCGACAGCTACCGCCGGATGCTGCACGACATGCGATGATCCGGCTCTCGCGCCTGGGCGCGCGACCTTGACCTTCCCCGACGCAAACCCGTAAGTTCGTGCGGCGGCGCACGAATGCGACCCGCCGCGAGACCCGACCCCTGTTGGAGGAGTACATGACCCGTCCGCGCCGTTTCCCGCCCCCCATCGCCGGGGGCGCTCAGAAGACGGGCTGGGAGGCCCTCGAGAAGTGGGTCGGAGGGTCGGGCTCGTCCGGTGAGGGGTCCTCCGCCGGCGGTGCTGGCGACGCCCCAGTCGGGCAAGAAGACCGGCTGGGAGGCCCTCGACAAGTGGGTCGGCGGCGGTGGCGGCGGCGGCCGGCGCGGAGCCGCCGCCACGGCCGCCAGGCAGCGCCCGCGGCCGAGGCGGCCCCGTCCGGCCCCTCCGGCAAGACCGGCTGGGAGGCCCTCGACAAGTGGGTCGGCAGCGGCGGCGGCAGGCGGCCGGCGCAGAGCCGCCGCCAGCGCGCCGAGGCGGCGCCCGCGGCCGGGCGGGCCCCTCCGGCAAGACCGGCTGGGAGGCCCTGGACAAGTGGGTCGGCAGCGGCGAGGGCGAGGCGGCCCCGGCGGCCGAGGCGGCGCCCGCGGCCGAGGCGTCCGGCCCCTCCGGCAAGACCGGCTGGGAGGCCCTCGACAAGTGGGTCGGCGACGGCACGGCTGAGGCGCCCACGGCCGAGGCGAGCGCGACCAACGGCGCGGCGGCGGAGGAGCCCGTGGCGGCCCAGGCGACCGGCGGCCAGCCGGCCCAGGGCGGCTTCATGGGCTTCCTCAAGCGCCTCTTCGGCGGCAAGTAGGCCTCCAGACCGCGCGTCGGCGTGGCGCGCGTCATCACCGAGCGGTCGGCCGGCGGCGTGGTGCTCGTCCCGGTCGGCTCCGCTCTGCTCGTCGCCCTGATCTCGCTCCGGGGCGGCGGCGTGCTGGCGCTCCCCAAGGGCCACATCGAGCCCGGGGAGGCCCCCGAGGAGGCGGCGGTGCGCGAGACCCGGGAGGAGACCGGGATCGCCGGCACGCTCCTCACGCCGCTCGAGGAGATCTCCTACATGTACTGGTCGCGCGCCAGCCGGGCGCGCGTCGCCAAGACCGTCGCGTTCTACCTGCTCGCCTACCGGGCCGGGTCGCCGGCCCACCACGACGGCGAGGTCGAGGGCGTGCGGCTGGTGCCGGCCGCCGACGCCCCCAGGGCGCTGACCTATCCGGGCGAGCGGAGGGTCATGGACCGCGCCCTGGCCTGGCTCGGTTCGGGAGGTTACGGTTCGCCCGGCGCGAAAGGATGAGGGGCCCGCTCGCGGGCGCCGACGCGCCCCGGCCCGCCCAGCCCGCCCCCGAGGACGCCTGTGTACGCGCTCAACTTCTACTCGCCGCTGTTCATCGACCAGCTCCGCAAGGGGCGCAAGACGGCGACGATCCGCCTGGGCGACAAGTCCCACAAGTACAAGCAGGGGCTCCTGGTCTGGGTGACGGTCGGCCACCGGCACGGGCCGCGGCAGCGCATCTTCACGGCGATCATCGACCAGGTGGACGTCAAGCCGGTGCGCGAGCTCTCCCAGCGCGAGATCGAGCGCGACAACCCGGAATTCCGGCTCGTGGAGGACACCCTCCACTTCCTCTCGCACATCTACTCGCGGGAGGTCTCCCTCGACGACACGGTCTCGGTGATCCACTTCAGTGAGGTCATCGAGTACCCGTCGCTGAAGTAGGCGCGCGCCGCGCCTTGAATCCCGCGGGGCGCGGTGGCAGTCTCTTGGCACTCACAGCATACGAGTGCCAATCAGGGGGAGAGTTCGTGAATTTGCAGCCCCTGGCCGACCGTGTGGTCGTCCAGTCCATCGAGGCTGAGCAGGTGACCGCCAGCGGGATCGTCCTCCCGGACACCGCGGCCGAGAAGCCCCAGCGGGGCAAGGTCCTCGCCGTCGGGCCGGGCCGCTACGAGGACGGCAAGCGCGTCGAGCCGCAGGTCGCGGAGGGCGACGAGGTCATCTACTCGAAGTACGGCGGGACCGAGGTGAAGGTGGACGGCGAGGATCTCCTGATCCTGCGCGAGTCCGACATCCTGGCGAAGGCGGTCTGACGGTGCCCAAGCTCATCAAGTTCGACGAGGACGCCCGCCGCGCGCTGGAGCGCGGGGTCAACACCCTGGCCGACGCGGTCAAGGTGACCCTCGGCCCCAAGGGGCGCTACGTGGTGCTCGACAAGAAGTTCGGCGCGCCCACCATCACCAACGACGGCGTCACCATCGCCCGCGAGATCGAGGTCGAGGACCCCTTCGAGAACCAGGGCGCCCAGCTGGTGCGCGAGGTGGCCACCGCCACCAACGACGTGGCCGGCGACGGCACCACCACCGCCACCCTGCTGGCCCAGGCGATCGTGCGCGAGGGCCTCAAGAACGTGGCCGCCGGGGCCAACCCGATGGGCCTCAAGCGCGGCATCGAGGCCGCCGTGGAGCGGGTGGTGGACCAGATCGCCGCCCAGTCCAAGGAGGTGGCCGGCAAGGAGGACATCGCCCGCGTGGCCACCATCAGCTCCCGCGACCGGGCCATCGGCGACGTGATCGCCGACGCCATCGAGAAGGTCGGCAAGGACGGCGTGGTCAACGTCGAGGAGGGCCAGACCTTCGGCATGGACCTCGAGTTCACCGAGGGCATGCAGTTCGACCGCGGCTACATGAGCCCCTACATGGTCACCGACCAGGACCGCATGGAGGCGGTGCTGGACGACCCCTTCCTGCTCATCCACGGCGGCAAGATCAGCTCGGTGCAGGACATCCTGCCCCTGCTCGAGCAGGTGATCGGCCAGGGCCGGCCGCTGCTGATCATCGCCGAGGACGTCGAGGGCGAGGCCCTGGCGACCCTGATCGTCAACAAGCTGCGCGGCACCTTCACCGGCATCGCCGTCAAGGCGCCGGGCTTTGGCGACCGGCGCAAGCGCATGCTCGAGGACATCGCCATCCTCTCCGGCGGCGAGGTGATCAGCGAGGAGATGGGCCTCAAGCTGGCAAACGCCCAGATCTCCCAGCTGGGGCGGGCCCGGCGGGTGGTGGTCTCAAAGGACGCCACCACCATCATCGACGGCGCCGGCGACAGCGACGAGATCAAGGGCCGCATCAAGCAGATCAAGGCCGAGATCGAGACCACCGACTCGGACTTCGACCGCGAGAAGCTCCAGGAGCGCCTGGCCAAGCTGGCCGGCGGGGTGGCCGTGGTCAAGGTGGGCGCCGCCACCGAGACCGAGATGAAGGAGCGCAAGCACCGCGTCGAGGACGCCCTCCAGGCCACCCGGGCGGCCCTCGAGGAGGGCATCGTGCCCGGCGGCGGGGTGGTGCTGATCAACAGCATCGGCGCCCTCAACGCGCTCACGCTCGAGGGCGACGAGGCCACCGGGGCCAACATCGTGCGCCGGGCCCTGGAGGAGCCGCTGCGCCAGCTGGCCGAGAACGCCGGCCTGGAGGGGTCGGTGGTGGTGGGCGAGGTCAAGGCCAAGAAGGCCGGCGTCGGCCTCAACGTGGACACCGGCGAGTACGTCGACCTGGTCAAGGCCGGCATCATCGACCCGGCCATGGTCACCCGCTCGGCCCTCCAGAACGCCTCCAGCATCGCCAAGAACATCATCACCACCGAGGCGGTGGTGGCCGACAAGCCCGAGGAGCCGGGCTCGGCCGGCGGCGGCATGGGCGGCATGGGCGGCATGGGGATGGACATGTAGCTCGGCGCCGCCGAGCTCCAGCAGGACGCCGAAGGGAGCCCGCCGCGGGCTCCCTTCGTCGTCGACGGCCCTACCAGTACCTCGGTGCCGCCACCTCGCCGCCGCAGGTGCATCGGCCGTTCTCGGGTTGCCGCATCTCGCCGCAGGCCTCGCACCGGGCCCACATGCCGTTGAGGCGGTGAGCCGTCCAGACGCCGGTCTGCCCGCCGCGGGCGACGCCCGGAGCGCCGAAGAAGCGCTCCATGGCCTCGCCGTGGGCGGGGTTGTCGCGCAGGCCGGCGACGTCCTCGGCCCGCTCCCACGCGGTGATCGTGTACATGCGGTTGTCGTTGACGACGCCGAGCCACGAGATGAAGCCGGGCGTGCCCAGGAGCGCTGTGACCACCTCGCGCGACTGCGCGCGGAGCTCCGCGATCTCCTCATCGGAGCGCGCCTCGAGCACCGTCAGGCCCATGGCGCCCGGCTCGCCGGCGCTCCTTGCCGCGTAGGTGCTGGTGCCGAACGAGAACGGCCCGACCCGGTCCGGCTGCACGACCACCTGCAGGCCGAGCTGACGTGGCACCACGGCGGTGTCGAAGTACCCGGTCACCGATCGCACGCGATCGCCCGCGATCGCGATCACGTCGGCCCCCGGCAGGCGGACCGCCCTGCCGCTCGGCGGGAGCCCCTGGAAGGGGCCGTCGTTGGTGCCGGTCATCACCCACTGGGCGGCGACCCTGCCGCCGCCGCACGCCGCCGCCCACTCGACCTCGAAGGCCAGGTCGGAGAACGCGGCGAAGAGGCCGCCGGCGTACCCGGCGGTGGCCGCCGGGCCGAGGCCGTCGGGCACGTTCGGATCGGCGTAGGTCCCGTCCGGGGCGAGGATGGCGGCGATCGCCTCCGGATCGCGGCGGTTCCACGCCTCGAAGTAGCGGGTTGCGACCTCCAGAGCCTCCACGGTGCACCCCCTCTCGGAGCCCTCTCGGTGAGGGTCGAGTCTATGCCCGGTCCCGGCACTAGCATCCCCGCGGTGAGCGCCCAGCCAGACGTCCGGCGACGGGCGCGCGTGTTCTGGACCGCGACCGCGCTGATCGCGGTCGACACGGTCCTGTTCACGATGGTCGTGCCTGCCCTGCCCGAGTACCAGGACCGCTACGACTTCTCGGACGCCGTCGGGGCGCTGATCTTCGCGGCGTTCCCGATCGGGATGCTCGCCACCGCGCTGTGGGCGGCGGGGCTGGTCGACCGCTTCGGCCGCCGCCCCGTGATGATCCTGGCGGCCCTCACGCTGGCCGTCGCCACGCTGGCGTTCGGGCTCGCGGGGAGCGCCGCCCTGATCGCCCTCGCGCGCCTCGTGCAGGGGCTCGCGTCGGGGCTCGTCTGGACCGCCGGGCTGGCGGCGATCTCCGACGTCTACCCGCAGGAGGAGCTCGGCCTCCGCATGGGGCTCGCAGAGACCGCCGGCGGCGTGGTCGGCCTGGCGGGACCGCCCTTCGCCGGGGTCCTGATCGCCGCGGTCGGGCTCGACACCACCTTCTACGTCGCGACCGCGCTGCCGGCGGCGGCCCTGATCCCGACGCTGCTCGTGCCCGAGACGCGCCGCGGGCCCGCGACGGCGGCCCGGCTGCTGCCCGACCTGCGCCGCCTGCTGCGCGTGCGCACCGCCCTGGTGGCGGCCGTGGCGCTGGCCACCGGCGCGGCGGTGCTCGCGCTGATCGAGCCGCTCCTGCCGCTCGACCTCTCCGATCGGCTCGAGCTGTCGTCGCTGGGGGTCGGGCTCGTGTTCGGCATCGGCCTCGCCGCCTACCTGCTGCTCGTGCCGATCGCCGGCCGCTGGTCGGACCGGCGCGGCCGTCGCACCCCGATCATCGCGGGCGGGGTCATGATGGCGGTCGGCCTCCCGTTCACCGCCGTCGGCCCGGTCTGGCTGGTGACGACCGGCTTCTGCGTGGCCGGCGCCGGCATGGCGGCGATGATCGCCCCCACGGGCCCGCTCATGGTGGAGGCGGTCGACGAGGCCGGCATGGCGGGCCGCTACGGACTCAGCGCCGCCGCCCTCACGGTCATCTTCGCGATCGGCTACGTCGTGGGCCCGCTCGTGGGCGCGGCCACCAGCGTCGGGCTGCCCTACCTCGCCACGACGCTGATCGGCGCCGGGGCGACCGTGGTGATCACGATCTGGCTCGCCCGGGCGCTCCCGAGGACGAAGCCGGCGACCGGGGCTTTGGCCCACGGGCCAAGGGGCGGCTGACCCTCTCGTTGGTACCGTGGCCCGGCAGCACGGGGGAGGCGAACGGGCGAGGGGGGCTGAGCTGCCGCTGTTCACGGACTACGAGACCGACGGCTTCTTCGACGAGATGTTCGAGCAGCCGGACCTTCCGCGGGAGACCTACCGGCGGCTCTACTCGGGCCTGCGAACGCTGCGGCCCTCGACCTTCGTGGCCCGCACCGCCCTGGTCGACCGGGCCTACCTGAGCCAGGGGATCACCTTCGACCACGGCGGCCGCGAGCAGCCCTTCCCCTTCGACCTGCTGCCCCGGCTGATCCCGGCCGGCGAGTGGGCCCAGCTCGAGGCCGGTCTGTCGCAGCGGGTGCGCGCGCTCGACCGGTTCATCGCCGACATCTACGGCCCGCGGCGGACGGTCGCCGACGGGGTGGTGCCCAACCGCCTCGTCGCGACCTGCGAGGGCTACGTCCGGGCCATGGTCGGCGTGGAGCCGCCGCTCGGCCGCTTCGTCCACGTCGCGGGGATCGACCTCGTGCGCGACGACGACGGCGTCTGGCGGGTGCTCGAGGACAACCTGCGCTGCCCCTCGGGGCTCTCCTACGTGGTCCAGAACCGGGCCTTCATGCGCCGCGCCTTCCCCGAGGCCTTCGGCGACCACCACGTCGAGCCGGTGGGCCACGCCCCCTTCCTGCTGCTGTCGGCGCTGATGTCGGCGGCCCCGGAGGGCCGCTCCTCGCCCCGGGTGGTGGTGCTGACGCCGGGGCCGGCGAACGCCGCCTACTACGAGCACACCTTCCTCGCCCAGCAGATGGGCGTGCCGCTGGTCGAGGGCCGGGACCTGACGGTGCGCGACCGCAAGGTCTACCTGCGCACGACGGCGGGCCGGGAGCGGGTCGACGTCATCTACCGCCGCATCGACGACGGCTTCCTCGACCCGGCGAGCCTTCGCAGCGACACGCTGCTCGGCGTGGCCGGGCTGATGCAGGCCTGCCGCGAGGGGAACGTCGCGGTCTGCAACGCGATCGGGACCGGCGTCGCCGACGACAAGGCCGTCTACGCCTACGTCCCCGACCTGATCCGGTACCTCCTGGAGGAGGAGCCGATCCTGGACCAGGTCCCGACCTACCTGCTCGAGCGCGACGAGGACCGCGCCTTCGTCCTCGAGCACATGGAGCGCCTGGTCGTGAAGGCGGTTGACGGCGCCGGCGGCTACGGGCTGATGATCGGCCCCCACGCGACCCCCGGCGAGCGCGAGGCCTTCGCCCGCCGCGTCCGCGAGAACCCGCGCGGCTACATCGCTCAGGAGACCGTGCGCCTGTCGCGCGCGCCCGTGCTCGTGGGCGACCGCTTCCGGGCGCGCCACGTTGACCTGCGCCCGTTCGTCGTCTACGGCGAGCGCCCCGTGGTCGTCCCCGGCGGGCTCACGCGGGTCGCGCTGCGCGACGGCTCGCTGGTGGTGAACTCCTCCCAGGGCGGCGGCAGCAAGGACACCTGGGTCCTGTCCTCGTGACGGCGGGGCGACGGTAGTGCTGGCCCGCGTCGCCGAGACGCTCTACTGGACCGCCCGCGACCTCGAGCGGGCCGAGAACCTCGCCCGCCTGCTGGAGGCGAGCCAGTCGGCCGCGCTCGAGGGCAACGCCTCCAACGGCGCCGGCGGGCGGCTGGTGTGGGAGCCGCTCGTGCGGGTGGCCGCCGACATGGACGGCTTCCTGCTCACCCACCGCCGCGCCGACGAGCGCAGCGTGCCCTGGTTCGTGACCTTCGGGCGCGACAACCCGGACAGCATCGCCGCCTGCCTGAACCGCGCCCGCGAGAACGCGCGCAGCGTGCGCGATCGCCTGCCGACCGAGGTCTGGGAGGGCATCAACGACGCCTGGCTGGAGCTGGTCGAGTGGGCGCCGGCCCGGATCACGCGCGACGGCGTCTACCCCTTCTGCCGTGGCATCCGGCGCTCGTCGTACCTGATCCTGGGGCTCGTCGAGCAGTCCATGCGCCGCGACGAGGGCTGGCAGTTCATGCGCCTGGGGCGCTTCCTCGAGCGCGCCGAGCGCTCGGCCCGCCTGGTCCTCGAGCGCTCCGCCGACCTCGACGCGGAGCGCGAGACGGAGCTCGAGGACGGCGCCTGGCGGGCGATCCTCGGCGACGCCACCTCCCACGAGGCCTACCTGCAGGTTGACGCGGCCGAGCTCTCGCCCGAGTCGGCGAGCCGCTTCCTGATGCTCGACCCGCGCTACCCGCGCTCGGTCGCCTTCTGCCTCGCCGAGGTCGAGGCGGCGATCGACGGCCTGGTCGCGATGGACGCGATGCCGCCGAACCCGGCGCCCGTCGTGCTCGCCCGCACGGCCCGCGACATGGTCGAGGCGGCGGCGCGCAAGCCCTGGGGCGGCCCCGAGGTCGGCGACCTGCTCGAGCGCCTGCTGGCGCGCTGCGGCTCCATCGACACCGCCCTGGCCGACGCCTGCTTCATGGCCTCCTACGAACGCGCGCCGGCGGGACAGCGTGCCCAGGCTTCACGCCAAGCACAGAACTGAGATGCGCTACGCCGGGGCCGCCGGCGAGAGCGTCAACGAGATCCGCCTCAGCCCGAGCGACAACGGGCGCCAGCGGGTGGAGTGGTCGCACGTGCGCGTCGAGCCGGCGGCCGAGCTCTTCGGCCACACCGACGCCTTCGGCAACCGGGTCTGCTGGTTCCAGCTCGTCGGCGAGCACGAGACGTTGATCGTCGAGTCGGAGGCGATCGTCCTCACCGAGCCCGCCCCGCGCCACCCCGCCAGCGCCGGCGGCGAGATGGGCGACCTCGACGACCCGGACTACACCGACCGCCACGCCGAGTTCCTCGCCCCCTCGGCCAACGTGCGCTGGGGCGGCCCGGTCGGCGAGCTCGGCGACCGCCTGGAGCTCGACGAGGCCGACGGCGCGCTGGCCTGGGCGCGCCGCCTGGAGGCAGAGGTCAACCGCGCCATCGTCTACACGACCGGCGTGACGCGGGTGGACACGCCCGTCGAGGAGGTCGTCCGGGCAGGCGCGGGCGTCTGCCAGGACATGGCCCACCTGATGATCGCCCTCTGCCGCCGCCGCGGCATGGCGGCGCGCTATGTCAGCGGCTGGCTCCACCTGCCCGGGGTCGAGCGGCCCGGCGAGAGCCACGCCTGGGTCGAGGCCGCGGTGCCGGGGCTGGGGTGGGTCGAGCTCGACCCCACCCACCCCGACCCCTCGCACGAGGACTACGTGCGGCTGGCGGTCGGCCGCGACTACGCCGACGTCCCGCCGCTGCGGGGCAGCTACCTGGGCCCGCCGACCGAGGGGATGACCGTGGTCGTGCAGGTCAAGGAGCTGCCCGGCTAGGCGAGCCGGCTCAGGCGCGCTCGAGCGCGAACCCCGGGAAGACCCGGGTCGTCTTCTTCTCGTAGTCGGCGAACTGCGGCAGCCGCCGGGCCTGCTCGGCGTAGAGCCGGTCCCGCTCGGCGCCGGTGACCTCGACGGCGCGCGCGGGGAAGCTGTCGGTGCCGAGCTCGACGGTCACGTCCGGGTTCGCCTTGAGGCTGTGGTACCAGCCGGGGTGCTTCGGGGCGCCGCCCCAGGTTGCGAAGACGTAGAGGCTGCCGTCCTCCTCCAGGTACATCAGCGGGATCGTCCGCTCCACCCCGCTGCGCGCGCCGGTGATGTGGGCCAGCAGAATGGGCTTGCCCTTGAAGTAGCCGCCCATGGCCTCGTCCACCATGCCGCCGTTGGCGCGGAACTCCTCGATCACCCCGCGGTTCGGGTCGTCGCTCATCAGCCGCTCCTCGGTCCGGTTGTGCCTCTCGGAGCGAGGCTACGCGGCGCGACCGACCCGGCGCCCTGCAGGCGTCGGGGCCGCCGCCACCATGGCTGCCGTGTGGCGACGGCCCCTCGTCCCCCGTCTGCTCCGCGGCCCCCGCGCCTGCGCGCGGCGCCGCGGCGCCTCTGGTGGTCTCGTGGGGTGGCGGGCGGCCCCCCCACGGCCTCGTCAGCCGGTGGGACCGCCCTCGATCGCCGCATCCAAAGGCGTCACCTCCCCGCGCCCGTGGCGCCCGTGCCGGCGGGCGTCCTCGGGTCGCTTGGTCGTGGCGTCCACCCCGTGTCGCCGCGAGGGCCCACGCGCGCCTCGGAGCGGCCGGGGGTGGTACGGGCCGACTCGCGATGCCGCAGCCCGTCCCAGTCCGCGAGGGGCGCCCGCCCGCCGCGCAAGAGCGCGGAGGCTCCGGATGCCGACCGCGCGCGGCCGGTGCTGGAGCCCGGAGGGTCAGGGACGCTCACCTGCTTGTGGCGGCGGTGCATGCGGTCCACGATCCAGTCCGACGTACGGCGGGACATAGGCCTCGGGGTCCGAGGCACCGGACCCGCTGGCAGCTCATCCCGTGGTCCGACTCTTGCACTCGGGTGGGACCGGGTCAAGGCGACCCCGGCGCCTCCGAACCCGCCTCTCGGGGCGGGTCAGTGCGACTCGATCACCCGGTCGAGGATGCCGTACTCCACCGCCTCCTCGCTGCTCATGAAGAAGTCGCGCTCGGTGTCGGCGCCGACCTTCTCGAGCGACTGCTTGGTGTGCTTGGCGATGATCTCGTCGAGCCGCTTTCGCAGGTCGAGGGCCTCGCGCGCGTGGATCTCGATGTCGGTCGCCTGCCCGCTGAAGCCGCCCGACAGCTGGTGGATGAGGATCTTCGCGTTGGGCAGCGCCATCCGCTTGCCCGGAGCGCCCCCCGCGAGCAGCAGCGCGCCCATGCTCATGGCGATCCCGACGCAGATCGTCTGCACGTCCGGGCGGATGAACTGCATGGTGTCGTAGATGGCCAGGCCCGCGTAGACGCTGCCCCCCGGGGAGTTGATGTAGACCGAGATGTCCTTGTCCGGGTCCTCGCTCTCCAGGTGCAGGAGCTGGGCGACCATCAGGTTGGCGATCTGGTCGTCGATCGGCGTGCCGAGGAAGACGATGCGCTCGTTGAGCAGGCGCGAGTAGATGTCGAAGGCGCGCTCGCCGCGCGAGGTCTGCTCGACGACCATGGGGATCAGAGGGCTCATGCAGGCGAGCCTACGCCTCCAGGGCGGAGATCCGCCCGTCGCGGTCGAGCCGCAGGCGGTGGACGCGGTCGTCCACGCTGGCCGCGGCGCGGTCGAGCACGCGCACGGTGAGCAGCACGTCGGGCGGGTCGAGGCGCGCGCGGCGGAAGCCCGACCGGCCGGGCGGCGTCGCCTCGCGGACCCCCTCGGGCGAGGCGGGCGCGCCGGCGACGCGGACATCGGCGCCGGGGGCGAACAGGGCGGCGAAGGCCTGCGGCGAGGTGTTGAGGGCGCCGACGTAGGTCTTCCCGAACTGGCGGGCCTGGTCGTAGGTGGGCGTCACGTCGAGCGGATCACGAAGACGACGTAGACCAGGATCGCCACGGCCAGGAGCGTCAGCCCCGCGGCCGCGAGCGGGCTCATGGACCGGCGCCGGCCGGGCGGCGCCGCCGGGGCGGACGCCCGGTCGCGCCGTCGCAGGCGCTCGGCCACGATCGCCGCGGCGATCGCGAGCCCGGTGGCCAGGGCGAGGCAGGCCCCGACCCCGAGGCCCGTGAAGGGCAGGGCCGCCAGGAGGACGATCCAGGTCGGCACGCCGACCAGGGCGGCGCGCCCCACGCGACGCGTGAGGCGCTCGATCTGGTCGAAGTCGTCGTCCGGGCGCACGGGCGCGAGCGGGTCGGGCTCAGAAGCCGTAGCGCTCCTCCTTCCAGGGGTCGGCGGTGTTCGAGTACCCCAGGCGCTCCCAGAACCCCGGCCGGTCGCCCTCCACGAGCTCCAGGCCGCGCAGCCACTTGGCGCTCTTCCAGAAGTAGAGGCTCGGGACCAGGAGCCGCAGGGGGCCGCCGTGCACGGGCTCGAGCTCCCCGCCGCCGAAGCGGTAGGCCAGCAGGACGTCGTCCGCGCGCAGCCGCTCGAGCGGGACGTTGGCGGTGTAGCCCTCCTCGGCGTGGGCGACCGCGTGCGTCGCGGCGGCCCCCACCCCGAGCTCCTCGAGCAGCGGCCAGGCGGGGACGCCCTCCCAGACCGTGTCGAGCTTCGTCCAGGTGGTGACGCAGTGGATGTCCGTCGTGACCGTGCGCGACGGGAGCGCGCGGAACTCGTCGAGGCTCCACGCCCGGGGGCGCTCGACGGCGCCGAAGACGCGGAAGTCCCAGCCCGCCGGTGCGCGCTCGTAGGGCACCGAGCCGGCGTGGAGCACGGGGAAGTCGCGCACCAGGTGCTGGCCCGGCGGCAGCCGGGCGCGTTGATCTTCCGTGATCCCCCTGTTGCGGAGCAGGCCCACCCGCGCCTCCGGAGTGCTGGACAGGGCGGATAGTACGCTGGCCTGGTGCTGCGCCCCCTTGCGGCCGTCCTCGTGTGCGCGCTCATCCTGACCGGGTGCTCCGAGGCCACGTCGGGATGGCAGGCGCTGACCCCCGCCCCGGTCGCGCGGACCGAGGTGGTGGGCGCGGGCCTGTCGGGCCGGGTGGCCGTGGTGGGCGGGCTGACCGCCGACGGCGCGGCCTCGGCCCGGGTTGACCTCTACGATCCGCGGCGGGCGCGCTGGCTGCGCCTGCCCGACCTGCCCGAGGGCCTCCACCACGCGATGGCGGCCTCGCGCGCGGGGCGCCTCTACGTGGCGGGCGGCTACCGCATCCGGGACGGCGAGAACGAGGCCAGCGACCGCGCCTGGGTGCTCTTCGACCGTCGCTGGCGCCCGCTCCCGCGCCTGCCCGAGCCGCGCGCCGCCGGGGGCGCGGCGATCGTCCGCAACCGCCTCTACCTGGTCGGGGGGACGACATCGGCGGCCCCGCGGAGCCTGGCGACGGCCTCCCTCTACCTCGACCTGCGCACGCTGCGCTGGCAGGGCTTCGCGGGGCTCGAGCGCCCGCGCGAGCACCTCGGGGTCACCGCCCTGGCGGGCCGCATCTATGCCATCGGGGGGCGGACCGCGGGCCTGGAGACGAACACCGCCGCGGCGGACGTCTACGACCCGCGGGCCAGGGCCTGGTCGCGGCTGCCCGACGCACCGACCCGGCGGGGCGGCAACGGCGCGACGGCCGCCGCCGGCCTCGCGGTCGCGGTCGGCGGCGAGGGCCCCGGGGGCACGATCGGCGCCGTCGACGCATTCGACCCCGGCAGCGGCTCCTGGTCCAGCCTCAACCCGAGCCCGCGCCCGCGCCACGGGGTGGCCGTCGTGGGCATCGGGCGCACGGTCTACCAGGCGCTCGGGGGCCCGGAGCCGGGCCTGACGGTCAGCCCGACGCTGCTCTCGCTGAGGGTGCCAGCGCCCGGCTGAGCAGCTCGAGCGTCGCCTCGTCGCGGGCGGCCACGACGTGGAAGCGGGTCGTCACGTCGAGGCGCGTGCCCGGGAGGGCGGCGGGCGACGGGACCCCGACCAGGAGCCCGGCCTCGCGGGCCACGAGCTGGGCGGCGGCCACGTTGACCGAGCGGCCCCGCGACAGGCCGGCCATGGCGTCGGCGCGCCCCGCGGCCGTGTGGCAGAGCGAGAGGGCGAGCGAGCCGACCGCGCGCAGGCGGCGCACGCGGCCGTCGAGCTGGCGCGCGGCGCGCTCCACCCGGGCCGGCGAGGCGCCCTCCACCATGAGCAGCTCGAGCTTCCCCTCGGCGGGCGGGATCGCCGCCAGCGGCGCGCCGTCCAGCCACGCCCCGCGCCCGCGCTCGGCGGCGAACTCCTCTCGGGTGCCGTGGTCGCGGACCAGGGCGACGCTGACGTCGGCCATCGTCCTGCCCTCGGCCACGGCGACGGCGGTGGCGAACCCGGGGAGGCCGCGCTTGGCGTTGAGGCTGCCGTCGATGGGGTCCAGCACGACGAGCGGCGGCCCCCCGCCGGCGATCTCGCGCTCGCCCAGCTCCTCGCTGATCAGCGTCAGCGGCCGGCCGAGCGCCTCCAGCTCGTGGACCATCGCGTCCTCGGCGACCCGGTTGACGAGGAGCGTCACGTCGCCGCCCGCGCCGCGGCCGAGGGGCTCGGCCCGGCGGGCGGGCGGGAGGCCGCGCAGCTCGGCGGCGATGTGGTCGCAGGCGCGCCGGAAGGGCGCCAGCCATGCCTCGGCGGCGGGGCTCGGCCCTGCCGTGTCAGCCATCGACCAGCGAGTGGAAGGCCACGCCGGTCAGGAGCTTGGGGAAGAAGTAGGTTGACTTCTGGGGCATGGTCTCGCCCGCCTCGGCCACCGCCGCCACGGCCGCCTTCGGGATCGGGCGCAGCACCACCGCGGCCGCCGCCTCGCCGGAGGCCACAAGGCGCGCCGCCTCGGCCGCGTCCTTCGTGTAGCTCAGGGTCCCGCCGGCGGCCAGCGCCGCCTGGTCGGCCCCGAGCCCGGGGACCAGGATCTCGCGCTCGAGGGCGGCCACGTCGAGGCGCTCTGCGGGGGTCGCGCCGGCCCCCGGCGCCGCGGTGAGCAGCCGCATGCCGTCCGGCAGCACGAGGCCAAGGGCGTTCGCGTCCTCGGGGGCATCGGCGAGCGCGGCGCGCAGGGCCTCCAGGCCGTCCACCGGGCGCGATGCGAACGCCGCGTCGGCCCCCTCGGCCCAGCGGGCGAGGACGCGGTGGGTGGGCAGCACGACGAGCCCGGGGTCGTCGAGGGCGGTCAGGCCCATGAGGACGCGGTCGTAGGGCGCCTCGCCCGCGCCGTCGCCGTTGGCCGCCGCCATGGCGCGCCGCTCCTCGCGGTAGGCGAGGGCCGTCTCGTAGCGGTGGTGGCCGTCGGCGATCAGGATCCAGCGGTCCCGCAGGGCCTCGGCGACGCGGCCGTGCGCGGCGGGATCGGTGACGCGCCAGACGCGGTGGACCGTGCCGTCGTGGTCGGCGAGCTCGGCGTCGGGTGGGCCCTCGGGGGCCAGGGCCGCCCAGGCCGCCTGGCCCGGATCGGGGTAGAGGCCGAAGACCGGCGACAGGTTCGTGCGCACGGCGCGCGTCAGCCGCAGGCGGTCCTCGCGCGGGCCGGCGTGGGTGCGCTCGTGCGGCCGCACCACCCGCCGCTCGTACGGCTCCAGCCCCACGGCCCCGAGGATGGTCCGGCGCTCTCGCTCCACGCCGTCGTCGAGGGCGAAGGTCTGCGTCCAGGCGATCAGGACCGGCTCCGCCGCGGCGCCCAGCACCCCGTCGTGGCGCCAGGAGGCGATCAGCCCGCCGACCTCGTCGTAGGGGACCTCCGGGAGGATCAGGCGCACGGCGTTGTAGGGGCTCGCCGCCAGGTAGAGGCGGCGCTCCTCGGGCGAGATGACGTCGTAGGGCGGCGAGACCAGGTCGCCGAGGGGACCCGCGGCCGCGGAGTAGCCGAGGGCTCGGAAGGGGCGCACGTCAGCCACGGAAGGAGATCGTACCGAGGCTGAGGACAATGCGGATGGCCGCCTCTCGCGGGCGGCCATGCGCGCCTCCGGCCCCTGGCCGGGGCCTCCGGCAGACCGGCGCACCGCCTTCGGCGGGGCGGGCGCCGGAAAGGTCAACACCACCGCGGCCATGGTTCGTGCCCCGAGGTGCGTTCGGCCTGGGGCCGTCCGGTCGTGCGACTACCATGGCCTGTCCGATGTTGGACGACCTCACCCCGGAGCAGCGCGCCGCCGTGACGCACGCGGGCGGGCCCGCGCTGGTGCTCGCCGGGGCGGGGGCGGGCAAGACGCGGGTGCTCTGCCACCGGCTGGCGTGGCTGGTCGAGGGGGGCGTCTCGCCGGCGGAGATCGTGGCCCTCACCTTCACCCGCGAGGCCGCGGTGGAGCTGCGCGCCCGCGCCGAGGAGCTGATCGGGCGCTCCCACGAGACCCTGCGGGTCATGACCTTCCACGCCTACGCGCTCGAGCTGGCGCGCGTGCACGGGGTCGAGCGCGGCCTCCTGCCGGCGACTGCGGTGGCGCGCACCGAGGACCGCATGCTCATGCTCCTGGAGCGGCTCGAGGAGCTCGACCTGCGCGAGCACGACCTGCGGGGCGACCGCGGCCGGCTGGTCGCCGACCTGGTCGACCGCATCGACAAGTGCCGCGACCAGCTCGTGAGCGCCGACGCAGTACCGGGCCTGGGCCGACGAGCGCCTGGCCGGGGCCGGCTCGGGCGGGGCGGCCCACCGGGCCCGGCGCGAGGTGGAGATCGCGCGCGTCTTCCAGGCCCACGAGCGCTGGCTGGCCGAGGACGGCCGCGAGGACTTCGGCCTGTCGATCGTCCGGGCGCTCGAGCTCCTGCGGGCGCACCCGGACCGCCTGGAGGCCGTGCGCGCGGGCGCCCGCCACGTGCTCGTCGACGAGTTCCAGGACACCAACCACGCCCAGGCCGAGCTGCTCTACCTGGTGGCGGGGCGGGCCGACAGCCTGATGGTGGTCGGCGACGACGACCAGGGCATCTACCGCTTCCGCGGCGCGTCGGCCAAGAACGTGGCCGACTTCCGCAGCCGCTTCCCCGAGGCCGCCGAGCTGCGCCTGGAGGTCAACCACCGCTCGACCCAGGCGATCCTCGACGCGGCCTCGGCGGTGGTGGCCCCGATCCCCGATCGGGCGCCCAAGCGGATCGTCGCCCGCCCTGGCGCTGTCGGCCCCGATCCACGCTTCTGGAAAGCCCCCGACCCGGACGGCCAGGCGCGCGCCGTAGCGCGGGAGGTCGTCCGCATGGCCGAGGCGGGCGTCCCGCTGGAGGAGCAGGCCGTGCTGATGCGCGCCGTGCGGCTCGAGGCCCGCCCGGTGACCGAGGCCCTGGAGCGGGCCGGCGTGCCCCACCAGGTGCGGGGCGGCTTCGGCCTCTTCGAGCGCCGCGAGGTGCGCTCGGCGGTCGCCTGGCTGCGGGCCGCGGCCGACCCGGCCGACGCCCAGGCCCACCTGCGGCTCGGCGTCCGACCGTCGCCTCGACGTCCCCTGGACCGGCGCCGCCGACGCGGTGTCGGCCGCCGCAGCGGCGGGCCGTCCGGTCGCGGGGCCGCTGGCGGAGGCCGCGCCCGCCCTGGCGCCGCTGCTCGCCGAGGCCGGCCGGGCCGCCGCCGAGCTGCCCCCGGCCGACGCCCTCCGCGCGATCATCGACGGCTGCGGGCTGCGACCGGCGGCGCTGGCCGCGGGCGGGGCCGAGGGCGCGGGCCGGCTCGCGGGCCTGGCGGCCCTCGAGAACCTCGCGCGGGAGATCACGGCCGCCGAGCCGGCCCTCGACGTCCGCGGCCTCGCCACCCGGCTGGCCGGCCTGGCGGAGATCGGATTCCGGGGCGAGGGCGGGGCGCCGGCCGAGCGCACCGGCGTGCAGGTGATGACCGTCCACCAGGCCAAGGGGCTCGAGTTCGACGTCGTCTTCGTCATCGGGCTGACGCGGGCCGGCTTCCCCGGCGCCGACCGCGGTGGCGTCGACATCCCGGACGCCCTGCTCCCCGAGGTCCTCCCGCGCGGCCGCGACGCCCACGTGGCCGAGGCCCGCCGCCTCGCCTACGTCGCGATGACGCGGGCGCGCCGCCACCTTGTCCTGGCCACCGTCGCCGCCGGCGCGGGCGGCGTCCCCCAGACGCCGTCGCCGTTCTACCAGGAGGCGCGCGAGGCGATCGGGGCCGCGGTCGAGGAGGTCGGCGAGGCGCCCGAGCGGCGCATCCTGGCGGCCGTCGCCGAGCGCCACGCCGCCTTCGAGGAGGCCTCGCTGCGCGCCGCCGACGCCGTGGCCGGCGAGGCCGGCGACGCGGGCGATCTGATCGCGGCCGCGGAGCGCGCCGCGCGGGCGCTGGTCGAGGCGCGGGCGGCGGCGCTGCGCCCCGCGCCGGCCCCGGCCCCGCTGGCGGCGCCGGCGCGGGCGCCGCGCCCCGGCCTGGAGCTCAGCCCGAGCGCCGTCGAGGCCTACCGCACCTGCCCGCTGCGCTACCGCTTCGCGACGGTCGACCGCGTGCCCACCGCGCCGAGCCCGGCGCGCGCGGTCGGCATGGCCGCCCACGCGGCCCTCGAGGCCCACTACCGCCCGGGCGGGACGGGCGGCGACGGCGACGCCCTGGTGGGGCGGTTCGCGGCGGCGCTGCGCCGGGAGGGCGTGGACGGCACCGCCGAGGGCCGTCAGGCCCTGGCCCGCGGCCGCGAGGCCCTGCCGCCCTACCACGAGCGCCTGGTGCGCAGCGGGACGCGACCCGTGGCCGTGGAGCGCGAGTTCACCCTCACGATCGGCCCCCATCGCGTCCACGGCCGGGTGGACCGGGTCGACGCCCATCCGGCGGGCGGCCATCAGATCGTCGACTACAAGACCGGCAAGCCGCCGGCGCCGGGCGCCCGGGGCGACGACGACGACCTCGTGCTCCGGCTCTACCTGCTGGGCGCGCGCGAGGCCTGGGGCATCGAGCCGCGCGGCGCGACGCTCGTGCACGTGCTCGACGGCGACGCCCGCGGCGTGCACCCCGAGGCCGACGCCGACGCGGGGGCGGTCGAGGCGGTCCGCCAGGCGGCCGAGGGCATCGCCGCGGGCGACTTCGAGCCGCGGCCGTCGTGGGCCTGCCGCTCGTGCGACTTCGCCCTCCTCTGCCCGGCGCAGGACCGGTGACGCCGCTCGGGTCGCTGGAGCCGGGCGCGCCCCTGGAGGGGGTCTACGCCGTGCGGCGCAAGGAGCGGCGCCTGTCGCGCCAGGGGCGGCCGTTCCTGGCCCTCACCCTCGCCGATGCCACGGGCGCGGTGCCGGCGGTGGTCTTCGACGAGCCCGACTACTTCGGCGGCCAGTTCGAGGAGGGCGACCGGGTGCGCGTGACGGGGCGCGTCGGCGAGCGCGACGGCCGCCCGAACGTGGTGGTGAGCCACCTGCGGGCCGCCCCGGACGAGGCGGCCGCCGAGGACCTCCTGCCCCGCGCCCACCGCGACCCCGACGAGCTGTTCGGCTTCGTCCTGCACCTGGCCGACGAGGTGGCCGACCCCGGCCTGCGAGCGGTCCTCGACGCGCTCACCGGCGACGCCGCCCTCGCCCGCGACTGGCGCACGATGCCCTGCACCCGCTCGGGCCACCACGCCTACCTCGGCGGCCTGGTCGAGCACACCGTGGGCGTCGCATCGCTGGTGCAGACGCTCGCGACCTGGCACCCACGCATCGACGCCGACCTGCTGCTCGCCGCCGCCCTCGCCCACGACATCGGCCATGCGCGGGCCTTCCGCCTCGGGGCCACCTTCGCGCCGACCGACGAGGGGCGCCTCGTCGGCCACGTGGCGATCGGCCAGGACATCGTCGGCGCCGCGGCCCGCTCGGCCGGGCTGCCGGCCGCGCGCCGGGCGGAGCTGCTCCACGTCATCGGCTGGCACCATGGCCCCCCGCCGGGGCAGCCGCCGGGGACGGCGAGCCCGGAGGCGCTCGCGCTCTGGCGCGCGAACGCGCTGGAGGCCGGGGTCAAGGCCAGCCTGGAGGGCCCGGCAGCCCTCTCGGCCTGACGACGCCCCGGCCGGGCTACCGCCGGGCCAGCTCGAGCGTGTACTCGCCGGACAGGGCGCGGCCGCGGCCGCCGCGGACCTCGACCCAGACCTTCTCGCCGCGGGCGCCGCCGTTGGCGACGGTGACCGTCTCGCGCGAGAGAGCCCGCCGGCGGCTCTTGACGATGGCCCCCTTGCCGTTGGCGGTGCGGGCCGTGCGCGGCCAGACGTAGAGGTCGGCGGCCATCGCGTGCGGGGTCAGGCGCACCGAGACGCGTCCGCCGGCGGGCACCCAGAGCGGGTAGACGTCAACCGGGTCCTTCTGCACGTCGATGCGGGCGCGGACCGCGGCCCGCACCGACGCGCGCAGGAAGGGGGCGTCGGCCTGGAAGCCGCCGCGCCCGGAGATCCAGCGGATGTCGTCGTTGGGCTCGTACGGGTCGCTGGGCGGGGTGGGGGCGCGCACCGCGGCGCCGAGGTCGAGCGCCCCCCAGCCGGTCGAGATGTCCCACCCGGGGCGCGCGATGTCGCGGGCCGAGCGGCGGAGGATCTCGGCGACCTGGTCGGCCGACAGGCGCGGATTCTGGGCGAGCACCCACCCGGCCGCGGCGGTCACCATGGGGGCGGCGAAGCTCGTGCCGTCCCAGCGGGCGTAGCCGTCGGCGATGCCGTCCTCCACGTCGGCCCAGACCGGCACGGCGACGAAGATCCCCTCGCCGGGCGCCGAGAGGTCCGAGTAGAGGTTCTGGTGCGAGAAGCCGGTCGGCTGCTCGAGGACGTTGAGGGCGTTGACCGTGAGCACGTGGAGGTCGTTGCCGGGCTGGATCCAGGGCTGGGTGGGCCGGAAGTTGCCCGAGGCGGCGACGACGGTGGCGCCGGCGCCGAAGGCGAAGCTGGTGGCGTCGCGGTGCTCGTGACAGGCCCCGAAGGGGCCGAAGCCGTAGGAGGCGTTGATCACGCGGGCGCCGTCGCGGACGGCCTGCCGGATCGCTGCAGCCACGTCCTGGCAGAGGCCCGAGCTCCCGTAGACCCACACGCGCGCGCCGGGCAGAATGCCCTCGATGCCGCGCCCGTCGCGCGGGGCGCCGATGACCCCGGCGACGGCGGTGCCGTGGGCGATGCCCTCGAAGAAGTCGTCCTGGGCGGCGGTGTCGCGCTCGGACGGGTAGGGGCCGTAGCGGCGCTGCCTGACCCAGCCGCCCGCCATATCGGCATGGTCGGGGTCGAAGCCGGTCTCGATGACCGCGATGGGCGGGATCCGGGCCGCGGGCGGCGGATCCAGCCCCGCCGGCACCACCCGGGGGAGCCAGTCCTGCTGGGGCGCGAGCGGGTCGGCGGCAGCGGCGGGCACGGCGGCGCAGGCCAGCGCCGCGGCCAGGAGGGCGATCCTGCCGATGAGTCGCTTCGCGGGTATGCGGCGACGGTAGTGGAGCGGGAGGCGCGGATTGCCCCCCGAAAGGACAGTCCACGGTCACCGGGAGGCGAATCTTCGCGCCGCGCCGACGAACGCGGGCGTCACGCGGGATCCGGGGCGATCGCGACCGGCGGGGGCGCGCGCAGGGACGGCCACGGCAGCCGCGCCGGGGCGGGCGCGACCCTGACTCGCCCGTCGGCGACGACCGCTCCCTCGGCCGAGACCATCACCGGGTTGCAGTCGAGCTCGACGATCTGCGGATGCGCGTAGACCATTGCCGCGACCCGGAGCACGAGGTCCTCGAGGGCCCCGATGTCCGACCGGCCGGCCCCCCGGTAGCCCTCCAGCAGCGGGAGCGCGCGGAGCTCGCGCACCATGGCGTGCGCGTCCAGGTCGGTCAGGGGCGTCAGGCGCACGGACACGTCGCCGTGGACCTCGGCCGCCGTTCCGCCGAGGCCGCAGACGACGAGCGGCCCGAACTGGGGATCGGCGGTGCTGCCGACGAGCATCTCCACCCCGGCCGGGGCCATCGGCTGGATCAGGAAGCCGCTCACCTCGTGACCGGCCTCGGCGAGACGGCCGGCCATGGCGCGCGCCTCGGCCTCCACCCGCTCGGCGCCCGTCAGGTTGAGGCGCACGGCGCCGGCCCCCGTCTTGTGGACGATGCCGGGCGCCTCGGCCTTGAGGGCGACAAGCCCCCCGAGCTCCCGCGCGGCGCGCCCCGCCTCGGCGGGGCCCGGGGCGCTGCGCGTCGGCAGTAACGGGAGCCCGTAGGACCCGAGCAGGGCGGCGACGCGGGATGCCGGCAGCCACCCCGGCCCGGCGACGACCGCCTCCGAGAGCAGAGCGGAGGCGCGCGCCGGACGAGCGTCGGGGAACTCGGGGACCCGGCCGTGCGGCCGACGCCGCCACTGCCCGTATCGGACCGCGTGCGCCAGCGCGACCGCGGCCGCCTCGGGGTAGTCGAAGACCGGCGGCGCGCCGGGCTCGGCCGAGGAGACCGCGGCCCGACGATCGCCGGCGGACATCAGAACCGTGAGGATCGGCACCGGCCGGCGACGGCGCGCCGCGACGGCGCGGATCCGCGCGTTCACCTCAGAGCCGACCCCGCCGATGCCCGAATCGATGTAGATCACGATCGCCGCGTCCAGCTCGGGGTCCTCCACCATCTGCTCGAGCGCCTGGCCGAACTGATCGGCCGTCGCGGCCGCCAGCAGGTTGACGGGGTTGCCCAGCGATGCCTCCGGGGCCACGACCGTCCGGAGCCGCTCGCGCAGCGCCGGGAGCTCCGGGACCTCCAGGCCGTGCGCCTCGCAGGCGTCGGCGCAGAGGATCCCCGGGCCGCCGACGTTGCTGATGATCCCGACCCGCCGGCCATCCGGGACCGGCTGACCCGCCAGGAGCTTCGTCACGTCGAAGAGCTCGCTCATCGTGTCGGTCCTGATCACCCCCGCCTGCTCGAACAACGCGTCAACCGTCACGTCGGACGCCGCCACGAGCGCGCCGGTGTGGGAGCCGGCGGCGCGAGCGCCCGCGCTTCCGCGGCCGCTCTTGACGGCGACCACCGGCTTGGTCCGCGAGATGCGCCGGGCCACGCGGGCGAACGTCCGCGGATTGCCGAACGACTCGAGGTAGAGGACGACGACCCCCGTCGCCGGGTCCTGCTCCCAGAAGCGCAGGAGGTCGTTGCTCGAGACATCGGCCCTGTTGCCCACCGACACGAAGGACGAGATGCCGACGCCGAGGTCCCGCGCGTCCGCCAGCATGGCGATGCCCAGCCCGCCGCTCTGGGAGAGCATGCCCACGGGCCCCGCCGACGGCATGCCCGTCGCGAAGGTGGCGTTGAGCCGGGCGCCCGCGGCCGTGTTCAGCACGCCGAGGCAGTTCGGGCCGACGAGCCGCATCCCGGTCGCCCGGCAGACCTCGACGACGGCGTCCTGGCGCTCCAGGCCCTGGTCCGCCGAGCTCGGCGAACCCCGCGCTGAGGACGGCCAGCGTCCGTACCCCGCGCTCGCCGCAGGCGCGAACGACCTCGATGACGGCCGGCGCGGGAACGGCGATGACGGCGAGGTCCACCGGCTCCGGCAGGTCGGCGACGCTTCGCAGCGCCGGGGAGGCCCTGCACGTGCTTCGCCGCGCGGTTCACGACGTAGAGCCGGCCGGCGTAGCCGCCCTCGCGCAGGTGGTGGAGCACCTCACCGCCGACCGTCCGGCGGGAGCGCGACGCGCCCACCACTGCCACCGAGGCCGGGACCAGCAGCCGCCTCGCCATCGCCACGGCAGCCGTCCGGCTGCGCTCGGCGAAGGCCGCCACGGTGCTCGGCGAGAGCGACGTCGGGAACCGGACGAGCTGCGACCCCCCTCCTGGCGCACCTCCGCGGGAAAGCCGCTCGCCTGGAACATCTGGATCATGCGGCGGTTGCCACCCAGCACCTCCGCCTCGAAGACCTCGATCCCCGAGGCGTGCGCACGCTCGGCGAGGTGTGCGAGCAGCAGCGTCCCAAGGCCGTGGCCCTGGAGCTCGTCGGCGACCGCGAACGCGGCCTCCGCGGCGGGCCTGCCGGGCGTGCGGGAGAACTCGGCATGGCCGACGATCCGGCCGGGGAGGCCGGTGACGGCGACCAGGCCGTAGACATCCGATCCGTCTGCCTCGACGAGGCCGCGCGCCGCCTTGTCCGGGTCGCCCAGCCCGAAGAACCGATACCGGTACGAGAGCGTGGAGAGCCCTCGGAGGAACGCCGCCATCGCGTCCAGGTCGTCGGTCCGCACCGGTCGGACGGCGACGGTCAACCCGTCGCGGAGCACCACGTCCACCTGGTGAGTCCGATCCCCAACGGACATCCGCGTCACCCTAGCCGTGCCCCGACGGCGCGACGAGCGCCCCGTCCCTACACGTTGAAGCGGATCTGGAGGACGTCGCCCTCCTGGACCACGTAGTCGCGGCCCTCCATCCGCAGCAGCGCCTCCTCCCGCGCGCGGGCGAACGAGCCCGCCGCGACCAGCGCGTCCCAGGGGATCACCTCGGCGCGGATGAAGCCGCGCTCGAGGTCCGGAGTGGATCCGCCCCGCGGCCTGGAGGCGGTGGTGCCGCGCCCCCACCGGCCACGCGCGCGCCTCCGGCGGGCCCGAGCCGGTCAAGAAGGTGACCAGGTCG
>CAWEGW010000002.1:0-46353 GCA_963808825.1 Miltoncostaeaceae bacterium | reverse complement strand
TCGTCGGGGGGAGCGCCACCATCGGCGGCACCCCGTCGACGAGTTCACCATCCCGGACTCGGACGCCCAGCGGCGACCCACCCCTCGAGGAGCGCTTCCGCAGCAGTCGGACGAGTCCGCGCAGCTGGTCTTCGCGGTCCCCGAGCACCAGACGCTCGCCGAAGGACAGGCCCCCGCGGCGATCCGCGACGCGATCCAGGCCGCGCCGCGGTCCCCGGCGTCGAGACGTCGGCGACCGCTGACCGGGACGGCGGCGACGGAGCGACGACCGGCGCATCGCCTACGTGGACGTGCATTTCTCGCAGCAGTCGTTCGACGTGCCCAAGGAGGACGTCGACCAGTTCAAGGAGCCCACCGAGCCGGCCGTCGCCGGCTCGGGCGTGGAGCTGCAGTTCACCGGCCCGGTGATCCAGAACTCCGAGCCCCCCGCGACCGGCACGAGCGAGCTCCTCGGGCTCATCGCCGCGATCATCATCCTGCTGATCATGCTCGGCAGCGTCGTCGCCGCCGGGTGCCGATCGTGCTGGCGCTCGTGTCGGTGGCCTCGGCCTGTCGCTGCTGACGCTGGCCGCGACGATCACCGACTTCGACACGATCACGCCCGTGCTGGCGACGATGTGGGCCTCGGCGTCGGCATCGACTACGCCCTGTTCATCCTCACGCGGTTCCGCCAGGGCGCCACGACGGCCCAACGGCGACCACGCCGCGGCAGGGCGTGGCGACGGCCGGGCGCGCGGTGGTGTTCGCGGGCCTGACCGTGGCGATCTCGATCTCGGCGCTGGCCGTGATCGGGCTCGACTTCATCACCAAGCTCGGCCTGGGCGCCGGATCACGGTCGTCACTGCGGTCGCCGCGGCGACGACGCTGCTGCCGGCGATCCTGAGCCTGCTGGGCCCGGCATCGACAAGGGCCGGGGTGCCCTTCACCCGGCGCCGCGACGTGTCGACCGCGGGCGCCGACGGCAGATGATCGCGCGCTGCGGCCGCTTCGTGACCCGGCGCCGCGGCATCGGCAGATCGCCGCGACCCGCGCTGATCGTCATCCTGTCGATCCCGGTCTTCTCGGTGCAGCCGGATCGAGCGACGCCGGCTCGACCGCCCGACACCCCGACGCGCCCGGCCCACGACCTGCTCGCCGAGGGCTTCGGGCCCGGCTCCAACGGCCGCTGCTGGTGACGTCGACCAGGGCGAGCGCCCCGGCGCCGCCAACCGGCTCGCGGCCGCCTTCCGCGAGACCCCGGCGGCGTCATTCGCTCGAGCAGCCGAACATCAACGACGCCGGCGACCCCGCCGTCATCACCGTCTACCCGACCACCTCGCCCCAGGACGTCGAGACGCAGGACCTGGTCGAGCACCTCCGCGACGACACCGTGCCGGCGACGCTGGCCGGCGAGGACGCGCAGGCCTTCATCGGCGGCCAGACCGCGGCCTTCGACGACGTCGCCCAGCGCTCTTCGAGCCGCTGCCGCTCTTCCTGCTCGTCGTGATCGGCATCACCTTCGTGCTGATTTCGATCGCCTTCCGCTGATCGTGGTCGCGCTGAAGGCGTCGATCACCACACGATGTCGCATGCGTTCGCCAGCCTTCGGCATCCCTGATCGCCGTCTTCCATGGTGGCTCCAGGGGCTGGTCGGCCTCGACCGCACCGGTCCCATCGAGTCGTTCCTGCCGGTGATCGTCTTCGCGATCCTGTTCGGCCTCTCGATGGACTACGAGGTCTTCCTCGTCAGCCGCATCCGGGAGGAGTACGTGCACGGGGCGAAGGCGCGGCCGGCGATCACGCGCGGCATCGGCGCGATCGGCCGGGTGGTCGTCGCGGCGGCGCTGATCATGTCCGTCGTGTTCCTCTCGTTCCTCCTGGGCGAGGACCGCATCATCAAGGAGTTCGGGCTCGCGCTCGGGCTGGCGATCCTCATCGACGCCTTCGTCATCCGGCTCGTGCTCGTCCCCGCGGTGATGCACCTCATGGACGAGCGCATGTGGTACATGCCGCGCTGGCTCGACCGGCGCTGCCGCGCCTCACCATCGAGCCGCCGACCGGCACGGCCACGCCGGCCGATCAGCCGGGCACGCCGCCCAAGCCGGCGGTCGAGGAGGGCTGACCCGCCGTCAGCCGCCGGGCGCCTCCAGGCGCCCGGCGGCGCGGCCCTCGATCACGCCGATCGGGATCAGCACGAGCCAGAACCAGATCCCCGCCGCCGGGTCGGCCAGGGCGATCGGGATCGAGAGCAGGAAGACCGCGGGCGTGGTGAGGCCCCACCAGAGCGGCGTCCGCGCGGCGGCGCGAGGCCGGCGCGCTGCGTGTAGATCACCATCAGCGCCGCCACAAGGGTGACGGCCGCCAGGGCGGCCGCGTAGACGACGACCGACGCCGGCTCCTCGCCGTGCTCGGCCAGGAGCCCGGTGGGGTACGGGACGATGGCCACGATGCCCAGGTAGAGCAGGTTCAGGCTCGTGAGGCGGCCGTCGATGCGGGTCACGTCGCGCACGAAGACGTGGTGCTGGCGCCAGAGGGCGGCGAGCACGACGAAGCTCAGGGCGTAGGCGCCGAAGGCCGGCAGGTTGTCCCGCAGCTGGCCCCAGAGGTCGTCGGGCGACTCGATCTCCGGAATGGTCAGCACCAGCAGCGTCAGGGCGATCGCGAAGACCCCGTCGCTGAGGGCGACCGTGCGGTCGTAGTCGAAGGCGAGGCGGCGGCCGCCGGCGGCGTGTCGGGATGGGGGCTCGGTCGCCACGACGGCAGCAGCGTACCCGCGCCCCGGGACGGCGGGGCCGGCGTGGTATGAGGGAGCGGTGAGCCGCGAGCGCCAGGTCGCCGCACTCCTCGCCCTCGGCGGGGTCGCCGCGGCCCTGGGCTTCGGCGGCGCGGCCCTGCTCGACGGCCGCGGCGGCCCGCCGCCTCCCCCCGCCGCCGCCGCCGCGGCGCTCCCCGCCGCCCCGCCCGAGGAGGCCCTGCTCGACCCGCCCCCGCCGGCGATCGAGCCGGTCGATTCCCCCGCGGCGCCGGCGCCCACGCTCGTGCCGGAGCCGGCCCCGGAGCCGCGGCCGGAGCCCGCGCCCCGGACGGAGCCGGAGGCTCGATCGGAGCCCGAGGCCCCGGCCCTGCCCGACCCTCGACCCGCGCCTCAGCCCCCTCCCCCGCCCCCGGCCCGCGTCCACCCGCCGGCCGCGCCCCCCGAGGGCGTCGCCGATCCCGGCCGCCGAGGCGCCCGCCGACGGCGAGGTGGCCCGCCGGGCCCTCGCGACCGCCCTCGCCTCGGCGGCGCCGGGCTCGGCCGAGGAGGCCGACATCCGGCGCGGGCTCGCGCTCTGGAAGGCCTACCTCGCCCCCGACGCCCCGCCGGAGCCGGCCGGGCGGCGGGCCACGATCGCCAGGACGCTTCAGGCCGACGCGTGGTGGTTCGCGCGCCGCCCGTCGCCCGACGAGCGCGTGCTGCTGCGCGACCCGGACGGCGTCATCCTGACCTACCGGCGCGGCCAGGGCTTCGCGGTGAACCCGGTCGCCACCACGGGGCGCTGGCGGGGGCTCAACGACGACGTGCCGCCCGAGGCGCTCGCCGCCACGCTCCTGGAGATGGGCGTCGAGCGCGACGCCGGCGGCCGGCGCTTCCTCGCCTGGGAGTACTACGACGTGGCCGACGATCCGGCGGCGATCCGGCCCGGCGCGTCCGCCATGGCCCAGGCCCGCGTGGCCCTGGTCATGGCGCACGGGGCCGCGCGCACCGGCGACGCCGGCCTCGCGCGGGCCGCCCTCGACGCGCTGTCGGCGTTCGTCGTCCACGTTGACCGCGGCGGCGTGCGGACGCTGGTCGCCACCGAGCCGGGCCAGGCGCCGGCCCCCTGGTACGTCGAGCGGGCCTACCCGGGCGAGAGCCCGTGGAAGGGGGCCGCCCTGAACGGCTTCATGGTCACCCTGCTCAACCTGCTCGGGACGGCCGCGGCGCTCGACCGGGCCGGGCCGGCCCCCGAGGCCGCCTCGGCCGCCGCCCTGGCGCGCGACCTGGCCGACCGCGGCGCCGCGACACTCGAGCGGCACCTGGGCGACCACGACTCGGGCTCGTGGAGCTACTACGGCCTGCTCACGCCCGGGCGCCCCTGGCGCAGCTACCTCGCCGACCTCAACTACCACTGCTACCACGTGCGCCTGCTCGAGCGGCTCGCCGAGGCCTACCCCGGGCGCGGCTTCGCCGCCACGGCCGCCCGTTGGCAGGGCTACGTTGACCGGGCCGGCGCCGCCTGCCCCGCGCGCTGAGGGCTCCCGCGCCGGCTCAGGCGCGCAGGACCGACCGCAGCGATGTGGGGCGCCACTCGGCGCCCCCCCGCGGCGTGGGGACGCCCTCGCCGTTGAGGGTGTCGCAGATCGCCTGCAGGGTCATGCCCTGGGCGCGCAGGTCGCGGATGCGCTCGGCGACGGCCGCCGGGGTCGAGGAGGGTCTGCCGGGCCGGCCGCTGAGGGCCCGCCCGGCGGTGGCGATGGCGCGCGGCTGCCACGAGGCGGCCTCGGCGAGCACCTCCCCCACCGCCCGGCCGCCGTCCGAGGCGATGTTGACGGCCGGCTGGAGCGAGACGATCGTGAAGCCGCCGTCGACCGCCTCGCGCACGAGCTCGGCCAGGTCGGACAGCGAGTAGGTGAGCCGGTCCAGCCGCGCCACCGCGATGCCGTCCGCCTCCCCGGCACGGCACGCCGCCAGCGCCGCCCGCAGCCCGGGGCGGCGCAGCGTGCGCCCGGAGCGCACGTCCTCCTCGATGCGCAGCAGCTCCCAGCCCCCCGCGCGGGCGGCGTTCTCGAGGCCGCGCCGCTGGATGTCCAGGCTCGGGCGCTCGTCGTCGCGCTCACGCGGCGCGATGCGGACGTAGCCGATCAGCCTCCTCATGGCCGGGACTGTACACCAAGTCTCGTTTAGTGTAAAAACACCAAAGAGATTTCGCGTTCGATCCCGGACCGACGCGACCCGACGCGAGGAGAGTTTCGTGAGCGACACCGTCAACGTGGCCATCATCGGCGTGGGCAACTGCGCGTCGTCGCTCGTGCAGGGCGTCGAGTTCTACCGCGACGCCGCCCCCGACGAGTTCGTGCCCGGCCTCATGCACGTGGATCTCGGCGGCTACCACGTGCGCGACATCCGCTTCACCGCGGCCTTCGACATCGACGCCCGCAAGGTCGGGCGCGACCTGTCCGAGGCCGTCTTCGCGCCGCCCAACAACACGATCAAGCTGTCGGACGTGCCCTTCCAGGGCGTCGAGGTACAGCGCGGCATGACCCACGACGGCCTCGGCAAGTACCTCTCCGAGGTCATCACCAAGGCCGACGGCCCGACCGCCGACATCGCCGGCATCCTGCGCGACACCAACACGCACGTCGTCGTGAGCTACCTGCCGGTCGGCTCCGAGAACGCCACCAAGTGGTACGTCGAGCAGATCCTCCGGGCCGGCTGCGCCTTCGTGAACTGCGTGCCGGTCTTCATCGGCCGCGAGCAGTACTGGCAGGACCGCTTCCGCGAGCGCGGCCTCCCCATCGTCGGCGACGACATCAAGAGCCAGGTCGGCGCGACGATCGTCCACCGCCAGCTGGCCCGCCTCATGCGCGAGCGCGGCGTCAGGCTGGCCCACACGTCGCAGCTCAACTTCGGCGGCAACACCGACTTCCTCAACATGCTCGAGCGCGAGCGCCTCCAGTCGAAGAAGATCTCCAAGACCAACGCGGTCACCTCGATCCTCGACGACGAGATCGACCCCGACGACGTCCACATCGGCCCGAGCGACTACGTGCCGTGGCTGACCGATCGCAAGTGGGCCCACATCCGCCTCGAGGGCACCGGCTTCGGCGACGTGCCGATCAACGTCGAGCTCAAGCTCGAGGTGTGGGACTCCCCGAACTCGGCCGGCATCGTGATCGACGCCGTCCGCTGCGCCAAGGTCGCACTCGACCGCGGCATCGGGGGCACCCTGGAGGGCCCGGCCTCCTACTTCATGAAGAGCCCGCCGGTGCAGCACCCGGACGCGGTGGCCCACGAGCTCACCGAGGCCTTCATCCGCGGCGACGCGGCCCCCGAGGCGGCCGAGGCGGCCGAGGCGGCCGCCCCCGCGACCACCGCCTGAGACCCGGCTCCCCCGGCTCCGGAGCGACGCGCCGGAGCCGGGGGTGAGGCGCCCGCGCACGCCCTACACTCCGTGCGCGTGGAGTCCTCCACCCTCACGGCGCCCGTCGCGGGCGGCGCCCGTCTGATCGCCGCCGACGGGCTGGTCAAGCGCTTCGGCCAGATCACCGCGCTCGACGGCGTCAGCCTCGCGCTCGACGCCCCGGCGACCGGCCTCCTGGGGGCCAACGGCGCCGGCAAGTCGACGCTGATGCGGCTGCTGCTGGGGCTCCTGCGCCCCGACGAGGGCCGCGTCGAGGTGCTCGGGGTCGACGCGTCGCGGGAGGCCGCCGAGGTGCGCCGCCGGCTGGGCTACATGCCCGAGCTCGACTGCCTTCCGCTGGAGATGACGGCCCGCGACGTGGTGGTCCACATGGCCGAGCTGCGCGGCCTGCCCCGGCGCGACGCGGTGCTGCGGGCCTCCGAGGTCCTCTTCCAGGTCGGCCTGGAGGAGGAGCGCTCGCGCCTCATCCGCACCTTCTCGACCGGCATGAAGCAGCGGGCCAAGCTCGCCCAGGCGCTGGTCCACTCCCCCGAGCTGGTCGTGCTGGACGAGCCGACCAACGGGCTCGACCCGTCAGGCCGGGAGGAGATGCTGGCGCTCGTGCGGCGGCTCTCCAGCGAGCTCGGGATCGCCGTGCTGCTCTCGTCACACGTGCTGGAGGACGTGACCCGCACCTGCGACGCCGTCGTGGTGCTGCGCGACGGGCGGGTGGTCACCTCCGGGCGCATCGACGAGATGGAGGGGCTCGCGGGCGACGGGGTCCTCGTGCGCGCAACGGGCGACCTCGACGCCTTCGCCGGCCGGCTGGCGGCCCGCGGCCTGGCCGCCCGCGCCCGCGACGGCGGCCTGGCCGTGAGCGGCGCGCCGGAGGACGCCCTGCTCGACGGGGTCCGGGACGCGGCCGCCGAGGCCGGCATCGCCCTGCGGGAGCTGCGGCCGGCCGGGCCGACGCTCGAGGACGCGCTCGTGGACGCGCTCGAGTGAGCTCGACCGGCCCGCCTCCGGGGGCGCGGACGGCGGACGCCGAGATCCGCGACGTCCGCTACGGGACCTACGCGGGCGTCCGCCGCGGGCGCTGGGCCGCCGTGTGGTCGCTGGCCCGCTGGGGCGCGCTGCGCTCGCTGGGCGCCCGCCGCGGCTGGAAGGCCAAGGCGGTCCCGATCACCCTGATCCTGCTGGCCGTCGCCCCGGCGGTGATCGTGCTCGGCGTGCGGGCGCTGTTCGCCGACCAGACCGGGATCGACCTCACCGAGGCCCTCCCCTTCTCGGGCTACCAGGCCATCATCGGCGTCGTGATCCTGCTCTTCGCCGGGATCACCACCCCCGAGCTGCTGTGCCCGGACCGGCGCGACGGGATGCTGCAGCTCTACTTCTCGACCGCGATCAGCCGCGGCGAGTACCTGCTCGGGCGCGTCATCGGCGCGATCGGCCCGCTGCTGCTGGTGACGATGGTCCCGATGCTGATCCTCTACGCCGGGATCCTCGTCTTCGAGGAGCACCCGGTCGGCTACCTCGAGGAGCACTGGGCCGAGCTGCCCCGCATCGTCGCCGCCGGCGTGATCCTCGCCGTCTACTACGGGCTGGTGGGGCTGGCGGTGTCCTCGCTGACCGGCCGGCGTGCCTTCGCGATCGGCGGCTACCTGCTCCTGCTGGTGGCCCCGACGGTGCTCTCGGGGCTGCTGCAGGAGGCCTTCGACGGCGCCGAGGAGCTCGACCTGATCGCCCTTTCGACGCTGCCGATCGGCTTCGCGGGCGAGGTCTTCCCCGACGCCCGCGACGACATCCCCAACTCGCTGTGGGAGTACGCGCTCGCCTACCTCGTGGTCGTCGGGGTGGCGACGGCCGTCCTGCTCCGCCGCTACCGGCCGGGGAGCGAGGCGTGAGCGACCAGGCCCTGGTCTTCGACGGCGTCTCGCGCTGGTACGGCGACACCGTGGCGCTCGCGGACGTGTCGTTCTCGCTCGGCCCCGGCGTCACCGGCCTCCTCGGGCACAACGGCGCCGGCAAGTTGACCGCGCTCAAGCTCTGCGCCGGCTTCACGACGCCGAGCACCGGCTCCGTGCGGGTGCTCGGGACGGACCTCGCGCGCAGCCCCGAGGCCTACCGGCGCATCGGCATCGCGCACGACCGCGACGCCCTTTGGCCCTTCCTCAGCGCCCGGGCGATGGTGACGCTCTGCGCGCGCCTGCGCGGGGTCGCCGACCCCGAGGCCGCCGCCCTGCGGGCGCTGGACGAGGTCGGCCTCTCCGACGTCTCCGAGCGGCGCCTCCGGGGCTTCTCGCACGGCATGCGCCAGCGCGTGAAGCTCGCCCAGGCACTCGCCCACGACCCCGAGCTGCTGCTGCTCGACGAGCCCCTCAACGGCCTCGACCCCGCCCAGCGGCGCCACATCGTCGACCTGATCGTCCGCCTGGGCGACGAGGGGCGCACGGTGGTGGTCTCGTCGCACGTCCTCCACGAGGTCGAGCGCATGGCCCCCCGCGTGCTGGTGCTCGTCAACGGCCACCTGGTGGCGAGCGGGGCCACCCAGGCGATCCGCGACCTGATCGCCGACCGCCCCCGCAGCATCCGCCTGCGCGCCGACGACGGCCGCGGCCTCGGCCGCGAGCTGGTCGGCGCCGGCCTGGTGGAGTCGGTGCGCTTCGAGGACGGCGCGATGGTCGTCGAGGCAGGCGACGTCGAGCGCCTCGGGCGCGAGCTCCCCCGGCTGGCCCGCGATGCCGGCGTGCGTCTGCGGCGGGTCGAGCCGGTCGACGACGACCTCGAGAGCGTCTACGCCTACCTGCACGAGCGCGCCCGCGGGGTGGGCCGGTGATCGCCGCCGCCCCCCGCATCAGCGTGCCGGTCTACCTGCTGACGCTGCGCAGCCTCTTCACCGGCAAGCGCATCCTGGCGCTGGCCGCGCTGGCCCTGGTGCCGGTGATCGCGGCGACGGTCTTCGCCGCCGGCGGCGACATCGAGCCCGAGTTGTTCTGGGCGCGGCTGCTGCAGCGGCTCGTCATCCCGACCATCACGGCCTTCATCGCGGTGGTGATCGGCGCCAGCGCGATCGCCGACGAGCGCGAGGACGGCACCATCCTCTACCTCGCCTCCACCCCGCTCTCCCGCCTCACCCTCATCGTCTCGAAGATCGCGGCGGCGTGGACGGCGGCCATGGCGCTGCTGCTGCCGGCGATGCTCGCGGCGGGCGCCATCGCGCTCGGCGCGCAGGCGACCGCCGCCCAGATCGCCTGGCCGCTGCTCGGCGTGGCCCTGGCGGCGCTCTGCTACTGCGCCGCGGCGGCCTGGCTGGCGATGGTGGTGCGGCGGCCGGTCGTCATCGGCGTCCTCTACATCCTCCTGTGGGAGGGCTCGATCGCCACCTTCGCCGCGTCGGCCGACCGCTTCTCGATCGCCGCCTACGGGCGCGCGATCGCCGTGGAGGGCGTGATCGACGTCAACGCCCCCGACGCCTCGGCGCCCGCGGCGATCGTGGTCCTGGCGCTCGTCACGGCCCTCGCGGCCTGGGCCGCCGCCCGGCGGATGACCCGCACGGAGCTTCCCTGAACCTCCCCTGACGGCGCCGTCAGGGCTCGCGATCCCCGCGGGGGCCGTGGTACCGTCCGGCGCCCCGCGGGCGCCCGCGCCCGCGCCAGGAGGTGCCTCTCCGTTGATCTTCCCCTCCCCGACCGGGCTGCGCCGGAGCCGCGCCCTCGCCGCGCTCGCGCTCGCGGCCGCGCTGGCGGCCGTCCCGGCGATCGCCCTGCGGGCCGCGCCCGGCGGCGCGGGGGGCCAGGTCATCGACGGCGCCCGCGCGCAGGTGCGGGCCCTCGAGGGCGAGCTCGTGCGGCTCGGCGACGAGGCCGCCGCCGCCGCGGGCGCGCACGCCGCCGCGCAGGAGCGCGTCGACGCGCTGCGGGCCCGCATCCGGGAGACGACCGCCGCCCTCGCCGAGGCGCGGCGGGCCCACGGCACCGCCGAGCGGCGCCTGGCCGACCGGCTCGTCGCGCTCTACGTCCAGGAGCCGCCGACCCTCGTCGAGGTGGTGCTCTCCTCGGGCGGTCTCTCGGAGGCGGTGGACGCGCAGGCCTCGCTGGAGGCGATCGGCTCGGCCGACGGCCGCATCGTTGACTCGCTGGAGGAGGCGCGCGAGCGCCTGGCCCGGGTGCGCGGCGAGCTGCTGGACCAGCGCGAGGACGCCGACGCGGCCCTGCGCGAGGCCGGGGCCCGCCTCGATCGCATGGAGGGCCTGCTGGCCAGCCGCAGCGCCGTGCTGGAGCGGGCCACCGCCACCCTCAACGGCCTCGTCGCGCAGCAGCGGCGGCGGCCCGAGCCCCCGGCGGCGCGGCGGGGGCGGGACGCCGCCATCGACGCCGCCGGGCGGCGGGTCGAGGAGGCCGTGCGGCGCAGCGCGAACCCCGGCGCCGCGCCCGCCCCGTCGGCCTCCGCGCCGGCCGCGATCCCGGGGGCGCCCGCCCAGTCCGTCCTCGACCGGATCGCCGAATGCGAGTCGGGCGGCGACCCGCGGGCGGTGTCCGCCAGCGGCCAGTACCGGGGCAAGTACCAGTTCGACCAGGGCACCTGGGAGGCCGTCGGCGGGACGGGCGACCCCGCCGCCGCGCCCGAGGCGGAGCAGGACCGGCGCGCCGCGATGCTCTACGCGCAGAGCGGGCCGGGCCCCTGGCCGGTCTGCGGATACCGCTGAGGAGCGTCGAATCCCCTGTCGCGGTGGGCCATGTGCCCCTTGACGTCTTGGCCGACGCCTAACATAGTCCCTGTTCGGCCGGCGAGCCGTCGCGCGGGCGGTTCCGTGATGCTCGGTATTCGCGCCGGTTATCCGTGGAGTGGCCTCGAACAGGGCTGGCGCCCTGTGCTGGGGCACATCGCCGCGGCCCCCCAATGGAGACAAAGCACCCCACGCGGGAACGGAGGCGGATGTCGACGCAGCAAGTGACCGGGCTGACGCGGGACGGTGAGCTCCGCGAGCTGATCGTCCGCGGGCAGGAGATGGGCTTCCTCGGGATGGAGGAGGTCGCCGAGGTACTCGATGGACTGGGCCTCGACACCGACGCCGCCGAGGAGGTCTACCAGCACCTCGAGGAGGCCGGGGTCGAGCTCCTCGAGCAGTCCGAGGCCGGCGCGCGCGCCGCCACGCTCTCCGAGGAGGTCGAGCGCCCGCGGCGTCCCGTCGCGGCCGTCGAGCAGACGACCGACTCGCTCCAGCTCTTCCTCAAGGACATCGGGCGGGTGCCGCTCCTGACGGCCGCCGACGAGGTCCGGCTCGCCAAGCGCATCGAGCTCGGCGACCAGGCCGCCAAGCAGCAGATGGTCGAGGCCAACCTGCGCCTGGTGGTCTCGATCGCCAAGGGCTACCGCGGCCGCGGGCTGCCGTTCCTGGACCTCATCCAGGAGGGGACCCTCGGCCTGGTGCGCGCCGTCGAGAAGTTCGACTGGCGCCGCGGCTTCAAGTTCTCGACCTACGCGACCTGGTGGATCCGCCAGGCCGTCACCCGCGCCCTCGCCGACAAGGGCCGCACCATCCGCATCCCGGTGCACGTGGTCGAGAAGCTCAACCAGATCAGCCGCGCCGAGCGCGTGCTCATCGGCCAGCTGGGCCGCGAGCCCACGGTGGAGGAGATCGGCGACGCCGCCGGCCTGCCCCCCGAGGAGGTCGAGGAGATCCTGCGCAGCGCCCAGCCCACCGTGTCGCTCGAGAAGCCCGTGGGCGAGGAGGAGGAGTCGGAGCTCGGGCGCTTCCTGGCCGACGAGAACACCGTCGCGCCGGAGATGTCGGCCGAGACCAGCCTCCGCGAGCAGGCCCTCCGCGACCTGCTCGACCAGCTCAGCTACCGCGAGCGCCGCGTGCTCGAGCTGCGATACGGCCTCCGGGGCGAGAAGCCGCGGACCCTCGACGAGCTGGGGCGGATGTTCAACGTCACCCGCGAGCGCATCCGCCAGGTCGAGAGCCAGTCGCTGCAGAAGCTCGGCGCGCTCCCCGACTCCGGGCGGCTCGGGTAGATTCGTGCGCCCCCGGCTCCGCGCCGGGGGCGAACGGCGAGGGCGGACCATTGCCGGAGTTCCAGAGCCGGCGCTGGCGCGCCGGCAACGCGATCGTGAGCGCGCTCGCGCGGGCGGGGATCGGACCGATCCAGCTGCTCACCACGCGGGGCCGCAGGACCGGCCGGCCGTACACGACCCCCGTCGTCCCGGTCGAGCGCGGCGGGCGGCTGTGGCTGGTCGCCCCCTACGGCGCCGTCTCGTGGGTGCAGAACGCGCGCGACGCCGGGCGGGTGACCCTCCGCCGCGGGCGCGGCACGCGGGACTTCACCGTCCGCGAGGTGGGGCCCGACGAGGCCGGGCCCGTGCTCAAGCGATACCTCGGCATCGCCGGCAGGACCCGGGGGTGCTTCCGGGCGAGCGCGGACTCCCCGGTGGCCGACTTCGTGGCCGAAGCGCCGCTCCACCCCGTGTTCGAGCTGTCGCCGCTCGGCGGCTGAGGCCCTCGCCGGCGGCGGGCCCGGTCGCCGAGGCGCTCACATCGGGAGGGCCGCGGCGGGCCTCGGCCGGCCGCGGCTCACGATCCCCAGCGCCAGGAGGGCCGCGGCGACCCCCAGCAGGCCGGCGGCCATGAACGCGACCTCGTAGCCACCCGAGGCGTTGCGGGCGGCCCCGGCCGCCCAGGCCGCCGCCGCGGCCCCGAGCTGGTGGGCGGCGAAGATCCACCCGAAGACGACCCCCGCGCGCTCCCGCCCGAACGCCTCGACGGTGAGGGCCACCGTCGGCGGCACGGTCGCGACCCAGTCGAGGCCGAAGACCACAACGAAGGCGATCAGCCCGGCGTCGCTCGAGCCGATGACGAAGGGCAGGAAGAACAGCGACAGGCCGCGGAGGGCGTAGAAGGCGAACAGGAGCTGGCGGGGGTCCCAGCGGTCCGTGAGCCAGCCCGATGCGGTGACGCCGAGGATGTCGAAGACGCCGATCACCGCCAGCAGCCCCGCCGCCTGGACCTCGCCGATGCCGTGGTCGTGGGCGGCGGGGATCAGGTGGGTGCCGATCAGGCCCACCGTCGTGGCGCCGCAGATGAAGAAGGTCCCCGCGAGCAGCCAGAAGGTCCGCGACCGGGCGCCGAGGGCCAGCGCGGCGGCCGTGGCGGCGAACGGGTTGCCCCCCGCGGCCGGCGGCGGCTCCACCTGGTCGCCGCCGTAGGGCGGGAGCCCTCGGTCGGCGGGGCGCTCGCGCAGGAGGGCGTACGCGACGGGCGCCACCAGGGCGGCGCTCAGGGCCACGGCCGCCGAGGCCCAGCGCCAGCCGGCGTCGCGCGCCAGCAGCGCCAGGAAGGGCAGGAAGACCAGCTGGCCGGTGGCGTAGGCGGCGGACAGGAGGCCGGTGATCAGGCCGCGCCGCTCCAGGAACCAGCGCGTCGCGACGACCGCCGCCAGCGGCGACGACAGGCAGCCGGTGGCGGCGCCGATGACGACCCCCCACAGGAGCGTGAGCTGCCACAGGGCGCTCATCGCGACCGTGGCGGCGCTCCCGGCGGCCACCGCGACGAGGGCGACGGTCGACCACCCGCCGCATCCCGAAGCGCTCCATCAGCGCCGCCGAGAAGGGCGCCATCAGGCCGAACACGACGAGGTTGATCGAGATCGCCAGGGAGACCTGGTCAACGCGCCAGCCGAACTCCTCGTCGAGCGGCCCGATCAGGATCGTGGGGGTCGCGCGGACCCCGGACGCGATCAGCAGCGCCGCGAAGGCCGCGGCGACCACCAGCCAGGCGTAGTGCGGCCGGGTCCTCAGTTCACCGACGGGTTCTCGGGCATCCGCGCGATCAGGCGCCAGGACCCGCCCTTGCGCTCGAGCACCCGGCTCCAGAGGCCGTCGGGGTCGGCGCCGAACACATCCTCGGCCGCGGGCGCCGCGTCGATCCAGGCCTCCTCGGCGATCTCGTGCTCCAGCTGGCCCTCCCCCCACCCGGCGTAGCCCCCGTAGGCGCGGATCGCCCGGACGCCGCCCTCGAGCCGCGACGCGTCCGCATCCGGGTCGACGATGCCGACCATGTCGAAGGCCACCGAGGCGGCCAGGGTGGCGTCGGTGAAGTCGGCGAGCACGATCACCGCCTCGGGCTGCACCGGCCCGCCCTGGTAGACGCGCTCGTCGTCCGGCATGGCGTCGGCCAGCGCGCCGGGGAGGGCCTCGCGGGCCACCAGCGGCGTCGGGCGGTTGAGGACCAGGCCCAGCGCCCCTTCCTCCGAGTGCTCGAGCATCAGCACGACGGCTCTGCGGAAGTTCGGGTCGGCCAGGCTCGGCGAGGCCACCAGCAGGCGCCCCTTGCGGTTCTCCGGCGCGTCGAGGGCGTCGGGCGGCTCCGGGACGCTCACGGGAAGATCTCGCCGATCAGGGCGGTGAAGTCGCCGACCTCGTCGGGGTCGCGGGCGAGCACGGCCGCGAGGAGGCCGTCGAAGGTCGGGGCGGCCACGGGCCCAAGGTGGCCCCCCTCGCGGGCGAAGAACGCCCGCAGGTGGCGGGCCTGGAGGGCGGCCTCGTCCCAGCGCCCGTCCGCCACCAGCCCCTTCACCAGCTCCGTCCCGCCGCGCGCCAGCTCGCCGAAGGTGGGCGGGGCGTCACGCGCGGGCTCGGCGGCCCGCGCACCGGCCACCCGCGCCGCGTCCTCGCGCCACTCGGCGTCGCCCAGCCACGCCACCGCCGCCGCCAGCCGGGCGGCCTCGGCGGCGACCCGCTCGGCGCTCACCCGTGGCGCTTGCGCCGCCGCCCGAGCTGGAGGTTGATGGCCGCGCCCAGCAGCACGAAGGCGGCGACGACCGCGAGGAGGACCCAGAAGACCGTGAGGTGCGCCTCGAGCTCGTTGCCCAGGTCCTCGATCGCGAAGCCGAGGCAGAACCAGATCAGCGCGGCGATCAGCACGGTGCCGGCCGCGCGGAAGGGCCACGTCGCCGGGAGGTCCTGCGGGCCGTCGCCGTTGTGCGCCGCCATTCGGCTCCTTTCGCTCCGTCGGGCCGGCCGGAAGGCTACCACGGGGACCGGAGCCCCAGGCCCCGTCAGGAGGGGTCGTCCGTCCCCGCGATGGCCCGCGCGATGCGGCGCTCGGGGGCCAGCGCCTGGAAGTCCCCGCCGGCCGACCGGTACAGGCGCGCCGGCCGCCCCGGGCCGTCGGAGCGGACGCTGCCGAGCGGCTCGACGACGCCCGACGCGAGCGCGTCGCGGCGGAAGTTGCGCGTGTCGAGGGGGCGGTCCAGCACGGCCTCGTAGACGGCCTGCAGCTCGGCCAGCGTGAAGGCCTCGGGCAGCAGGTCGAGGGCGATCGGCGCGTAGGCCGCCTTGGCGCGCACGCGGGCGCGCCCGTAGTCCAGGATGCGCGCGTCGGAGGGGCCGAGCGCGGGCAGGTCGGCGATCGGGAACCAGCGCACCTCGACGATGTCCGGGCCGGGGGTGGGCGGGTGGCGCTCGGCCGGCGCCAGGGCGAGGTGGGCGACGCTCACCCCCGCCCCCCCGTCGCGGTCGAAGGTGTAGAGCTGCTCCAGCCGGATGCCGCGCACGCCGGTCTGCCGCTCGAGGGCCCGCAAGGCGGCGGCCTCGAGCGTCGCCCCCGGCCCCACCTCGGCGCCGGGGAGCGCCCAGACGTTGCCGGGCAGCCGCACGAGCAGGGCCTCGAGCGCCCGCCGGCGGACGGTCAGGACCACGAGCCGGACGTTAACCTGCTTCATGCCCGATCGACGATAGGGGACGCCGCCCTCACCGGCGCTCGACCCAGCCCGCCAGGCCGTCAACGTTCGCCTCGGCCCAGCGCAGGCGCCGCCAGCGCGCGGCGGCCTCGGGCAGCCCGACCGTCGCCTCGAGCGGGAGCCGCTCCTCCAGGGCGCGGCGGAGCGCCTCCCGGTCCGGCCCCGCGGCCGCGGCGGCGCGCAGCCGCCCGAGCTGCTCGGCGGCCAGCGCGAGGTCGGCGGCCGGCTCCGGCACGGGGCCGAAGTGCGGCAGCAGGACGCGCTCGGGCGCGAGCGCCGCCAGCCGGGCGACGCTGCGCTCGGCCGCGTCGAGGTTGACGTCCGGCGGCGGCATCGTCGGGTAGAGGCCGCCGCCGGCCAGCCGCGCGCCGGCGGCGTCGCCCGCGAAGACCGTGCCCGTGGCCTCGTCGTGCACCGACATGTGGTGGCGCGCGTGGCCGGTGGTCTCGAGCAGGACCAGGTCGCGGCCGGGGCCGACCGAGACCCGGTGGCCGTCCTCGGCCGCCACGATCCGCTCCGCCGCCGTGCGGTCGAGGCCGCCGTAGAGCGACCAGCGCGGGCCGTAGACGGCGGCCGAGGCGGCCACCAGCCGCCCGGGCTCGGCCAGGTGGCGCGCACCGCGGCGGTGCACCACGACCGTCGCCCGCGGGAAGGCGGCCGCCACGATCCCGGTGCCGCCGCAGTGGTCGAGGTGCACGTGGGTGAGCACGAGCCAGGCGAGGTCGCCGGCCGACAGGCCGGCCCCGGCGAGCGCCTCGCGCAGCGCGGGGGCCGACGTGCGCGCCCCGGTCTCGATCAGCGCCGGGCGGTCGCCGGCGACCAGGTAGGCGGCCGTGATGCCCTCCATGCCGCCGAGCTTCGTGTCGATCATCGTGACCCCGGGCGCGACCTCCTGCACCGGCGGATCGTCGCATAGCCTTCCGCACGTGGACGACCAGCGAGCGCGCGCGTGGGCGGCGGCCGGCGAGGCCGCCGCCGCCCGGGTCGAGGACGGCATGGAGGTGGGGCTCGGGACCGGGCGCGCTGCGGCGGCGGGCATCCGCGCCCTGGGCCGGCGCGTCGCCGAGGGCCTGCGCTGCCGGGGCGTCCCGACCTCGCGGGCCAGCGCGGCGCTGGCGCGCGAGCTGGGCATCCCGGTCGGCCGCCTGCGGGGGCCGCTCGACCTCGCCTTCGACGGCGCCGACGCCGTCGGCCCCGGCGGCCGGCTGGTCAAGGGGGCGGGCGGCGCGCTCGTGCGCGAGCGGCTCGTCGCCCAGGCCGCCGACGTCTGGCTGGTGCTGGTCGACGAGCCCAAGGTGGTGGAGTCGCTCGACGCCTGGGGGCGGCTGCCCGTGGCGGCGATCCCCTTCGGGGCGGTCCGGATCGCCGGCGAGCTGGCCGATCTCGCGCCGCGGCGGCGGCCCGGCCTCAGCGACGACGGGCTTGCCCTGCTCGACCTCCAGATCCCCCCGGGCTCCGACTGGGCGGCGATCGCCGCCCGGGCGGCGGCCCTGCCCGGGGTGGTCGACCACGGGCTCTTCCACTCGGCCCTCGACCGCGTCCTGATCGGGCGCCCGGACGGCTCCTGGTCAACGGCCGGCTGAGCGGCCGCCGCTACCATCCGCGCGTGACCGCCGGGCCCTCGCTGACCCTCGCCCGCGCCGCGGGCACCCTGTCGCGCCGCCTCGGCCGGGGCGGCGGGACCAGCCTGCCCGGCAAGGTGCTGCTGCGCCTGCGCCCCGAGGCGATCGCCGAGCTCGGCGCCGCCCTGCCGCACGGGGTGACCCTGATCTCGGCGACCAACGGCAAGACCACCACCGCGCGGCTGGTCTCGTCGTGCGCGCGCGAGGCCGGCTGGGCGCTGGCCGCCAACCCGTCGGGCGCCAACCTGCTCTCGGGCGTGGCCACGGCGCTGCTCGACGCCCGCGGCCGGCGGCCGCAGCCCCAGGCCGGGCTCTTCGAGGTCGACGAGGCCGCGCTGCCCGAGGTCGCGCGCCAGCTCCGGCCCCGCGTGCTGCTGCTGATGAACCTCTTCCGCGACCAGCTCGACCGCTACGGCGAGCTCGAGACGCTCGCCTCGCGCTGGGCCGGCACGGTCGCCGGCCTCCCGTCCGGCTCCACGCCGGTCCTGAACGCCGACGACCCCGCGGTCGCCGAGCTCGCCGAGGGGCGCCCGCGGGCGCTCACCTTCGGCATCGACGACCCCGCGGTGGCCCTGCCCGCCCTCCCCCACGCCGCCGACTCGATCCGCTGCCGGGCCTGCGCGGCGCCGCTGCGCTACTCCATGGTGGTGCTCGGGCATCTCGGCCACTGGCGCTGCGAGGGCTGCGGCGCGTCCCGTCCGGCGCCGGACGTGCGCGCCGTGCGCGTGGAGCTGCGCGGCGTCGACGGCCTCTGGCTGCGGGTCGAGACGCCCGAGGGCCCGGTCGAGGCGGCGATCGCCCTGCCGGGGGTCCACAACGCCTACAACGCGACGGCCGCGGTGGCCGCCGCGCTGGCGATGGGGATCCCGCGGGCGGCCATCGCGCCCGGCCTCGAGCGCAGCCCGGCCGCCTTCGGCCGCGGCGAGCGGGTGCGCCTGGGCGGCCGTGAGCTGGTCCTGCTGCTCGCCAAGAACCCCACCGGGACCAACGAGACGGTCCGCACGATCCTCCTCGGCGAGGGCCGCCCCCACCTGCTGATCGCGCTCAACGACCGCATCGCCGACGGCAACGACGTGTCGTGGATCTGGGACGTCAACTACGAGCCGCTCCTCGAGCGGGCCGCGTCGCTGACGGTCACCGGCGACCGCGCCTACGACCTCGCCCTGCGGGTGCGCTACGCGGGCGTCGGCGCCGACCGCATGACCGTGGTGCCCGACCCGGACGCCGCCCTCGACGCGGCCGTGGCGGCGACCCCGCCCGGCGGCACCCTGTACGTCCTGCCCACCTACACCGCCATGCTGGGCCTGCGCGAGACGCTGGTGCGCCGGGGCGCGGCGGAGGCGTTCTGGCGTGAGCGATGAGGGCGAGGCGCGCCGCTTCGCGCTGGAGCACGCCCATTACGTCGAGGACCTGCCCTTCTGGCGCGCCGCGGCCGCGCGCTGCGGGTCGCCCGTCCTCGACCTCGGCGCGGCGACCGGCCGGGTCGCCATCCCGCTGGCGCGCGACGGACACGAGGTCTGGGCCCTCGACCGCTCGCCCGAGATGCTGGCCGAGCTCGGCCGGCGCCTGGAGGGCGAGCCGCCCGAGGTGGCCGCGCGCGTCCGCCCCGTGGCCGGCGACATCGCCGACCTGCGCCTGGACGGCCGGTTCCGCCTGGTGATCGCCGCCATGAACACCCTCCAGGTCCTGACCGAGCCCGCCGACCGGGTCGCCTGCCTGCGCGGGGTGAGGGCCCACCTTGCCGAGGGCGGCGAGCTGGTCTTCGAGGTGGGCTACCCCGACCCCGACGAGATCGTCGCGACGATGGGCGTGGAGCGCTCCAACGGCCACTACCGCGACGGCGCCGGCGGGCCGCTGCTGCTGCACTCGGGCTGGTACGACGGCTGGGATCCCGGGACGCGCACGCTCGACTTCACGCTCCGCGTCGAGGAGCACCGGGCCGGCGCGCGGCCCCGGGAGTACCTGCGCCGCCACCGGGTGCACCTGTTCTCGCCCGACGAGGTCCAGGAGCTGCTGGCGCGGGCAGGCCTCGAGCCGGTGGAGGTCGCGTCCGACTTCGCCGGGACGCCGCTTGCGCCGAGCGCCGAGCGCCAGGTCTACACCTGCAGGGCGGCCGCGTGACGGCGCTGCGCGTCTGCCACCTCTACCCGGGCGAGATGAACATCTACGCCGACCGGGGCAACATCGCGGTCCTCGAGCGGCGCCTCGCCTGGCGCGGCCACGCCCTCGAGGTGACCGCGTCCGGGCTCGGCGCCCCGGTCGAGCCGGGCGCCCACGACCTCTACTACCTGGGCGGCGGGCAGGACCGCGACCAGGCGGTCGTGGCGGAGGACCTGCTGCGGGCCAAGGCCGAGGGCCTGCGGGAGGCCGTCGCCGGGGGCGCCGCCGTGCTCTGCGTCTGCGGGGGCTTCCAGCTGGCCGGCCACGGCTACACCGGCACCGACGGGGCCCGCATGCCCGGCCTTGGGCTCCTCGACCTCGACACCGTCGCGGGGCCGACCCGCCTGATCGGCAACCTGGTCATCGACGCCGAGCTCGACGGCGAGCGCCGGCGGGTGGTGGGCTTCGAGAACCACGCCGGCCGCACCCGCCTGGGCCCCGGCTCGCGGCCGCTCGGCCGGGTGGTCCACGGGCACGGCAACAACGGCGAGGACGGCGGCGAGGGCGGCGTCAGCGGGCGCGTGGTCGGCACCTACCTCCACGGGCCGCTGCTGCCCAAGAACCCCTGGCTCGCCGACCGGCTGATCGCCTGGGGCCTCGAGCACCGCACCGGGGGGCCGGTCGTGCTCGCGCCGCTCGACGACGGGCTCGAGGAGGCCGCGCACCAGGCCGCGACGGCGCGCGCCGCCGGAGGACGGTAGCCTCGGGGCGGACCCGATTCGAGGAGGTGCGGGATGGCCGGGGTGGTGCACTTCGAGATCCCCGTGGACGACCTCGACGCCGCGAGCCGCTTCTACGCCGAGGCCTTCGGCTGGAAGCTGGAGCCGTTCGGCGACGTCGGCTACGTGCTGGCGACGACGACGCCGACCGGGCCCGACGGGCGGCCGACCGAGCCCGGCGCGATCAACGGGGCGTTGATGCAGCGCGAGTCGGACGCGCCGGCCCCGGTCCCGGTCATCGGCGTCAACTCGGTCGAGGACGCCCTGTCCCGCGTCGAGGCCGCGGGCGGGGCGGTCGTGCGGCCGAAGAGCGAGATCCCGAACATGGGCTGGTACGCCTACGCACGGGACCCACAGGGGACCGTGATCGGCCTCTGGGAGTCGATGCCCGCCGGCTGAGCCCGGCGCTCAGCCGGTCGAGCCGAACCCGCCCTCGCCGCGCCCGTCCGAGGGCGGGAGCTCCTCGACCTCCCGCGGACCCCAGAGCTCCACCGGCACCAGGACGAGCTGAGCGATGCGGTCGCCCGGCTCGACGCGGTGGGGCTCGTCGCCCAGGTTGACGAGGGTCACGACCAGCTCGCCGCGGTAGCCGGCGTCGATCAGGCCCGGCGAGTTCGCGAGCGTCACGCCGTGCTTGAGGGCGAGGCCAGAGCGCGGAAGCACGAGGCCGGCGTGGCCGCGCGGGATCGCCACCGCGATCCCGGTGCCGACCGGCGCCCGGCCTCCCGGCAGCATGCCGGCGGTCTCGGCCGCGAACAGGTCGAGCCCGGCGTCGCCCGGGTGGGCCCGCGCCGGGAGCCGGCCGCCCGGGCGCAGGACCCTGACGGGCAGCTCCGGCTCCGGCGTCACCCCGGCGCCGCCACCAGCGCGGCGATCCGCTCGGCCGCCTCGTTGAGGCGCTCGTCGGGGACCGTGAGGCTCATCCTCACGAAGCCCTCCCCGCTCGGCCCGTAGGCCGCGCCGGGCGAGATCACCACCGCCGCGTCCTCGAGCACCCGCTCCGTGAACGAGGCCGAGGTGTCGCCCTCCGGCACCCGCGCCCAGACGTAGATGGCGCCCTTGGGCGGGTCAACGCGCAGGCCGATCGTGCGCAGCGCGTCGACCAGCACGTCGCGGCGGCGCTGGTAGACGGCGCAGATCTCGGCGACCGAGGACTGGTCCGAGCGCAGCGCCGCCGCGGCGGCCTCCTGCAGTGCCTCGAACATCCCGCTGTCGATGTTCGTCTTGAGCTGCCAGTAGGCGCCCACCAGGTCGCGGTTGCCGACCACCGCCCCCGCGCGCCAGCCGGTCATGTTGTAGGTCTTGGAGAGGGAGAAGATCTCGATGCCGACGTCCATCGCCCCCGGGGTCTCGAGGAACGAGGGGGCCCGGTAGCCGTCGTAGGTGATCTCCGAGTAGGCGTTGTCGTGGACGACGATCACGTCGTTGCGGCGCGCGAACTCCACCGCCTGGGCGAAGAAGCCGTCGTCGACCACGCCGCCGGTCGGGTTGTTCGGGTAGTTGAGGAACATCATCCGCGCCCGCTCGGCGACCTCGCCCGGGATGGCCTCCAGGTCGGGCAGGAACCCGAGCTCCGGCACGAGCGGCATCGGCACCGGCTCGGCCCCCGCCAGCAGCGGCCCGGTGGTGTAGACCGGGTATCCGGGGTCGCTGGCCAGGGCGACGTCGCCCGGGTCGAGGAAGGCGAGGTTGACGTTGGCCACGGCCTCCTTGGCGCCGAGCGCCGGGATGACCTCGGTCGCCTGGTCGAGGTCCACGCCGAAGCGGCTCGCGTAGAAGCCCGCCACGGCCTCGCGGAAGCTCTCGCGCCCCCGGTTGGAGGGGTACTGGTGCGTGTCGGGGCGGGCCACCTGCTCCCGCATCGCGTTGACCACGACGGCCGGGGTCGGCGTGTCGGGGTCGCCGATGCCGAGCGAGATGACGTCCACGCCCGCGGCCTTCTTGGCCGCGATCTTCTGCTCGATCTGGGCGAACAGGTAGGGGGGCAGCCGCCGGAGCCGCTCGGCGCCGACGGTGCGGGCGGTCAGAGCTCCTCCAGGGCGCGCGCGAGGTCGGCCGACAGCTCGCCCCGGTACACCTCGACGGCGGGTCCGGTCATCGTCACCTCCAGGTCGTCGTTGACGGCGATCTGGAGGTCCCCGCCGGCCAGGTGCACGGTCACCGGGCTCTCGAGGCCGCCCAGGCGCACCGCGGCCACGGCGGCGGCGCAGGCGCCGGTGCCGCAGGCCAGGGTCTCCCCCACGCCGCGCTCCCAGACCCGCATCGTGATCTCCGACGGGCCCTCGGCGCGCACGAACTCGACGTTGGTGCGGTCGGGGAAGCGGGCGGCGGTCTCGATTGCCGGCCCGAGCGAGCGCACGACGTCGTCCGGCGCTGGGTGCTCGACGATCGCGTGCGGGTTGCCCATCGAGACCTCGGCCAGCTCCACGTCGCCGCCGTTCACGCTCAGGCGCTCGCGCACCTCGCCGGCGGGGAAGCGGGCCCGCCCCATGCGCACCTCCACCCGGTCGCCGCCGGCCGGCCGCACCGTCACCGGCCCGCCGCCCGTGAGGATGCGCCCGTCGGCGGGGAGCCGCCCCTCGGCCATCAGGTGGCGGGCGACCATCCGGATGCCGTTGCCGCAGTTCTCGGCCCGGCTGCCGTCGGCGTTCCAGACGGTCATGCGCGGCACGCCGCCCTCGTCGGCCAGCTCGAGGATGCCGTCCGCGCCGACGCCGAAGTTGCGGTCGCAGATCCGGCGCGCGCGGGCGGCCGTCAGCGGCAGCGGCCAGTCGCCCGCCTCGACGATGAGGTAGTCGTTGCCGAGCCCCTGCCACTTGGCGAATCTCACCCGCCGGAGGTTACCGGACCCTCCTTGGCACCCCGCCAGAGGCCCAACAGCGCCGGCAGCGCGTCCTCGGCCGGCGCGTCGCCCAGGTCGAGCTCGACGACGCCCGGCTCCTTCCGCAGCCAGGTGAGCTGCTTGCGCGCGAGCCGCCGGGTGCGGGCCGCCAGGCGCTCCGGCAGCTGCGAGGCGTCGAGCTCGCCGGCGCGGATCGCGGCCACCTCGCGGGCCCCGATCACCTGGAGCGGCTCGCGGGCCACCCCGGGCGTGTCGAGGGCGGCCTCGAGCTCGGCCACCAGGCCCTCGTCGAGCTCGCGCCGCACCCGCTCGGCGATGCGCCGGTCGAGCGCCTCGCGCGGGCGCGTCGCCGCGACCACCAGCGCGGGTCGGCGCGGCGCCGCCGACCAGAGCCGGTCGCCCGTCCGGCCGCCGGCGGCGGCGACCTCGAGCGCCCGCGCCAGCCGGCGCGGGTTGGCGGCGTCCACCCGCGCCGCCGCCGCCGGGTCGCGCGAGCGCAGGGCGGCGAGGGCGGCGCCGGGGTCGCGGGCCACCAGCCGCTCGGCCCATTCGCGGTCCGCCGCCGGGGCCTCCTCGGGGAAGGCCAGCTCGGCCAGGGCGGCGCGCAGGTAGAGGCCCGTGCCCCCGGTCACGATGGCCGGGCGGCCGGCGGCGGCGCAGGCGTCGATGGCGGCGTGCGCGCGGGCCGCGAACGCCGCGGCGGTGGAGCGCTCGGTCAGCGCGAGGTCCCCGGCGCAGTGGTAGCGCACCTCCGCGAGGGCGGCCGGCCGCGGCGAGTCGGCGGCGATCTCGAGGCCGCGGTAGCGCTGGAAGGGGTCGGCGACCACGATCTCGGCCTCCAGCGCCAGGGCGGCGGCGTGGGCCAGGGCGCTCTTGCCCGAGGCCGTCGGCCCGGCGAGCGCCAGCACCTCAGGCGGGAACGGCCACCTCCGCGCCGACGCCGGCCTGGCGGCCGGTGAGGGTGGTCGAGGTCGCGGCCTCGATCCTGACCGGCGCCAGCGTGCCCGGCTCCGCCGTGCCGGTGAAGTTGACCGCGATGTTCTGGCTCAGGCGTCCGCGCAGCCGCGTGGGGTCGGTGCGCGACGGCCCCTCGACCAGGGCCTCGCGGGTCGTGCCGACGAAGCGGGCGGCACGCGCGGCGGCGGTCCGCTGCACCACCTCGACGAGCCGGCCGATGCGCTCGCGCTTGACCTCGGGCGGGACGTCGTCGGCCAGCGCCTCGTGGGCCTCGGTGCCGGGCCGGGGCGAGTAGAGGAAGGTGTAGGCGCCGTCGTAGCGGCACTCCTCCACGAGCGAGAGCGTCTGGGCGAAGTCCTCCTCGCCCTCGCCCGGGAAGCCCACGATCAGGTCGGTGGTCAGCGACAGGTCGGGGATGGCCTCGCGCAGCCGCGCCACCAGGTCGAGGTAGCGCTCGCGGCCGTAGGTCCGCCGCATCGCCTTCAGCACCCGGGTGCTGCCCGACTGGGCCGGCAGGTGGAGGTGCTCGCAGACCTCGGGGCACTCGGCCATGGCCGCGATCACGTCGGCGCGCATGTCCTTCGGGTGCGGGCTGGTGTAGCGCACCCGCCAGATGCCGTTAACGGCCGCCACCTCCCGCAGCAGCTCGGCGAAGGTGGCCCGCCCCTCCCGCGGCAGGTCGCGGCCGTAGGAGTTGACGTTCTGCCCCAGCAGGGTCACCTCGCGCACGCCGTCGGCGGCCAGCGCCTCGACCTCCGCGACCACGTCCGCCGGCGGGCGGCTGCGCTCGCGCCCGCGCACGCTCGGCACGATGCAGTAGGCGCAGACGCAGTTGCAGCCCACCGAGATCTGCACCCAGGCCTGGTGGGGCCGCTCGCGGACCGCCGGCAGGCTGCCGCTGAACGCCCCGTCGAAGCTGAAGGCGCCCACCGCGTCGAGCCGCTCGCGCGCCACCAGCTCCCCCAGCCGCGACACCTCGCCGGGGCCGAAGGCGATGTTGACGAACGGGAACTGCTCGAACACCCGCTCCCTCTGGCTCTGGGCCCAGCAGCCGCCCACCGCCACGACCGCGTCGGGGCGCTCGCGCTTGACGCGCTTGGCGTCGCCCAGGTTGCCCAGGAAGCGCTCGTCGGCGCTGCCGCGGATGGTGCAGGTGTTGAAGAGGATGAGGTCGGCGTCGTCGCGGCTGCCGGCCTCCGCGTATCCCAGCCCCTCGAGCAGCCCCTTCATCCGCTCGGAGTCGTGGTCGTTCATCTGGCAGCCGAAGGTCGTCAGGTGGTAGCGCACGAGGGGATCTTAGAGCGCGGTCGCGCTAGGGTCGGCCGTCGTGGACGAGCCCGCCGAGAAAGCCGGCCTGCGGACCGCCTGGGGACGGGTGGCCGATGTCTACGAGGGCGATGTGGGCGGTCCGCACCGGCCCCTTCACCGCGGCGGGCCTCGATCTGCTCGCCCCGCCCGCGGGCGCCGAGGGGCTCGACGTCTGCTGCGGGCCCGGCGACACGACCGCCGCCCTGGCCGAGCGCGTCGCCCCCGGGCGGGTGCGTGGCGTCGACTTCTCGTCGGCGATGGTCGAGCGGGCCCGGGCCCGCTTCGAGGCGCGCGAGGACGTCGCGTTCGACGTCGACGACGCCGAGCGCCTCTCCCTGCCCGACGCCTCGATCGACGTGCTGACCTGCAGCTTCGGCCTCATGTACTGCTACGACGCGCGCGCCGCGATCAGCGGCGCCGCGCGGGTGCTGCGCCCCGGCGGGCGCATGCTGCAGGTCGTCTGGGGACCCGCGAGCGCCGTCTGGTTCGTCCCGGTCATCGAGCTCATCGAGACGCGGTCCGGCTACTTCTCGGCGGTCTGCCCCATGATGTTCTTCTACGGCCTGCCGGGCGTGCTGGAGCGGATGATCGGCGAGGCCGGCATGGAGCCCGGCCGGCACGATCTCGATCCCGGGCCGGATGCGCTTCGCCGACGCCGCCGAGGCGGTCGACGCCGCCGTGCTCGGCGGCCCGCTCGCCGGGCTCTTCGTCAACCGGCTCGACGATGACGCCCGGGCGGAGGTGCGCGAGGCGCTGACCGTTCACGTCGAGTCGCTGGCCGAGCCCGACGGCCCGGGCATCTCGCTGCCGGCCGAGGTCGTCGCAGCCGTCGGGACGGTGCCCGCGGGCTAGGGTCCTGGGTGGTGCCCGACGTCCTGATCTACGGCGACACCGAGAGCTCGCCGGCGCTGCGCCACGAGGTCCCGCTCACGATCGTTGACCCCTTCCTCTACATGGAGCGCGAGGGACGGGCGATCGTCGTGACCAACGTCCTGGAGCGCGAGCGCATCGCCGAGGCCCTCCCCGCGGCCGAGCTGGTCCTGGCCGACGAGCTCGGCTTCTACGACCTGATCGGCGAGGGCGTCCCGCGCGAGCGGGCCGGGCTCGAGGTGGTGCGCCGCGCGGTCGCGCGGGCGGGGATCACGCGCGCGGCGGTGCCCCGCGAGCTCCCGGTCCAGATCGCCGACCTGCTGCGCGCCGACGGCGTGGCGCTCGATGTCGACGGGCCCCTCTTCGACGGCCGGCGCCGCGCCAAGAACGCGGCCGAGCTCGCGGGGGTCCGCACCGCGCAGGCCGCCGCCGAGCGGGGCCTCGCCGCCGGCGCCGCCCTCCTGCGGGCGGCCTCGGCGGAGGGCGACGGGCTGGCGCTCGACGGGGCGCCGCTCACCGCCGAGCGCGTCCGGGCGGCCGTCCGCGAGGCATGCGCGGACAGCGGCGCCCCGGCGCCGCCGAACATCATGGTGACCAGCGCCTGGTCCGGTGGCGGGCACGACCCCGGCAGCGGGCCCCTCCCCGCCCGCCTCCCGATCGAGATCGACCTCTGGCCCCGGGACGAGGCGAGCGGCTGCTGGGCCGACACCACCCGCACCTTCGTGGTCGGCGAGGTCCCCGCCGAGGTGGCGCGCCTGGCCGAGGTCGCGCGGGCCGCCCTGGAGGCCGCCCGAGCGCTCGCCCGCCCGGGCGCCCCGGCGCGGGACCTCTACGACGCCGCCGCGCAGGTCGTCGAGGACGCCGGCTTCCCCACCCTGCGGACGCGCCCGCCCGGCGCGCCGCTGACCCACGGCTTCTCCTTCAGCCTCGGCCACGGCGTCGGGCTCGAGCTCCACGAGGCCCCGCTGCTCGGCCTTGGGAGCGACGACGAGCTGGTCGAGGGCGACGTCATCGCGATCGAGCCCGGCATCGAGGGCCTCGATGGCATCGGCGGCGTCCGCTACGAGGACCTGCTGCTGGTCACCGGCGACGGCTGCGAGACCCTGACGAGCTACGGGTACGACCTGGCGCCCTGAGCGCGGCGGCTCAGGAGCCGGGGCGCAGGTCCGCGTGGGTGGCGATCGCCCCCGTCGCGTCCCAGCCGTGCCACGAGCGGACCTCCATCCAGGCCGTGACCCGCCGGTGCTCGCGATCCGGGTACGGGGCGCCGGTGTAGCGGGTCGAGAGGCGGTCGATGTCGCGCAGGTCCCGGTCGTCGTGCATCTCGACGACCGATCCGACGAGCGTGACGTGCCGGTACCAGCTCGCGTCGTCCAGCACCGTCAGCGACACGGCCGGGTTGCGCCGCAGAAACCGCAGCCGGAGGCGGGACTCGTCCATGTTCAGCAGGACGCGGCCGTCCACCCAGTCGTACCAGGTCGCCGCGGTATGCGGCGTCCCGTCGGCGCGGACGGTCGCGACGACCGCGGGGTTGGGGCGGCGGATGATCTCCTCGACGGAGGGGGGAAGCGGGAGCGGCGGCATGGGGACTCCAGTGGTCGCGTGCGGGCGGTGAGGCGGCGGCGGTCAGCTCGGCGGCATGACGATCTCGCAGCGGATCCCGACGGCTCGGCCGATGCCGCGATCGCCGGTCGCCAGCGGGCAGCCGAGCAGCTCGGCCAGCGCCACGTAGGTTGCGTCGTACGCGGAGAGCGCATTCCGCAGCGCCCAGACGCGCGGCAGCAGGCGCCGCGCCGCGTGCCGCCGCACGCCGAGGGCCGACCAGCGCGCCAGGGCGTCCGCGGCGGCGGCGACGGGGACCGCGCCGCGCAGCACGTTGGCCCGCAGTCCGTGGACCAGCTCGGAGTCCGCGAGGTGCGGGACGTGGACGTCATCGCCGATCAGCAGGGCGCGCGAGGCGCCGTCCGCCAGCAGGCCCGGGAGGATCACCGAGGCGTCGACGACGATCACCGCTCCCGCCTGCCCTCAGCGATGTCCGCCGCGGCCGCCGCGGGCGTGATCCCGAAATCGGGCAGGGCCGCCAGAAGCTCGGCGTTGTCGGCCCTCCGCGCCGCCTCTCTGAGCTCGCGCACGACGAAGGCGTTCACTGAGATGCCTTCCCCGGACGCCAGCCGCTCGAGGCGCTCGGCCACGTCGTCGGGGACGTTGCGGATGTAGAGGGTCCTCACCGGCGCCATGCTAGCAATCTGCTAGCAGAGCGCCGGCGGGACTCCAGACCTCAGGCCTTCGAGGCCGCCAGCGCCTCCTCGGGCTCCCGCACCTCGCCCGTCTCGGGGTCGAAGTCCGGCACCGCCGCGATGCCCGCGTCCTGGCGGATCCGCAGCTCCAGCGAGCCCGCGACGTCCGGGTGCTCGCGCAGGAAGGCCCGCGCCGCGTTGCGGCCCTGACCGAGGCGCTCCTCCCCGAACGAGAAGTAGGCGCCGCTCTTCTGCACCAGGCCGCCCTCGACGCCCAGGTCGATGAGGTTGCCCTCGTGCGAGATGCCCTCGCCGTAGATGATGTCGAACTCGGCCTGGCGGAACGGCGGCGCGACCTTGTTCTTGACCACCTTGACGCGGGCCCGGTTGCCGATGGCCTCGGCGCCCTCCTTGAGCGTCTCGATGCGGCGGATGTCGAGCCGCACCGACGCGTAGAACTTCAGCGCCCGGCCGCCCGGGGTGGTCTCGGGGGAGCCGAACATGACCCCGATCTTCTCCCGCAGCTGGTTGGTGAAGACGCAGATCGTGCCGGCGCGGTTCAGGGTGCCGGCCAGCTTGCGCAGCGCCTGGGACATCAGCCGGGCCTGCAGGCCGACGTGCGAGTCGCCCATCTCGCCCTCGATCTCGGCCTTCGGCACCAGCGCCGCGACCGAGTCGATGGCCACCACGTCGAGGGCGGCGGACCGCACCAGGAGGTCGGCGATCTCGAGCGCCTGCTCGCCGTGGTCGGGCTGCGACAGCAGCAGCTCGTCGGTGTCAACGCCGATCCGCTTGGCGTAGCTGGGGTCCATCGAGTGCTCGGCGTCGATGAACGCGCAGAGCGCCCCCGCGGCGTCTGGGCCTGGGCGATGATGTGGTACAGCAGCGTCGTCTTCCCGGAGCTCTCCGGGCCGAAGATCTCGACGATGCGGCCGCGCGGGATCCCGCCGATGCCCAGGGCGATGTCGAGCGCCAGGGCGCCCGTCGGCACGATCGCCACCTCGGCCGGCGGGGAGTCGCCCATCCGCATGATGGCGCCCTTGCCGAATTGCCGCTCGATCTGCGCGACGGCCGAGCCGAGCGCCTCGTGCTTCTCCACGCGGGCCTCCTTACGGGACGGGTCCGAAATCCACCGCGACGAGCTCCCGATAGCGCGGGGGCCCTCCCGGCGACTGGTGCGAATCATAGAGCGCCCCTCGGCTGACGTCGAACACCTGTTCCCGCCCTCCGGGGGCCTCGAGCGGCCCCAGCCGGGCAGGCCGGCCGAGCCGCATCACGGTCACGTGGGGCCAGAGCGCGCCGTCGCCCGGCTCCCTGCCGAGGACCGCGTCGACCGCCGTCCGGACCCGCCGCGCGCGCTCGGCCAGGGCGCCCTCCGGGTCGTCGAGCTCGACCGCCACGAGCCGCGCGCGGGCGGCGCGCGGCCGGGCGCGCACGCGGCCCGGGGAGACCCGGACGGCCGGCCCCGCCAGGGCCGCCACCACCGCCTCGCCCAGCTCGGGTCCCGCCTCCTCGGGCACCCGGCCGAGGAAGTCGAGCGTGACGTGCAGCGAGGCCTCGGGGACGGCCCGCCCCCCGGAGCGCGCGGCCAGCTCGGCACCGACGCCGGCCAGCCAGGCGCGGGCCGGCGGCGGCAGGTCGGCGGCCACGAAGAGCCGGTTGGCGGGGCGCAGCCTCACCGGCGCCCCCGGCCCGGGCCGGTGGCGAGCCCCGCGCTACGGAAGGGGGAGGAAGGCGAGGCCCAGCCAGACCGCCGCGTCCACGGCGAGCGCGACGACGCCGAGCAGCCAGGCGTCGAGCGTCGAGGCCTTGCCCTCACCGCGCCCGCCGGGGGGCGCTTCCTCCGGATCCTCGCCCGGCGCAGGCTCGGCGGGGTCGGCGTCGGCCGGCTCATCGGCGTCCGCCGCGACGTCGCGCGCCTCCGCCCACGACCAGGCCAGGAGCGCGGTGACGAAGAGCGCGAGGACGACGTAGGCCGGGTTCACGTGGCGACCGCCGGTCGGGGTGGGGCGCGATCAGACCACCTGACGGCCGGCGGCCGCAAGCCTCCGGCGAAGGCCATCCCGGATCGCGGGACGCGACGCCGGGGGGTCCTGCGGGGCGCGGACTCATGCGGCGACCCTAGCCCGGCCCGAGCGCGCGGGTCCCTCCCTCTCTGACACGCCCGTCGGACCGGGGCGTGCCGGGGCCCGTCACACCGGCGCGGCGGCCTCCAGAGCCATGCGCAGGGCGTGCAGGGCCAGGGCGGCGGAGCGGTCCCGGATGGCCTCGCGATCGCCGCGCAGGCGGTGCTCCGTGGCGGCGACCCCCTCCGGCCCGGCGAGGCCCAGGAACACCAGCCCGACCGGCTTCTCGGCCGTCCCGCCGCCCGGCCCGGCGATCCCCGTGATCGACAGCGCCCAATCGCTGCCGATCAGCTGCCGGACGCCGGCGGCCATCCGCTCGGCCACCGGCGCCGAGACGGCGCCGTGGCGCCGCAGCAGGCCCTCATCGACCCCCAGGACGTCCCGCTTCACGCCGTCGGAGTACGAGATCACCCCGCCGAGCGCGTAGGCCGACGAGCCCGGCAGGGCCGTCAGGCGCGCGCCGAGCCCGCCCCCCGTGCACGACTCGGCCACCGCCACGGTCTGCCCGGCCGCGATCAGGCTCCGGGCGACCACCTCGTCGACCGTCACGCCGTCGCGGCTGTAGAGGGCCGCCCCGAGATCCTCCTCCAGCCGCTCCTCGAGGGCGTCGGCCGCCCACGCATCCTCGGCCGCGCTCCGGACCGTGATCTCGAGCTCCGCGTCCTTGGCGCAGATCCCCACCGTCAGGCGCTCCCAGGCGTCCCGGTCGAACGGGCGAAGCGCCGCCAGGATGCGCGACTCCGGGACCGCGAACGCGCGCAGGACGCGCTCGGAGGCCCCGCCGCCGCGCGCCAGGAGCGCGGCCAGCGGCGGCTCCGCACGGGCGGCCTCCCACATCTCGCGCAGCTCCCAGGGCGGGCCGGGGAGGACCACCACCAGGGCGCCGTCGTGCGCCACCGCGGCCCCGGGGGCGGTGCCGACCGGCGGCAGCACCGTGGCGCCGGCCGGGAGCATGGCCTGCTTCTCGGCGACCTGGCGCCAGACGCCGGGCGTCCGGCGGTATCCGCTGAGGCGCTCCTCGACCATCGCCAGGGCTCCCGGGTCGAGGGCCAGGGCCCGACCGGTCGCCGCCGCCACCGCCTCCATCGTCAGGTCGTCGTGGGTCGGCCCCAGCCCGCCGGAGGTGCAGAGGAGGTCCACGCCCTCCTCCAGGGCCGTCCGGACCGCCCCGACCAGCGCGTCGAGGTCGTCGCCGACGATCTCGACGCGCTCCACGCGCACGCCGTCGGATTCGAGCGAGCGCGCGAGCAGGCCGGCGTTGCGCTCCTGTATCCGCCCCCGGAGGATCTCGTCGCCCGTGACCAGGATGGCCGCGCGCGGCGCGCCTCGGGGATCAGCCGACGACCTCGGCCCCCTCGCGGGTGATCTCGAAGTTGGCCGTCGAGGTGGCGTCAAGCTCGACCGGACGCCCGTTGACGGTGACCACGAGCTCGGACGGGTTGGCGGCGCGGACCCAGATCCCCTCGAGGACCTTGAAGGTCTTGGCGACGCCAGGCTCCAGGATCGCCTCGTAGACGACGCGGCCCTTCTCGTCGCCGCCGCGCACCTGGACCCAGGAGCCGATCGTGCCCGAGCCGGTGAGCACGATGGGCGTCTTCTTGACGCGGACCGGCCCCTCCTCCGCCTCGGTGTCGGGCTCGACCGGCGCCGCGGGCGCGGGCGCGGACGGGTCGGGGGTCGCGGCGGGCGTGTCGGCGAGCGGCGGGGTGGGCGAGTCGCCCTCCCCCACGCCAAGCCAGATCAGCAGCGCGACGGCCATCACGCCGCCGATGGCGAGCCACAGGAGCTGGAGCTCGGTCCGGCGCCGGCGCCGGTGGCGCCGCTGCGACGGCCCCGGCCGCCGCGGCGGCGGCCGGCTCTCCACCCCGCGGCTCGCGGGGCTGGCGCGCGGTGCGCCCCGGGTACTCGTGGGGCGCGTCGTACTCGCCGAAGCGGCTCTCGTACTCGTCCAGGACCAGCTGGCCGTCGAGGTCCAGGAACTCCGCGTAGCTCTTGAGGAACCCGCGCACGTAGGTGGGCGACGGCATGAGGTCGAACTGCTCCTCCTCCATCGCGCGCAGGTACTTCGCGCGGATCTTGGTCTCCGCCTCGCAGTCGAGGATGTCGAGGCCTCGGCGGAGGCGGGCCTCTCGGAGTGTGTTCCCGATTTCGAACATGGGGGCGGGGCGACGGGGTGGGACCCCTCCCGTCAGGCCCGGCACCCTAGCGAAGCGCTCGGCCGCACCGCAACCGCCGGCGGACCGGCGGATCCCACCGGTGACGCTCGTCAGTCGGCGGCGGCGGGCTCCTCGTCCTCGGGCGCGGCGCGGCGCAGGATGCGGTCGAGGTCGCCCTCGCCGATCAGCACCGAGCGCGGCTTCGAGCCCTCGTGGCCCGAGACCACGCCCATCCGCTCCATCGCGTCCACCAGCCGCCCGGCCCGCGCGTAGCCCACCCCCAGGCGGCGCTGCAGCAGCGAGACCGAGGCGGTGCCCTGCTGCACGACCAGCTCGACGGCGCGCTCGACCATCTCGTCGCCGTCGGCCTCGAACGGGTCCTCCGCGGGCTCGGGGCGCTCCATGAGCTCCTCGCGCAGCTCGGGCCGCCCCTGGGCGCGCCAGTGGTCGGTGATCTCCCGGATCTCCTCCTCGCCCACGTAGGCGCCCTGCAGGCGCTGGAGTCGGGAGGTGCCGACCGGCCGGAACAGCATGTCGCCGTGGCCCAGCAGGGTCTCGGCGCCGCCGGCGTCGAGGATCACGCGGGAGTCGACCTGCGACGAGACGGCGAATGCGATGCGCGAGGGCACGTTGGCCTTGATCATCCCGGTGATCACGTCCGCCGAGGGGCGCTGGGTCGCCAGCACCAGGTGGATGCCGACGGCGCGGCTCTTCTGCGCCAGGCGGATGATGGCGTCCTCGACCTCGGCAGGCGAGACCATCATCAGGTCGGCCAGCTCGTCGATCACGACCAGGATGGTCGGCATCGGCCGCTCGCCGGACGCGGCCCGCGCCTCGTTCCAGTCGCGCAGGTTGCGGGCCCGCGCCATGCCCATCAGCTCGTAGCGGCTCTCCATCTCGCGGACGATGTTGGAGAGCACCGCCGCGGCGTCCTTCATGTTCGTGACGACCGGCGTGAGCAGGTGCGGGATGCTCTCGTAGTGGTTGAGCTCGACCTTCTTGGGGTCGATGAGGATCATCCGCAGCTCGTCCGGCGTCGCCCGCAGCAGGATCGAGGCCAGCAGCGAGTTCAGGCAGACGCTCTTGCCGGTGCCGGTCGAGCCCGCGATCAGCAGGTGGGGCATCCGGGACAGGTCGATGTAGACCGGCTTCCCCCCCAGGTCGAGGCCGAGCCAGGCCATCAGCGGCCCGGCGTGGCTGGGGAACTCGCGCGTGATGTCCCCGAGCGTCACCAGCGAGGCCTCGGGGTTGGGCACCTCCACGCCGACGGCCTGCTTGCCCGGGATCGGGGCGATGATGCGCAGCTCCTCGCGCGCCGCGAGGGCGTAGGCGAGGTCGTCGCGCAGGGCGGTGATGCGCCCGACCTTGGTGCCCGGCGCCAGCTGGAGCTCGTAGCGGGTCACGCGCGGGCCGCTGACCGTGTCGGAGACCGTGGCCTCGATGCCGAAGTGGCCGAGCGTCTCCTCCAGGATGCGGCTGGTGCGCGCCACCAGCTCCTCCGGCTGGGAGGTGGCCCCGCTCGAGCGCTTCAGGAGGGTGGCCGCGGCACGCGGTAGCTGCCGTCGCGCCCGCGCGCGGGCGGCCCCGGCGTGAAGACGGGCGCGACCTGCTCCTCCTCGTCCGTCTCCGGGGCGGCGTGGGCCGGCGCGGCCGCGGCGGGGCGGTCGCCGGCGCCGGGGTCGTCGGCGGGGACCTCGCCGCCGGCCGGGCCGAGCGCCGGCGAGGGCGGCAGCGCCGAGGGGTCGCTGAAGATGTCCGGGAAGGTGTCGGCCCCGTCGAGCAGCGGGTGCGGGGCGACCGGCCTGCGCCGGCCGGCGAGCGTGGGCGGGGCCACGGCGTCGAGCCGCTCGCGGAGCGACTGGCTGCTGCGGATGGCCGTGACCGTGGCGGTGGTCACGCCCTTGCCCACCGAGCGGGAGGCGACGGCCGCCCCCTGGCCCCCGCGGCGCACGAGGTGCCCCAGCGACGCCCCCGAGATCAGCACCACGGCGGCGATCAGCCCAGCCAGGACGATGATCCCGGTGCCGACGTCGCCGACCGTCGAGCTGGTGGCCCAGTAGCCGAGCTCGCCGAGGTAGCCGCCGCGCTCGCTGACGACCTCGCTCGAGAACCACTCGTCGCGCTCGACGCCCCCGATGCCGAAGACGCCGCCCGCGAGCGCGATCAGCAGCGCCGCCGAGCCGAGCGCGACCCCGAGCCGCAGGGGCGGGGCGGACGCGAGCGGGTGGTCGATGATCAGCGCGACGCCGACCGCGATCAGCGCGAGCGGGGCAAGCGCGACGGCGCGGCCCACGAGCAGGCGCAGCCCGTCCTCCAGCCACCCGCCGACCGGCCCGATCCCGAAGCCCAGGAACAGCGTGACCCCGAGGAAGATGGCGAGCGCGACCAGCCCGAGGCCGATGAGCTCGCGGGTCTGGCCCCCGCGGGCGCGGGCCGGCGGGCGTCGGCGCGTGCGCGTGGCGGGGCGGGGACGGCGGGTGCGGGGTGCGAGCTGGGTGCCGATGGCTGCCTCCTCGGTGCCGGACGCGCGGGGGCCGGACGCGGCCGGGATCCCGCCCGAGGGGGATACACCGCCGGGCGGCCCGTTCCTGCCGCCGCGGGCCGCCCGGGGGCGGGGTCCACTAGGATCGCGCGGCCCCAGCAGCTCCCAAGGAGGCCCACCGTGCACCACGCGGAACCGCACCAGGTCTCGGCGATGCCAAAGCCGGACAAGATCCTGAAGCTGGACGGGATCTCGCCCGAGTCGGTGGAGGCCCACTGGGGCCTCTACGAGGCGTACGTCAAGAAGTACAACGAGGTGATGGAGAAGCTGCCCGGCGCGGACCGCGGCGCCGCCAACCAGATCTACTCGGACTACCGCGGCTTCCGGGAGATGCTCACCTTCGCCATCGGCGGCATCAAGAACCACGAGGTCTACTTCCAGAACCTGAGCGCCGACGGCGGCTCCCCCTCGGACGCCCTCGCCGCCCAGGTCGAGAAGGACTTCGGCGGCCAGGACGACATGATCACCGAGCTCAAGGCCGGCGGCATGGCGGCGCGCGGCTGGGCCTGGGTCGCCTGGGACTGGGACTGGGCCCGCCTGGACGTCTACATCGGCGACGCCCAGAACACCTTCCCGGTCTGGAACGCGACCCCGATCCTGGCCCTCGACGTCTACGAGCACTCCTACATCAGGGACTTCTCGACCGCCCGGCCCAAGTACATCGACGCCTTCGTGGCGAACATCGACTGGGCGGACGTCTCCGCGCGCTTCGAGCGCATCGCGTCCGTCTCCCAGTAGGCGGGAGCCCGGCCGTGATCAGCCCGGGCGTCTGCGACCTCGGGCCGGTCAAGCTGCACTACCTGCAGGCGGGGGTCGGGGACGTCGTCCTCTGCCTGCACGGCTTCCCGGACCACCCGCCCTCGATGCGGGCGCTGCTCGAGGAGCTCGCGGCGGCGGGCTTCCGGGCGATCGCGCCCTTCATGCGCGGCTACGCGCCGTCGACGGTGGACGCCCGCACCTTCGAGAGCGCCGCCCTGGCCGGGGACGCGCTCGGCCTCGGCGCCTCGCTGGCGTCGGGGGCCGACATCATGATGGTGGGCCACGACTGGGGGGCCGCCGCGGCGCTGCACGCCGCGGTGCTCCAGCCCGAGCGCATCCGCCGCCTCGTGACCATCGGGATGCCCCACGCGCGCACCTTCGCGCGGGCGCTGCGGGAGGACCCGGTCCAGCAGCGGATGTCCTGGTACGCGTTCCTGTTCCTCGCCGAGGGGTTCGCCGAGCGGGTGGTCGCGGACCGCGACTTCGCCTTCGTCGAGCGCCTGATCGCCGAGTGGTCGCCCCAGCCGCCCTTCACCCCGGAGGAGTGGTACGCCCTGCGGCGGACGCTGGGCTCGCGGGGCACGCTGAGGGCCGCCATGCGCTACTACCGCTCGGCCTTCGGCACGGAGCCCCGCGACCCGGTGCTCGCACGCGACGCCGCCCGCTGGGACGAGCCGGTGCGGGTCCCGACCATGGCGATCTACGGCGAGCGCGACGGCTGCATCCGGCCCGAGGTCCACGCGTCCCAGGGCGAGGACTTCCTCGACGACTTCCGCCTCCGGCCCGTGCCCGGCGTGGGGCACTGGCCCCACCTCGAGGACCCGCGGCGGGTGCTGCCGGACATCGTCGGCTTCCTGCGCGCCTGAGTCAGACCTCGATGATCTTCGGCAGGACCATCGGCCGCTGCTGGGTCCTCCGCCGCAGGAGCCCCGCGACGGCGTCGTGGATCTGGTGCTGGAGGACCCCGACCTCGGTCACCCGCTGCTCGGCCGACGCGGCCAGGCTGCGCTCGACCTCCAGGCGGGTCTCCTCGATGAGCCGCTCGTCGTCGCCCGCCGCGAAGCCCCGCGTCACGACCTCCACCTCCCCCACGAGCGAGCCGTCGGAGGCGTCGATCCGCGCGAGCACCAGGACGAGGCCGTCGTCGGAGAGGTGGCGCCGGTCGCGCAGCACGCTCTCGGTGATGTCGCCCCCGCCTCCCTGGTTGACGTAGGTCAGCCCGACGCGCACCTCGTCGACCACGGCCGCCCGCTCGCCGTCGAGCTCGAGCACGTCGCCGTTGTCGAGCACGTGGATGCGGTCGGCCGTCAGGCCGAGGGGCGCCCGCGCGGCCAGGCGGGCGTGGGCGAGCTGGTGCTTGGTCTCGCCGTGGATCGGCGCGAAGTGCGTCGGCCGCACCCACTGCAGCATGAAGAGCAGGTCGCGCGCGCGGCCGTGGCCGGACAGGTGCAGGCCGGCCTCCTCGCCGCGCAGGACGCGGGCGCCCTGGCGCACGAGCCGGTTCTCGATCTCGGCGACCGCGAGCTCGTTGCCGGGCACGGTGCTCGCCGAGTAGAGCACCGTGTCGCCCTCGGCGACCTCCACGTGCTTGTGCTCGCCCCGGGCGATGCGGCTGAGCGCGGCCATGGGCTCGCCCTGGCTGCCGGTGCAGAGGATCACCTGCTCGTCGAGGGGCCGCGACTCGAGGTCGCGGAGGGAGACGAGCGTGCCGGGCGGGACCGTCAGGTAGGCACGGCCGGTGTCCGGGTCGACGAGGTTGGTGGCGATGTTGACGTTGCGCGTCAGGGAGCGGCCCACCAGGGCCACGACGCGGCCGTCGAGGTAGGCCGCCTCCAGCACCTGCTGCATCCGGTGGATGTGCGAGGAGAAGGTCGTGACCAGGACCCGCCCGCGCGACGTCGCGAACAGCGCCGAGAGGCCGTCCTTGACGGCCTCGTTGGGGAACGGCACCGCGACGTCGCTCTCCTCGGCGTTCGTCGAGTCGGCCAGCAGGAGGCGCACCCCCCGGTCGCCGAGGCGCACGAAGTCGCCCACGGCGCTGAGGCGGCCGTCGACCGGGTCGAACTCGATGCCGAAGTCGCCGGTGTGCAGGATCGTCCCGGCGGGGGTGCGCAGGGCGACCGCCGAGCAGTCGGGCATGGAGTGGGTGATCGGGATGAACTCGACCTGGAAGGGCCCGATCGGGACCTCGCGCCCGTAGGACACCTCGATCAGCTCGGCGCTCTCGGCGAGGCCGTGCTCCCCGAGCTTGGGGCGCAGCAGCGCCAGCGTGAAGCGGCGGCCGTAGACCGGCACGTCGCCGACGGCGCGCAGCAGGAACGGCACCGCGCCGATGTGGTCCTCGTGGCCGTGGGTGAGGATGATCGCCTCGAGCGCGTCCTGGTGCTCGAGCAGGTAGGTGAAGTCGGGCAGGACGATGTCCACGCCCATCTGGTCGTTCTTGGGGAACGTCAGCCCGCAGTCGATGACGACCATCCGGCCGTCGCTCTCGACCACGTACATGTTCTTGCCGATCTCGCCGGCGCCGCCGAGCGGGATCACCCGCACGCGCGAGCCGGTCGCGTCCGTCGCGATGTCTGCCTCCAGGATGTCGGTCGCGGTCAGGCCCGCGAGAGGATGCCGCGGCGCTCGAGCACGGTGCGCAGGATGTCGCGCTGGACCGGGGTGGCCTCGACCAGCGGGAGCCGCAGCCGCGCCGAGGGGATGAGCCCGGTCATCTCCAGGGCGGCCTTGATCAGGATGGGGCTCGTCGTCACGAACAGGCCGGCGTAGAGCTCGGCCAGGCCGCCGTCGCGGCGCCGCGCCTCCTCGAGGTCCCCGCGGCGCACGTCCTCGGCGATCGCCGCCATCTCCTCGCCCACCAGGTGGGACGAGACCGAGATGACGCCCGCGCCGCCGAGCTCCAAGACGGCGAGCAGCATGTCGTCGTTGCCCGCGTAGAGGGCGAGCGGCGTCTGGGCCACCGCGGCGAGCTCCCCCGGGTCCGGGTTCGCCTGCTTCAGCCCCACGACGCCGGGGATCCCCGCGAGCTCGGCGATCAGGTCGGGCGGCATGTTGAGCGCCGACCGCGAGGGGATGTTGTAGAGGATCACCGGCAGGCCGACCTCGGCGATCGCCGCGATGTGGGCGACGATCCCCTCGCGCGGCGGCCGGTTGTAGTAGGGCGTCACCACGAGCGCGGCGTCGGCCCCGGCCTCGGCGCAGAGCTGGGTGAGGTGCACCGAGTGGGCCGTGTCGTTGGTGCCCGTCCCGGCCACGACGGTCGCCCGGCCCCCGCCCACCTCCCGCACCGCCAGCCGCACGAGCGCGGCCTGCTCCTCGTCCCTCAGCGTCGACGCCTCGCCGGTCGTGCCCGCGACCACCAGGCCGTCGGACCCGTGCTCGACGAGATGGTGGGCGAGCCGCGCCGCCGCGGCCTCGTCGACCCGCAGGTCGTCGCCGAACGGCGTGACCATCGCGGTCAGGATCGTGCCGAGCACGGGCGGGAGTATAGCCCCGGGCCCCCGACGGCCTCCTCCGCGGCCGCGGAAGCTGATATCCAGGAGCCGGTGGCTGACGACGCGAACATGGCCCGGTTCTCCGGTTTCGGCCCGGGGGCGGTCGCGTGGTTCGAGGGCCTGGCGGAGGACAACTCGCGGGAGTACTGGGCGGCGACGAAGGACGCCTGGGAGGCGGAGGTCCGGACGCCCCTGGAGCGCCTGCTGGGCGAGGTCGCGGCGGACTGGGGCGGCGAGGTGAGGATGTTCCGCCAGCATCGTGACGTCCGCTTCTCGCGCGACAAGTCGCCGCTGAAGACCACGACGTACGGCGTGGCGACCCGCCCCGGCAGCGAGGCCGGGCTCTACGTGGCGATCTCGGCCGACGGGCTCGTGGTCGCCACGGGCTATTACAAGATGGCTCGCGACCAGCTGGGGCGCTACCGGGCCGGCGTCCTCGACGAGGCGGGCGGGGCCGAGCTCGAGGCCGCCGTCGAGGCCGCCGAGGAGGCCGGGCTGGAGCTCGGTCCGCCCGCCCTGAAGGGCACCCCCCGCGGCGTGCCGCGCGACCATCCGAGGGCCGACCTCCTGCGGTTCACCTCGATGGTCGTCTTCGGTCGCGCGCCCGACGCGGCCCTGGAGGGGCAGGCCGCGCTCGACCTCGCCCGCCGGGTGGCCGCCGAGGCGGCCCCGGTCACGGGCTGGCTGGACGCGCGGGTCGGCGCCAGCCGGATGAGCGCCGAGGAACGCGCAGCCCGGGGCCGCCCCCGGCGCTGAGGGCTCGCCTCAGGCCGGCGACCCGCGCCGGCCCTCGTCCCCGGCGAGGCGTCCGGCCAGCTCGACGCGGGAGCGCACCCCGAGCTTGCGGTAGGTGCGGGAGAGGTTCGCCTCGACGGTCTTGACCGAGAGGAAGAGGCGGCTCGCGATCTCCCGGTTGGTCGCTCCGGAGGCGGCGAGCTCGGCGATCCTCGACTCGGCCTCGGTCAGCGCGCCGGCCCGCGGGCGGAGGCCGAGCCGCTCGAGCTCGGCCCGCGCCCGCTCGGCCCAGAGCGGCGTGCCGATCGCCGTGAAGCCGGCGATCGCCTCCTCGATCGCCGTCCGCGCCGCGCCGCGCTTCTTGGCGCGCCGCAGCAGCGTGCCCCGCACGAGTCGCGTGCGCGCCCGCTCGAACGGATCGCCGAGGCGCCGATCGTCGGGGTCCGCACGCGCGATGTGGTCGAGCGCCCCGGCCAGGTCGCCGCTGGCGGCCGCGGCGAGCGCGTGACACCGCGCGGCCGTCACCCGCGCCCAGGGCCGATCGAGCCGGCGGCCGAGGTCCTCGAGCTCGTCGGCGAGCGCCGTCGCGCCCTCCGGGTCGCCGACCCCGACCATCGCCTCCGCCGCGAGCGGGAGGGCCGGCACGATCCCTGGCTCGACGCTGCGGCTCGCGCGCAGCCGCTCGACGAGCGGGCGCAGATGCTCGCACGCCTGCCCCGAGTCGCCGAGCGACAGCGCGAGGAAGCCGAGCACCAGCTCATTGCGCATCTCGCCAAGCGCGTCGCCCATCGCGCGCGCGGCCGCGCCGCCCAGGCGCGCCCCGTCCCGGGCCGCCTCGACCCGTCCCCGGTAGGCGTCCACGAGGGCGGCGGCGTAGCGGAGGTGCTGCTCCATGTTGGACGGCGGCAGGTGCCGCGCGAGCTCCAGGCATCGCCCGGCCAGCTCCTCCGCCCGGGGGAGGTCACGCGCCCAGACCTCGAGCTCGGTCAGGTGGTAGATCATCATGCCCTCGGCCGCGACGTCGCCCCGGGCGGTCGCCAGTCCGAGATCGGCCTCCAGCAGCGGCCGGGCCTCCTGCAGCCTCCCCGCCCAGGTCAGCATCATGCCGAGCCTGGTCCGCGGCGTCTCCATGAAGTAGGGCAGCGTCGCCGGCGCCAGTGCGAGCGCCCGCCGCATCACCTCCTCCTCGACCCCGTGTCCCTGCCAGAACCGCGCGAGCCCGAGCTCCGAGAGCGCGTCGGCGAGCAGCTCGGGGTGGGGCGCAGCCTGCGCCCACGCGACCGCCGCCTCGGCGTGGTGCAGGAAGCGCTCGCCGTCGCCGGCGCACACCGAGAGGATCGCCCGCGCGAGCTCGATCCGCACGCACAGCCCCGGCTCCTCGCCGGCTTCGGCGCGAGCCCTCTCGAGAACGCGGAGGCGGGTCGCGAAGTCGCTGGCGCCGGACACGTCCGCGACCCGCCAGAGCGCCTCGGCGCGCGGGGGACCGGCGGGAAGGGCGGCGATCAGCTCGTCGAGCATCGCCTGCGCCGCCGGCCCGTCGCCCGCCGCGAACAGGTAGTCCGCGGCTGCGAGGCCGCGCCTGGCCCCGTCGGCGCCGTCGTCGGACGTCAGCCGGCGCGCCTGCCGAGCCAGCTCCGCCGCCGTGTCGGCCGCTCCTCGCTCCGCCACCTCCCTCGCGACCTCCTCCAGGTGGGCCGCCAACCGGTCGTCTGGTTCGTCGGCCCCGAGCGCCAGGTGGAGGGCGCGCTCGGCCGGGTCCGTGATCCGGCTCGCAAGGTCCCGGTGCACCGCTCGCCGCTCGCCGGCCGTCGCCGCGGTGTAGATGGCGGACGCGTAGAGCGGATGGCTGAAGCGCACGGCATCGCCGGAGCGCTCGACGAGCCCTGCCGCCACGGCCGTCTCGAGCTCGTCGCCGGTCGCGTCGAGCAGCTCCATCGACGGCCGCGACAGCGCCGCGACCTCGAGCAGCGCCCGCCGCGTCCTCCCATCCAGACCGCGCACCCGCTCGGCGACCAGCCCGCCCAGCGTCTCGGGAACCCGAGCCGCCTCGCCGGGGGCGAGGCTCGCCCCCGAGAGCACCAGGCGGCCGAGCTCGAGGGCGTGGAGCGGGTCCCCCCCGACCGCTCGAGCACCGCCCTGAGCCGAGCTCGCGGGAGCGCGAGGCCGAGGCGCTGGCGCAGCATCAGGCCGAGCGCGCCGAGGTCCATCGGCCCGAGCTCGATCGGGTGGACCAGGTCCGGTCCGAGCGCATCCTCGAGCCCTCCTGGCGCCGCGCCTCCGTCCGGCCGGCGCGTCGTGACGAGCCAGACCGGCGACCGGCCCAGCCGGCGTACCGCGAAGCCGAGGGCTCGGGCGCTCGACTCGTCGAGCCACTGGAGGTCATCGATCCCGAGGACGACGGGCGCCCGTCGCGCGGTCTCCTCCAAGGCCCGGAGGACCGCGACGGAGACCAGGAGGTGCATGCCCGCCGAGCGATCCGGCTCGGCGCGGAGCAGCACGGACTCGAGCGCTCGGGCCTGGGGGGGAGCGAGCGCCGGCAACGCCTCGTCTGCGAGGTCCGAGAGAAGGTCGATGAGCGCGGCGAAGGGGAGGACGGCCTCGGCCTCGGACGGACGCGTCACGGTCGTCCGGAGGCCGCGGGCACGCGCCTCCTCGAGCCCCTCGCTCCAGAGCGCCGTCTTGCCGATCCCCGGCCCGCCCGCGATCAGGAGCGCGCTCGACCCCTCAGCGCCGTCGAGGAAGGCGCGGATCTCGTCCAGCTCGCCCTCGCGACCGAACAGCTCGGCCATCGTCGCGAGTCTATGACGGCCCTTCGGCGAAGGGTTCCTCGCGGTTCCGCAAAGGGTTCCCCCTGATGTCTCCGGCGAGAGGTCGCTCCTAGCGTCGGATCGTCCCGACGCCACCGCACAGGAGCCGATGATGAGCCGGATGCTGACCTCCCACACCAACCGCCCGCCGATCCGCGCGATCGGCTGGGCCACCCTGGCGCTGCTCGCGCCGGCCCTCGCCGCGGGCGCGTCCGCGCTCGGGGACCCGGGAACTGCGGGCCCGCCTACCACGCCTCCCGCCGTGCGATTCGCGGCGTGCACGACCGCGGGGCCGCACCTCTCGCTCCAGCGCTTCCTCTGCTACCGGGCCGCCGCCAACCTCGCCAACGAGCGCAACAACCTTCCGAGGGTGAAGGCCTGGCCGGACCTCGGCTGATCAGACGGCTGAGGCCACCAAGGGGATGGGCTCGGTGGTCGGCACCGGCGTGAGCAGGCGCGGATCGGCCCCGCGCCAGCAGCGCAACACCGGCCGGGTCAACCCGCGGTCGCCCGCGATCGTCGGCGCGAAGTGTGCGAAGGGCGGGTCGGCGAGCGCGTTCAGCACGGCTGGAGCCGCTTGAGGTCCCAGGCGACCACCCCGGGCCGACCCGCTGCGCCTCATCTCCCTCGGTGTCCTCGCCCGCGCGCCCGACGAGGTCATGGAGGGGCGCGCACGCGGGGCGGCCCCTGGCGCTGAGCGCCTTCCCTCAGCGTGGCGGATCGGGCCCGATCTCGTCGTGCTCGAGGCCCCGGGCCAGCTCGACCCGGGAGCGGACGCCCAGCTTCCGGTAGCACCGCGAGAGGTTCGCCTCCACGGTCTTCACCGAGACGAACAGGCGGCTCGCGATCTCCCGGTTGGTCGCGCCCGAGGCCGCCAGCCGGGCGATCCTCGACTCGGTCTCGGTCAGCGCGCCGGGGCGCGGGCGGAGGCCGAGCCGCTCGAGCTCGGCCTCCGCCCGCGCCGCCCAGAGCGGCGTGCCGATCGCGGTGAAGCCCGCGATCGCGTCCTCGATCTCCCTTCTCGCCGCGCCACGCTTCTTGGCGCGGCGCAGCAGCGTCCCCTGCACGAGGCGCGTGCGCGCCCGCTCGAACGGGTCCCCCAGGCGGCGATCGTCGGGGTCCGACCGCGCGATGCGGTCGAGCGCCCCGGCCAGGTCGCCGGCCGCGGCCGCGGCGAGCGCGTGACAGCGCGCGGCGGTGACCCGCGCCCACGGCCGGTCCAGCCGCCCGCCGAGGTCCTCGAGCTCGTCGGCCAGCGCCGTCGCGCCCTCGAGGTCGCCGACGCCGACCATGGCCTCCGCGGCGAGCGGGAGTGCCGGGACGACGCCGGGCTCGACGACGCCGCTCGCCCGCAGCCGTTCGACGAGCGGGCACAGGTGCTCGGACGCCAGTGCCGGGTCGCCGAGCGACAGCGCGAGGAAGCCGAGCACCAGCTCGCTGCGCATCTCGCCCAGAACGTCGCCCTCCGCGCGGGCGGCCGCGCCGCCCAGGCGCGCCCCCTCGCGGGCCGCCTCGACCCGCCCCCGGTAGGCGTCCACGAGGGCGGCGGCGTAGCGGAGCCTCTGCTCCGTGTTCGAGGGCGGCAGCTGCCCCGCGAGCTCCAGGCATCGCCGCGCCAGCTCCTCAGCCTTCGGGAGGTCCCGCGCCCAGCACTCGAGCTCGGTCAGGTGGAAGACCACGGCGCACTCGGCCCACACGTCCCCCCGGGCGGACGCCAGGCCGAGATCGGCCTCCAGCAGCGGCCGGGCCTCTTGGAGCCTCCCCGCCCAGGCCAGCACCACGCCGAGCATGGTCCGCGGCGTCTCGGTGTAGTAATGCCGCCCTGCCGGGGCAAGTGCGAGCGCCCGCCGCATCAGCTCCTCCTCGACCCCGTGTCCCTGCACGAACCGCGCGACCCCGAGCAGCGAGAGCGCGGAGGCGAGCTGCTCGGCCTCAGGCGCGGCCCGCGCCCACACGAGCGCCGCCTCGGCGTGGTCCAGGTAGCGGTCCCCGTGGCCGGCGTTCGCCGACATGGCCGCCCGCGAGAGCTCGATCCGCCCGCACAGCCCCGGCTCCTCACCGGCCTCGGCGCGGGCCGCCTCGAGAACGCTGAGGCGGGTCGCGAAATCGCCGGCGCCGGGCACGTCCGCGAGTCGCCAGAGCGCCTCGGCGCGCAGAGGACCGGCGGGAAGGGCAGCCGTCAGCTCGTCCAGCATCGCCTGCGCGGCCGGCCCGTCGCCCGCGGCGAGGAGGTAGTCGGCGGCGGCGAGGCCGCGCCTGGCCCAGTCGGCGCCGCCGTCGCGGGACGTGAGCCGGCGCGCCTGCTGAGCAAGCTCCGCGGCCGTGTCGGCCGCTCCCCGCTCCGCCACCTCCCCTGCGACCTCCTCGAGGTCGGCCGCCAGGCGGTCATCGGGCCCCTCGGCCCCCAGCGCCAGGTGAAGGGCGCGCTCGGCCGGGTCCGTGAGCCGGCCCGCGAGATCCCGGTGGACCGCCCGCCGCACGCGCGCGCTCGCCGCGGCGTAGATCGCGGACGCGTAGAGCGGGTGGCTGAAGCGCACCGCGTCGCCGGAACGCTCGACGAGCCCGGCGGCCACGGCCGTCTCGACCTCGCCGCCGGTGGCGTCGAGCAGCTCGATCGACGGCCGCGACAGGGCCGCGACCTCGAGCAGCGCCCGCCGCGTCCTCCCATCCAGCCCGCGCACCCGCTCGGCGACCAGCCCGCCCAGCGTCTCGGGGACCCGGGCCGTCTCGCCCGGGGCCAGGCTCGCGCCCGCCAGCACCAGGCGGCCGAGCTCGAGGGCGTGCAGCGGGTTCCCCCCCGACCGCTCGAGCACGGCCCGGAGCCGGGCGCGCGGGAGGGCGAGCCCGAGGCGCCCGCGCAGCATCAGGCCGAGGGCGTCGAGGTCCATCGGCCCGAGCTCGACCCGGCGGACGAGGTCCGGCCCGAGCGCATCCTCGATCCGCCCCGGCGTCGCCCCTCCCTCGTGCCGGCGCGTCGCGACCAGCCACACCGGCGACCCGCCGAGGCGGCGCAGCGCATAGCCCAGGGCCCTCGCGCTCGGCTCGTCGAGCCACTGGAGGTCGTCGACCGCGAGGATCAGGGGCCCCGCGCGCGCGGTCTCCTCCAAGGCATGGAGCACGGCGACGGAGATCAGGAGGTGCATGGCCGGGGTGCGAT
>CAWEGW010000001.1:0-260992 GCA_963808825.1 Miltoncostaeaceae bacterium | reverse complement strand
CTTCGGCGGCGGAGGCCAGGTAGGGCCGGAGCGCCTCGGCGAAGGGCGCGAACGGCACGACGCCGTCGGCGTCGCAGCGGCCGGCGAGCACCGTCGCGCCGCCCCCGTGCGCCTCGGCCGCCAGCGCGGCGAGCAGGCGCGTCTTGCCGCTGCCGGCCTCGCCGGCGACCAGGACGAGCGCCGCCGCGCCCACGCGGGCGCGCTCCCAGGCCGCGAGCAGCGCGGCGAGGGCATCGCGGCGGCCGACCAGGGGGCCGTCGCCGCCGCGCGAGAGCGCCGCCGGGAGCGGGAGCGCCGGGCCCGCCGCGCCCGCGCCGGGACGCTCGGAGCGGAGCTCGACGGCCAGGGCGCGCGTCTCGGCCGAGGGCAGCATCCCGAGCTCGCGCCGAAGCGCCGCCCGGAAGGACTCGTACGCGGAGACGGCCGCCGCGGCGTCGCCGGCCAGCGCCAGCCGCCGCATCAGTGCCCGCGCGGCGTCCTCGGAGGCCGGGTCCAGGTCGAGCCGGCGGCGGGAGAGCCGAACGGCGGCGTCCGCGTCGCCGGCCTCCTCCGCCGCCCGGGCCGCGGACGCCAGCAGCTCGCCGATCCGGTCGCGGTGCGCCTGCCGCACCTCGAGCACCCAGTCGTCGTCGAGGTCGGTGAGGAGATCGCCGGCGCCCAGCGCGAGCGCCTCGTCCCCCAGGCCCTCGGCGGCGAGGCGCTCGATCTCGCGCACGTCGATCCAGACGTCCGGGCGGTCCTCGATGCCCACGCGGTCCCGGCCGGCCACGATGCGGCCGGCGGCCTCCTCCCCGAGGCTCCGGCGCAGCGTCGTCAGCGTCGTCCTGAGGCTGGCGCGGGCGCTGGTGTCGAGGACGTCGGGCCAGAAGACCGAGGCGACGCGCGTGCGCGGGTGCAGGCCCGGGTGGTAGGCGAGCCACGCCAGCAGCGACCGCGCCCGTCGGCTCGCCGGGGGATCGAGCCGCCGCCCGTCCAGCTCGAGGGCGAGCTCGCCGACCAGGCGTACGCGCAGCATCCCTCCGAAGACTATCCCGGCGCCTCGCGTCGCCTCACCCGAGGTGCAGGCGCTCGCCCTGGGGGCCGACGATGAGGATGAGCTCCACGGGCTCGTCGACGACCCGAACCAGTGCGGCGTCCAGGTCGTGAACTCCACGGCGTCGCCCGGCTCGATGGTGAGGTCCTGCTCGCCGAGCAGGAGCCGCAGGCGCCCGCGCAGCACGTAGAGCCAGTCCTGCCCCTCGTGGACGGGCAGCACGGGGGCGGGGTGCGCCGCTCCGGGCTGATGTGGATCTTGAACGCGCGCGGGCCGCCGGCCGCCCCGCTGCGGGTGAGGGGCCAGAGCGTCAGGCCGTCGCGGGTGCGCGGCCGGGCGCGGACGCGGGGGTCGCGGACGGGGGCCGAGCGGAGCAGGTCATCGGCGCTCACGCCCAGCGCCGCGGCGAGGGCGGGGATGTGGTCGAGGGCGAGGCGGCGCTTGCCCGCCTCGAGCCGGCTGAGCGTCGAGACGTCGATGCTGGCGCGCTCGGCCACCTGCTGGAGCGTCAGCCCGCGCTCGGCCCGCAGCTCGCGGAGGCGACGCCGGGCGCGGACGTCGATCGCCTCGTCGTCGCGTGCCTTTGCCGACATGGCAAGTGAGTTTGGCAGGTGACGCCGGCGGCGTCACCATTGCCGCATGGAGAACTCATGGGACTGCATCGTCGTCGGCGGGGGCGCCGCCGGCCTGAGCGCGGCGCTGGTGCTCGGGAGGGCGCGGCGCCGGACGCTGGTGATCGACGCGGGACGCCAGAGCAACGTCGTGGCCCACGGGATCGGCGGCCTGCTCGGCCACGACGGCCGCCCGCCCGACGAGCTGTACGCCGCGGCGCGCGCCGAGCTCGCGGCGTACCCGAGCGTGGAGCTGAGGACCGGCGAGGTCCTGGACGGGGAGCGGCGCGACGGGGGCTTCGCGCTGCGGCTCGCCGGCGGCGCGCGCGAGGTCGCCCGGCGCGTGCTGCTCGCCACCGGCATGGACTACCGCGTCCCGGAGCTGCCCGGGTGTCGCGGAGCGGTGGGGCCGGTCGGTGTTCCACTGCCCCTTCTGCCACGGCTGGGAGATGCGCGACCGGCCCCTCGGCGTGCTGGACCGGGGCGCCGCGGGCGCGCGCCGGGCGCTGCTGCTGCGGTTCTGGAGCGACGACGTGACGCTGCTCGCGGACGGCCCCGCCGAGCTCGACCCCGAGGACGGCGCGCGACTGCGGGCCGCCGGCGTCGCCGTGGACGAGCGGCGCGTGGCGGGGCTCCGCGGCCCGGGCGAGACCCTGACCGCGGTCGTCTTCGACGACGGCGCCGAGCGCGCGTGCGAGGGGCTGCTCGTGCCGGTGACCCTGCATCAGCGCTCCGCGCTCGCCGAGCGGCTGGGGGCGGCGCTCGCCGCGCCCGGGCCGGTCGTCGCCGAGGCCGTCGAGGTCGATCGAGGCCCTCCACACGGCCGCGCCCGGCCTCTCGGCCGCCGGCGACGTGACCGCGCAGATGCCCTCGGTGGCCAACGCCGTCGCCGCGGGCTCGAGCGCCGCCGCGATGATCGTGCACGGCCTCATGGAGGAGGCCCACGGGCTCACGCCGCACTGACCAGCCCGTCGAGCGCGTCCGCCAGGCCGCGGAGGTCCGGGAGCTCCCTCGCGGGGCCGGGCTCGGATCGCTGCCCGGCGCGGTTGATCCAGGCGCTGGTCAGCCCGAGCTCCCGCGCACGGGGCGATGTCGTGGAAGCGGCTCGCGGCGACGTGCACGTGGGCGGCGCGGTCGGCGCCCGTGACGGCGAAGAACCGCTCCCAGTGGGCGTGGGCCGGCTTGTAGGAGCGCACGTCCTCCGCCACCACGACCTCGTCGAAGGCGACGCCGAGGGCCCGCTGCGACGCCGCGATGTGCTCGCGGTCGCAGTTCGAGAGCACGGCCAGCCGCCAGCCGCGCCGGCGCAGCTCCTCCAGCTCGTCCGGCACCTCGGGGAACGGGCGCCACGAGGGGAGCGCCCGCGCGAGGGCCCCCTCCTCCCCCGCCGGCAGCGGAACGCCGGCCTCCCGCGCAGCCCGCGCGAGCGCGAGCGACATGACCTCGGCATAGCTCAGGTACGGGCCGGCCTCGACCTCGGGCTCGGCGGCGTGGTAGCGCGCGAGGAGCTCCGGGGCCCGCTCGGCGCCGGCCAGGCGCTCGAGCTCGGCCCCGACGCCGCCGTCCCAGTCGATCAGGGTGCCGTAGCAGTCGAAGGTCGCCCAGCGCGTCACGCGCCCAGGTTCGCAGTCGGAGCGTTGACCCGCAGTGCGGGCCGGACGTACGGTCGCGCTCTGGCCACTCTCGAGACCGTCCACTCCGCCGACGGAACGCCGATCGCCGCCTGGCGCAGCGGCGGCGGGCCCCCGCTCGTCCTGCTCCACGGCACCGCCGCCGACCACGCCCGCTGGCGCCCGGTGCTGCCGGCCTTCGAGGAGCGGTTCACGGTGCTGGCGGCGGACCGCCGCGGGCGAGGCGCGAGCGGCGACGCCCGCGGCTGGGCCATCGAGCGCGAGTTCGAGGACGTCGCCGCCCTCGCCGCCCTCGGCGGCGAGGGGACGTGCCTGCTCGGGCACTCCTTCGGGGCGATCTGCGCGCTCCAGGGGGCGCCACTCGTCACGTCGCTCCGGGCGCTCGTGCTCTACGAGCCGCCGGTCGCGGCGGGCGTCGCGAGCGACGAGGTGATCGCACGGCTCGAGGAGCTGCTCGAGGCGGGGGATCGCGACCGTCTCATGGCGTTCTTCATGGCCGAGGTGGCCGGCGTGGCGGAGGATCAGATCGAGGTCATGCGCGCGCAGCCTGCGTGGGAGGCGCGGCTGGCCGCCGCCCCCACCATCCCCCGGGAGCTGCGGGCCGCCAACGAGCAGCGGTTCGACCCGGCCGCCTTCGAGGGACTCGACGTGCCGACGCTGGTGCTGCGGGGCGGCGCCAGCCGGCCGTCGTTCATGGAGGCGGCCGCGACGGTCGCGGCCGGCCTGCCGGACGCCCGGCTCGTCACGATGCCCGGCCAGGGGCACACGGCCATGGACACGGCCACCGAGCTCTTCGTCTCCGAGGTGCTGGGCTTCCTCGCCCCCCTCGCGCCGCCCCGGGACTGAAGACCGCGAGGCGCCGGCCGATAACAGGAGTCAGGGCCGGCCCCGTCGCGCCGGGGTGACCGAGGCCGGCCCTCGATGGCTTCCCCGGGCCTCAGCCCCGGGGATCGAGGAGCGCCCGCTCGCCCTCGGGGACCAGGTCCTCGTACTCGGGATGGCGGCGGATCCAGGCGGCGACGAACGGGCAGTAGGGCAGCACCGCGAGCCCGCGGGCGCGCGCGTCGTCGAGGGCGGCGCGCGTCAGGCGGCCGCCGATCCCGCGCCCCTCCCACCGGGGCAGCACGTCGGTGTGGGTGAGCGCCAGGCCGTCGCGGCGGGGCCGGTAGGCCACGTACCCGGCGAGGCGGTCGTCGACGACGGCCTCGTAGCGCCCGGCCTCTGGGTTGTCGCGGACCTCGATCGCATCGTCGTCCACGGCCCAATGGTAGGCGGGGTGTGGCCAGGCCACACCTCGGGGGCGTTGCGGCGGCCGGCCGGCGCTGGACCGCAGGCGGCGCCGGCGACGAGGTGGTCGTCGAGTGGGACGCGCCGACCCCATCACCCGGGCGCCGCTACCTGGTGCAGGCGAGCGCCGACGGGGGCGCGACCTGGCGCACGGTCGGCCTCGACCTCGTCGAGCCCGTCGCGCGCATCGATCCCGACGACTTCCCCGGCGAGGAGGCGCTCGACGATCGGGTGATCGCCACCAGCGGCACCGACCAGGCCCTCCTCGCGCAGGACCGCATCCCCCTGGCCGGGCCGTAGGCGGCACGGCCCGCCGCAGCGACTAGGCTGGGGCCTCGGCGGCGGCAGGAGCGAGGAGGCGGGGATGGCCGAGCGACCGACCTTCCTGATCGTGGGGGCGAGCCTGACGGGCGCGAAGGCGGCCGAGACCCTGCGCGAGGAGGGCTTCGACGGGCGGGTCGTCCTCGTCGGGGCGGAGCCGCACCGGCCCTACGAGCGGCCGCCGCTCTCCAAGGGCTACCTGCAGGGCGAGGCCGAGCGGGACTCGGTCTACGTCCACCCAGAGGGCTTCTACGCGACGCAGGAGATCGAGCTGCTGCGCGGCCGCGAGGTCACCGCCGTCGATCCCGGCGCCCGCACGGCCACCCTCAGCGACGGCGAGGCGCTCGCCTGGGACCGGCTGCTGCTGGCGACCGGGTCCGAGCCCCGCCGGCTGCCGATCCCGGGCGCCGAGCTGGAGGGCGTCCACGTCCTGCGGACCCTCGACGACTGCGACCGGCTCCGCGACGTGATCGCCGCCGGCGGCCGGCTGGTCGTCATCGGGGCCGGCTGGATCGGCGCCGAGGCCGCCGCCTCGGCCCGCACCGGCGGCATGGAGGTCACGGTGGTCGAGCGGGAGGCGGTGCCGCTGCAGACCGTCCTCGGCGCGGAGGTCGGGGGCATGTACGCCGACGTCCACCGCGACCACGGCGTGGAGCTGCTCACCGGCACCGGGGTCGAGGCGATCGAGGGCGACGGCCGGGCCGAGCGCGTCGTGGTGCAGGGCGGGCGGGCGGTCGACTGCGCCGCGGTCCTCGTCGGCGTGGGCGTGGCGCCCCGCACGGCGCTCGCCGAGGCGGCCGGCCTGGCCGTCGACAACGGGGTGCTGGTGGACGCCACCCTGCACGCCGGCGGCGACGTCTTCGCGGCCGGCGACGTGGCCAACGCGGAGCACCCCTTCTTCGGGCGCCGCGTGCGGGTGGAGCACTGGGCCAACGCCCTCAACCAGGGCCCGGCGGCGGCCCGCGCGATGCTCGGCCGCACCGACCCGTACGAGCGCCTGCCCTACTTCTTCTCGGACCAGTACGACGTCGGGATGGAGTACTCCGGGCTGGCCGACCCCGGCGCCCCGGTCGTCGTGCGCGGCGACCTCGCCGCCCGCGAGGCGCTCGTCTTCTGGCTGGGCGACGACGGCGCCGTGCTCGCCGGCATGAACATCAACGTCTGGGACGTCAACGAGGGCGTGCAGGCGCTGATCCGGTCGCGGGCGCCGGTGGACCCGGGGCGGCTCGCCGACCCCGACGTCCCGCTGGAGGACCTCACCGGCTGAGGACGCGCACGGCGGCGCGCGCGGCCGCCGGCGCGGAGTTCGCCGCGCGCGCGGTGGCCGTCGCGGCGGCCCGGCCCGGCCCGGCGGCCGTCGCCGTCAGGCGGTAGGTGCGGGAGCCGCCCGGGCGCAGGCTCGCGAGCGTCCAGCACCTGGGCGCGGCGCCGGGCGGCAGGCCGCAGACCGTCAGGCGCCGGGCCGTCACGAAGCTCCGGTTGCCGACCGTGATGAGGAACGCGACCCGATCGCCCGTGCGCGCGGTGGCGCCGGCCGGCCGCGCGCGGAGCGTCAGCCGGGCGCGCCCGGCGGCGGCGCGGCTCCGCGCGCCCGCGAGGTTGTTCGCGTCGCTGGTCTCGGCCTCGGCCGCCGCGGCCGAGCCGGTCACGGCCAGCCTCCCCTCCCGGAGGGGACGGAGCCGCAGCGCGACCGCCCGGCGCTCGCCGGGCGCGAGCGTCCCGAGGCTGCAGGTGACCGGCATGACCGCCCCGCACCGGGCGCCGCGCCCGCGAGCGCCGACCAGCGCCGCCGCCGGGCTGGCCGCCCCGCGCACCCGCACCTCGGTCGCGGGCCCGGCCCCCCGGTTGGCGACCTCGAGCGTCCAGGTGCCGACGACCCCCTCCCTCACGCCCCTCGGCGGGCGCACCGTCACCGCCAGGTCGGGCGGCAGGGCCGCCGCGATCGCCGGCGCGGCGGCCGGCGTCACGTCGATCGCGACGTCGGCGGCGGCCGGGGCGCTCGGGCCCGTCGCCGTCGCCTCGAACGTGGCGACGTGCCGGCCGACGGCGAAGACGTGGGCGCTCCCCAGGACCTCGATCGTCGCCTGCCCGCCCGCCGGCAGGCCGCCGAGATCGCACGCGGCCCCGGCGCAGGCCCCCTGGCTGGAGGAGGCCGAGCCGAAGACGAGCCCCGGCGGCAGGCGCACGAGCGCCCGCACGCCCGCCGCCGGGCTCGGGCCCATGTTGCGGACGACGGCGGTGAGGCCGACCCGTGAGCCCGCCTGGACCGATGCGGCGCTCGCGCTCGCGGCCACCGACAGCACGGAGTACGGCCCGACCGGGACGTCGCGCGACGCCGATGCCGAATCGCCCCCGTCGGCGGTCGCGACCGCCTCGTTGGTCAGGATGCGGCCGGCCGCGGCCGGCTCGGCGCGCGCGTGCAGGACGAAGGATACGGGGGGTCGCCCTTGGTGAGCGCCACCGAGACCGCGCACGTCACGACCCGCCCCGCGATCGTGCAGCCCGGGGCGCCTCGACCGGCGTCAGGCCGTCGGGGAAGGTGTCCACGACGCTCACGCCGGTCGCGGGCGTGTCCCCGAGGTTGCGGACGTCGAGCCTGAACACGGCCTGCTCGCCGACGGCGACCGGGGCCGCGTCGTTGAGGCGGGCCTTCTCGAGGGCGAGGTCGACGTCCGCCACGGCCGTGGCCGCGGCCGCCCCGAGGGCGGCGAGCGCGACGCCGAGGAGACTGACCGATCTCCTCAGCATCCGCATCGAGCGGACGCTACACCACCTCGCGCCCGGCGCCCCCCTGGCCGGTCGGGGGGTCCGGGAGCCGCAGCGTCTGGCCGACGCCGAGGCAGCCGTAGCAGGCCACCGGACGCAGCCGCCGGTCCTCGTCGCGGCAGTAGATCCGGCCCTGGCCCCAGCAGTCCGGGCACGGCGCCCACACCGGGGCCGGGGACGCGTCGATGCGGGTGCTCCTGGCCATCCCGATCACCTCCCGCCCCGCCGGACCCGCGCGCAGAGGGCGACCGTCTCGGGGCTCGGCTCGGCCCGCAGGCGGCGCCGCAGCGCGTCGGCGCAGAGGTCGAACTGCCGGAGCGCCTGCGCGCGCTGCCCCACCCGCGCGTAGGCCTCCATCAGGCGGCGGTGGACGTCCTCGCGCTCGGGCTCGGCCAGCAGCGCCTGGCGGTAGAGGCCGATGGCCGCGGACGGGTCGCCGAGGGCCGACTCGCAGTCGGCCAGATCGGCGAGCGCCGTGAGGTAGGTCTCGCGCAGGTAGCGGCGCTGCGCGCTCATCCAGTCCTCGTACGGGTCGTCCTCGAAGAGGTCGCCCCGGTAGAGGGACGTGGCCTCGCGGAGCGCGTGCGCGGCCCCCTCGACGTCCCCCGCGCGGCGGCGGCGGGAGCCCTCGGCGGCGAGCGACTCGAGCTCCTCGGCGTTGACCGTCAGGTCGAGGGCGGGGTCGAGGCAGTAGGCGCCGTCGCGGTGGACGACGACCGGGAGGTCGCCGAGGACGTCGCGCAGGCTGCTGCGCAGGATCGACAGCGACGTGTTCAGGCAGTTGCGGGCGGCCGCCGCGCTCGAGCCGGGCCAGAAGACCTCGGACAGCTCGTCGCGGGCGACCGAGCGGCGGCGGTGCGCGAGCAGGTACTGGAAGACCGCCCGGCCGCGCCGCACCGGCCGCCAGGGCAGCGGGGCGCCGTCGGCGCTGATGCGGAGCCGGCCGAGGCAGCCGAGGACGAGCGCCGGCGAGGCCGGCGCCGCCCCGGGAGCCGGGGCGGCGGGGTGGACTGCGGTGCTCACGGCCGCCCGACCTCCTCGGGGGGCTCGGGGTCCGCGGGCGCCCGGCCGACGATCTCGGCCTCGCCGATCAGGCCGGCGAAGTACCGTTGCCGCGCCGCCTGGAACTCGGCCCAGGTGGGCGGGAAGTCGCTCGGGACGGGCTCGTGGTCGGTGACGAGGTGCAGGTGCCGCATCGGTTCCTCCTGGCGGTCCGGAGTGCCGGGTGGAGTGATGACCGGATGCGGCGAGTCTCCGTTGGTCCCGGAGACCGGCGATAGCCACCCTAGGTGGCGCCGGTGCGCACCTCTCTCACCTGCCGAGACGCAGGGTCACGGCCGCGACCGGGCGGGATCTACCTCGGCTTCCTGCCCGCGGAGGGCGGCCGGCCGAGCGCATCGGCCTCGCCGTAGGGGCGCGGGCGCGCGGTCAGGTGCCCGCGTAGACCGCCTCCACGATCTTCACCTGGTCCTCGATCGCGCGGATGATCGTGTCGAAGCTCGTCAGGGCGACGTTGTTCACGATCACGGTGATCAGGTACTCGCGCCCGCTCGCGCCCGTGAGGTAGCCGCTCAGGCCGCGCGTGATCAGGAGCCCCGAGGGCGCGCCGGGCGCGCCTCCGCCGCGGGTGCCGGTCTTGGCCTGGAGCTTGCCCCGGACCGGCGAGTTCTGGCCGAAGGTGGCGATGTCGCCGCCGCCCGGGACGCCGAGCTGGGGCAGGTCCTGGCGGTAGAGGGCCCCCCACGGCTGCGACGTGGCCGCCTTGTTGAGCGCGTTGAGGGTCGTCGGGACGTGCTTGGCACGGTCGTCCGAGCCGGCGCCGTCGAAGTTGTTGAATCCGGCGCCCGGGACGCCGAAGCCCTGCACGATCTCGGCGGAGCGCCCCAGGCCGGCCTCGCAGTCGCGGATGCCGACGCGCGCGCCGACCAGGCAGGCCAGGAGGTCGGCGCCGCGGTTGTAGGACACCTTGTTGACGACCTTCACGTACTCGTTGAACCGCGGCGAGACCCACTCGCCCACGCGCGCCGACGCCGGGTAGGTGCGCGAGCGCGGCAGCTCGCCGGTGGGGTTGTCGCCGGTCGTCTCGGCGTCGATGGCGACCCCGGCCCGCTCGAGCGCCTGGATGAAGGCGGTGCGCGCGAAGGCCTGGGCGTCGGTCACGAGGAACGTGCGGACGGTGGACCCGCTCCCGGCCTCGATCGTGCCCTGAACGCGCACGACCCCCGGGCGCGGCGCGTCCACCGTGATGTCGGTCGTCGAGCCCGTGCGCACCGCGGACACCACCCGGTAGGCGGCGGTCTTGGGACGCCAGGTGTAGGCGGCGTCCTTCCCCTTGGCGGTCGGCCGGAGGGTGATGTCGATCAGGTTCTCGTTCACCCAGACGGGGGTGATCTCGCCGTCCGGCCAGCCGGTGAAGGTCTCGAAGAGGCGATCGTCGATGACGACGTCGCTCGCCCGCCGGATGCCCGACGCGCGCACCTCCCGCGCGAGCGCGTTCAGCGCCTTCAGCGGGTCGCCGGACACGCTTCTTGACGAACCCGAGCGAGTTGGCCTCGTTGTGGTCGGCACCGCCGTCGGCGTAGGCGAGCGTGCCCCCCTTGCGGTCCCGCAGCCCGAAGCTGAAGTCGCCCTGGGCGACCAGCGAGAGCGCGCCGCGCAGGCGCCCGTTCCCCACCGGCCCGACCCGGTAGACCGGGGTGCGGAAGCGGTAGTCGGGGCCGTAGGACTCGAGCGCCGCGGTGCTCGGGAAGACCTTCACGATCGACCCCGGGGTGAACATCTGCTGCGGGTTCTTCCCGTAGACGAGCTCCCCCGTCGCCGCGTCGGTGACGGCGATGCCCCAGGTGGCGTTCGGGTAGCCCGGGCCCGAGGTGATCGCCTCGATCTGGGCCGCCTGTGCCGGGGGCAGGGGCGCCGCCTGGGCGGAGGCGACGGCGCCGAGGGCGGCGCAGCCGGCGACGGCAGCGGCCAGCGATCTGACCAGATGGCGCATGCGCATGTTCCTTCCCCGGATGCGGCCGGCGCGCCCTGTCCTGTATATGCGGCGCCGCCCGACGGCGTCAACCGGAGCCGCTCTCGGGCGCCGCCCTAGCGGGCCGCCGCCCCCAGGCCGAGGCGCGCCGAGCGCTCGAGGAGGGCGCTGCCGGGCACCGGGCGCGGCTGCGACCGCGCCATGCGCCCCGCGACGAAGCGCTGCATCACCGGCGAGCGCAGCGTGTGGAAGGTGAGGCTCGGCACCCGCTCCAGCGCGAGCTTGGCGGCCCACGCCGTCGCGACGTGGCCCGCGAGCGCGCGCTGCAGGCGGCCCTGGTAGGGCTCCAGCCCTGCGGCCCGGCCGGCGAGCACGTCCAGCGCGGCCTCGCTCGCGAGCTTCGAGCTCAGGAACGCCTCGAACATGCCGTCGCCGGACAGCGGGTCGACGAGCCCGGCCGCGTCGCCCACCACCGCCGCCCGCCCCCGGGCCGTCATGCCCCAGGAGCGCCGCATCGGCAGGCGGTGGCCGCGCAGGCTGGTGAGCGCGTCCAGGGCGATGCCGTGCTCGATGCAGAGCGCGGCCAGGTGGTCGCGCAGCCGCGGCCCCTCGGCGGCCCATCCGCCCACGCCGACGTTCAGGTGATCGCCCTTGGGGAAGATCCAGCCGTAGCCGCCGGGCACCGTGCCGATCTCGAGCGTCAGGCGGCCGCGATGCCCGCCGGCGCTCTCACGGTCCACGGCGAGGTTGCCCTCGTAGGCGATGGCGAAGGCGCGGTCGGTGCCGAGCCCGAGCGCCTTCGCGCACACCCCGTTGGCGCCGTCGGCGCCGAGGACCACGGACGCATGGATCCGCCCGCCGTTGACGTTGACGACCATCCCGGCGGTCCCGTCGGCCTCGACGCCCCGCACCCGCACCCCGTCGCGCACGTCGGCGCCGGCCTCCGCCGCCCGCTCGACCAGGAAGTGGTCGAGGCGCCGGCGCTGCGTCATCAGGGCGATCGGGTCGGCGAAGCGCTGCTCGCTGCTCCGCCCGAAGCGCAGGCGCAGCAGCACCCTGTCGACGCGGTCCTCGACGACGGGCGAGACGTCGAACGGCAGCAGCCCCACGCCGCGCATCGTCAGCCCGCCGCCGCAGGGCTTGTCGCGCGGGAAGCGCTGCCGGTCGAGGAGGACGACGCGCGCCCCGGCCGCCGCGAGGCGGTAGGCGGCCGTTGACCCCGCGGGGCCGGCGCCGACCACGGCGACGTCCACCCGCTCGCTCGCTACGGCGATCGCACCACCCCACCGCTCCGCGCCATCACGCCCTCGTCTCGTCGTACAGCACGATGATGCCAGTCCGGCGAAGTCGTGCGCGTCGCATCGGGGGTGCGCCCCGGCCGGCCGCCGCGTGGGAGGATGCGCCCGTGCCCGCCCGCCTGCCACGGTCCGGCCTCCTGATCCTCGCCGCGGTGGGGCTGGCGCAGGTGCTGGTGACGCTCGACTACTTCTCGCTGACCGTCGCCATCCCCGAGATGGCGGACGACTTCGACGTCTCCACCACCGACATCCAGTGGGCCCTGACCGGCTACCTGCTCTCCTTCGCCGCCCTGATGGTGGCGGGCGGCCGCATCGGCGACATCCTCGGCCGCAAGCGCACGCTGCTGATCGGGATCGCGGTCTTCGGCGGCTCCTCGCTGCTCTGCGGGCTGGCCTACGACGAGTACATGCTGGTGGCCTGCCGGGTGCTGCAGGGGATCGGCGCGGCGATCCTCTTCCCCACCAGCATGGGGGTCGTCGGCAACTCCTTCGACGACGAGGCCCGGCCGCGCGCGATCGGCATCGTGGTCCTCGTCTCGACGGTGGGCACGGCGCTCGGCCCCCTGGTGGGCGGCGTCCTGACAGATGTCCTCGATTGGCGCTGGGTCTTCCTGGTGAACGTGCCCTTCGCGATCGTCGCGGCCGCCATGGTGCTCGCCTTCGTGCGCGAGTCGCGGGACGAGACGGCGTCGAGCCACGTGGACTACCGCGGCGTCGTGACCCTCGGGGCGGCGATCGTCGCGGTGACCCTCGCCATCGACCGCGGTCCGTCCTGGATCGAGTCCGAGCCGGGCGCGCTGATCGGCTGCCTGGTCGCGGCCGTGCTGCTGCTGGTGCTGTTCGTGTGGCTGGAGCGGCGCGTCGAGAGCCCGCTCGTCGACCTGCCGACCTTCCGCAGCCACCCCTTCGTCATGGTGACGCTGAGCGGCTTCCTCTCGAACTTCCTCTGGGCCCTGTCGGTCTTCGTCGCGACGGTCTGGCTCCAGGACGTGAAGGACCTCTCGCCGCTCGAGTCGGGCCTCGCCTTCCTCGCCATGTCGGCCGGCGTCGCCGTGGGCGGGCCGCTCTCCGGCCGCCTCGTGGTGCACTACGACGTCGGCCTGCTGATGGCGGTGTCCGCGCTCCTCGGCGCGGCGGGGGCGCTCGGCGTCTCGCTGGTGAGCGAGCTGCCGGTGTGGCTGCCGCTCTTCGGGATCCTGGGCCTGGGCGTCGGGATCAACTACGCCCTCGTCAACCAGGGCGCGCTCGCCGCCGTGCCGCCGGAGAAGGCCGGCGCGGCCTCGGGCATCGCCCTCACCGCCCTCGTCATCGGCGCCGCCCTGGCCACCGTCATCGCCGCCACCCTCCTGGAGGAGCTGTCGGACGGCCCGGTTGACCAGTCGGCCGCCGACCAGGTGATGCGCGTCGGCGCGGTCGCCGCGCTGCTGGCCGCGGTGCCGGCGGGGACCCTCTGGCTGCGACGGGGGCGGCGCGCGGCCGAGCCGGCGCCCGAGGCGGCCTAGCTCCCAGGCTCGGCCGCCGGGCGCCGGCGGCGGCGGGCCACCACGAGCCAGACGGCCGCCGCCGCCACGGCGACGACGAGGACGGCCACGGTCAGCCCGCTCATGCGCTCCTCGACGTTCTGCCAGGCGTCGTCGAGCGCCCAGCCGAGCCCGATCAGGACGCCGTTCCAGACCGCGCTGCCGATCGTCGTGAGCACCACGAACGGCAGGAAGGGGAACCGGGCCAGGCCGGCCGGGAGGGAGACGGCGCTGCGGGCGAGCGGGACGGCCCGGGCCACGAGCACCGTCGCCACCCCCCAGCGGTCCATCCAGGCCTCCAGGCGCTCCAGGCGCTCCGGCGTCGCGCCCACGCGGCGGCCGTGGCGCGCCACGAGCGCCCGCCCGCCGCGCCGCGCCGCGAGGTAGAGGGCGACGTTCCCGGCGAGCGAGCCGGCCGTCGCCGCGCCCACCGCCAGCGGGAAGGTCATGCCGCCCTCGGCGACGACGAAGCCGGCGAAGGGCAGGATCGCCTCGCTCGGGATCGGCGGGAAGACGCACTCCAGCGCCATGAGCAGGGCGAGGCCGAGATACCCGGCCGCCTCGATGATGGACGTCACCCAGTCGGTCACGGGAGTCCACGCTAGCAACGCGCCCCTCGGCGCCCACCCCCCGAACGGCCGGTCCCGCGGCTACTCCGGACGGGCGGGGCGCACCAGCATCACGACCGGCCGTGCCTTCTCGAGGATGGCGTGGATCTGGGCCGCCCCGTCGTGGGTCGCCGCGCCGTCCCGCTTCTCGACCAGCACCGCCGCGAAGCGCTCCGCGGCGAGCGTCTCGAGCACGCCCTCCGCGAAGGAGCGCGCCCGCACGAGGCGGGTGTCGAACGCGTCCGGCGGCAGCGCGCTCGCCCGGTCGGCCTCGTCGAGCATCGCGCACGCCGAGGCCACCGCGCGGTCGAGGGCGGCGTCGAGCGGCTGGGAGTGCGGGACCACCAGCACCGCCGCCAGCACCACCTCGCCACCGGGGCCGGCGAGGCCTGCGGCGGCCTCGAGGGCCGTGTCCGGGCGGCGCTCGTGGTCGGTCGCCACGAGGACGCGGCGGGGGCCGCTCACCGCTCCTCCTCGATCCGGGCCGCGCGGCGGTCGGCGATGAGGAGGAACGGCGCCGCCCTGGCGCGGGGCGACCGGCTGGAGGCTCCCGAGATCAGCGGTGATGAAGAAGTTCAGCAGGGCCGCCTCGACCCGTTCTGGGGCTACACCTTCTTCGTCCGAGGCCGCGCCTGCAACCCCCCCGGTGAGGTCGGGTCAGGCGACGGGCGCCGTCACCGCCAGCACCCGGTACCCGCTTGACCCGCCGATCGCCCGGAGCCCCACGCGGCACGAGCCGCGAGGCGCACCCGGGCTGCCCGCACGGTGACGGGCCTGCCGCGCCGGGCGGCGGCCCCGGCGATCGTCCGCCCGTTGCAGCTCAGCACCGCGCGCACCCGCCCGGCCGTCACGCCGCTCACGGTGACCGCGACCCGCCGCCCGGAGGGCACGGCGAACCGGACCCAGGCCCGCCGCCCGGCCGCAGCCGCCCGCTCGCCCGTGCGACCGCCGCGGCCCGCCGCCCGCAGGCGATGGCCGGGCGCCGGCCGTCGGCGGAGGCACGGTGGGCTGGGCCGGCGGCGCCGGCGCGACGGTGGGGCCGGCGAGGTCCGCGCGGATCGCGTCCGCGACGGCCGGCGGGCGGCGCGCCCAGCCATGCGATCCGCGAGGTCTCGCCCTGAAGGTTGGTGAGCTTGTAGTCCTCGGCGAAGACCTCGGCGATCGAGCGGTCCCAGCCCCTCGAGTAGTCCCACGCCACCTGCCCCTGCGCGAGGAGGGCCGCCATGCCGCGCGCGCGCCACCAGCCGGCGGTGCCGTCCAGCCCGCCGGCGCCCGCGAGGTGAGGACGGGTGGCGTCGACGTGGTGGCCGTACTCGTGGGTGAGCGCGCCGCGCACCTGAGCGGGCGCCTGGTTGGGAACGAACATCGCGGCGCCGCCGCGCGAGCTCCAGCGGTAGCACGCGGCCGCGCCCGCCCCGCATTGCGTGGCGATCGATGCCTGGGGGACGATGGTCACGACGACGTCGCTGATCTCGTCGCCGTGCAGGAGGCCGTCGAGGATGGCCGTGTAACCGGCGACGTCCGCACCCTGAGCCTGGACGTCGAAGGTGATCGGCCGCCCCGCAGAGTCATGGGTCACCACCGGCGCCGCCCCGGCGGTCGCCGCGGTGGCGAGGACCATGGCCGCCACCGCGGTCGCGAGCGCGCGTCGTCTCGCCATGGGGGTCACCCTGGCACGCGCGACCTGAGAGGGAGTGAACGCTTTGTGAGCGATTTGGGGGGAGGTTCGCAAGCGAGTGGGCGGCTCGAAGGAGGCAGTCTGCCACGCGACGCGACACGGTCCCGCCCAGGATGGGTCACAATTGCCGCCCCCACTGAGGAGGCTCCCCCATGAGCACCGACGAGATCCCCCGGCCCGCCGCGCCCCCGGCCGAGAGCGGCGCCACCTGGATCGCCGATCAGATCGTCGCCAAGATCGCCGCCGCCGCCGCCCGCGAGGTCGAGGGGGTCGTGGAGCTGCGCGGCGGCGGCATCCGCCGTGGGTGGGTCAAGGCGTCCGACCGCAGCCGCGGCGGCGGCGCCGCCGGCGTGCGCATCGACGAGGGCCGCGCGTCCATCGACCTGCGGCTGGTGGTCCGTGACGGCGTCGCCATCCCCGTCGTCGTCGACGGCGTGCGCGCCCGGGTGACCGAGCGCGTGCAGTTCGGCACCGGGCTGACCGTCGCCAAGGTCGACATCGGCGTCGTCGACGTCGTCGCCGTCCCGGAGCCGGAGCCGGAGCCCGAGCCCGAGACGGCGGCCGAGACCGCGCCGGCGGGCGCCCCCGAGGCCGAGGGGCCCGCCGAGCAGCCCTGAGCCCCCCGGCGCTCAGCCGGAGAGGCGGTAGAAGCGCCAGAACTCGTGGTCGATCGGCAGGACCTCGACGCCGGCGAAGCCGGCCGCGCGGGCGTACTCGTCCACGGTGTGGGGCCGGATGACGGTCCCGGTCGCGGCCGAGTGCTCGTCCTCGCGCCCCACGGCGAGGCAGTGGAGCACGCTGAAGCCGTAGTTCAGGCGCTCCAGCTCGTCGCCCGGCACGGTGAACGCCTCGGCCACCTTCTCGTCGCCGACGATCACGCTGCCGCCCTCGGCCAGCAGGCCGCGCGCGGTGCGCAGCGCCTCGACGGGCCGGGCCATGTCGTGGAGCGCCTCGAAGATGGTCACGAGGTCGTAGGTCCCCTCGAGGCCCGGGTCGCTCGCGTCCTGCACGAAGAACCGCACCCGGTCCTCGACGCCGCGCTCGGCCGCCAGGGCCCGGGCCGCCTCGATCGAGGGCCCGTCGACGTCGAAGCCGTCCACGCGGGCGGCCGGGTAGCCGCGCGCGATCGACACGCTCGACCAGCCGGTGCCGCACGCGATGTCGGCGACGCGCGCCGCCGGGGTCGCCTTCAGGCGGGCGTTGACCTCGGGGATCGCCGGGAACCACGACTGGGCCAGCTCGTTGACGAACATCGGCCGGTTGAAGGCCGCGATGCCCTCGCGGGTGTCGGCGCCGTAGTCGGCGTAGGGCACGCCCTCGCCGGTGCGGAACGCCTGGATCATCTGCTCGATCGGCGCGAGCATGCCCACCGACAGCTGGGGCATGGCGCCCAGGTACATCGGGCTGTCGCGGTCGAGCAGCGGCTCGCGGTGCTCGGCCGGGACGGCGTAGCGGCGCTCGGCCGCGGCGGCGCCGGGGTCGTTGACGCTCAGGACGCCGGCGACGGCCTGCTGCTCCAGCCACTCGCGGGCGTAGCGCTCGTCCACGCCGGCGCGGGCGGCGAGCTCGGCGCTGGAGCTGGGGCCGGCCTCGTCGAGGGCCGCGTAGAGGCCGAGCCGCTCGCCGACGTGCATGCTGGCCAGCTCGAGGCTGCCGATCAGGGCCTCGAAGGCCCGCTCGACGAGGGCGTCGGCGCCGATCGGCGCCGCGGTGGGTGCGCTCGTGCTCATGTCCGGTGTCTCCTTCGTCGGATCGCTCACGGCGCCACCCTCCCACCCCCTCGTCTCGTCTCCGTCTCGCCGTGCGTCTCGCGCCGGTCGAGGACCGCGCTCGAGCGCAATCTCCCCGCCGGCCTCGGCGAGTCGTGCGTCACGCGCCGCCTGCCAGAGCATCGAGTTGACGTGGAGCCGGTCGAGGAATCGCGTGCGGGCGGCCTGGAAGGCCGAGTAGTCGCCCGGGAAGCCGGTGTCGAGAGCGCTCGAGTGATCGCTCATGCTCATGGCTCGCTCCTTCGGGGGGAGGTCGGAGGTCCTCAGGACCTCTCGCTTGCGGAGCCAGCCTCCGGGGCCGCGGTCGAGCGCCGGTGCCACGGCGGTAGAGCCCTGGTAGACCGGCCTCCGGTCGAGGACTCCCGGTGACCGCCACTAGGCTTTGCCGGGATGCTGGAGATCCGTGTGCTGGGCGGCCTCGAGGCGCGCGCCGAGGGGCGCGACGTCGAGCTGCCGCCGTCGGCGCGGGCTCGGGCGCTGCTGGCGTGGCTGGCCGTCCACCCGGGCCCCCACCCCCGCGCGGCGCTGGCCGGCCGGCTGCGCCCTGACACGTTGGACGAGAGCGCGCGCAAGAGCCTGCGCCAGGCGGCGTGGGCGCTGCGGGGCGCCCTCGGGCAGGGGGCCGACGCCTGGCTGGTGAGCGAGCGCGAGTTCCTCGGCCTCTCGCCCGACCGCGCCTTGGTGCGGGTGGACCTGGCCGAGTTCCGCGCGCTGGTCGCCGACGGCAGGCTGGAGGAGGCGGTGGCGCTCGCCGACGGCGACCTGCTCGCCGGGCTCGACGAGGAGTGGGCCGACCCTCTGCGCGACGAGCACCGCGCCGAGGTGGTGGGCCTCCTCGGGGAGCTGGCCGCGCGGGCGGAGGCGGCCGGCGACGGCGCCGCCGCGATCGAGTGGAGCCGGCGGCGCGTCGCCGCCGACCCGCTGGGGGAGCGCGCGGCGCGCGAGCTCATCGCGCGGCTCGCGCGCGCCGGAGACCGGGCGGGGGCGATCGGCGCCTTCGACGCCCTGCGCGAGCGGCTGCGCCGCGACCTCGGGATCGTGCCCTCGGCCGAGACGCGCGAGCTGGCCGAGGAGGTGCGCCGAGGGCGCCCCGCTGCCGCGGCGGGCGCCGCCGTCGCGCCCGCCACCCACCCGCCCCTGCCTGCCCCGCTCACCGGCGCCGGGCCCTTCGTCGGCCGCGGCGACGCTCTGGCCCGCCTGACGGCCGCCTGGGACGACGCGCGGGGCGGCGCGCTCCGCATCGCGACCGTCGCGGGCGAGCCGGGGATCGGCAAGACGCGGCTGGCCGCCGAGCTCGCCGGCCGGGTGCACGGGTCGGGCGCGCTCGTGCTGTACGGGCGGAGCGACGAGGAGGCCCTCGTCCCCCACCAGCCCTTCGTCGAGGCGCTTGAGCGCCTGCTGCGCGACCTGCCGCCCGGGGAGCGTGAGGAGCTCATCGGCCCGGGCCGCGGCGACCTCGCCCGCCTCCTGCCCGCCCTGGAGGCCCCCGACGCGCCGCCGCCCGCGGAGAGCGCGACCGCCCGCTACCGCGCCTTCGAGGCGGCCCGGGCGCTCGTGGAGGCCGCCGCCGCCCGGCGCCCGGCCCTCCTGGTGCTGGACGACCTCCATTGGGCCGACCCCCCGTCCCTGCTGCTGCTCCGCCATCTCGGGCGCATGGTCGAGCGGGCGCCGGTGCTCGTGGTCGTCACCTACCGCGACACCGAGGTCGGCCGCGACCACCCGCTGGCGGCGGCGCTCGGCGACCTGCGGCGCGAGCAGCCCCTGGTGGCGATCGCCCTCGAGGGGCTGAGCGGCGACGAGGTGGCCGAATTGGTCGGCGGCGACCGCGACGCCGCCGAGGCGCTGCGCGCGCGCACCGACGGCAACCCGCTCTTCCTGGGCGAGGTGCGCCGCCACCTGAGCGAGGCCGGCGGGGCCGGCACGGCCCTGCCGCCGGGCGTGAAGGCGGTGATCGGGCGCCGCCTCGACCGCCTGGGCGGCCCTGCGGTCGAGGTCCTGACCACCGCGTCCCTGGCCGGCGCCGAGGTCGACGTCGCGCTGTTGGAGGACCTCCACGCCGCCGACGAGGTGCTCGCCGCCGTGGAGCTCGCCTGTGAGGCCGGGCTGCTCGTCGAACGCGGCCCGGCGCGGCGGCCCGCCTTCGCCCACGCGCTCGTGGCCGAGACGCTCCAGGACGCGGCCTCGGCGGCCCGCCTTCGGCGCCTCCACGCCCGCATCGCCGACGCCCTCGAGCGCCGGCCGGAGCCCCTGCCCGCCGAGGTGGCCCACCACCTGGTCGCGGCCGGCGATGCGGGCGACGCCGAGCGGACGGTCCGCTGGTCCGTGGCGGCCGCCGAGCAGGCGACGGCGCTCTCGGCGGACTCCGAGGCGGCCGGGCACTACGAGCGGGCCCTGGCGGCCCTCCCGGACGGCGACCCGCGCCGCGGCGAGCTTGCGGCGCGGCTGGGCGACGCCCGCAACCGCTCGGGCGACCGGGCGGCGGCCCGGGCCGCCTTCGCCGAGGCGGCAGCGCGCGCCCGCGAGGCGGGCGATCCCGGGCTGCTGGCCCACGCGGCGCTCGGGGCCGGCGGCCTGGGCGTGACCATCGGCCCCTCCGACCGGGAGCTGGTGGGCCTGCTCGAGGAGGCCGTCGCCGGGCTGCCGCCGGACGCGGACGCCCTGCGGGCGCGCCTGCTCGGCCGGCTCGCCACCGAGCTCTACTACGAGGACCGCGCGCGCGCCGACGCACTGAGCCGCGAGGCCGTCGAGGCGGCCCGCGCCTGCGACGACCCCGCCGCCCTGGCGACGGCGCTCAACGCCCGCCGGGTCGCGATCTGGGACATCGACCACGCCGCCGAGCGCCTCGCGACCGCGACCGGGATGGTCGCGGCGGCCGAGCTGGCCGGGGACGCGGAGCTCGTGCTGCAGGGGCGCAACTGGCGCGTCCTCGACCTGATGGAGCTCGGCCGCACCGACGAGGCGCGCGCCGAGATCGAGGCCTTCGCGGCCGGCGCAGACGCCCTCGCGCTCCCCCACTATCGCTGGTGGGTCCCCATGTGGCGGGCCGGCCTCGCCCTGATCGCCGGCGACGAGGCGGAGGCGGCCCGCCTCGGGGAGCGGGCCCTCGCCCTCGGCAACCGGGCCGACGACCCGAACGCCGAGCTGTTCGTCGGCATCCAGCGCCTCTGGGGGCTCGCCGCGCCGGCCGGATTCACCGAGGGGCTGCTCGCCGAGGTCGAGGCCGCCATGGCGGCCTCGCCGGCGCCGTGGGCCTGGATGACCGGGCTCGCGTGGATCAACGCCGTCCTCGGGCGCACCGACGCGGCGCGCGAGCTGGTTGACCGCCTCACCCGCGACGACCTCGCCGCGCTGCGGCTCGACGCCAACTGGCACGCCGTCCTCGACCTCTGCGAGGCACTGGCGGTGCTCGGCGACGGCCCACGGGCCGAGCGGCTCTACGCGCACCTGGCCCCGTACTCCGGGCTCCACGCCGTCGCCGCCCGCGCGGTGGTCTGGTACGGGCCGGTCGACCACTTCCTGGGGCTGCTCGCGCTCACCGCCGGCGATCCGGCCCGGGCCGAGGGCCACCTGGTGGCGGCCCTCGAGGAGGCGGAGGCGCTCGGCGCCGCGCCGCGGGCGGCCTCGACGCGCGCGCTGCTCGACCGGGCCCGCGCGGCGACGGCCGGATGAGCGCCTAGGATCGCGACGGTGCGCCGCCCCCTCGCGATCCTCGCCGCCACCGCCGCCCTGCTCGGCGCCGCGGCCGCCGGTGCGGCGGCGGCGCCCGACCTCGACCCCTACCGCGGGCTGGGGACCTGGGTTGACATCTACGACGACGCCCAGCTGAAGGCCCCGGAGGCGACCGTCGCGCGCATCCAGGCGCGCGGCGTGCGCACGATCTACCTGGAGACGGCCAACTTCAAGCAGTCGCGGGACGTCGTGCGGCCCGACCGCCTGTCGCGCCTCCTCGACGCCGCCCACGCCGGGGGCATCGACGTGGTGGCGTGGTACCTGCCCTCCTTCCAGGCCGGGGGCCGCGACCTGCGCCGCTCGCTGGCCGCGATCAACTTCCGCTCGGCGGGAGGGCAGGCCTTCGACGCCTTCGCGCTGGACATCGAGTGGAGCGGGGTGCGCTCCGTCGCCCTCCGCAACCGCCGCGCCCTGGAGCTGTCGCGCCGCCTGCGGGCGGCCGTCGGTCGCGACTACGCGCTCGGCGCCATCGTCCCCAACCCGCGCGGGATGGAGCTGCGCCGCGACTACTGGCAGCCCTTCCCCTACGCCGAGCTCGCGGCCGTCTACGACGTCTTCGTGCCGATGGTCTACTCGACCTACCGCGGCGACGGCCCGGCCGTGGTGGCGCGCGACGTGACCCGGAGCATGGCCATCCTGCGGACCGCGACCGGCCGCCCCGACGTCCCGGTCCACCTCATCGGCGGCCTGGGCGACGAGTTCAGCGCAGCCGAGGCGCGCGCCTTCGCCCGGCTCGTCTCGACCCTGCGCCCCCACGGCTGGAGCCTCTACGACTTCTCGGTCACGGCGCCGTCGGCTTGGGCGGCGCTCGGCGCGCTCGCGCAGTAGCCTCCGGCCGGCATGGCGACCGGCACCGAGGTCCACGAGGTGGCGCTCCCCGCGGGCGCCCAGCCGCCCTTCCGGGTCTACGTCAACGGCGAGGAGCGCCTCGAGGGCGAGGGCTTCACCGTCGCGGGCAGCGCGCTGCGCTTCGCCCCCCCGCTGCGGGCCCAGCCACCCCTGGGCATCGGCCGCAAGGTGCTGCTCGGCATCGGCATCGGCGTCTACGGCGACCTGAAGGGCGACACCCTCGACATCCAGTTCCAGCACGACGGCCGGCCGCGGGTCGTGACGATCCCCCTCACCCCGGAAGGGGAAGGGGGTTCCTGGCGAGGGTGACGAGCTCGCGGCGCCAGTCGCCGGCCGGCGCCCAGCGCTCGCCCAGGCGGCCGGTGGCGACGTCGAGCGAGGTGGCCAGCGCCTCGGCCATCGCCCCGCCCATCGACATCGCCGCGAAGCGGGGAGGGACGCGGTCGGGGCGCGGGTGGCCGGGGACGGCGCAGAGCGCGTTCACGACCTCCAGCTGGGTGGGCGCGGAGCCCTCGGCCGCCGTGTAGGCGCCGGCCGGGGCCGCCGCGGCCGCGATCAGCGCTCCGGCCGCGTCGGCCGCCGAGATCAGCGCCCAGCGGTTCTCCCCGATCCCGACGATCCGGTAGCGGCGGATCCGCAGCCCCACGATCAGGTCGCGCAGCAGCCCGGAGCCCCCGTAGACCCAGGGCAGCCGCACGGCCCGCAGCTGCGGCCCCGCCAGGGCCCGCTCGGCAGCGAGGGCGGCGCGGGCCAGCGCCGGCGGGCGGGGCGGCGGCGGCTCGTCGTCGACCGCGGGCCCCCGCGCCCGGTCGCCGTAGGCCAGCCCCGAGGAGGCGACGACGACCGGCCGCCCGGCGGCGATCCGCGCGAGCGCCGCGGCGTCGGCGCCGGCCGCGCGGGCCCGCCGGCGCGCGCCCGACGGCCGCAGCGGCGGGTCCAGCCGCGGCAGACCGGCGTGGAAGATCACCTCGGCCTCGGCGGCCTCGCGCTCCCAGCTCCCGATGTTGGCGAGGTCGGTGTGGAGGACCTCGGCGCCGGCCTCGGCGACGGCCCGCTCGGCCTGGAGCGAGCGGGCGGTGGCGAGCACGCGCGTCCCGCCCTCGCGCAGCCGCGCGATCAGGGCCCCCCCGACCAGCCCGCTGCCGCCCGTGACGAGGGCGGCCCTCAGCACGATCGTCCTACGGAGCCGCGCCCCCGGCGACGGCCGGCAGGATGGTGACCTCCTGGCCCTCCGCCACGGCCGTGTTGACGCCGTCGCCGAAGCGCACGTCCTCCCCGGCCACGAAGACGTTGACGAAGCGCCGCAGCGAGCCGTCCTCCATCACGCGGTCGCGGAAGCCGGCGTGCTGGGCGTCGAGCTGGTCGATCAGGTCGCGGACGGTGCCCGGGGCGCACTCCACCGCGGCGGCGCCGCCGGTGACGGGGCGCAGCGGGGCCGGGATGCGGACGGTGACGGGCATGCGGTGTCTCCTCGTGCGGGTGGTCCGGTCAGGCGACGAGGCGCGACTCGCCCATCGCCTCCTCGAAGCTGGCCACGGTCGGCGCGACGTCGACCCGCTCGATCCGCGAGGCCACGGCGTCGAGGGTCTTGAGCCCATCGCCGGTGACGTAGAGCACGACGCGCTCGTCGGGCGAGATGCGGCCCGCGCGGGCCAGCTTCGTCAGCACGGCGGTGGTCACGCCGCCCGCCGTCTCGGTGAAGATGCCGGTGGTCCGCGCCAGGAGCTCGATGCCCTCGACGATCTCCTCCTCGGTGACGTCCGAGACCGAGCCGCCGGTCTCGCGGGCGACCTCGAGCGCGAAGACGCCGTCGGCCGGGTTCCCGATCGCCAGGCTCTTGGCGATGGTGTCGGGGCGCACCGGCGAGACGAAGTCCAGGCCCGCCTCGAAGGCGGTGGCGACCGGGCCGCAGCCGGCGGCCTGGGCGCCGTCCATGACGGGGACCTCGCCCTCCACCAGGCCGGTCTCGAGCAGGTCGCGGAAGCCGCGGTGGATCTTCGTGTAGAGGGACCCCGAGGCGATCGGGACGATGCACCGGTCCGGCAGGCGCCAGCCGAGCTGCTCGGCGACCTCGTAGGCCAGGGTCTTCGAGCCCTCGCTGTAGTACGGGCGCACGTTCACGTTGACGAAGGCCCAGGGACGGTCCGCGGCGAGCTCCATGCAGAGGCGGTTGACGTCGTCGTAGACGCCGTTGACGGCGACGAGGGTGGTGCCGTAGACGGCCGTGGCGACGATCTTCTGCTCCTCGAGGTCGGCCGGGACGAAGACGTAGCTCTCGAGGCCGTGGGCGGCGGCGTGGGCGGCGACGGCGTTGGCGAGGTTCCCGGTGGAGGCGCAGGCGACGACCCGGTAGCCGAGCTCGCGGGCCTTCTCGAGGGCGACCGAGACGACGCGGTCCTTGAAGCTGTGGGTCGGGTTGGCGGTGTCGTTCTTGACCCACACGTCGCCCAGGCCCAGCTCGGCGGCGAGGCGGGGAGCCCGCACGAGCGGCGTGAGGCCGGCCTGCAGGCCCGCGGACGGGTCCTCCGGGGCGCAGGGGAGGAAATCGCGGTAGCGCCACAGCGAGAGCGGCCCGCGCGGCGATCCGCTCGCGGCTCACGACCGCCTTGATGCGATCCGTGTCGTACAGCACCTCGAGGGGCCCGAAGCAGTACTCGCAGACGTATGCCGCGGTCAGCTCGCTGACCCGCTCGCACTCCTTACATCGGAGCGCGCTCGCCGCCGTCCTGTCGTCGCTCACGTCGCCTCCCGGTCCGCCGAATGAAAAACGCCCTCCCGGGAGGGCGAGGGCGACGGGACGACCCGATCGGCTTCTCGCATCTCCCAGGCTTGTCGCCTGATGGAATTGGCACCTGGCGCTCTCGCGCTGGTTGCCGCGGCTTCACAGGGCCAGTCCCTCCACCGCTCTCGATGCGCCAGCGAGTATAGGGAGCCGCAAAGGCGTCCGTCAACGCACAGGAGGGGGAACGACATGACCGAGCCGCCGCGCGCCGGCACCATCCGCAACCTGTCGGACCGGTCAGGGCGCTATGTCACCGTCTTCGCGCCGGCGGGCGGGATGGAGCGGTTCCTCGCCCTGAGTGCCGCTCGAGGTGCCGCTCGACGGCGGGTTACGAGGGGTGCCCGGCCTTCTCGTTACCATGGCCGCGATGCCGACGCCTCCGGACGAGACGCCGCAGACGCCCCCCCAGCAGGCCCACGAGCAGGCGCCCGACGGCGGCGAGCAGCCGGCCGGGTCGCGCTCCTGGAGGGACTGGCTGCCCCGGCGCCGCGCCGCCGCGGACGAGCCCGCGCCGCCGCCGCCGCCGGCCGCCAACGGCGACGGGCCCGCCGATCAGCCGACCGAGGTCATCCCGCCGCCGCCGAAGCCCGACGGGCCGGCGAGGCTGCGGCGCGAGCGGCGCCGGCTGCTCGCGAGCCGCGAGGAGGCCGTCTACCACCTGGGGGGGCTGGCCTTCGAGCTCTACCGCCGCGACCAGCTCGGCGAGGAGGTCATGCGCCGCCGAGCCGGCGAGGTCGCCATGCTCGACGACACCGTGCGCGACATCGACGCCCGGCTCGGGGAGATCGACCGCGAGCGCAAGGAGCGGCGCCGGCGCGCGCCCGCCGACGGCATGGCCGGCAACTGCCTCACGTGCCGGGCGCCCTTCCGGGCCGAGGCGCGCTACTGCTGGCAGTGCGGCACCCAGCTGGTGCCGACGTCGGACGGCGACGATCAGGTCACCGCCATCATCACGCCGACGCCCGAGAAGCCCCCTGAGGACGGGACCCCGTGAACGACGAGCCGCGCCCCGAGGGCGAGGAGCGGGAGCCCGACCCGCCCCCCGAGGAGGAGACCCCGCCTCCCGCCCCCCGCTGCGAGGTCTGCGGCGCCGAGCTGGAGCCGGACCAGACCTACTGCCTGGAGTGCGGCGCGCCAACCCCGCTCGCCCCGAGGCTCCGCCGCGGCGGGCGGGCGCTGGCGCTGCTGGCGGGGGCGATGGTGATCCTTGGCGCCGGCGCGGGGGCGCTGGCCTACGCGGTGGCGAGCGACGACGACGACGCCGGCCCGGCGGGCTCGGCCCCGACCACGGCCACGGCCCCGACCGGCGGCGCCACCGTCGTGCCGCCGCCCCTCACCGGCCCCCTTCCGCCCGACACCTCCTTCACGACGCCGACCGCCCCGGCGACGACCGCCCCCGGGACCGGGACCGGCACGGCCACCGGCTTCGAGACCGTCACCGGCCCCACCCCCACGACCCCGACCGAGACCCAGCCGACCGAGACGCAGCCCACCGAGACGCAGCCGCCCGACACCGGCGGCGACTGGCCGGCCGGCGAGACCGCCTGGACGGCGATCCTGTCGTCGGTGCGCAGCGAGTCGGACGCGCGCGCGGCCAAGGCGCGGCTCGCGGGCTCGGGCGAGCCGGCCGGCGTCCTCTTCTCCTCCGACTACCCCGGGCTGCGCCCCGGCTACTGGGTCGTCTTCTCGGGGAGCTACTCCAGCGAGGCGGCCGCCGAGGCCCAGGCGCAGAAGCTGAGCGGGCAGTTCCCGGGCGGCTACGCGCGGAGGATCGAGGGGTGAGCGGCGACGGGCCCGTGATGCTGATCACGGGGGCGTCCAGCGGCATCGGGGCGGCCACGGCCCGGGCGGCGTCGGGCGCGGGGTACCGGGTCGCCCTGGCGGCCCGGCGCACGGTGCCGCTCGGGGGCCTGGCCCGCGAGCTCGGCGGCCCCGAGCGGGCGCTGCCCGTCGCCCTGCGACGTGACCGAGTGGGAGGACCAGCAGCGCCTGGTGGCCTCGGCCCTCGAGCGCTTCGGCCGCATCGACGCGGTCTTCGCGAACGCCGGCTTCGGCGCCAAGCGCGGGTTCCTGGCGGAGTCGCCCGAGCACTGGCGCGAGATGGTCCTCACCAACGTGTACGGCGCGGCGCTCACGATCAGGGCCAGCGTGGCCGCCCTGCGCGAGAGCCGCGGGCACCTGCTCCTCACGGGGTCGGTCGCCGGCCGCAAGGTCCCGCCCGGCTCGCTCTACGGGTGCACGAAGTGGGCCGTGACGGCGATGTCGGAGGCCGCCCGGCAGGAGCTGCACGGGTCCGGCGTCCGCGTCACGCTGCTCTCGCCGGGAACCGTGGAGACGCCCTTCTACGACGACCCGGTCGGGGGCGACCAGCTCGTGCCGGAGGACGTCGCCCGGGCGGTGATGTTCGCCCTCGGGCAGCCGCCGCACGTGGACGTCAACGAGATCCTGCTCCGCCCCACGGTCCAGGCGTTCTAGTCGTCCTCAGATCCGGGCGCGCAGGCCGATGCGGGTGCGGTCGCCGGCGACGATCAGGGTCATCCTCCCGGTCCCGGCCCCGCGGAGCCGCAGACGCCCCGCCGCGTCGGACCGGCCCCGCGCGACCAGGCGGCCCCGCCGGTCGCGCAGCTCGGCGGCCAGGCGCCCGCCCGCGGGGACGAGCCGCGCCTCGACGCGAACCCGCCCGCCGGCCCGCCGGGCCCGCAGCGCGACGGCCCGGGTCGCGCGGCGCACGAGCCCGAGGTCGCGGAGCTCCAGGGGCCCGCCGCCGGGCCGGGCGTCCAGGCGCAGGGTCGCCGAGGGGCGGGCGCGCAGCGGCACGACCACGTCGCGCCAGACGGCCGTCGCCCGGGCCGCCACCCGCCGGCCGCCCGCGGAGGCGCGCAGCACCCCGTCGCCGCGCACCGCCACCAGCAGCGCGCGCGCGCCGGGGCCGGGGAGGAACGCCGGCGAGGCGAGCTCCAGCGGGTCCGCCGCCCGGACGGCCCGCCGCCCCCGGGTTCCGACGATGTCGAGCGCGCCGGCCGTCACCGTCCAGCCGGGCAGGGGCGCGGTCACGGGCCCGACCCTGATGACCTCGAGCGTCGTCCCGAGGGCGAGGGTCGGGTCGAGAACGATGCTCACGGCGCGCCCCGCCACCGCCGCGGCGCCCACGGCGAGGCGCGTGGGCCCGGGGCCGGGCTCGAGCGTCCCGAGCGGGATGTCGGCCCCGCCCTCCGCCGGCCGGGCCAGGACGTCGAGGAGCGCGCCCGAGGTGGGCGCCCGGGCCGTGATCGCGAGCGTCTGCGCGCCCAGCGGGGCGGCGAGGGGCGGGGACACGAGGGTGACGTTCCCCCGCAGGCGCACGCCGCGGCCGAGCGGCTCGGGGGCCTCGCGTCCGAGGACCGTCCAGCCGGCGAGGCCCTGCGCGAGGTCGCCGTTCGGCGGGCCGGGCGACAGCTCGGCCGGCGCGGCGTGCAGCAGCGCGCCGGGCGGCCCGGAGAGGGCGGGGAGCCCGGCCGCGCCCGTCGCGGGCAGGGCGAGGGCCGCGAGGGCGGCGACGAGGGCGATGGCGTGGCGGATGAGGACTCCGGCGGTCGAGGTCTAGAGTGCGGCGCCGATGATAAGCGCCGCCTCGTCAGCGCCCGAAGGCGCCCTGGTCGGCGTCGACGTCGGCGGGACCTTCACCGACGCCGTCGTCGTCGCCGGCGGCCGCCTGGTCACCGCCAAGGTGCCGACGACCCCCGACGACCAGAGCGAGGCCGTCGTGGCCGTCGTGCTGGCCGCGCTGGAGGAGGCCGGGCTCGGCCCCTCCGACGTCCGCGGCTTCGGCCACGGGATGACCGTCGGCACCAACGCCCTGCTTGAGGGCAAGGGCGCCCGCACCTCGCTGGTCGCGACCGAGGGCTTCGGCGACCTGCTCGAGCTGCGCCGCCAGACGCGGGCCTCGCTCTACCGCCTCGACGCGCACCACCCGGCGCCGCTGATCCCCCACGAGCGCAGCCACGAGGTCGCCGAGCGCTGCGGGCCCGAGGGCGTGCTGGTCGCGCTCGACCCGGGGTCGGTGGCGCGCGCCGTCGAGGCGGTGCGCGCCGACGGCGCCGAGGCCGTCGCCGTCGGCCTGCTCTTCTCCTTCGCCCACCCCGCGCACGAGCGCGAGGTGGCGGCGGCGCTGCGCGAGGCCCTCCCTGGGCGTCCACGTGAGCGCGTCGAGCGAGGTGCTGCCCGAGATCCGCGAATACGAGCGCCTCTCGACGACCGCCGTCGACGCCTACCTCACGCCGGTCCTGCGCAGCTACCTCGAGCGCCTCGCCGAGCGTGCCGGCGAGGCCGGCCTGCCGGCCCCGGCCATCATGCAGTCGAGCGGCGGCGTGCTGCCGATCGAGGCCTCGGCCGAGCACGCCGCCTGGACCGTCCTCAGCGGCCCCGCCGGCGGCGTGATCGGGGCCGCGCGGCTGGCCGCCCGCGACGGCGCCCCCCTGGCGCTCACCTTCGACATGGGCGGGACCTCGTGCGATGTGGCGCTCGTGCGCGACGGGGCGCCCGCCCGCACCAGCGAGACCGTCATCGCCGGCCACCCGCTGCACCTGCCGATGCTCGACGTGGCCACCGTCTCGGCGCGGCGGGGGCAGCATCGCCTGGGCCGACTCCGGGGGCGCCCTGCGGGTGGGGCCGCACTCGGCCGGCGCCCGTCCGGGCCCGCGCCGCCTACGGCCTCGGCGGGACCGAGCCGACCGTCACCGACGCCAACGTGGTGCTGGGGCGCCTGCCGGCCGACACCCCGCTCGGCGGGCGCATCAGCATCGACCCGGAGGCCGCGCGCGAGGCCGTCGGGCGGCTGGCCGCCGAGCTCGGCATGGGGCTGGAGGACTGCGCCGAGGGCATCCTGGCGGTCGCCGTCCAGGAGATGGTGCGAGCCCTGCGGCTGGTGAGCGTGGAGCGCGGCGAGGACCCGCGCGAGGCGGCCCTGATCGCCTTCGGCGGCGCCGGGCCGCTGCACGCCTGCGCGGTCGCCGACGAGCTGGGGGTGCGGCGGGTGGTCGCCCCGCCGGCGGCGGGCGTGCTGGCGGCGCTCGGCCTGGTGATGGCCGGCGAGCGGCGCGACTACGTGCAGACGGTGCTGGCCCGGGTGGACGCCGGCGAGGACCTCGCCGGGCGTCTCGCCCCGCTCGCCGAGCGGGCCGGGCGCGAGCTGCCGGGGGCGGCCCAGCGAGCCGCGGCCGACTGCCGCTACGCCGGCCAGAGCCACGCCCTGACGGTCAACTGGGACCCCGGCGCCCCGGAGGCCGAGCTCGCCGAGGCCTTCCACGCCGCCCACGAGGCGCGCTACGGCGACGCCGAGCCGGGCCGGCCGGTGGAGGCGGTGTCGCTGCGGCTGGCGGCCGAGCGGCCGGGCGCGGACCCCGAGCTGCCCGGGGACGGGGTCGGGCCCGCGGTCGAGGGGCCCGCGGTGATCGCGATGGACGGCGCCACCTGCTGGGTGGGCGAGGGCTGGTCGGCGCGCGCCGACCCCATCGGCGGGCTGGTCCTGGAGCGGAGCGCCTGATGGACCCGGTCACCCTCCAGGTGATGGCCAACGCCCTTCGCGCCGTGGCCGAGGAGATGGAGGCCGCGCTGATCCGCAGCGCCTTCAGCCCCAACATCAAGGAGCGGCGCGACTGCAGCACCGCGATCTTCGACGGGCAGGGCCGGATGGTCGTGCAGTCGGCCTCGATCCCGGTGCACCTGGGGGCCATGCCCGAGGCGGTCGAGGCGGCCCGCGCCAGGGGGGCGGCGCCGGGCGACGTCTGGCTCGTCAACGACCCCTACCGCGGCGGCACCCACCTGCCCGACCTGACGATGATCTCCGCCATCGCCCTCGACGGCGAGGTCGCGGCCTACGCGGTCACGCGCGCCCACCACGCCGACGTCGGCGGCATGGCGCCGGGGAGCATGCCCGCCGGCTCGCGCGAGCTGCTGCAGGAGGGGCTGGTGATCCCGCCGGTGAGGCTGGTGGCCGGCGGCGCCCTGGCCCGCGACGTGCTCGACATCGTCCTGGCCAACACCCGCACGCCCGGCGAGCGCGAGGGCGACGTGCGGGCCCAGCTCGCCGCCCACCGGCTCGCCGAGCGCAGGCTCGCCGAGGTCGCCGCACGCCACGGCGCCGGGCGGGTGCGCGAGGCCTTCGCCGCCCTGCTGGAGTACGCCGAGCGCCGCACCCGGGCCGCGATCGCCGAGATGCCGGACGGCCGCTACGAGGCCGCCGAGGCCCTCGAGGGCGACGGCGTCGACGACGGCGACCTCTGGATCCGGGTCGCGGTGACGATCGCGGGCGACCGCATGACGGTCGACTTCACGGGCAGCGACCCGGCGGGGCCGGGCAACTGCAACTGCCCGCCCGCCGTCACCCGCTCGGCCGTCTACTTCGTCGTGCGCGCCCTGACCGACCCGGACATCCCGGCGTCGGCCGGCGCCTTCGCCCCGGTCGAGGTGGTCGCCCCGGCCGGGAGCCTGGTCTCGGCCCTCCCCCCGCGGCGGTGGCGGGCGGCAACGTGGAGACCTCGAGCCGGATCGTGGACGCCGTCATGTCGGCCCTCGGGGGGGCCGTGGACGTGCCCGCCCAGGGCCAGGGCACGATGAACAACGTCACCGTCGGTGGCCCGGGCTTCACCTACTACGAGACGATCGGCGGCGGGCAGGGGGCCTCGCCCGGCGCCGACGGCCCCTCGGGGGTCCACGTGGCCATGAGCAACACGCTCAACACGCCGGTCGAGGCGCTCGAGACCGCGTATCCGCTGCGGGTCGAGTCCTACCGGCTGCGCCGGGGCTCGGGCGGCGCCGGGGCCCACCGGGGCGGCGACGGCGTGGAGCGGCGCCTGCGCGCCCTGGAGGACTGCGAGGCCTCGGTCATCGCCGAGCGGCGCCGGCGCGGGCCGGCGGGCCGGCTGGGCGGCGCCGACGGCGCGCCCGGGCGCACCACCCTCAACGGCGAGGAGCTGCCCTCGAAGTGGCGCGGGCGCCTGCGCCCCGGCGACGTGCTCGGCCTGGAGACGCCGGGCGGCGGGGGGCACGGAGCGCCCCCGCCTGACGGCGTTCAGCTCACCAGCCGCGCGCGGCCGGGCCGGAGCTCACCAGGGTCCAGACGCTGTTCCCACAGGCGTGGCAGTGGGCGCGGCCCCGGATCCCGGGGCGCCGCACGGCGTCGCAGCCGTGGAGGTTGGTGCAGCGAAGGTCGTCCCCCCAGGTCGCGGCCCCGCAGTCCGGGCAGGCCTCGGGGAGGTAGTGGGCGCTGGTGACGCGCACCGCGCCCCGGCAGGACCGGCACGCATAGACCAGGTGCCTGGACAGCCTGAGACGGTGGACGTCGGCGCGGGCACGCCCGGCGGGGGTCGCCGGGTACACGGCCATTCGTGGCCTCCCTTCCCCTCGTGCCGATCGGCACGAAGTAACGAAGCCCGAGACTACCCCGCGACCCGGCGGCCGACAAGCCGCGGTGACCGCTCGGACCAGCCAAAACCGCTCAGGGCGTCGCGGCGATGCCCCCGTTGGCGATGTCGAGCCCGACGAGCACGATGACGTCGGCGTCGCCGACCTGGTCGTCCGTGTACCCGTCCAGCGGCGGCGCGCGCGTGAGGCCGAGGTCCTTCGCCACGTTCTGGGCGGCCTTGCGCTGGCCCTGCGAGTACATCACCACCGACTTCTGCCGGTCGGTATCGCCGTCGGGCGGGTTCGCGACCAGCGGGACCTGGTAGCCCTCGTTCTCGAGCGCCGGGGCGACGATGTCGCCGGCCACGCCGTCGATGCCGCTGGCGTTGAAGACGGCCACGGTGTGGGCGGTCTTGTCGACCTGCGGGACGTCCTCCGGCACGGCCGCCTGGTCGGGGGGCGGCGCGGCGGGGGCCGTCTGCGCCCCCTGGGTGGTGGCCGGCGGGCCGGAGTCGGCCGAGGCGGAGCCGCCGTCGTCGCGGACGAACAGGTACCAGATGCCCCCGCCGGCGGCGACGATCACGAGCGCCGTGACGGCGACGACGGCCCCGATCCGCAGCTGGCGCTGGATGTCCGGCGACCTGCTGGAGGAGGTCGCGTGGCGGGCCTGGAGGTCGGCGATCCGCTGCAGGGGGGCGTCCACCGAGGCGTCGCCGCTGCGCGCCAGGCGCTCCTCCAGGCGCCGGATCGCGCGGCCCTGCCGGATCGCCGTAACGATGAGGCCGATCGCCGCGAAGGCCGCCAGGATGGCCACGGTCGGGACCACGAGATCGAGCCATTCCACGGGGCGCCAGGGTACCAGGTGGCCCGGCCGCCACCGGGGATGTCAGGCGTCAGAACCCCTTCTCAAAATGAGCCTCCGAGGGCGATCAGGCCGTCGCAGTCAGCCCCGGCACCCGATGCCCATGGCCTTCCGAGGCGCAGCCCATCGCCGCGAGGTGCCGGCGGCTCTCATTTCGAGAAGGGGTTCTCAGGAGCCCGGCGTCACCCGGTAGGCGTCGAAGACCGACTCCACGTTGCGCAGGGCGTTGACGGCCGCCTTGAGCGTGTCCACGTCGCCCACGTCCACGGTGAAGCGGTCGTGGACCATCTGGTCCTCCATCGCGCAGTGCGCGGAGATGATGTTCACCCCGTTCTCGGAGAAGGCCCGCGACAGGTCCTCGAGCAGCCGCGAGCGGTCCCAGGCGTCCACCGCGATCTCGACCCGGAACGACTGCTGGTTGGCCCCGCCCCAGCGGACCGGCGTGAAGCGCTCGGGGTTGCGCTGCAGCGCCTTCGCGTTGGGGCAGTCCTCCCGGTGGATCGTGATGCCGCGCCCGAGCGAGATGTAGCCGAGGATCGGGTCGCCCGGCACCGGCTTGCAGCACTTGGCGAGGCGCACGAGCACGTCGGCGAGGCCGTCCACCTCGATGCCGAGGTCGCTCGAGGCCGTGGCCGTGTGCGGACGCCGGCCGCGCGGCGCGACGCCCTGGGGCGCGGCCTCCTCGGCCACCGCCTGGCCCGCCTTCAGGCGGTGCAGGATCTTGTTGACGACGACCTGCACCGAGGTCTTGCCGAGGCCGAGCGAGATGTAGAACTCGTCGGCCTTGCGGAAGCCCATCTCCTGGATGACCTCCAGGAGCAGCGGCGACCCCGCCACCCGCTGGCTGGGCAGCCCGGCCTTTCGCAGGCTCTCCTGGAGCGCCTCGCGGCCCTGGTGCTCGGCGTCCTCGCGGCGCTCGCGGCGGAAGAACTGGCTGATCTTCGAGCGGGCCTTGGTCGTCTTGACCAGGTTGAGCCAGTCGCGGGAGGGCGCGCGCGGCGCCTTCGAGGTGAGGATCTCGACGAAGTCCCCGGACTGGAGCGTGTAGGTCAGGGGCACGATGCGCCCGTTGATCTTGGCGCCCACGCAGCGGTGGCCGACGTCGGTGTGGACGTCGTAGGCGAAGTCGAGCGGCGTCGCGCCCGCCGGCAGGTCGCGCACCTCGCCCTTGGGGGTGAAGACGTAGACCTCGTCCGAGTAGAGGTCCGAGCGACAGCGCCTCGAGGAACTCGGCCGGGTCGCGCGTCTCGCTCTGCCAGTCCATCATGCGCGAGACCCACGCCGGCTGGTCGCCCTTGCCCTCCTTGTAGAGCCAGTGCGCCGCGACCCCGAACTCGGCCGTCCGGTGCATCGCGTAGGTGCGGATCTGGATCTCCAGCGGCTTGCCCTCGGGACCCGAGCACCGTGGTGTGGAGGCTCTGGTACATGTTGGGCTTGGGCATGGCGATCATGTCCTTGAAGCGCCCGGGCAGCGGCTTCCAGAGCGAGTGGATGATGCCCACCGCCCCGTAGCAGTCCTTCACCGAGTTGACCAGCACGCGCATCGCGGTGAGGTCGTAGATCTCGTTGAACTCCTTGCCCTTGCGGGTCATCTTCTCGTAGATCGAATAGAAGTGCTTGGCCCGCCCGGTGATCTCGACGCCGGTGATGCCCACGGCCTCGAGCTCGCCGTTGAGGATGCTCCCGGCCTCCTCGATGAAGGCCTCGCGGTCGGGCCGGCGCTGGTTGACCATCTGCTGGATCTCGCGGTAGCGGCGCGGGTGGAGGGTGGCGAAGGCCAGGTCCTCGAGCTCCCACTTCAGGGAGTGGATCCCGAGCCGGTGCGCCAGCGGCGCGTAGATCTCGAGCGTCTCCTTCGCCTTCTGGATCTGCTTCGGCTTGGTCATGTAGGCGAGCGTGCGCATGTTGTGCAGCCGGTCCGCGAGCTTGATCACCAGCACGCGGATGTCGCTCGACATGGAGACGATCAGCTTGCGGTAGTTCTCGGCCTGGTGCTCCTCGGAGCTGTCGAAGTGGATCTTCGACAGCTTGGTGACGCCGTCGACCAGCGAGGCGACCTCGGTGCCGAAGAGGCGCTCGATGTCCTCCAGGCTGGCGCTCGTGTCCTCGACGGTGTCGTGGAGGAGGGCGGCGGCGACCGCGGTGCCGTCGAGCCCCAGGCCCGCGCTGATGCGGGCGCAGCCGAGCGGGTGCGTGATGAAGGGCTCGCCCGAGTTGCGCACCTGGGCCCGGTGGCGGTCCTCGGCGAACGCGTAGGCGCGTCGCACGGCCTCCCGGTCAACGTCCGGGTGGTGCTCCGCCACCTCCCCGATCAGCTGCTCGAGCTCGGGATCGGCCGAGTCGAGCGCGAGACCGAGGTCCGCGAGGTCCTTCGCCATCGTCTGAGGATACCGCGACCCGCGGGCGTTCCCGCGGGCCGGGCTCCTCGCGCGGGCTACCTGACCTGGTAGATCTGGTACGTGATCTGGGTCGGCAGCTCGACCTTGCCCTTCATGACGGCCTGGACCTTGTTCAGCCACCGGTAGCGCGGGTCGCCAGTCTCGAAGCGCGGCGTCGCGTACACCGGCCCCGGCGCCCCGGGGTCGGAGAAGTCGCACCGGCCCATGTACTGCACCAGGATGAGGGCGTCGTCGTCGGTCTTCATGGTCGCCCTCACGTCGAGCTGGAAGGTGCCGTTGGGGCAGAGCGAGGCCCAGTCGGCCGTGGCCTGGCCCACCATCCTCGCCGAGAGGCCCTCCGCCTCGACCACCACGTCGGTCACGTTGACGATGAGCCGGGTGCCGAACGGCGCGCCCTCCAGGGTGTGGATCTCGCCGAAGCGCGCCCACAACGTCCCGATCGGGACGAGCTCCGCCTGGATCGCCTCACGTGTCAGCTCGTCGATGTCGATCGCCATCACCGTCTCCTCGCGGTCGGGCGGGGACCTGCGCGGCGCCGATCGTCACACGCATCGCTCCGAAGACGCCACCCCGGGACGGCGGCGGTCCCGGCCTGCGAGACCGGTGGCCCCGCGGGCGCGCGCGGCTAGCGCCGGCTCCGCGAGGTCGAGAGCGAGTACGCCCCGACGGCGATCGTGCCCACGACCCAGGCGGCCACCCCGACCCCCACCCCGACGGCCCACATCACCGCGGCGGCCGGCAGCGAGACGACGATCGCCGCGACCACCAGGTGCTCCGCCACCTTACGCGGCTCCATCAGCCTCTCCCGATCCCGTGGACTGAGGCACTGTGCCACGGGGCCGACTGTGATCCACCTGATCGTCCGTACAGTCCTCGTCCGGATCGCGCCCCTCAGCTCGAGCCGGGCAGGGTGCCGCGCGCGGGCAGCAGGACGCTCGAGGCGAAGCTGTACGACTGGGTTCCGTAGGCCTGGGCGCTCTTGCGCAGCGTCGCCGTGAAGTACTGGGGCCCCTGGCCCACCGCGGCGAGGGCGATGACGCCGCCGCCGCCCGGCCGGTTCAGGAGGTTCCAGTTGAAGCCGAGCACGCGGCCGACGGTCTGCTGGACCACGACGCTCCGGTTCACCGCGACCTCGAGGAAGACGCTCGCCGGCTGGACCCCGCCGCGCGGCGCCCCGCGCACGGCGATCAGCTTCACGGTCGACGGGCCGGCCACCGCCGTGCCGAGGACCCTGAAGCCCGCCCCCGGCTGCGAGCCGCCGCCCGATCCGCCGCAGGTGGTGCCGAAGAGGTCCTGGAGCACCGGCCCGGGCACCTGCGCGTCGCCGCAGAAGTTGTCGCCGAAGTCGAGCAGCGTCCACGTGCCGTCGGCGTTCTGGCGGAAGAGCAGGTCCACCGGCGCCCGGAGGCGCCCCGCCACCTTGCGCGGCGTCACGACCCCCGAGGCGTAGAGGGGGCTTGCCGACGCGGTCGAGATCGTGATCTGGGTGACGATGAAGGGGCGGCCCGGGATCTTCGACAGCATCGGCGAGCGCTGCACCGCGGCGAGGATCCCGTCGATCTCGGCCTGCGTGCTGGGCCGCGACGCGGTGGCCGCGCTCGGGAGCAGCCCACCGAGCAGGGCCGCGCCGGCCAGCGCCACGAGCCACCGGACGAGGGGCTTCGGCATTCCGTCCTCCTGATTCACGCCGCCGGGGTCCGGCGGATCCGGGGAGCTATCCCACCAGTGCGGGCTCCGCGTCAAGGACGCGAGGCCGATCGCTCCGGGCCTCCTGGGGGACGTGCCAATGTTGGCCAACCGCGTCGCGGCCAATTGGCCAACCGCGCAACGGCCAAGTGGCGCGGCTCGAGGGGGGCTAGGTGCCGACCGGGACCCGGTCGCCCGGCTGGGGCTGGGCGAGCAGGTCGAGGGTGGGCGCCAGGGCGAGGAAGGCGCGGGCCTCCTCGAGCCTCGCGCGGCAGGCGCGGTACAGGGGGGAGTCGTCCAGCTCTCGGCGCTGGGGGTCGACGGCCGGGCGGACGCCGTCGTCGCCGAGCTCGACCAGGCCGAGCTCGTGAAGGACCACGAGGGCCCTGGCCGCGACGCGCGGCGGCCGCATCGCGGGGCCGTCGCCCAGGAGGGCGCGCTCGAGGGCCGGGCCCCAGGGCAGGTCGCCGGCCTCGCGGAGGGCCCGCCAGAGGGCGGTGACGGCGGGGCGCAGCTCCCACTCCTCCTCGGCGACGGCCAGGGCGAGGTCGACGTCGGCCTCGCTCCAGGCCAGGTGGAGCCAGCGCCCGGCCGCGCGGTGGGCGGCCCAGGCGGCCTCTGCGCGCGAGGCGGGCGGGTTGACGAGCGCCAGGTGCATGCCCTCGGGCGGCTCGACCTCGGCGAGGCGGGCGTAGTCGATCATCACCATGGCGGGGACGCCGCGGGCGCGGTCGAGGCGGGCGGCCATGGCGCCCGGCTCGCAGCGGCCGCCGGCGAGCACCGCCACCTCGGCGCCCAGGCGCCCCGGCTCGAGCGCGGTCGCGAGGGCGCCGCGCCGGCGGGCGACGTCGGAGACCACGGCGACGACGCCGCGGTCGGCGCCGGCGAGCGCGGCCAGCAGGGGCAGGGCGGCGCACTCGCCCCGCCGGTCGCGCACCCCGGCCGGCGGCGCCGGCTCGCGCTCCGGGGCGGGCGGCGGGCCCGCCAGGGGGTCGTCGAGCATCGCCCGGACGCGGGCGAGCGGCAGCCGGTCGGGGCAGGCGGCGTCGCAGGGCTGCGCGCACTGGGCGGGCAGGGGGTCGCGGGGCGCGAGCTCCTCGAGCGCCTCCACGGTGACCCGCGGCCCCACCAGGCCCTGCCAGCGCTCGACGTCGAGCGTGACGACGGCGTCGTGGCGCTCGTCGAGGTCGAGGAGGGACGCGCGCTCGCCCATGCGGAACCCGATCGCCCGCGCGTGCGCGCCGCAGGAGCGGACCCGCACCTGCAGGTGCTTCCCCTCCCCCACCCGCCCGGGCGACTCCAGCTCGGCGCCCGGGATCACGAGCCGGACGGCCGGGTTGCCGCGCCCGAAGGGCGCCAGGGCCTCGATCGCCTCGGCCGTGGCGAGGGTCAGGTCGCGCCCCCCGACCACCGCGTCCACGCGCCGGATGCGGGCCCGCGCGATGGCGGCCCGGGCGCCCTCGGCCGCGGCCATCAGCTCGTCGCGGAAGCGGGCCACGGCCGAGGCCGGGAGCTCGAGCCCGACGGCGCCGGCGTGCCCGCCCCAGCGCGTGAGCGACCCGGACGCCGCGGCGACCAGCGAGTGCAGGTTGACCCCGGGCATGCTGCGGCCCGACCCCTTCGCGAGGTCGCCGTCGCGGGCGAGCACGATCGCCGGGCGCTCGAAGCGCTCGACCATCCGCGAGGCGACGATGCCGACCACGCCCTCGTGCCAGCCGTCCCCGGCCACGACGATGGCCCCCGCGGCGCGGATCTCGTCCGGCTCGGCCGCGTGCTGGGCGACCGCGGCCTCGAGGATCTCGTGCTCGACCTCGCGCCGCCGGGCGTTGAGCTCCCAGAGCTCGGCGGCGATCGGGTCGGCCGTCTCGCGGTCGGCCGCCAGGAGCAGCTCGAGGGCCCGGTCGGCGTGGGCGAGCCGGCCGGCGGCGTTGATGCAGGGGGCGATCGTGAAGCCGAGCGTGTGCGCCGTGACCGTCCGCGGCTCCACGCCGGCCGCCGCGCAGAGGGCGGCGATCCCGGGCCGGGGGCGCTCCCGGATCGCCCGGAGCCCGCGCGCCACGCGGCGGCGGTTGTCGCCGGTGAGGGGGACCGCGTCGGCGACCGTGGCCAGCGCGACGAGGTCCATCCCCTCGTCCGGGTCGGGGGCGAGCGCGCCCTCGTCGAGGCGCGCCGCCAGCGCCCGGACCGCCATGTGGACGACCCCGACGGCCGCCGGCAGGTCCTCCGGCGGCCGGCCGAGCGCGGGGTTGGCGATGATCCCCGGCGGCCGCCGCCCGCCGGCCAGGTGGTGGTCGAGCACGATGGTCTCCATGCCGAGCTCGACGGCGCGGGCCAGCGCCTCGACGGCCGAGGTGCCGCAGTCCACGCACACCAGCAGGCGGGCGCCCCCGGCGGCCAGGCGCTCGACGGTCGCCGTCGCGACCCCGTAGCCCTCGGCGAAGCGGCTCGGCAGGAACGGCTCGACGCGCCCGCCGCGCCCGCGCAGCGCGCGCACCAGGACCGCCGTCGACGAGACCCCGTCGCAGTCGTAGTCGCCGTGCACCGCGATGGGCTCGCCGCGCCGGACGGCGCGCGCGAGACGGTCGGCGGCCTCGGCGATCCCCGCCAGGTCCTCCGGCGGGGCGAGGGGTCCGTCGGAGGCGAGGAACTCGCGCGCGGCGGCGGGGTCGGCGAGCCCGCGGCGCACGAGCGCCCAGGCGACCGGCTCGGGCAGCTCGAGGGCGTCGCCGAGCGCCGCGACCCGGGCGAACTCCACCCTGGGCGCCCGCCAGCTCACCAGCGCCCCGAGCGGAAGATGCCGACGCAGAGCCAGGCCACGATCGCCAGCGCGACAAGGATCCCGGGCAGCGCCAGCAGCGACAGCCCCGCGAAGTCGGCCGAGCGGGCGAAGGTCGCGATGACGGCCGAGCCGATGATGAGCGCCGCGGCCACCAGCGCCAGGCTGAGCCGGTTGACGCTCGCCTCGGCCTTGCCCACCGCCTCCTCGAACCCCTCCGGCTTGACGCGGATCTCGACGTCGCCGTCCTTGAACTCGTCGAGCAGCTCCGAGATCTGGAAGGGGTATTCGAGCACCGCCTCGGCGTAGCGGGACACGTCGGAGCGCACCCGCCCGGCGATGCGGTCGGGGCGGTAGCGGTCGGTCGCCAGCCGCAGCGCGTAGGGGCGGGCGACCTCGAAGACGTCGAAGTCCGGCGAGATCTCGAGCGCGACCCCGGCGAGGGTGGCGACGGTCTTGTCGAGCATCACCCAGCGCGCCGGGAGGGTGACGCCGATCGCGTACACCGTGCCGAAGATCTCCCTCAGCACCTCGCGGATGTCGATGTCGCCGATCGCGATGGCCGAGTAGCGCTGCACGATGACGGCCAGCCGGTCGGCCAGCTCCTCCTCCTTGGCGCGCGGGAAGCGCACGCCCAAGGCCCGCAGGCGCCGCGGCAGGCGCTCGGCGTCCTGGTTGATGATGTCGATCAGCAGACGCACCAGCGCCTCGCGGTCGCGCTGGCTGAGCTGCTCGGTCATCCCGCAGTTGACCACGCTGATCTGATCGGGGCCGCGCACGAGGATGTTGGCCGGGTGCGGGTCGGCGTGGAAGAAGCCGTTGACGAAGACCATCTGCATCCACGTCTTGGTGATGCGGTTCGCGAGGGTCTTGCGGTCACCGGCGGACCACTCGTCCAGGTCGAGGTGGCGCAGGCTGGCGCCCTCCACGAGCTCCATGGTCAGCACCCGGGCGGTCGTGTAGCGCCAGTAGACCTTCGGCACCGCGACGGTGTCGTCGCCCACGAAGTCGCGCCGGAAGACCTCGGCGTTGCGCGCCTCGATCCCGTAGTCGAGCTCGCGCCGCACGGTGCGGGCGAACTCGTTGACGGTCTCCACCAGGTCGATGAACTGCAGGCGCCGGATGCGGTCGCGCGCCACCCGCGCCGCCTGGTAGAGGAGCTGGATGTCGGCCTCGATCTGGCGCTCGGCCTCGGGGCGCTGGACCTTCACCACCACCTGCTGGCCCCCGGGCAGGCGCGCCCGGTGGACCTGGCCGATCGACGCCGCCGCGATCGGCTGCTCGTCGAACTCGGCGAAGACCTGCTCGATGGTGAGGCCGAGATCGGCCTCGACGACGGCGCGGATCCCCTCGAAGTCCTCCGGGCGGGCGTCGTCCTGGAGGCCGCGCAGCTCCTCGAGGATGTCCGGCGGCACGATGTCCGGCCGCGTCGAGAGCAACTGGCCGAACTTGACGAAGGTCGGCCCGAGCTCGTCGAGCATCTCGCGCACGCGGCGGCCGCGGCTGCGGCCCGCGGCGCCCTCCTCGAGGGCCTCCGCCGGGACCTCCTTGCGGCCGAAGGCGTAGCCGAAGCCGTGGCGGGCGGCGACCTGGGCGATCTCCCCGAGACGCGCAAGGTTCTGCCGCCGTTCGCCGCGCGCCATGCGGGCCAAGGTAGCAGCGGAGCCGGACGCGCCGGCCGGCCCGCGCGACGGCGGGCCGGCGGGGTCAGTCCGTGCCGGGTCCCCGCTCCAGGAGCGAGATGCGGTGCTCGAGCTCCATCAGGCGCAGCTGGACGTCCTCGAGCTCGGCGTGCGTCACCAGCCCGATCTCGCGCAGCACCCCCTGGAGGCCGCCCTCGAGCCGCCCGACCAGGCCCGCCGCCGGCGCGCCGTCGCCGCGGACGCGGGCCATCAGGCGCTCCACCACCTGCTTGCCCTCGTCGCCCCCCATCTGGCCCTTGCGGACCAGCTCGTTGACCGCCGCCTCCGCGCGCTCGCGCGTCAGCGCGGCGGCGCCGATCGACATGAGCACGGCCTGCTCCATGCTCTCCCTGACGCTGGTCATCTGCGCCTCCTCTTCTGGACCTGGCGGTGCCGTCGCTGGCGGTCTGGGCTGGGCCGCTCGCGGCGCCGCGGGGGCGCCTCGTCTTCGGCCGAGGGTACTGGTGTGGGCGCGCCGTCGCCGGCGCCGGCGTCGGCCTCGGCGGCCGGCTCGGGCCGGCGCTCGGGCGCCTCATCGGGCTCGGGCTCGGCGTCGGCCTCCGAGGCGGGCTCCGGCTCGGGCTCCTCCTCAGGCTCGGGCTCGGGCTCCTCCTCGGGCTCGGGCTCGGGCTCGCCGGCCTCGAGCTCGCGGGGGCGCTCCTCCTCCTCGTCCTCGTCGTACTCCGCCTCGAGGACGTCGCCGTCGTCGCGCGGCGGGCGCCCCTCCTCCAGGCGGAGCTCGGCGTCGAGGGCCGCCTCGGCGCGGGCGAGCGCGTCGAGGTTGACGACATCCGAGTCGGAGGTGACGGCCGCGGCGCGGCGCTCGGCCTTGACCGCCCGGCGTCGTTGCTCGGGTTCGCGCTCCTTCCAGAGGGCCGCCAGCGGCGCCGCGATGGCGATCGACGACAGGCTGCCCGACAGGATGCCGATGATCAGCGCGAAGGCGAAGTCCTTGAGCGTGTCCCCGCCGAAGAAGTAGAGCACGGTCAGCGGGATGAGCGTCGTGAGCGAGGTGATGATCGAGCGCGTCAGCGTCTCGTGCACCGAGGTGTTGACGAGGTCCCGGTACGTCGCCCGGCGCATGACCGACTGGTTCTCGCGTATGCGGTCGAAGACGATCACCACGTCGTAGAGCGAGTAGCCGAGAATGGTCAGCAGTGCGGCGAGGGTGGCGCTGGTGAACTCGCGCCCGGTCACCGAGTAGATCGCGATCGACAGCCAGATGTCGTGCACCACCGACAGCAGGGCGGGCAGCGCGAGCTTGTACTCGAAGCGGATCGTCAGGTAGAGGACGATCACGGCGAAGCTGAGCAGGATCGCCCAGATCGCGTTGCGGATGATCTGCTCGCCCAGCACGGGACCGACCGTGTTGACCGTCTGGAAGTCGTCGCCCTGGAGCTGGAACTCGGCGTCGAGCGCCCGGCGCATGTCCTGGAGCTCGGCCGGCTGCAGCGTCTCTGTCTGGATCTGGAAGCCCTGGACGTCGGCGCCGTTGACCTGCTCCGTGGTGGCCTGGATCTTGGCGTCCGGGAGCCCGAGGTCCTGCATGACCGCGCGCACGCCGTCCTCGGTGGCGGGCCGCTCGAACAGCGCCTCCACGCGCGTCCCGCTCTCGAAGTCGAGCCCGAGGTTGAGGCCGTTGGCCACGATGAAGATCGTGCCGATGGCGATCGGCACGAACGAGATCGCCATCCACAGCTTCCACTTGCCGACGAAGTCCATCTTCCAGCGGATCTCCCGCTGGTTCAGGCCCATGTAGCGGTCGTCGCGCAGGAAGCGCGTCTCGGCCAGCACGTTGAAGACCGCGCGCGTGGCGACCACGGCGGTGAACAGGGACAGCAGGACGCCGATCATCAGCGTGAAGGCGAAGCCCTTCACGCCCGCGCTCGCGAACAGGAACAGGATCGCCGCGGTCGCGAACGTCACGACGTTCGCGTCGATGATCGCGCTGAGGCCCTTCTTGTAGCCGGCGAGGATCGCCGCCCGCGGCGACTTCCCCGCCCGGGCCTCCTCGCGCACGCGTTCGAAGATGACGACGTTGGCGTCCGACGCGACGCCGATCGTGAGGATGATCCCCGCGATGCCCGGCAGGGTCAGGGTGATCGGCACCAGCACGATCACCGCGTAGAGCAGGACCGCGTAGACCACGAGCCCGAGCGCCGCGATCACGCCCAGGAAGCGGTAGTAGCCGATCAGGAACAGGATCACGAGGAGCAGGCCGACGATCCCCGCGACGAGCGCCTGGTCGAGCGACTCCTGGCCCAGGGTGGCCGAGACCTGCTTCTGGCTGATCACCTCGAGCTGGATCGGCAGGGCGCCCGAGTTGATCTGGGTGGCGAGGGTCTGGGCCTCGTCCTGGCTGAAGTCGCCCTCGATCTGGGCGCCGTTGCGCCCGTCGATCCCCGCCGGGTAGTCGTTGTAGTTGACCGTCGGGTTGGAGACGATCTCGCCGTCGAGGATGATCGCGAAGCGCTGGAGCTGGCCCTTGAGGTTGCCCTCGACCGCGAGCTGGCGCGTGAGGTCCTGGAACTTCTCGCGGCCGTCGCCGGTGAAGCTCATGGTCACGATCCAGCGGTTGCCGCCGATGCCCTGCGTCTCGAGGCGGGCGCTCGCCGAGCTCACGTCCTGGCCGGTCAGGCCGGGGTTGTTCTGGAAGACGTGCCAGCGCGTCTCGGTTGACGACTCGCGGGTCTGGAAGCGCTGGGTCTCCTCCGAGGCGATGAAGAGGCCCTTGGGCACCACCACGACCTCGGCGTTGGGCGGGATGCGGTTGTTCGGGAAGGCCTCGCGCAGCGAGAGGCGGTCGGACTCCGGCCCCGCCAGCAGCTCCTTCGTCTCGCGGTCGAAGGCGTAGAAGCTCGGCAGGCCGCGCGCCTCCTCCGGCTCTGTCCGCTCGGCGAGCTTGGCCGCCTCGTAGAGGCTCGTCGTGCCGGCCTGGTCGCCGACGACGTTGGCCTCGAAGGGGATGAACATCAGCTGGGCCGGGTTGATCAGGTCGTTGACGACCTGTTCCGGGTCCTCCGCGCCCGGCAGCGCCACGACGATCTGGTCGTCGCCCTGGGTCTGGATCTCGGGCTCGGCGACGCCGAAGGCGTTGACGCGGTCGCGGATGATCTCCACCGACCGGTCGATGGCCTCGGGGGTGACCTGGGCCTGCTCGGTCGGCTTGCCCTGCAGCACGACCTCCACCCCGCCCTGGAGGTCGAGGCCGAGCACGGTCGGCTTGAGCGCGATGGCGATCGCCGACGCGGCCACCAGGCCGATCACGAGCGCGAGCAGGAGGACCGGGCGCCTCACGGGCGTCTCCCCCGGATGGTGCTAGGCCGAGTCGGCGTCGGCCGCCGCCGAGACGTCGCTGCCCGCGCCGCTGCCGGCGACTTTCCGCGCGATCGACGACTTGGCGACACGGATGTCCGTGTCCTCGGCGACCTCGAGCAGGAGCGTCTCGCCCTCCTCGACCTCGGTGACGGTGCCGTAGATGCCGGACACGGTCACCACCTCGTCGCCCGGCCGCAGGTTGCTGAGGATGTCCTGGAGCTGCTTGCGGCGCTTCTGCTGCGGGCGGACACCGACGAGGTAGATCAGCCCGATGAAGATCAGGATGTAGATCGGCAGGAGCAGCGCCGACATTCGGGAGGGCACCTCGCCTCGGGCGGCCGTGACTCGCCGGCGCTCATGCGTCCGGCGCGGCCGAGGATAGCAAAGGGACCGGCCCCTCCCGGGGGCGCGCGGTGGGCGCTCGGGCGGCTCCCCGAGGGGCGCCGCGGCCCGTGGTACCGTCAGCCGCCGTGACCGTCGCCGCCCGCCCGTCGCCGCTTGCGCGCGCCTGGGCCGCACGGTGGCCCATCGGCGCCGAGCTGGTCCTGTTCCTCGCCCTCATGGTGATCTACGAGTGGCTGCGGGACCTCGTGGCCGTCTCCGACCCGGTGACGCCGCTCCGTCACGCCCTCGACGTGGTTGACGTCGAGCGGGCGCTGGGGCTGTTCGTCGAGCCCGACGTCCAGGACTGGGCCCACTCGGTGCCGGGCGGCGAGTTCGTCACCACCTGGCTCTACACGCTGGCCCACACGACCGGCTTCGTCGTGATGTTCGTGTGGATGTGGTTCCGCCGCCGGCGCTTCTACGCCGCCTTCCGGAACTGGTTCTGGGTCACGAACGGCCTCGCCGTGATCGGCTACTGGCTCTTCCCGCTCGCCCCGCCGCGGCTGACGGACCTGGGCCTCGAGGACCCCACCAAGGCGAGCCTGGAGCTCGGCGGTGCGCTGTCGTGGTTCCAGCCCTTCCGCAACGAGTTCGCCGCGATGCCGTCGATGCACTTCGGCTACACGTTCCTCTTCGCCCTCACCCTCGTCTGGATGCACCGCGGCTCGCGCTGGCGCTGGCTGGCCTTCCTCTGGCCGGCGGCGATGCTGTTCGTGATCATGGCGACGGCCAACCACTGGTGGCTCGACGCCGTCGGCGGCGGCGCCTGCGTGCTGCTCGCGCTGGCCGTGGTCAACCCGCTCACCCGCTCCCTGCCCCAGCCCTGGAGGGCCGCCCCCGCATGAGGATCGCCATGGCCACCGAGTTCGCCTATCCAGTTCTCGGCGGCATCCCCGAGCACGTGCACAACCTCAGCAAGGAGCTGGCCGCGCGCGGCCACGAGGTGACCGTCCTCACCAGCAAGGCGCCGTTCGGCAAGAGGCGCCCTGCGCGGGCCATCGACGCCGAGAACCTGAGCCTCCACGGCTACCGCACGGTGCGGATCCCGATCTCCATGCCCATCGTCTCCAACGGCTCGGTCGCCCGCATCAGCGTGGGGTGGCAGGTGAAGCACGCCATCGCGCGGGCGCTGGAGGGGATGGACGTCGTCCACGGGCAGGGGCTCGCCGTGCCCACGATCGTCCTGTGGTCGCTGCGGGTGTCGCCGGCGCCGGTCAACGTCGGCACCTTCCACACCTACTTCGAGGGCGGCCACTGGGGCTACAAGTACTTCTTCGCCTACGTGCGCAGCACGATGGCCCGTACGGACCGCGTGATCGCGGTGTCGGAGGCCTGCGTCACCGCCCTGCGGCCCTACTTCCGCGATCTCGACTTCAACGTCATCCCGAACGGCGTCGACACGGACCTCTACCGGCCCCTCGGCCCGGGAGAGGAGCGGCCGACCGGCCCGCCGCGCATCCTCTTCGTGGGCCGCTTCGACACGCGCAACCGGCTCGACGTCCTCCTGCAGGCCGCGCGGATCCTCCAGGACCAGGGGCGCGACTTCGTCGTGCAGGTCGTCGGCGACGGGCCCATGAGCCCGGTCTACCACCGCCAGGCCCGAAGCCTCGGCGTCTCGGACCGCATCGAGTGGCTGGGGCTGCTCGACCGGGAGCGCCCCCGCCTCTACCGCGAGGCCACCGTCTTCGCGGCGCCCTGCGTGCTGGCCTCGTTCGGCGTGGTGCTGCTCGAGGCCATGTCCTCCGGCACGCCGATCGTCTGCGCCGACAACATCGGCTTCCGCCAGGTGATCCGCGACGGCGCCCCCGGCCGCTTCGTCCCGCCTGACGACGCGGGTGCCCTTGCGGCGGGCATCGCCGAGCAGCTCGACGACGCCGAGCTGCGGCGCGAGTGGGGCGAGCGCGGCCGGCGGGTCGCGGTCGAGCGCTACTCGTGGCCCGAGGTCGCCCGACGGGTGGAGGCGCTCTACCTCGAGGTGCTGGCGTCCAAGAACGGCCGCCCCGACGAGCGGCCTCCGGTGGGGCTCCGCTACAACCTGCGCCGCAACCCGATCGAGCTGGTGCGCAACGTGCCCGCGGCGCTGCGGGCCGGCTTCCCACGAGAGGACCAGGGCTAGGCTCCCCGCCATGGGGCAGCGCGAGATCAGGTCGTGGCTGATGGACATGGACGGCGTCCTGGTCAGCGAGGACGACGTCATCCCGGGCGCCGAGGAGCTGCTGGGGCGCCTGCGGGACGGCGACATCCCCTTCCTCGTTCTCACCAACAACTCCATCTACACGCGCCGCGACCTGGCGGCGCGGCTGCGGATGCGCGGCCTCCACGTCCCGGAGGAGTCCATCTGGACGTCGGCCCTGGCGACGGCCGGCTTCCTGGAGTCGCAGCGCCCCGGGGGCTCGGCCTTCGTGATCGGCGAGTCCGGCCTGACCACGGCGCTGCACGCCGCCGGGTACACCCTGACCGAGCATGCCCCGGACTACGTGGTCCTGGGCGAGACCCGCAGCTACAGCTTCGAGCGCATCGCGCGGGCGATCCAGCTGATCGCCAACGGGGCGCGCTTCATCGCGACCAACCCCGACCCGACCGGGCCCTCCCCCTCCGGGCTGCTGCCGGCGACCGGCTCGGTCGCCGCGCTGATCACGCGCGCGACCGGCGTCGACCCCTACTTCGTGGGCAAGCCGAACCCGCTGATGATGCGCTCGGCCCTCAACGCCATCGACGCCCACTCCGAGACCACCGTCATGGTCGGCGACCGCATGGACACCGACGTGGTGGCCGGGATCGAGGCGGGCCTCGAGACGGTCCTGGTCCTGACCGGCGTGACCTCGCGGCGCGACGTCGACCGCTTCCCGTACCGGCCGTCCCGGATCGTTGAGTCGGTGGCAGACCTGGTCGATGAGGTAGGTGCGGCGGCGAGCCGCATCGGCGGCGAGCCGTCATGATGGCCGCGTAGGACGCGCGCCGGCGAGGCCGGCGCCAGGAACCGGAGGCGCGAGGGGCAGCGATGGGGCAGGCGCGCACGAGCCGCTCGGTGCTGGTCGTGGACGACGAGCCCGGCATCATCGAGATGGCCACCGCGTACCTCCGCCGCGACGGCTTCGTCGTGCGCACGGCGGCGACCGGGCAGCGGGCGCTGGACGCGGTCTCGACCCAGATGCCCGACCTGGTCGTGCTCGACCTCATGCTGCCCGACATCCCGGGCGAGCAGGTCTGCGTGAGCCTGCGCCGCTCCTCGTCGGTCCCGGTGCTCATGCTCACGGCCAGGTCGTCCGAGGCCGACCGGCTGCGCGGGCTCGCCCTGGGGGCCGACGACTACCTGGTCAAGCCCTTCTCGCCCCGCGAGCTGGTGGCCCGGGTCCGCGCGATCCTGCGGCGAACCTCGGGCGCCGAGGAGGAGCCGGCGGCCGACCTGCTGCTCATCGACGGCGGCCGCCTGGAGGTTGACCTCGCCGCCCACGAGGCGCGCATCGACGGCCAGACCCCGCCGCTGACGGTGAGCGAGTTCCGCCTGCTGGCCACCCTGGGGCGCCAGCCGCGGCGGGTCTTCTCCCGCTTCGAGCTCCTGCAGGCGCTGCAGGGCGCCGACGTCGAGGGCTTCGAGCGGACGGTTGACGTCCACGTGATGCGCCTGCGCAAGAAGATGGACGACGCGGCCCCCGGCTCGGGGGCCTACGTCGCGACGGTCTACGGCGTCGGGTACCGCCTCGACGAGGGCGCCCGCTCGTGAGGCGGCTCTCGCTGCGCTCGCGGCTGGTGATCGCCTTCGTCGGCATCGCGGTGCTGGCGCCGATCCTCGCCACCCTGCTCTCGGGCCTGGGGGTGCACCGGACGGTCGACGACTACCTGGAGCAGCGGGCGGAGGAGGCGGCGATGAGCTCGGCCGCGCTCGCCGAGTCGGCCTACACGCGGGGGGACGACGGGGCCGGCTGGGAGGAGGGCACGCTCCACAACCTCGGCCGCGAGCTCGAGCTCACCGGCTTCGATTACCGGCTCGTCGACGGCGACGACGAGCTCCTCGACACGACGCCGCTCGGCCCCGGGGAGGGCTCGCCGGTGGCCAGCACCGGGGTCCACGACCCCGACGGCAACGTCGTGGGGACGCTCGAGCTCTACGCCATCGACACGCCCCGCAGCGCTGCCGACGACGCCCTGCGGGGGGAGCTCGACCAGGCCCACGTGCTCGGCGTGGTGATCGCGGTCATCGCCGCGGTCATCGCCGCGGTCCTGATGGCCGGGCGCCTCTCCAGCCCGCTGCGCCGCCTGGCGGCGGCGGCCCGGGGGATCTCGGAGGGCGGCGGAGTGCCGGAGCCGCTGCCGCGCGGCTCGCCCGAGGTGCGCGACCTCGAGGCGTCCCTCGTCGGGCTGGCGGTTCGACCTCGAGCGCCAGCACCGCGCGCGGCGCCAGCTCGCGCAGGACCTCTCGCACGAGCTGCGCACCCCACTGATGCTGCTCCAGGGGCGGATCGAGGCGATGCAGGACGGGGTGATCCCCTTCGATGCCGACGGCCTCGCCGCGCTGCACACCGAGACGCTCCGCCTCAGCCGCCTGATCGGGCAGATCGAGCGGCTCACGGAGGCCGAGGCCAAGGCCGCCGAGCTCAGGATCGAGGACATCGACCTCCGCGACCTCGCGCAGGAGGCGCACGACGCGCTGGCGGCGGCGTTCGAGATGCGCAACCTGGGGTTGGAGCTCGACGCGGGGCCGGCGCCGGCGCGGGGCGACCGGGACGCGGTGCGCCAGATCGTCCTCAACCTGCTCAGCAACGCGCTCAAGTACGCGCCCGAGGGCGCGCCCGTGCGGCTGTTGACCGCGACCGAGTCGGGCGCCGCCGTCCTGCGCGTGCGCGACGGGGGGCGCCTGAGCGGCGGCGAGCGGCGGCGGGTCTTCGAGCGCTTCTACCGCGGGCGCGAGGTCCCGGACGGGGGCAGCGGCGCCGGGCTCGGCCTCACGATCGCCCGCGAGCTGGCCCAGGCCCAGGGCGGGTCGATCGAGCTCGAGGCGGCCTCCTCGACCACCAGCTTCGTGCTCCGGCTCCCGCCGCCCGGGCCCCCCTCCGGGGGAGCCGACCCACGCGCCGGCGCCGAGCCGCGAGGACGCGAGGATCCGGTCGCGCCCCATCGCTCGACGGGGTGATGTCGTGACCTCCACGGGGAAGATCGTGACGAACTCATGACGGCGCCCCGAGGTTCCGCGCCGGCGGCCTGCGGGGCCCGCGGGGCCGCTGCTACGTTCGCCTCGGTCCCCGCCGGGGGCGCGAGCCGAGGGGTGGTCGTGGCCCGCTCGCACCCCCTCCGGGGGACCGTCCCCCACCGGAGGTCCCCGAATGGCGCACAGCACGGGCGAGGTCGGCTCGCTCCGGAACGGCAGCGCGGCGGACGCGCCGCCGTACCGGCCGGCTCCGGGGCTCGAGGACCTCTACGGGGAGGACTACTTCACGACCCGCCTGTCGAATGACCCCAAGCGGCTGGCCCAGTTCCGTGCCGAGGGCGAGCTCATCCGGCGCTATGTGCCCTCGGGCCGGGCGATGGACGTCGGCTGCTCGACCGGCGAGTTCTACGAGGCCATCGGCTGGCGGGGCGAGCGCTACGGGATGGAGATCTCCGGCTACGCCCGCCGGCTGGCGGAGGACAACGGCGTGCGCTTCGACCGCGACATCTTCTCGGCGAGCGGCTTCTTCGACCTGGTGATCTACCGCGGCACGATCCAGCACCTCGACGAGCCGTTCCTGTTCCTGAAGCGCACCCTCACCGCGCTCAAGCCGGGCGGCTTCGTCGTCTTCCTGGCCACGCCCAACATCAACTCGCCCTTCTACCGGGCCAAGAAGACCCTGCCGTTCATCGACGAGCCGAGGAACTTCTACGTTCCCGACGACGTCGGCCTGCAGCGGTCGCTCAGGAACTTCGGCTTCGTGGTGCGCGAGGTCCGCTACCCCTACCTGGGCACCCCCTACGCCCACCCCCTGCGCGACCACTGGCGCTTCCTGCGCAACCTCCTGTCGCCGCGCAGCACCGTCATCCCGCACGCCTTCTGGCGCAGCAGCATGGAGATCGTCGCCCAGAAGCCGGCCTGAGCCGCCGCGCCGGGCGCGACGGCCTCAGGAGCCGCGCGCGGGCGGCACGGAGCCCAGCTCCGCGGCGCCCGACAGGACGCCCACGACGTCCCGCATGTTGAGGACGCCGACCAGCTCGTCCCCCTCGCGCACCAGCAGGTGGCGGACGCCGCGGCCGATCATCAGCTCGCAGGCGTCGTCCAGGGGCGTCTCGCGCGTCACCGCGACCGGCTCGGGCGTCATCCAGTCGTCGACCCGGGCCTCGTCGAGGTCGGTCCCGTCGGCGATCGCCCGCAGGACGTCGCGCTCGGTGATGACGCCCCCGCCCTCGATCTCGACGACCCCGAGCCCGGTGCGCGCCGCGCTCAGCGCGACGGCCAGGGCCCGCAGGTCGTCGCCCGGGGCCACCCGGACCTTCACGTCGGCCATCACGTCGCCCACCGTCTGCGGCATGGGGCGATCCTATCCGGCGGTCCGCCTCAGGGCATCTGGTCGAGCGGACCCTCGCCGCCCGGGTAGCAGAACGAGGAGTTGGGCGAGTAGAAGCCCCAGGTCACCTCGAGCGGCTCGGCCGGGCGGAGGGCGAAAACGTCGTGGTCGGGCGCGAGGAACTCCAGGCTCGTGACCTCCCAGGGCTGGACGAGGCCGGCCACGAACGGGTAGAGCCCGCTCGTCAGGGTGCCGTTGACGTTGGTGATGTAGCGGAGCTGGCCCCGCCCGACGACGGCGATCTCGTCGCCGACCGTGGCCGTCGTGCGGATGATCGGCACGCCGTCGGCGGAGGTCGTGGCCGTCAGGACGCCGTCGGAGATCTCCAGGACGGTCTCGCCCGGGCTCGCGGGCACGCCCCGGTCGCTCGCATAGGTGCGCATGTCGGCGTTGGAGTTGAAGTAGTGGGTCCACCAGCGCCCGGGGACGGCGCCGTCCGGGGTGTCCTGCCCCGCGAGGTCGGCGCCCAGGTAGGTGAGCGAGTAGGGGGCGAAGCCGGAGGTCTGGTCGTCGCTGTCGACGACGTACTGGTTCATGAAGACCTGGCCGTTGTCGATCGGCGCGAGCGACTCCGGCACCAGCCGCGCCACCGCGTCGCGGTCGGCGGGGATCCAGGTGAAGTAGAGCATGCGGCTGTTCGTGACCAACTGGGCGGCTTCGAGCTGGGGCACGGTGACCTCCGGGGGATCGGTCTAACCGGTTAGGTATCTCGGTAACCTAGGCGGTGAGATGGCCGAAGGCAAGGCGAACGCGCCCCGCCGCGGGCCGACCCTCCGCGACGTCGCCCGGTCGGCCGGCGTCTCGGTCTGGACGGCGTCCAACACCTTCAGCAACCCCGCGCGCGTCGCCGCCGCGACCCGCCAGCGGGTCCTCGCGGCCGCCGACGCCCTCGACTACGCCGGGCCCAATCCCGGCGCCCGCACGCTCGCCCTCGGGCGCGCCCACGCCCTCTGCTTCGTCGCGTCCGGCGACGAGGCGACGATGCTGCTCGCCGACCCGGCCGCCCGCCTCGTGGCCGAGGGCCTCCTCGCCGCCTGCGACCGGGCCGGGCTCTCGCTGCTGCTCGCCGGGCGCGCCGACGGGCGCGCCGCCGACGGGCTGGCGTTCTTCCGCGGGACCGGGGGGGCCGACGTGCGAGGACCCGCCGTCGTCGTGGACGGCGAGGGGCCTCCGGGGACCCGCTCGGTGCGAGCCGACGCCGGCGCCGCGGCCGCCGCCCTCGCCGCCCACCTGCGCGAGCTCGGCCACCGCGACATCGCCGTGCTCGCGCCGACCGGCGCGAGCGCGCGCCTGGCCGGCGCGGCCCGGGGGTGGGGGGGCGATGGGCCGCTGCGCGTCTTCGGCCCGGCCCCCGGCGAGTGGCCGACCCGCGGCGACGGCGAGGCGGCCGCGCGCGCGGCGCTCTCGGCCAGCCCGCGCCCGACCGCCCTGCTCGCCCTCAGCGACGCCCTGGCGCTCGGCGCCCTGGACTGCGCCGGCTGGATGGGCCTGTCGGTGCCCGGCGACCTGTCCGTGGCCGGGCTGGACGACCTCCCGGGCTCCGACGCCCTCGGGCTCACGACGGCGCTCATCCCCTACCGCCCCCTGGGCGAGCTCGCCGGCGACGTGCTCGTCCGCCGCCTCGAGGGCGAGCCCGACGGCGCGGCGCCCGTGCTCCCGAGCCCGCTGAGCATCCGGGCGACGACCGGACCGCCCGCCCGGCGCTAGAAGAGCTCCGGGTGCCCCTGCGCCGGGGGCGTGAGCCCGAGGTGGCGGTACGCCCGCGGCGTGGCGACGCGGCCCCGCGGCGTGCGCTTCAGCAGGCCCTCCTGCAGGAGGTAGGGCTCGTAGACGTCCTCGATCGTGTCCGGCGACTCGCCGACGCTGTCGGCGAGCGTCCCCAGGCCCACCGGCCGGCCCTCGAAGGTCTCGGCGAGGCGCCGCAGGAGCTGCCGGTCGAGATCGTCGAGCCCGAGCTCGTCGACCTCGAGCAGCTCCATGGCCTCCTCGGCGACCGCCCGGTCGACCGTCGGGTGCCCCCGCACCTGGGCCACGTCGCGCACCCGGCGCAGCAGGCGGTTGGCGATCCGCGGCGTCCCGCGCGAGCGCGCCGCCAGGGCCGCCGAGCCCTCGCCGTCGATCTCGACCCCCAGCAGCCGCGCCGAGCGCCGCACGATGGCCCCCAGGTCGTCGGCGCCGTAGTAGTCGAGCCGGTGCAGCACCCCGAAGCGCCCGCGCAGCGGCGTGGTGAGCAGGCCGGTGCGGGTCGTCGCGCCGATCAGCGTGAAGCGGGGCAGGTCGAGGCGCAGCGTCCGCGCCGAGGGCCCCTGGCCGAGGACGACGTCGAGCTGGAAGTCCTCCATCGCCGGGTAGAGCACCTCCTCCACGGCCCGGTTGAGGCGGTGGATCTCGTCGATGAAGAGGACGTCGTGCGGGTCGAGGGCGGTGAGGACGGCGGCGAGGTCGCCCTTGCGCTCGAGCACCGGGCCGCTGGTGACGTGGAAGCCGACCCCCAGCTCGGCGGCCACGATCCCGGCCAGCGAGGTCTTGCCGAGGCCGGGCGGCCCGGCGAGCAGCACGTGGTCGAGGGCCTCGCCGCGCTGGCGGGCGGCCTCGAGGAAGATGCCGAGCTGCTGCTTGACCCCCTCCTGGCCGATGAACTCGCCCAGGCTGCGGGGCCGCAGCGAGACGTCGAGCTCGTCCTCCGCCCCCAGCTCGGCGCCGTCGGCCAGGCGCTCCTCGCTCACCGGCGCAGCCGCCCGAGGCCGTGCCGGACGAGGCCCTCGGCGTCGAGGCCCTCGGGCGCGTCGGTCAGGGCGGCGTCGGCCTCATCGGGGCGGAAGCCGAGCGCCACCAGGCCGTCGCGGGCGGACAGGTAGGCGTCGGCCGCGCCGGCCGTCACCGCCGGCGGGGCGCCGCCGTTGAGCGAGCCGAGCCGGTCGCGCAGCTCGAGCACGACGCGCTCGGCGGTGCGCTTGCCCACCCCGCTCGCCGCCTGCAGGCGGGCGCTGTCGCCGCGGGCCAGGGCCAGCCGCAGCTCGTCCGGCTGGTCGAGGCCGCAGATCGCGAGGGCCAGGCGCGGGCCGACCCCGCTCACCCCGGTGAAGGCCTCGAAGAGGGCCCGCTCGCCGGCCGTCGCGAAGCCGTAGAGGTCGAGCGACTCCTCGCGCACCGCCAGCACCGTCAGCAGCGACGCCTCGGCGCCGACCGCGGGCAGGGACGCGGCGGTGGTGGCGGAGACCCGCACGAGCAGGCCGGCCCCGCCGACCTCGATCACGGGGCCCTCGGGCTCGTGCGCGACGACGCGGCCCCGGACGGAGCGGATCATCGATCCAGGCTACCGCGCGCGGCGGATGGCGCCCCGCAGCGGCGCGGAGCTGAGGTGGCAGATGGCGGCGGCCAGGGCGTCGGCCTCGTGGTCGCCGCGAGGGTCGGCCGCGGCCAGCCGCCGCACCATCGCCCGCACCTGGGCCTTGCCGGCCCCGCCCTGCCCCGTCACGGCCTGCTTGATCGTGTTGGGGGCGTACTCGGTCACCTCGACCGCGGCGCCCGCCAGCGCGACCAGGATCGCCCCCCGCGCCTCGGCCATCCCCATCGCGGCGCGGCTGACGGGGTGGACGAACCAGGACTCGACCGCGGCGGCCGACACCGCGTGCGCGGCCGCCAGCGACGCCACGCCGTCGTGGATCGCCCGCAGCCGCTCGGGGTGGGGCGTGCGCGGTGAGGTGCGGATCGTGCCGAGGGCGACGACGCGCATGCGCGAGCCCGAGCCGGTCACCACGGCATAGCCGGTGGAGGCCAGCCCCGGGTCAACGCCGATGACGCCGCCGCTCACAGGGGTAGCCAACCAGCGACCCCGGACAGTAGAACCAGGCCATGGCCGGCGCGGCCAGTCACTACGAGCGATCGGGCGTCGCCGAGAGGATCCTCGACGGGCTCAGCGCAGCGGGCGTCGACCCTGAAGCGCCGACGATCGACGACCTCGCCCCCGTCGACCACTTCCACACGCGGGCGCGCGACGCGACCCGCGATCTGGCGCGCCTGGCAGGGCTCGGGCGGGGCGCCCGGGTCCTCGACCTGGGCGGAGGAATCGGCGGGAGCGCCCGCCTGCTCGCCAGCGAGGCCGGCTGCCGCGTCACGGTCCTCGACCTCACCGAGGCGTACGTCGAGGCGGGCGCCGACCTGACGCGGCGCACCGGGCTCGACGACCGCGTCACGTTCGTCCGTGGCGACGCCCTCGCGGCGCCGTTCGCAGACGGAGCGTTCGACGCGGCCTGGACCCAGCACTCGTCGATGAACATCGCCGACAAGGAGGCCCTCTACGCCGAGGCGAGGCGGGTGGTCCGCCGAGACGGCACGCTGGCGATGCACGAGGTCATGGCCGGCCCGGGCGGACCCATCCACGTGCCGGTGCCGTGGGCGACTGACGTCTCCGACAGCCACCTCTGGCCCGTCGGGGAGATGCGCGAGATGATCGCCAGCGTCGGGTTCCGCGAGGTCGTGTGGGAGGACCAGTCCGCCATCTCCCTCGAGGCGAACCGCCGGAGGGCGGCGGCGGTCGCCGCCGCCGCGGAGCTGCCGCCGCTCGGCCTCCACCTGCTGCTGGGCGACGACTTCCGCGCGATGGTCGTCAACCAGGTGCGCAACCTCGAGGAGGAGCGCATCACCGTCGTCATGGGCGTCTGGCGGGCGGCGTAGGGCGACGGGGGCCGGCGCCGTCAGGCGCGGGGTCCGGACCCCTTGCGCCAGCGCCACCCCATCTCGCCGTCGTCCGGCGCAGGCCCGGGCAGCGCTCCCGGGCCGCCGGCGGCGAGCCCGTCGAGGAGCAGGGCGAGGTGACGTCGGCGGAGCTCGGCCGTGCGCGAGGGGTCGGGGACGCGGATGGCGGCGCAGCCCTCCAGGATGAGGTCGAGGTCGCCGGGCACCGCGTCGGCGCGCACCGCGCCGCTCGCCACGGCCCGCTCCAGGAGGGCGCGGGCCAGCGCGCCCGCGCGCTCGGCGTCGCGCCACATCTCCGCCGTCGGCGCGAACCGCCCCGCCAGGCGGACGGTGAGCGAGTGGAGGTCGGCGTCCACGACGCGCCCGAGGAAGCGCGCCAGGGCGCGTCCGGCGTCGTCGTCGGCGGCCGCCTCCTCGGCCTCGGCGATGAAGCGGAGCAGCCCCTCGTGGCAGACCCGGCGCAGCAGGTCGTCCTTGGTCGCGTAGCGGCGGTAGAGCGCCCCGATCCCCACTCCGGCCCGCGCCGCGACCGCCGCGACCGGCGCCTCCGGGTCCTCCACCAGCACCTCCCGCGCGGCCTCGAGGATGCGCGCGTCGTTGCGCGCGGCCTCGCGGCGCCGCCCGGGGAGGCGGTCGTGGGCGTCCGTCGTCATGGTCCGGATCCTACTTGAACGGTGCATTCCGTTCCGATAGAGTGAAACGGAATCAGTTGTTCCGTTTCACTGACCGGGGGGAGTGGTCGCCGTGGAGATGAAGCTCGAGGTCGTCGCCCTGCCCGTCGCGGACGTCGATGCCGCGATGGCCTTCTACACCGAGCGCGTGGGGTTCGCGCTCGACCACGACATGCGCCCCGCCGAGGGCATGCGCGTCGTGCAGATGACCCCGCCGGGGTCGGCCTGCTCGGTCGTGATCGGCGACGGCCTCCCCCTCGGCGCCCCCGGCTCGGTGCGGGGCGTCCAGCTCGTGGTGGAGGACCTCGACGCCGCGCGCGCGGCGCTCGCCGCCCGCGGCGTCCCGATCGGCGAGGTGATGCAGCTCGGGCCCGAGGGCGCGCCCGGGTCGCGCTTCGCGTTCTTCGACGACCCCGACGGGAACGGCTGGTCCGTCCAGGAGCGCTGAGCCGGCTCAGCCGGCGACGGCCTCCAGGACCTCCTCGGAGATGTCGAAGTTGGCGTAGACGCCCTGGACGTCGTCGTTGTCCTCGAGCTCGTCGATCAGGCGCAGCACCTGGCGGGCCTCCCGCTCCGTGACCTCGATGGTGGTCTTGGGCACCATCGTGAGCTCGGCCGAGGCGTAGGCGACGCCGCCCTCCTCGAGGGCCTGGCGAACGGCCATGAAGTCGGCCGGGTCGGTGGTGATCTGCCACTGGGCGCCGTCCTCGGCGATGTCCTCGGCGCCCCCGGCCAGGGCCAGCTCCATCAGCTCGTCCTCGTCCACGCCCTCGCGCTCCACCAGCAGCACGCCCTTGCGGTCGAACTGCCAGGCGACGCTGCCGGGCGTGCCCAGCGAGCCGCCGTTCTTGGTGAAGATGTGGCGCAGGTCGCTCGCCGTGCGGTTGCGGTTGTCGGTCAGGATCGTGGTGATGACGGCGACGCCGCCCGGGGCGTAGCCCTCGTAGACGATCGACTCGTAGGCCTCGCCGTCGCCGCCGCCCGCGCCGCGCTGGATGGCGCGCTCGATGTTGTCCTTGGGCATCGAGTTGTCGCGCGCCTTCTGGATGGCGTTGGCCAGCGTCGTGTTGGCCTCGGGGTCCGGGCCCCCCTCCTTGGCGGCCACGATGATCGCCCGCGACAGCTTCGAGAAGAGCTGGCCGCGCTTGGCGTCGGCGGCGCCCTTCTTGCGCTTGATCGTCGCCCACTTACTGTGCCCCGACACGGTCCCTCCTTTCGCCCGACCCCTCGCGGCGGGCCCTCGCGCGCCCCACGAGCCAGTCGTGGAAGCGCCGCTCCCCCGACAGCTCGGGGTGGAACGCGGTCACCATCAGGTCGCCCTGGCGCGCCGCGACGCCGTGGCCGGCGTGGCGCGCGAGCACCTCGACCCCCGGCCCCGCCTCCTCGATCCAGGGGGCGCGGATGAACACCGCGTCCACCGGCTCGGGGCCGAGCGCGGGGACCGGCAGCGCCGCCTCGAACGAGGCCACCTGGCGCCCGAAGGCGTTGCGCCGCACGACGATGTCCATGCCGCCGATCAGCGGCTGGGCGCCGCCGGTGGTCGCGCGGGCGAGGACGATCATCCCGGCGCAGGTGCCCAGAACCGGCAGGCCGCCGGCGATGCGCTCGCGCAGGGCCGCCAGCAGGCCGGAGCCCTCGGCGACCAGGCCGAGGGTGGTGCTCTCCCCGCCGGGCAGCACGATGGCGTCGAGCCCCTCGAGGTCGGCGGGCGTCCGCACCTCGGCGGGCGCGGCCCCGCTCGCGGCGAGGGCGTCCTCGTGCTCGGCGAAGGCCCCCTGGACCGCCAGCACCCCCACGCGCGGCCGGCCGAGGCTCGCGACGGCCCCCGTCACCACCCCCGGCCCTGGAGCAGCCCGGCGTCGCCGATCGCCGAGATCTCGAGGCCGGGCATGGCGTCCTTGAGCCCGGCCGACACGCGGGCGACGACGTCCGGGTCGCGGAAGTGCGTGACCGCCTCGACGATCGCGCGTGCCCGGCGCGGCGGGTCGGCGCTCTTGTAGATGCCCGAGCCGACGAAGACGCCCTCGGCGCCCAGCTGCATCATCAGCGCGGCGTCGGCCGGGGTGGCGATCCCGCCGGCGGAGAAGTTGACCACCGGCAGGCGCCCCTCGGCGGCCACGCCCGCCACCAGCTCGTGGGGCGCGCGCAGGTCCTTGGCGGCCGCGTGCAGCTCCTCGGCCGGCCGCCCGGCCAGGGCGGCGATCCCGCCCCGGATCGCCCGCATGTGGCGCACGGCCTCCACCACGTTGCCGGTCCCCGCCTCGCCCTTGGTGCGGATCATCGCCGCGCCCTCGGAGATGCGCCGCAGCGCCTCGCCGAGGTCGGTGGCGCCGCACACGAACGGCACCGTGAAGCCGTGCTTGTCGATGTGGTGGCGCTCGTCGGCCGGCGTCAGGACCTCGGACTCGTCGATGAAGTCGATCTCGAGCGACTGGAGCACCTGGGCCTCGACGAAGTGGCCGATGCGGCACTTGGCCATCACCGGGATCGAGACGGCCTCCTGGATCCCGGCGATCATCTCGGGGTCGCTCATGCGGGCGACGCCGCCGTCGGCGCGGATGTCGGCGGGGATGCGCTCGAGCGCCATGACCGCGCAGGCGCCCGCCTCCTCGGCGATGCGCGCCTGCTCCGGGGTCGTGACGTCCATGATCACGCCGCCCTTGAGCATCTGCGCCAGCCCGCTCTTGACCCGCATCGTGCCGGTGCGGCCGTTCCCCTCTGCCACGCGCTACCCCTCGGTCGGACTCCCGAGGGTCCGAGTGTAGCGTCCGGGGTGGCTAGGCCCCGACGGCCGCGAGGCCGGCGGCGGCCATCTCGCGGCGCGGCGGGACCAGGGCGCCCGCGAGCGCCTGGGCCACCGCGACCATGGCGACGAGCGTGGGCGCCCCGTCGCGGGCGTCGGCCGGGACCACGCGGGCGAGCGGGTTGCGCGCCAGCGGGCTGAGGCTCGAGTCCACCAGGCAGGCGGCGGGGACGCCGGCGGTGCGGCCGGCCGACACGGCGGCCTGGGCGACTCGCGACTCGCGCCCGATGGCGATGGCCAGCACCGCGCCGCCGGGGCCGAGGTGGTCGAGCCAGGCGCGTGCGGCCGGGTCGAGCGAGGTGACGGCGGCCACCGGGCGCCCGGCGCGGGCGAGGCGCTCCTCGATGAGCGTGACGACGGTCCGCGCGTGGCCCTCCCCCGCGATCACCAGCGGCGCGCGCGCGCCGATGGCGGCCGCCATCGAGCCGAGCCCGGCCGTGCCGAGCCGCTCGGCGAGGTCGTCCAGCGCGAGGCGCTCGGCGGCAAGGGCCGACTCGATGCCGTCGGCCGACAGGGGCAGGCCGAGCTGGCGGTCGCCGGGCCGCGGCGGGAGGCCGGGGCGCTGGGCGCGGCGCACGGTCCGCTGCATCTCGGGGTAGCCCGAGTAGCCGAGGGCCTGGGCGAAGCGCACGACCGTTGCCGGGCTGCAGTGCGAGGCCCGCGCGACCTCGTGGGCCGACAGCAGCGGGACGTCCGCCAGGTGGTCGGCCAGGTAGCGGGCCAGCGACTGCTGGGCGGGGCTGAAGCGCTCGTAGTCCCGCTTCAGTCGCTCGGCAAGGGCGTGGACGTCGGGGGGCATGCGGAGCGTGAGTTCGCCGTCGGGTCGCGGACCCCTACCGAGGACGTGGCGCGAGCCTCGTCGGCCCCTGCCTCCCGGTCGTCATCCGGACCTCGGCGACCCGCCCGGGCACCGCACCGCGCAGCACGACGTAGTCCACGGCGCTCCCCCCGCCCTCGAGGATCGGCCGCGTCGGGGGGAGGACCCGGGCGGCCCGCCGGGCGGCCGCATCGCTGCGGCCCCCGAGCGCCTCGGCCGCGGGCGTGAGCGGGACCAGGGCGCCGGTGTCCAGCACGGCGGTGAAGCGCGGGGCGGGCGCGGGGCGGGTCGAATCGTTGACCACCGAGGCGATCCCCACCGCGGGGCCGGGCTCGCCGACGGCGGTCGTGGGCAGCAGCGCCGTGTCCAGGGCCTCGACGACGGGGTCGGCCCCGAGCAGGTCCAGCGTCGCCCCCACCCCGTTGGGCGCCGTCCCGACGAAGTAGCCGGAGCCCATGGCCTCCGGCGGCGCCGGCGGCTCCGGCTCCGGCGCGCGCGAGCCGCCGCCGCACCCCGCCGCGAGCGCCGCGACCGCGGCGGCGGCGGCGAGCGCGGCCGGCCGCCGCCTCACCCGGAGCCGAGCCGGGCCACGGCCTCGCCGAGGGGCTGGAGGTCGGTGAGCAGGCCCTCGGCCAGGTCGCCCTCGCGCTCGACCCGGCGTGCGACCGCGCCCATGGTCATGTCGCGCGGGTCGAGGCCCGGCTCGACCTCCTCCCAGCGCAGCGGCGTCGCCACCGGCGCGCCCGGCCGCGGGCGGACCGAGTAGACGCAGGCGATGCTGCGCCCGCGCCCGTTCTGGTGTGCGTCGAGGTAGACCCGCGGGCCGCGCTTGGCCACGGCCCGCTCGGTCGTCACGAGCCGCGGGTGCGCCCGCAGCAGGGCCTCCGAGACCACCTGGGCGAAGAGGCGGACCGCGTCCCAGTCCGGGCCGGGCTCGATCGGCACCAGGACGTGCATGCCGCTCGCCCCCGACGTCCGCGGGTAGCCGCGCAGCCCGAGCCCCTCGAGGGCCTCGCGCACGAGCAGGGCCGTCTCCACCACACGGGCGAAGGGCAGGCCGTCGGCCGGGTCGAGGTCGAAGAGGACGTGGGTCGGCTGGTCGGGGGCGTCGGCCAGGCTCTGCCAGGGGTTGAGGTCGATGCAGCCGAGGTTGGCCAGCCAGAGGAGGCCGAGGGCGTCGTCCACGATCACGTAGTCGCTGGTCTTCTCGTCCGAGCGGCCGCTGCGCGAGAGCTTGGCCGTCCGCATCCACGGCGGGGCCTGCTCGCCGACGTTGTGCTGGAAGAAGAACTCGCCCCCGATGCCGTCGGGGTAGCGCTTGAGGATCTGCGGCCGGCCCGCGATGTGCGGCACCAGCACCGGCGCCATGCGCAGGTAGTGGTCGAGCAGGTGGCCCTTCGCGATGCCCTCGCGCGGCCAGTAGGGCTTGTCGAGGTTGGTGAGCGTGATGCGCCGCCCCCCGTCCTCGATGGCCCGGTCGCCCGCCTGGCCGCCGAAGGGGCCGGGCGGGACGTCGGGCCCCTCGCCGGGGTCGTCCACCAGGCCGCCGAAGACCGGCGCCCGCAGGCGGTTGTCCGGCGTGCGCTCGCCGTAGCTCACCTCGGCGCGCAGCTCGGGCCGCACCCAGCGCGGCCGTGAGCCGCGCGAGGGCACCTCGTTGGAGAAGGGCGACTCCGGCACCTCCATCCTCAGCAGGCGGTCCCAGAGGCGCCGCGCGAGGTCGTGCGAGAAGCCGCTGCCGACGTGCGACAGGTAGGTCAGGCCGCCGTCCTCGTCCGGCTCGCCCACCAGCAGGGCGCCCAGCGTCCCGCGGTGCGAGCCCGTCCCCTCGGTGAAGCCGCCGATCGTGGCGACCATCTCGGGGCGGCTCTTGATCTTGAGCCAGTCCTTGACGCGCTGGCCGGGGCGGTAGGCGCTGTCGGCCCGCTTGGCGATGATGCCCTCCAGACCCTGCTCGGCCGCCGCCTCGAACAGCGCCGTGCCGCTGCCGTCGAAGTGGTCGCTGAGGATCATGCGCGGTGAGCCCTCGGGCGCGACCGCCTCGGCCAGGCGGGCGCGGCGCTCGCGCCATGGCCGCTCCAGCAGCCACTCCCCGTCGGCGTAGAGGAGGTCGAAGGCGACGTAGGTGAAGGGTCCGCGCCCGTTCTGCAGGGCGTTGAAGTCGGGCCGCCCGTCGTCGCCGATCACGACCACCTCGCCGTCGAGCACGACCTCCTGGAGCGTGACCGCCCGCCGCAGGTCGGCCAGCTCGGGGTAGGCCCCCGTGAGGTCGCGGCCGGTCCGGCTGCGCAGCTCGGTCTCGTCCGAGGTCACCAGCGCCAGGGCGCGGTAGCCGTCCCACTTCAGCTCGAAGGCCCAGCCGGGGTCGTCGAAGGGCTCCTGCCGCGACGAGGCGAGCATGGGCCGCATCGCCCGGTATCCCGGGGCCGGGTCGGGCGGCCCGGGCGGGCCCGACTGGGAGCGGAAGATGAGCCACTCCTCCTTGCCCCCGCGCCCGGCCGTGCGCACCAGGTGGTAGTTGCCGCGCAGGATCCGCCCCTCCAGGGTGAGCTTCCACTCGTCGTCGGCGCGCAGCTCGGCCTCGTAGCTGCCCGAGTCCCAGACCGTCATGCGCCCGGCGCCGTACTGGCCCTCGGGGATGACCGCCTCGAAGGTCAGGTACTCGAGGGGGTGGTCCTCGGTGCGCACGGCCAGGCGCTTGACGCCCTCGCGCAGCGGCGGGCCCTTCGGGACGGCCCAGGACGCGAGCACGCCGTTGACCTCCAGGCGCAGGTCGAAGTGGAGGGCGCGGGCGTCGTGGCGCTGCACCACGAAGCGGGGCGCGCCCTCCTCGCCGGCCGGCCGCGCCGGCTCGGGCGGCGGCTCCGGCGTGGCGCCGAAGTCGCGCTTGCCGCGGTAGTCGGAGAGGTCAGGGGCGCGTGCCAAGCGCCTCCAGTATCCCCCGCTGCCACCGGGCGGTGTCCTCGGGGCCCTGCAGGTGGTGCGGCGGCGTCGCCCACAGGCGGTCGGCGAGGCCCTCGTACGCGCGCGCCCGCTCGCGGACCTGGGCGACGGTGCCGGCGGCGGCGAAGGCGTCGGTCATGTCCTCGCCGACCGCGTCGGCCAGCCGGTCGCCGTCGCCCGCCAGGAAGGCGCGCCGGATGGGCCCGAGGCGCCCGCCGAACCCGTGCCCGGAGAAGAGCTCCTCGTAGGTCCTGACGGTCGCGTAGAAGCCGACCGTGCCGGCCGCCGCGCGGCGGGCCGCGGCCGGGTCGTCGTCGGAGGCGGCGCAGATCAGGGCGCCGGCGACCTCGGGCCGCGCCCGGCCGGCCCGGGCGGCGCCGGCCTCGAGGGCCGGGAGCAGGCGCTCGGCCAGCCAGGCGGGGCTGGTCACCGGGTGGTCGAGGAAGCCGTCGCCGATCTCGCCCGCCAGGGCGGTCATGCCGGGGAGCACCGCCGCCAGCCAGACCGGCGGCGCCGCGCGCGGGGCGGCGTGGGGCCGGCGCAGCCCGCGCACCTCGACGTCGTAGAGCTCGCCTGGCGACCGCGCGTCGCGGCCCTCCGCCAGCGCGGCCATGAGCTCGCGCACGGCCGCCACCAGCTCGCGCATCCGCCGCACCGGCGGGTCGTAGGGCGCCGCGTGCCAGCTCGCGTTGAGCCGCCGCACGCCGGCGCCGAGCCCGAGGACGAAGCGCCCGCCCGACAGCTCGTCCAGGTCGAGCGCCTCGAGCGCCAGCACCATGGGGCTGCGCGTGAAGGCGAGGGCGATGCCCGTGGCGAGCTCGATCCGCTCCGTCGCAGCGGCCGCCACGGCCAACGGCACGGTGGCCGAGCGGTGGAGCTCCGCGGCCCAGAGCCGCGCGAGCCCGGCGCGCTCGGACTCGGCGGCGAGCCCGGCGACCTCGACCGGGTCGCGGCCGAGCAGCTGGCCGTCGACCGGGATCGCGAGCGCGGACGGCACGTGTGCGAGTATCCCAGCCCGTGAGGCCGATCGCGCGACTCGCGACGGAGCTCCTCGTCGCGGGGGTCGGCCAGGTGCTGATCGGCATCGCGGGCCTCGTCGCCGGGGTGCTCCTGGTCCACTCAGGCCCGGCGCGGGCGGTCGTGCCCTTCGCCGTCGCGGCGGCCGCGCTCGCCGCCGTGAGTGCCCTCACCTCGCGCTGGCTGCGGGCCGCGGAGCCCGCGGCGGCGGACCCCGAGACGCGCGTCGAGAGCACCACCCTGACCGTGCGCCGCACCTGCGTGACGCTCGCGCTCGCCGCCCTGGCGGTGGCCGTCGCGGCCCTGCTCGGCGGCGGGCTGGCCGCGGTGCTGGGCGGCGTGGTCGCCGGGGTGGGGGCGGTCGACCTCGCCAACCGGGCCTGGGTGCGCGCCCGCGAGCGCCGCACCGGCCTGGCGCTCTACCGCGAGCTCGGCCCCTCGCCCTTCTCCAGCGGGCGGCGGCCGCTCTACACGCGGCCGCGGAACGACATCACGTTGGCGACGTAGTCCTTGGTGTCCTCGTAGAAGCCGCGCGTCCGGGTCGCGCCGAGGCCCTGGTAGTAGGAGCCGACCGCCAGGCGCTCGTTGCGCGTCTGGCGCAGGAGCCAGCCGATGTAGGCCACCCCGCCCTCCACGTTGTCGCCGATGTGGTGCGGGTTGATCCGCCGGCCGAGCACCGCCGGCCCGAACCAGCGCGCCGTCTCCGGCATCAGCTGCATCACGCCGATCGCCCCGACGTGCGACAGCGCGGTCTGCGACCAGCGGCTCTCCTGCCACGCCACCGCGCGGGCGAGCGAGGGGTTGACGCCGTGGCGGTAGGCGGCCGCGGTGATCAGGGCGCCGACCTCCGGGCCGCCGGGCCGGATGGACGCCATGCCCACGGGCCGCCCGCCCGACCCGCCGCCCGACGGCACCCGGATCACCTTCCCGGCGACGATGCGGTTGGGGTCGGCGATGCCGTTGAGGGCGGCCAGCGCCCCCACGCTGGTGCCGTGGCGGGCCGCGATGGAGCCGAGCGTGTCGCCCTGGCTCACGCGGTAGGAGGCGGCCGAGGAGGCCGCGCCGCCCGCCGCCGCCGGGATCGTCAGGCGCCGGCCCGCGACGATGCGGTTCGGGTCGCCGATGCCGTTCGCCGCGGCGATCGCCGCGACCGTGGTGCCGTTGCGCGCGGCGATCGCGCCGAGGGTGTCCCCGGGGGCGACCGTCACGGTTGCCGCCCCGGCGGTCCCGGCGCCCGCGAACAGCAGCAGCGCCAGGCCGCAGGCAGCCAGCCCGAGGAGCGCGGGCAGGGTCGATCGGCGGGTGGGCATGAGGGCGATCTACCGGGCCGTCGCGGCCCTGTGAAGCCCTCCCCGGCCTCCCCCGCCTCCCTCTTTTTTCGCCCCCGCCCCTCCCCCGGGGCCCCTCCCCCGCCCCCCGATCCGGGTATTCATGGGGAAACACGACCGGGAGGGGACGTGGAGGCCTCTGCGACGCTGATCGTGGGCGCGGGGCTGGCGGGCAGCGCGACGGCCATGCACCTGGCCGCGCTCGGCGAGGACGGCGTCGTGGTCGTCGACCCCGACCTGGCCGGGGCCCGCTCGTCCTCTGAGCTCAACGCCGGCGGCGTGCGCGCCACCTGGTGGCAGCCGGTGAACGTGGAGCTGTGCGCGGCCACGATCGACGTGTTCGCCCGGCACGCCGAGGAGCTCGGCTTCCGCCAGCACGGCTACCTCTGGCTCCACGGCCCGGAGCGCTTCGCCGAGGCGCTCGGGCAGCTGGAGATGCAGAACCGCTTCGGGCGCGAGGTCGAGGCGCTCACGCCGGCCGACGTCTCGCGGCGCTGGCCCTTCATCGACCAGCTCGACGGCGTGGCCGGGGCGACCTTCTCCCCCCGCGACGGTTTGGTGAGCCCGAACGCCGTCAAGGAGCACTACCGGGCGCGGGCGCGGGAGGCCGGGGTGCGGTTCCTCGACCGCCGGATGCTCGTCGCCGTCGAGCGCGACGGGGGCCGGGTCGGGGCCGCCGAGCTGGTGGCGCTCGACGGCGAGGGCGCGGCGACCGCCGCCCTGGAGGGCGCGGCGCCGGACGGCCCGCGCGAGCGGATCGCCTGCGAGCGGATCGTCAACGCGGCCGGGCCCTGGGCCGTCCGGGTGGCGGAGCTGCTCGGCGCCCCGGTGCCCTGCCGGGCCGTGCCGCGCGAGCTGAGCCTGGCGGCCTCGCGCGAGGTCGACCTGACGCCCTACGGGATGATCGTCGACACCAGCGACTGCTACTTCCACGCCGAGTCCGGCGGCATGATCCTGGCGGGCTACTCGCCGCCCGGCGACCCGCCGGGCTACGACTTCGCCCACGAGGGGGCGGCCTTCTTCGAGCGCGAGATCTGGCCCCGCCTGGCCGCGCGCGTGAGCGCCTTCGACCGCCTGGGCTACGCCGGCGGCTGGACCGGCCTCTACGAGCTGTCGCCGGACAACTCCGCCCTCATCGGCGCCGTGGAGGGCCTCGACAACGCCTACGAGATCCACTCCTTCTCGGGCCGGGGGGTCATGGAGTCCTGGGCCGCCGGCCTCTGCCTGGCCGAGCTGATCGCCACCGGTGCGCTGCGCACCTTCCCGAGCGCCGCGGCCCTGTCGGGCGCCCGCTTCCGCGGCGGGGCGCTCCAGCCCGAGGAGCTCCACATCTGAGCTCAGCGGGCGGCGACCGTCACCAGGTAGGCGCTCGTCGCGCGGAAGGCGGCCGGGTCCTCGTTGCCGCCCTCGAGCGCGGCGAGCATGCGCGCGCGCACGGGCTCCCAGGCGGCGCCGAGCGTGCGCCGGCCCCAGCGCCAGGCCGGATGGTGCTCCTCGTGCTCGGCCAGCCAGGCGGCGGGCGACTCGGCGGCGTACGCGATCCGCGCGATCTCGGTGCGGGCGTCGCGGGCGCCCGCCCGCTCCAGCATCTCCGCGACCCACGCGGCCTCCTCCCAGCGGGGCGGCGGCCCGTCGCCGTCGCCGGCCGGGAAGGCCTCCCGCAGGGCGCGGCCGGCCTCGATGATGGGGCCCTCGGCGGCCCACGAGGTGAGCCCGATCGTCCCGCCCGGGCGCGTGACCCGCACCATCTCGGCGAGGGCCGCCGCGGGGTCGGGCGCGAAGATCACGCCGAAGGCGCTGACGGCGGCGTCGAAGCCCGCGTCCGGGAGGGGCAGGGCGCCGGCGTCGCCGGCGAGGAAGCGCGCCTCCAGCCCGGCGGCCGCCGCCCGCTCGCGCGCCTGCTCGACCAGCCGCTCGGAGGCGTCGATCCCGGTCACCGCGGCCCCCCGGGCCGCGGCCGCGAGCGCGGCGTTGCCCGTGCCGCAGGCGACGTCCACCAGCGCGGTGGCCGGCCCGGCTGCGACGGCGTCCACCAGCACCTCGGCCGTCGGCGCCAGCGCCGCGGCCGTCACCGCGTAGTCGCCGTCCCCCCAGTCGATCGCCACACGGCGATTCTAGGAGACTGCCGAAGAACCAAGGTCGTGCAGATGCCGAGCGAAAACCGAGCCATTCGGATGGACGCGGCCGACGCCGATGCCAGAGGGCATCGGCGTTGACGCGGGCGCCGAAGGGCGACGGTTTACAGCCGGCAGGTGTGCGACCGACTTCTTCGACAGGCTCCTAGGCCGCCAGAGGGACCGGCCGGAGCAGTCGGGCGGCAGGGGCCGTCGCCCGGAGAGCGTCGAGCACGCCCAGGCGGGTGCAGTCGAGCACCCCCGTCGGAACCCCGTAGGCGGTGAGGTCCCACGCCATCTCCGCGCAGCGCTCCCGGCGCTCGGGGCCGCGGAGGATCACGTAGAGCACCTCGGGGTAGGCGTGCGACGCGCGCCAGCCCGCCTCGCCCTCGACCACCTTCCCCCAGAGGGCGGCGAGCCCGACGGCCAGCGGCTCCGCGCGGCGCGACGGAAGCTCGGCGTGGAAGGCGGCCTCGGCGGCGTCGCGGCCGGCATGGAGGCCGCAGCGGCATCCCGGGCCGGGCGGGTGGTGGGCCAGCCCGCCCCACGAGCACGCGGCGATCAGCGGCTCGCCGACCGGCCAGGCGGCCGGCCGGATCAGCGAGGCGAGGCGGGCCTCGGGACCCGCCTCGTCGATCCTCCAGGTGCGCCAGCCGCTGACGGGCGCGACGTAGTCCGGCGCCGCGCTCATGGCCGGACCGGCGCCGGCTCGACCGGGATCGGGGCGGGCGCCTCGACCGGGGCCCGCTCGGGCACCGGCGTGACGACCGGCTCGATGGTGTAGGTGCGGATCTCGCGTCCGATGTCCATGGGACTCCCCCTGTGACCGGGCGACGTGGGGGCTCGCCGTCCTTTGCACTCTCGCCGGGTATGACGCCCTCGCGGCGCGTTCATTCCCGATCGCGACGGTGACATGGCCGACTCACGGGCGTCTCACGGGCCCGCCACGCCGGGCGTCCTGGCATATTCCGGGCGTCCCCCGGCCTGGAGGCGCCCGTGCACGAGGGCAGCAGGAGGGCGATCGCCGCCGCGTTCCTGGCGAACCTCGGCATCGCCACCGCGAAGTTCGTCGGCTTCCTCATCACCGGGGCCTCGTCGATGCTGGCCGAGGCGATCCACTCGGTGGCCGACACGGCCAACCAGGGCCTGCTCTTCCTGGGCGGCGCGCGCGCGGCCCGGCCGGCGACGCCCGAGAACCCCTTCGGCTACGGGCGCGAGCGCTACTTCTGGTCGTTCATCGTCGCGCTGGTGCTCTTCCTGGTGGGCGGCCTGTTCGCGCTCTACGAGGGGGTCGAGAAGCTCCGCGAGCCGCACGACATCACCTCGCCGGCGGTCGCCCTCGGGATCCTCGGGGTGGCCACCGTGCTGGAGCTGTTCTCGCTGCGCACCGCCGTGCGGGCGGCGCGCCCGGAGCGGGGCGAGCTCTCGTGGTGGCGATACATCCGCCGCTCGAAGAGCCCGGAGCTGCCGGTCGTGCTGCTCGAGGACCTCGGCGCGCTCTTCGGCCTGGTCTTCGCCTTCACCGGCGTGACGCTCGCGGTGGTGCTCGACGAGCCGCGCTGGGACGGCGCGGCCACGCTGATGATCGGCGCCCTGCTCGTCACCATCGCGATCATCCTCGTCGTGGAGATGAAGGGGCTCCTGATCGGCGAGTCGGCCTCGCCCGAGGACCTGCGCCGCATCCAGACGGCCATCGAGGGCACGCCCCAGGTGCGGCGCCTCATCCACATGCGCACGCAGCACATCGGCCCCGAGGAGCTGCTGGTCGGCGCCAAGCTCGAGCTCGACCCGGGCCTGACCTCCCGCGGCATCGCCGAGGCCATCAACGCGACCGAGGCGCGGGTGCGGGAGGCCGTGCCGATCGCCCGGGTGATCTACCTCGAGCCGGACATCCTGGCCGAGGCCCCTCCGGCGCCGGCGCCGCCCCCGTCGCACGCCTGAGCCTCAGGCGACGACGACCGCGGCCTCGCCGGCGCCCCGCAGCCGCGCCACGCGCTGCGCCTCCTGCTCGAGCTCGCCGCGGCGGAGGCGGCCGAGCGGCTCGACCGTGAGCGTCGCCCGCCGCCGCCCGCCCTCGATCCGCCACAGGCCGGCCAGGCGGCCGCCGCTCAGCACCGCGCCGGGGCTCGCCACCGGCCGGAACATGCGCGCGCGCAGCTCGGGGTCGGGCGTGAGCAGCGGGCGGTTCGGCTTCTGCAGGTACGGGTCGCCCGGCGGGAGCAGGCGGATGCCCTCCGCGGCGGGAGGGGACTCGAGCGCGCCCAGGTCGTGCGGCATGAGCCAGCCCCGGCTCTTGGCGATGCGCACCTCGGCGAGCTCGTCGGCCGCCCCGTCCCAGAGGCGCTTGGCATGGGGCCTGGCGAGGCCGGCCCACTCGGCGAAGGCGGCGGGCGTCGCCGGCCCGTAGACGCCGAGGAAGCGCCGGACGGCCTCGCTCGCGGCGGGTCTCCGGCCGGCCTCGCCCATCGTGTAGCGGCGCTCGGAGTCCAGCCGGACGCCGGCCTCGACCGTGGCGTAGCGCCACAGCATCGGGGCGACGTGGTGGCTGCGGCAGCTCCGGCACCAGGGCATCAGGTCGGCGCGAACCCGCCCTCGCAGCTCCTCGTGCAGCTCGTCCCTGCCGAGGGCCCGGCCGCCCGCAAGCGCCTCCCGGGTCGCCGTCGCCACCTCCTCGAGCGCCTCGCCCGGGGCGAACCCCCGCTCGGCCGCGAGGCGCTGGACCTGGCGGCCGAGCTGTGCGCCGAGCTCGGCGTCGTCGCGGGCGATCAGGCCGCGCCCGAAGCGGCTCACGTCGGCCGGGGCGAGCGCGTGGATGGCGCCGCGGATGCTGTGCGCGACCACCAGGTCGCCCGCGTTAACCGCGGAGGCGTACGCCTCCCGGGAGAGCCCCTCGACCCGCGCGCCCAGCGCCAGCAGCGCCGCGCCGCGGGCGACGTCCGAGACGGGGCAGGCCGCCGCCTCGGCGAGGCCGCGCGCGCCGCGGGCGGCCAGCCCCGAGCGGGCGAGCCGGAAGGCCAGCACCCGCTCGGCGTCCACGTTCAGCGTCCGGCGGGCGCCGCGACCGGCAGGGGGCGGGGGCGCCGCGCGGACGGCGCCGCCGCCCTGAGCGCCTCGAGGACGCCGCGGCGGCCGCAGGCGAGCACGCCGACCGGCACGCCGCTAGGCCGTGCGAGGTCCCGGGCCGCCGCTCGCCCGGTCGCGACGCTGCGAGCCAGCACCGGCCCGCAGGCCAGCGAGGCGAGGCCGCCTGCGAGGGGCTCCATGGGCACGCGAGGGCAGCTCAACGCGGAAGGCGGCCTCGTCCGCGTCGCGGGCGACGTCAGGTCCGCCAGCCGCTCAGCGGAACGACGTCGTCGGGCGCCGCGCTCACGGGACGACCGGCTCGACGGTGGAGGTGCGGATCTCGCGTCCGATGTCCATCTGGACTCCCACTTCGTGGCCGGGAGACGTGGGGGGCGCCGTCCATTCTGCTCTCGATGGCGAAGACGCGCACCCCGGCCCCGCATTCCCGGCGGCGGCGCGGCGCGGGGCGATCGGTCAGGATCCCCCCATGCCGGACGACCCCCGCGTGACGCGGTCGAAGGCCTCCATCCTGTTGACCGGGCGGTCTCGCTGGTGGTCGGCCCACTCTTCTACCGGGCGATGATCTCCTTCGATCCCATCGACGAGGACTTCGTGGCGGGCGCGGTCGAGAGCGCCCTCGGCGCGCTCGGGGCCGTGGGGTGACGGGCGGGCTGACCGCCGTGGTCCACGGGCCCCGGCTGCAGGACTACAACCCCTCCGACGACGCGACCCGGCCGCTGCGGCGCGAGCTGGGCATCGAGCTGATGGACGCCTACGGCCTGCGCGACGCCCCGGGGGCGCTGCGCGTCGAGCCGCCCCCCGCGGCGGTGGAGGACGTGGAGCGGATCCACGCCCCCGCCTACGTCCGCGCCGTGCGCCGCCTCAGCGCGCAGCCGGTCCTGGCCGCCGCCCCGGAGGCGGCCCAGTGGGGCCTCCAGCCGGGCGGCGACACGCCGGCGCGGGCCGGGATGCACGAGGCGGCCCTGGCGGTCTGCGGCGCGTCGCTCGCGGCCGCCGACCTGGTCTGGCAGGGGCGCGCCCGGCGCGCCTTCTGCCCCGCCCCCGCCGGCCTCCACCACGCCCGCGCCGCCCAGGCCTCGGGCTTCTGCGTCTACAACGACTGCGCCCTCGCCATCCGCCGCCTGCTGGACGCGGGCGCCGAGCGGGTCGCCTACGTCGACATCGACGCCCACCACGGGGACGGCGTCCAGTGGCTCTTCTACGAGGAGCCGCGCGTCCTGACCTGCTCGGTGCACGAGAGCGGCCGCTTCCTCTACCCCGGCACCGGGGGCCTGGGCGAGCGCGGCGTGGGCCACGGGGCGGGGACCGCCGTCAACGTCCCGCTGCCGCCCTTCGCCGGTGACGTCCCGTACCTGCGCGCGATCGAGGAGGTCATCGCGCCGGCCGTGCGGCGCTTCCGCCCCGACGTGCTCGTGACCCACCAGGGAGCCGACCCCCATCACGCCGACCCCTACTCGCACCTGCAGGTGTCGCTCGACGGGCTGCGGCGCGCCTACCGCCTGATGGGCGAGCTGGCCACGGACGCGGCAGGGGGCCGCTGGATCGTGCTCGCCGGCGGCGGGTACAACATCGACCTGCTCGCCCGGGCCTGGACGCTCCAGCTGGCCGAGATGCTCGGCGCCGAGCCGGAGGACGCGATCCCGCCCGCCTGGCTGGCCCTGGCGCGCGAGCGGGCCGGGCAGCCCTTCACCGAGTACCTGCGGGCCGATCCGGAGCCCGAGGCCGAGGTCGCCCGGCGCCTGGCGGCCGACGCCGAGGCGGCGGCGGTGATCGACCAGGCGCGGGCGCTGCTCGGCTGACGGCGCCGCCTAGGGGAGGCGGTCCCCCGGGCTGATGTCGGGGATGTCCACCCCGCCGCCGACGAGGTCCCGCAGCGCCGACGGCGTCCCCGACAGCGCCGGGAAGGTCCCGAAGTGGCTGCAGAGCACCTGGCTCGCTCCCAGCAGCCGCACGGCGTGGGCGGCCTGGCGCGGGCCGGACGTGTAGAAGCCGCCGATCGGGAGGACGCTGACGTCGGGCCGGTAGATCTCGGCGATCAGCGCCATGTCGCCGAAGACGTCGGTGTCGCCGGCGTGGTACACGACGAGGCCGTCCGGGAACTCGAGCACGAAGCCGGCGGCGTCGCCGCCATCGACGAGCGAGCCGTCGTCGTCGGTGATGTCGCCCGAGTGCTCGGCGTGGACCAGCGTCGCCTGCACCCCGGCGGCCTCCACCGTGCCGCCGATGTTGAAGCCGGTGACCTCGCAGCCCTTGCCGCCGAGGTAGGTCGCGACCTCGAAGATCGCGAAGGCCGGGGCGCCGCTCTTCTGGATCGCGGCGATGGCCTCCGCGCCGCCCTGGCCGATGTGGTCGAAGTGGCCGTGCGTGATGAGGATCCCGTCGACGCCGAGGCCGGCCGGGTCCTTCATGTCCTCGGGACAGGCGGGGTTGCCCTCCAGCCAGGCGTCGATCAGGAGCTTCTTCCCCTCCGACGTCTCCCAGAGCCAGGTGCCGTGCCCGAGCCAGGTCGCGGCGTTTCCCCTCAGATCCATGGGTCCCCCTTGGCGGCGGTGAGCGTGACGCGAGCTTATGGCGTGATGGCCACCTTGATCACGTCGTCCTCCTGGTTCGAGAAGAGCGGGTACGCCTCCTCGATGTCCTCGAGGGCGAAGCGGTGGGTGATGAGCTGCTTAAGGTCGAGCCGCCCGGTGCGCACCATCTCCATGAGCGCGCGCATGCGCTCCTTCCCGCCCGGGCAGAGCGTCGTGCGGATGTCGATGTCCCCGATGCCGTAGACGAAGCCCTCGAGGGGGATCGAGACCTTGCCGCCGTACACGCCGAGGCGACGAGACGACGCCGGCGGGGCGCACCGAGGCCAGGCAGTTCTCGAAGGTCTCCTGGATCCCCAGGGCCTCGATCGCCACGTCCGCGCCGCGGCCCTCGGTCAGCGCCTTCACCTTGGCGACCGGGTCCTCCTGGGTGAAGTCGATGACCTCGTCGGCGCCCATCTTCTTGGCCATCGCCAGGCGGGTCGGGTTGGAGTCGACGCCGATGATCATGGCCGCCCCCTTGAGCCGGGCGCCCGCGGTCGCGCAGAGGCCGATCGGGCCCTGCGCGTAGACCACCACCGAGTCGCCGATGCGCACGTCGGCCGTCTCGGCCGCCGAGATCCCGGTGCTAGGCGATGTCGGTGACGAACATGACCTCCTCGTCGCTGAGGCCGTCGGGGATCTTCGCCAGGTTCGCCTGGGCGTAGGGCACCAGGAAGTAGTCGGCCTGCACGCCGTGCATCGAGTTCCCGAGCCGCCAGCCGCCGATCATGCCCCAGCTGTCCTCGTAGCCGGCGCACTGGGAGAAGTCGCCGTGCTGGCAGAAGTAGCAGGCACCGCAGGGCGTGATCGCCCCGACCACCACCCGCTCGCCGACCTCGAAGCCGCGCACCGCCTCGCCCAGCTGGTCGATGACCCCGACCGGCTCGTGGCCGACGATCCGGCCCTTCGCACGGGGTACTCGCCGCGCCAGATGTGCGAGTCGGTCCCGCAGATCGTCGTGGTCGTGATCTTCACGACGGCGTCGGTGGGTCCCGGGACGGGCTTGGAGACCTCCTCGATGTGGATGTCGTGAACGTCCTGGAACACGGCGGCGCGCATCGTGTCCGGCATGTCGTCCTCCCCCTTCGTGGCCGTTCGGGGACACTCGCCACGGCCAGGGGGGCGATCAACCGCGAGCCGCCAGAATCATCACACGGCTGTGACAGGTGTCACGAGGCGGCAATGCGGATGAGCGCCTCTTGCGGGCGCTCATGCGCGCCTCCGGGCCCTGGCCGGGCCCTCCGGCAATCGGCGGCACCGCCTTCGGCGGGGCGGGCCGCCTCGACACCCACTCAGCGCGCCTCGGTCAGGAGGCGCGGGTTGCGGATGAACGAGCCTCGTGCGGGCGCTCATGCGCGCCTCCGGGCCCTGGCCGGGCCCTCCGGCAATCGGCGGCACCGCCTTCGGCGGGGCGGGCCGCCTCGACACCCACTCAGCGCGCCTCGGTCAGGAGACGCGGTAGCGCAGGTGGACGACGCCGCCGCCGAAGCGCCGCGAGTCGAGCAGCTCGAGGCCGACGCGGACGCCGTCAGGGAGGGCCCGCGTACCGCCCCCGACGAGCACGGGCGCCAGGAACAGGTGGACCTCGTCGACCAGCCCCGCCCGGATCGCCTCGCCGGCCAGGCCGGGGCCGCCGACGCTGATGTCACCCCCGGTGCGCCCCGCCTTCATCCGACGGACCTCCTCGGGGTCGAAGGCCCGCTCGACCCGGGTCCTCGCGCTGGACGGCGCCTCCAGCGTCCTCGAGTAGACGACCTTCTCGGTCGCCCGCCACATCGCGGCGAAGTCCCGTACGGCGGGCGAGGCCTCCGAGGCCTCCACGGTCTCCCAGTACACCAGCACCTCGTACATGCGCCGCCCGAGGAGCTGGGTGCCGACCTGCCGCATCAGGTCGTTGACGGCCGCGTGCACCTCCTCGTCGGGCGCGGCCCACTCGAAGCGGCCGTCCTCGTCGGCCACGTAGCCGTCGAGGGAGGCGAGCGCCGAGTAGATCAGCCTGGCCACCGGCGCTCCGCTACCGCTGCCCGGCGCGCTCGGCGTCGTCGGCCGCCGCCGCGAGCATGCCCGCGAGCCGGCGCGCCTCCTCCGGGCTGAGCCGCGCATAGATGGGGCGCAGGCCCTCGTGCAGGCGCAGGTCAACGAAGGGCCGCCCCCGGAAGACGGGCCCGGCGACCACGGCCTGGACCGCCACCCCTGCGCGCCCCTCCCCGTATCGCACGGACTGGGGATCGGGGGTGAGGTCGGCCTCGTCGTGGGAGAGCACCACCGCGTCGTCGTCGCGGCGGCCGAGCCCGTCCTCCCAGATCGAGCCGTGGTCCGAGCCCTCCGGTGCCATCGGCCGCACCCTACCCGGGCAGGTCCTCCGGCAGGAGCGAGAAGACGGCGAGGTCCTCCCGGGCGGGGCCGCGGAACCAGGCCTTGCGCAGCGTCCCCTCGCGGACGTAGCCGCAGCGGGCGGCCACGCGGAGCGAGGCGGCGTTGGAGACCGACGCGTACAGGTCGAGCCGGGCCATCCCGAGCGGGCCGAGCGCCCAGCCCGAGAGCAGCGCCAGCGCCCGGGCGGAGACGCCCTCGCCGCGGGCCCATTCCCCGACCCAGTAGCCGACCTCCGCCCGGGCGGGGTCGTGGCGGTCGACGACGAGGCCGATCGCGCCCAGCAGCCGCCCCCCGCCGGCGGGGGCCACGGCGAGCTCGATCGACTCGCCGCGGGCCCTGCGGCCCGGCGCGCCGTCGATGAAGGCCCGCCCCTCCTCCTCGCCGTAGTCGGCGGGGATGCGCGTGAAGCGCTGGACGAGCGGGTCGCGGCAGGCGGCCACGATGTCCTGCAGGTCGTCTTCGGCGAACTCGCGCAGGCGGATCCGCTCGTCCGCCAGGGCAGGGTCGGGCAGGTCGAGGCTCAGGACCGGATCTTGACGGGCGTGCCCGGGCGGGCGAGGCGGGCGACGCGGACGATGTCCCGGTTGCGCATCCGGATGCAGCCGTTGCTGGCGGCGGTGCCGATCAGCTCGGGGAGGCTGGTGCCGTGGATGGCCACCCGGCCGTTGCCCCCGGCGAACTCGTTGAGCCGCTCGGAGTAGCCGGTGATGGGCATGACGATCGGCCCCAGGAAGGCCCCGGGCGTGTGGGTCGGGATCAGCTCGGCGATGGCGAAGTCGTCGCTGCGGGGGGTCTCGGTGCCGGGCTTGCCGACGGCCACCGGCGCCCGGATCACCGGGCGGTTGGAGCGGAAGACCGTCAGGCGCCGCTCGCTCACGTCGATGACGACCCGGACGGGCGTCCGGCGCATCCGCAGCACGCCCGCCGGCACCCAGCCCCGCACCCCGTTGGGCCGGATCGGCAGGAGCACCTCCACCCAGCGCCGCCCCCGTAGCACGACGCTCCGGGTCACTGTGAGCACGGTCGGCCCCCTGCCCAGGGGCGCGATCGGATGGATCACCGTGCGCGGCCGCGCCGACGCGCTGGGGGCGCGCCGCGCGACCACGGGGACCACCAGGCGGCCGACCCAGGCGACCTCCGGCGTGCGCGGCCCCGGCTCCGGGGCCGCCGGCCGCTGCGCCTCCCCGGGCGCCGCCCCGGCGGTCACGGCCAGGGCCAGCCCCACCGCGCACGCCGCGCACAGGGTGGCGACGGGTGAGCGGGGCGTCATCGCCGCCAGGCTATCGCCGCGGCCGCCGCATTCCCAAGATCAGGGGCACCTCGGCGACCACCAGCGCCGAGCGGAGGGAGACGGCGCGCCGCTCCAGGGTCTGCTTGGTCGCCGACACCGCCGAGCGGAGGCGCCCGTCCCGCGCGATCTCGCGCGTGACCCGGAGCGCGGTGCGCGGCCCCGCCGCGCGCATGAGCTCTCGGGGCGCCGGCGGCGCGAAGCGGCCGGCAAGGGAGCCCACGACGACGAGGCCGGCGTCCTCCGCCAGGGCGCGCCAGGCGGCGACCGGCCGCGGCTGGAGGCCGGCGGCGGCGAGGTCCTCGGCCGACTCCGCGTCGGCGGGCCCGTCGGCCGGCGCGAGCTCGTGGAGGGCGACCCGGCCGCCCGGGCGCAGGATGCGCCGCGCCTCCTCCAGCACGGCGAGCGCCTCGCCGTCGTCCACCGTGCTCAGGAGGGCCTCGGCCAGCACGACGGTCGCGGAGTCGTCGCCCAGCCCGGTCGCGTCAACCGGCGCCCGCACCACCTCGCGCCCCGGGCCCTTGAAGGCCCGCTCCAGGTGCTCGGCCGCGATCGGGTCGGGCTCGACGCCGGTCCACTCCCGCGGGCCCCGCTGAAGCACGACGGCCGTCGTCGCCCCGGCGCAGGGGGCGAGCTCGACGACACGGTCGGCCGCCTCGAGGCCAATCCCCTCCAGCGCGCGGCGGACCATGGCGGGGCCGCCGGGCTGCGCCAGCCCCGTCGCCAGCCTCAGAGCCGAGGGCCAGGGCTCGGCGTGGGGTCGGGGGGCGGTCGTGGCCATGCGGCGGGTATCGAAGCAGCCCGGGCGGCGGAATCCAACCGCCGGGCGACGGGCTCCTAGCGCCGTTGCACGGCCCGCACGCCCCCGCCGGAGCCGCCGACCGACCAGGCGGCGGCCTCGCCCTCGGTCGCCGCCGCCGCCACCGCGGGCGGCCCGTCGGCCGCACCGCCGGGGATCGGCGCCCTCTCCCAGCGGTCCCCGGCCGGCGTCAGGGCGGCCGCGCCGCCGGACAGCCCGGCCTCGCCCTCGTCGCGGCGCCACGAGACCACCGCCGTGCCGACGCCGTTGACGGCGGCGGCGGTCGCGGTCAGGGCGCAGTCGCAGCGGCGCTGGGCCACCACGGTCGACGCCCGCCAGAGGCCGCCGCGCCGGCGCGTGCTCGCCTCGACCAGCTGGTCGCCCCCCGCGGCCTCCCTCCCCCAGGCGACCACGGCGTCGCCCACCGAGTTGATCGCGACGGCGGGCGCGCCGCCGATCCCGACGTCCTCCGGCGAGCCCCAGCGCGGCGCGGCGGCCGCGCGCCCGGCCGCCTGGAGCACCTCGGTGCCGCCGGGCAGGCGGACGCTCCAGGACAGCAGCGCCGACCCGGATCCGCCGAGGGCGGCGCCGGCCGTTGACCCGTCCGAGTCGGACATCTCGACCGGCCGCTCGAAGGCCCCCTCGACGGTGCGCGACGCCAGCACGCGGCCGTCGTCGACCCAGGCGGCCAGCGCGCCCTTGCCCGGGCTGAGGGCGAGGGAGGGCGGCTCGGGGCCGGGCGTCGTCAGGCGCGCCGCGCGCACCGACCAGGTCGCCCCGGACGCGCCGGAGGTGGCGAGGCGCACCTGGAAGCCCCCTCCGCGGCGCTCGATCCAGACGGCCGTCCCCCGGCCGTGCCGGTCGAGCGCCACGGCGAGGTCCTGCACCGGGGCGCCCGCGTCGGCCACGCGCGCGGGCCGCCACGGCCCGGCGTCCCCCCGCCGGACGGCCGCGATGATCAGGCGCCCGTTGCGCCAGATGGCCGCGGCGTCGCCGCCGCCGTTCAGGGCCACCCTGGTCAGCGAGGCGCCGGGCCCCGACAGCGTCCGGGGGCGGGCCCAGCCGCGGCCGGCGCGACGGGCGGCGACCTGCACGCGCCCCGCGGCGGGCGAGGCCCCGGCGGGCGTGCGGACCCAGGCGGCCAGTGCGGCGCCCCCGGGCCCCGCCGCGATGGAGGCCGCGGCGTACGCGGCCCGGTCCGGCGGCGACACCCGGACGGGCGCGCTCCACGAGCCCGCGCCGAGGGCCGGGGCAAGCGCGAGGGCCGCCGCGCCGAGGAGGCCGGCGAGGGCGAGGGGCACCCTCCGCATCGGGGCCGACGTTACCAGCCGGGGCCCCCGCGCCCGCCGGGGGCAGGCCTCAGGAGATGTTCTTGACCGGCGTCCCCACCGGGATGCGGCCCCACAGCCAGAGGATGTTCGCGTTGTAGTTGCGCGTGCAGCCGTGGGAGTAGTAGCGCCAGGACTGCGCGAGCAGGTACTCCTGGTTGGTCCCGTGGATCCCGTACCCCCGGTGGTACCAGAGCACCAGGGGGCCGAACGCGGCGCTCGGGCCGGCGGTCTTGGAGTAGACCCGGTACGAGCCGATCGGCGTCGGCGTGGACGGCGCCCCGAAGACCACCGGGAAGAGCCGCACCAGCTTGCCGTGCTGGTAGTAGTAGAGCGACATCTCGCCGATCTTCTGCACCAGGTAGTGCGGCGCGGAGGCCGGCACGCCGTGCGGGTTGACCCCGGCCACCGTCATCGCCGTGGCCGAGGCCCTGCCGCCGGAGTCGATGCCCGGCCGCGGCGCGGCGGCGAGGCGGAAGCGCCAGCGCCCGCCGCGCGGCGGGCGGAAGGTGGTGCGGACCTTCCCGGCGCGCATCGCCACGTTCGCCAGGGGGCGGAACCTGCCCCGGTTCACCGAGCCCTCCAGCACCGCCGTCTCGCCCTTGACCGCCGGGAGGACGTGCCCCGTGGCGGTGAAGGCGTGGCCGGCGATCTGCTGGTACTCGGTGGCGCGCACGCGCAGGGCGACCTTGCGGCGCACCGACACGAAGCGGCGCCTGCTGGTCACGAGCGTCCCGTCCGGGGCCTGGAGGGTCGCCCGCAGGCTGCCCGGCAGGCGCAGGGGGAGCTTGGCGGCGAAGCGCCCGTCGCGACGCGAGCGGAGCGTGACCAGCGGCGTCCAGGTCTCCCCTTCGAGGCGCTCGATCAGCACCGGCACCGCCGCCCGCGGGGCGACCTGGCCCGAGACGGCCGCGCGCTCGCCGATCTCGATCGCCGAGGGCGCGCGGAACGACGCGACGCGCAGGTCCCACACCGGCTGCGCCTGCCCCGCGGCCGCGGCCGGGATGATGGCGGCGCCCGCGAGCACCGCTCCGGCGAGCGCCGCCCCACGACCGAGCCCCATCGTCCCCCTCCGCGCCGAGTCCGCCGTGCTGGGTATTGAGCCACCGCGGTGGTGCACCTGGCAACCGTCGCGGCGTTGCGGATTCGCCGCGTCCGTTGCAGCGATGAGTTCTGGCGATCCGGGGCGTCACACGGGAAGACGACGAGAGGAGACGGCGATGTCAGCCGCGATGCCGACGGGCGAGCTCGACGCCCGCTACAGCAGCGAGGGCGCCACCGCGACCGCGTGGGAGGAGGCCCGCGACCGCGTGGCCGAGGCCGACGTCTACCACCTGTGCACGGTGCGGCCCAACGGCCGGCCGCACGTCACGCCGCTGCTCGCTGTGTGGCTGGACGACGCGGTCCACTTCTGCACCGGCCCGGACGAGCAGAAGGCGCGCGACCTGGCCGGACGCCCGCTCTGCGCACTCGTCGTCGCCAGCAGCGCCCCGGACGGGCTGGACGTGGTGATCGAGGGCGAGGCCGTGCGGGTCGCCGACGAGGCCCGGCTCCGCCGGCTGGCCGACGCGTGGGTCGCCAAGTACGGGGAGGAGTGGCGCTTCGAGGTGCGCGACGGCGCCTTCGCCCACGCGGCCGGCACGGCCCTGGTCTTCGAGATCGTCCCGGCGGTGATGTTCGCCTTCGGCAAGGGCGACGAGTACAGCCAGACACGCTGGCCGCCTCTCAGGGGCTGAGCGCCGCCGCCTGCGGTACCGTTGGCGGCGTGGACGCCTCGGCCCCGCTCCGCCTCTACGCCGCCACCAGCGGCTGGGAGGGCCCCTTCCAGCACGAGCAGGTGATCGTCGCCGCCGCCGGCGCCGACGAGGCGATCCGCCTGGCCGAGGTGGCCTTCGCGGACGTTGCCCAGCCGGTCTGCCGGGCCAAGATGCGGGTCGCCGACCTCGGGCCGGTCGCGGCCGGCGTCGTCGCGGGCCCGCTGCGCGCCGGCGACTCGCTCGCCGAGGGGGGCGCGCCCGTCGACCTGCGCTGCGGAGCGGAGCCGGCCGGCTCCTAGAGCGCGGCGCCGCCCCAGCCCGGGGCGTCGGAGGCGGGGAAGGACTCGATCGAGGCCTCCTCCACCCGGTCCACCGCCCCGTTCCCGGCGGCCGAGGCGGCGACCCGGGCGCGCTCGGATCGGTCGCGCCGCCGGGCGGCCAGCGCCCAGGCGACCGCCCCGCCCGCGGCGGCCAGCAGGACGCCCGCGACGGCCAAGCGGGCGCGCGGCGCCGCCGGCGATGAGGTCATCCGCTCCGTGGGGCGGATGCAAGCGCGACCCGCGCCCGGGCGCAACCCCGCTCCCGGGGGCGTCCGCCGGCCGGGCCTACATTTCGCCCGTGCCGCCGCGCCGCTCATCGCCTGCGGGCGTCGTGACCGCCCTGCTCGGCCTGGCCGCCGCCGCGGCGCTGGGCGTGCTCCTGCTCTACCTGGCCGCCGTGCGCACGGGCGGGGGGCGGCGGCTCGACGACGCCGCCAAGGGCGACCTCGCCGAGGGGTCGCGGGCATTCGACGAGACCAGCGACCTGCTCGACACCATCAGCGCCTCCTCGCTCGCGCTGCTGGGCGCCGCGATCATGGCGATCGCCCTCCTCCGCGGCCGGCCGCGCCTCGCGCTCGGTGCCGGGGCGATCGTGCTGGGCGCGAACCTCACCACCCAGTACCTGAAGGCCTCGCTCGACCGGCCGGGGCAGGCGGGGCTCGAGCCCGGCAGCTACCCCAGCGGCCACGTCACCGTGGCCATGTCGCTCGCGATGGCCCTCGTGCTGGTGGCGCCGCCGGCCCTCCGCGTGGCCGCGACCGTGCTCGGGGGCGCCTACGCCGTGGGCGTCGGGGTGGCCGTGGTGGCCCTGAACTGGCACCGGCCGAGCGATGTCGTCGGCGCGTACCTCGTCGTCGTGGCCTGGACCGCCCTGGTGGCGGCGGCGCTCGCCGGGCCGCTCGGCGGCGGGGAGCTGCGCCGGCGGGGACGGGCGCCGAGCCGCGGCGCCCAGGCCGCGGCCGCCGGCGCGATGGCGGTCGGCATCGCCCTCGCCGCGGTCGCCGCGGCCTCCGGCGTCTCCCGCGTCGACCTCGTGCGGTTCGTTAACGACCGGACCGCCTTCGCCGCCGCCGCGGTCGTCTGCGCGCTGGCGGGGGCGGCGCTCGCCGCGGTCGTGGCCGCGCTGCTGCAGCGGGCCTCGCGCGAGCGGGCGCCGGCCGCCCGCTGAGCCGGTAGGGTCGCGCCCGTGCGCGTCGGGCTCCTCACGGGCGGGGGCGACTGCCCCGGGCTGAACGCGGTCATCCGCGCCGCCGTGCGGGTGGGCGCGCGCCGCTACGGCCACGAGCACGTGGGGCTGCGGCGCGGCTGGCGCGGCCTCCTGGACCGCGAGACGATGCCGCTCGACCGCGACGTCGTGGGCCCGATCCTCCCCCGCGGGGGCACGATCCTCGGCAGCTCCCGCACCAACCCGTTCAAGGAGGGCGGCGGCGAGGAGTGCGTCCGCGCCTTCGCCGACCTCGGCCTCGACGCGCTCATCGCCATCGGCGGCGAGGACACGCTCGGGGTCGCCCGGCGGCTGCACGGCGAGCTCGGCCTGCCCCTGGTCGGCGTGCCGAAGACGATCGACAACGACCTCTCGGGCACGGACTTCACCTTCGGCTTCTGGACCGCGGTGCAGATCGCGTCGGACGCCATCGATCGCCTCCACACCACCGCCGAGTCGCACGATCGGGTGATCGTGGTCGAGGTGATGGGCCGCCACGCCGGGTGGATCGCGCTCGAGGCGGGCCTGGCCGGAGGCGCCCACGCGATCCTCATCCCCGAGCGGCCGCCCTCGGTCGACGCGGTGTGCGCGCGCATCAGCGGGCGGCGCGAGCGCGGGCGCGGCTACGCGATCGTCGTCGTCAGCGAGGGCGTGGAGCTCGTGGGCGAGGCCGACGAGGGCGCGGTCGACGAGTTCGGGCACCGCCAGCTGGCCAAGGTCGGGGTCGCGGAGACCCTCGCCGAGCGCATCGAGGAGGAGATCGGCGGCGAGGCGCGCGCCGTCGTCCTGGGGCACGTCCAGCGGGGCGGCACGCCCGTCGCCTTCGACCGCTCCCTGGCCACGCGGTACGGCATCCGGGCCGCCGAGATGGTCGCCGAGGGGGCCTTCGGGAGCATGGCCGCGCTGCGCGGCGAGCGGGTCGTCAACGTCCCCCTGGACGACGCCGTGAGCGAGCTCAAGACCGTCCCGGAACGGGTCTGGGAGCGGGTCGAGGAGGTCGTGGCGGGGCCCTGAGACGGGGCGCCCTGCGGCCTGGACGAGCCCGCGGGGGCCGGTGCTAACCTCCGCCGCCAGTGTCCAGGAGCCTCATCATCTGCGAGAAGCCGTCCGTCGCCCAGGACGTCGCCAAGGCCCTCTTCGGCAGCGCCGCGAAGAAGTCCGGCGACCACTGGGAGGGCCCGGACGCGATCGTCGCCTACGCCGTCGGCCACCTGGTCGAGCAGGTCGATCCGGAGGCCTACGACGAGCGCTTCAAGAAGTGGCGCTACGAGGACCTGCCCATCCTCCCGGAGCACTTCCGCTACCAGCCCCGCGACACCCGCGCGGGCAAGCAGCTCAAGGCGCTGCACGCGCTGATGAAGCGCGCCGACGTCGACCAGATCGTCAACGCCTGCGACGCAGGGCGCGAGGGGGAGCTGATCTTCAAGCTGATCCTCGAGACCGCGCCGGCGGCCGCCCGCGAGAAGCCGGTCAAGCGGGCCTGGTTCAGCTCCATGACGGCCGGCGCCATCCGCGAGGCCTTCGACGCCCTGCGCGACGACGACGCCATGCAGCCGCTCGAGGCCGCGGCCCGCGCCCGCAGCGAGGCCGACTGGCTCGTCGGCATGAACGCGACCCGCGCGGCCACCACGAGGGCCGGCTCGGTGCGCAAGGTGCTCTCCCTCGGCCGCGTCCAGACGCCGACGCTGGCGCTGATCGTCAACCGCGACCTCGCCATCGCCGCGTTCGTGCCCCAGGACTACTGGGAGGTCGAGGCGCGCTTCGAGGCCTCCGCCGAGGCCGGCGTACACGGGCCTCTGGCACGAGGGCGCGACCACCCGCCTGACCGAGGCCGCCCGCGCCGAGGCGATCGCCGCGGCGACCCGCGGCGGCGACGGCGTGGTCGAGTCGCTCGAGACCAAGCCCCAGGTCGAGCAGCCGCCGCTCCTCTACGACCTCACGACGCTGCAGCGCGAGGCCAACAGCCGCCACGGCTTCTCGGCCTCGCGGACGCTGAGCGCGGCCCAGGCCCTCTACGACCAGCACAAGCTGCTGACCTACCCGCGCACCAGCTCGCGCTTCCTGTCGGGGGACATGGCCGGCCAGCTCAAGGGCGTCGCCAGCGGCGTCGGCGCCGCCGCGCCCGAGTACGCCGACGCGGCCCGCTACGTGCTCGGCCTCGACCGGCTGCCGCTCGGCCGGGTCGTCAACGACGCCCGGGTCACCGACCACCACGCCATCATCCCCACCGAGGGCGACCACGACCTGTCGGGCCTGAGCCGCGACGAGCGCCGCGTCTACGACATGGTCGCGCGGCGCTTCCTGGCCGTCTTCCACCCGCCGGCGCGCTTCGAGCGCACGGTCGTGGAGACGCGCGTCGGCGAGCACCTCTTCCGCAGCCGCGGCAAGGTGCTGATCGAGGCCGGATGGCGCGCGGCCTACGGCCAGGAGGCGGACCCCGCCCGCGGGTGCTCAGAAGGGCGACGAGGAGAAGGAGCAGGCGCTGCCGCCGCTGACCGTCGGCCAGCGCGTGCGCGTCGCCGAGGCCGAGGCGCTGGCCAAGCAGACCAAGCCGCCGGCCCGCTACTCGGAGGGCACGCTGCTGCGCGCCATGGAGACCGCCGGCAAGCTGGTCGAGGACGACGAGGCCGCGGAGGCCATGAAGGACGCCGGCATCGGCACGCCGGCGACGCGGGCGGCCACGATCGAGCGCCTCGTGGACGCCGGCTACATCGAGCGCGAGGGCCGCAGCCTGCGGGCCACCGAGAAGGGCGTCGGCCTGGTGAAGATGCTCGGCGACCACCTGCTCACCCGGCCCGAGCTGACGGGCCGCTGGGAGCAGCGCCTCAACCGCATCGAGCGCGGCGAGGAGCGGGCCGAGGACTTCCGCCGCGAGATCGACGGCTTCACCCGCGAGGTCGTCGCCTGGTTCGGCGACAAGGAGCGGGGCGACCTCCGCGTCGAGCGCGAGCCGCTGGCCCCCTGCCCGACCCCGGGCTGCGAGGGCCAGATCGTCGAGTACCCCAAGAGCTACGGCTGCAACACGTACCACGGCAAGGACGACCCCGGCTGCGGCTACACGCTCTGGAAGCAGCAGAACGGCCACACCCTCACCCGCGAGGAGGCGCTCGAGCACATCGCCGCCGGCCGCTCGAGCAAGGACCTGGAGAGCGAGCGCGAGGTCATCGGCCCCTGCCCCACCCCGGGCTGCGGCGGGCAGATCGTGGAGCGCACCCGGAGCTACGGCTGCACGAGCTGGAAGAGCCGCTCCGAGCCCGGCTGCGGCTACGTCATCTGGAAGAGGGTGCGGGGCCAGAAGGGCGAGGTCAACGCCGAGACGGCTCGCGGGATGGTCGCCCGCGGCGAGACCAACGCGGCGCCGGCCGCCTCGAAGGAGCCCCTGGGCGCCTGCCCGACGCCCGGCTGCGGCGGCCAGATCGTCGAGAACAGCCGCGCCTACGGCTGCACGAGCTGGAAGAGCCGCAAGAACCCGGGCTGCGGCTTCGTGATCTGGAAGCGCGAGAAGGGCCACGAGGTGACGCGCGAGGAGGCGGTCGCCCGCCTCGAGGAGGCGCGGGCGGGCGCGCCGAAGGTGGCCGCGCCGACGGGATGACCTCCCCGGCCGAGGCCGCGGCGGCGATCGCCGAGCGCGCGGCCTGGAGCTACTCCCGCGCATCGGGCCCCGGCGGCCAGCGGCGCGACCACGCCGAGACGCGCGCCGCGCTGACCGTGACCGCCGACGACCTGGAGGGCCTGCCCGGCGACGTGGCCGCCCGCCTCGCAGCCCGCCTCGGGCTCGACCGGCGGCCGCTGCGGCTCAGCAGCCAGGCCGAGCGCTCGCGCGAGCGCAACCGCGGGATCGTCATGGAGCGCCTGGAGCGGCGGGTGGCCGACGCGCTGGCCCCGGCGCCCCCGCCGCGCCGGCCCACCAGGCCGACTCGCGCGGCCAAGGAGCGCCGCCTGGCCGACAAGGCGCGGCGCTCGCAGGTCAAGTCCGGGCGCCGCCCTCCGGAGGCCGAGGCCTAGCCGGGGCGGATCCGCCAGAGCGGCCCGGTGGCGTCGCCGCGGTTCGTCGAGACCACCACGGTCCGCCCGGTCAGCTCCCGTGCACCGACCACCTCGAAGGCCGTCCGGAAGGTCCAGCGGGGCCGGCCGTCGAGGCCGAGGGCGCGGACCGCCCGCGTGCCGCCGTCGGCGAACCCCACCAGGAGCAACCCGCCCTGGGCGAGCGAGAGGGGCCTCACGCTCCGGTCCGCGGCGCTGCGCCAGACCACGCTGCCGTCGCCGGTGTCGAACGCCGTGGTGCTCCAGCGGTTCCGCTCCCGCCGGCCGACGTAGGCCCGCTCGCGCGCGCGATCGACGATCACGTCCTGAGGGAAGATGAACGGCCGGCCGATGGGGGTGGACCAGCGCCGGACGCCGTCCGCGCCCACCGCGACGAGCGCGGACCCCTCGAGGGCGAGGCCCGCGTCGGCGGTGGCGGCGAGGAAATTCAGCGACCCGGGCACCCGCGCCCGCGCCCCTCCGGTCGCCCCGTCCACGACCACGAAGCGCGCGCTCGGGAATCCCTGCCCGTAGGCGGCGTAGACGTTGCCGGCGCCGTCTCGCACGACGTAGGGCGCCACGTTGTTCTCCGGGAACCAGTCGGCGAGGTCGGGCTCGACGACGCTCCAGAGGACCGCGCCGCCGCGCCTGGACACCAGGGAGTTCTCCGCCTCGAACGACGGCGGCACGAGCCGGGACTCCGCCGCGATGCAGGTGCCGTCGGGCAGGACGGCGCCCGTGCAGCCGCCCACCCGGCCGCCCGCCTGGGTGACCGACCAGTAGTCGTCGCCGGTGACGCCGATGAGGCCGTAGGTGCCGTCCGCCTGCCGGCGCGCCGGCTGGAGGCCCTCGTCGCAATTCCCGCAGCTCGCGCGGTTGCGGTTCGACCACAGGCGACGCCCGTCGAGCCGGTACGCCGAGACCGTGTACACGAAGGCGTCCAGGACGCCCTGGTTGACGACGACCGCCCCGCCCCCCGGGCCCTGGTGGACCGAGCCGGCCGGCGTCCGGAACGGCCAGCCCTCGACCCCCGTCGGGGCCGCGGCGCAGGGGGCGGCGCAGGCGAGCGCCACTGCCACCATCGCCGCCACGATCCACGTGCGCATCCGCACCCCCAGGAGGCCGCGATCATCGCCGACCGGCGGCCGTCGCGCCAGGCGGACCGGCCGCCGCGACTACACTGCCCGCCGTGAGCGACGACGCCCGGCCGACGCGGGTCGTGATCATCGGGGGAGGCTTCGGCGGCCTGTTCACCGCCCTGGCCCTGGAGCGCGCCGTGCGTCGCGGGGGGCCGGACCTGGACGTGGTCCTGATCAGCGACTCGAACGCCATGGTCTACACGCCCTTCCTCCCCCAGGCGGCGGGCGGGACGCTCGAGCCGCGGCACGTCGTCGTGCCGCTGCGCGGCCCCCTGCGCAGGACGGCCGTGCTCGTCGGAGCGGCCGTCTCCCACGACCCAGAGGCCAGGACCATCGGCTTCCGCTCCGAGGCCGGCCACGAGCGCACCCTGCCCTACGACCACCTCGTCGCGGCCCCCGGCTCGATCTCCCGGACGCTGCCCGTCCCCGGCCTGAAGGAGGCCGCCCTCGGGTTCAAGACCGTCGCCGAGGCCATCGCGCTGCGCAACCTGGCGCTCAAGCAGCTCGAGCTGGCCGAGGCCGCCGACGACCCGCAGGAGCGGGCGGCGCGCCTGACCTTCGTGTTCGTGGGCGGCGGCTACGCGGGCGTCGAGGCGATGGCCGAGGTGGAGGACCTGATCCGCGACGCCAAGCGCCTCCACCCCGCCCTGGACGGCGACCGGGCCCGCTTCGTGCTCGTGGAGGCCACCGACACGATCCTGCCGGAGGTGGGTCACCGCCTGTCCTCGTACGCGCTCCGCGAGCTCGACCGGCGCGGCATCGAGCTCCGCCTCGGCACCACCGTCACCGACGCGACGGGCGGCGGCGTCACCCTCTCGTCCGGCGAGCGCATCCCCTGCCTCACGCTCGTCTGGACGACCGGCGTGCGCACCCACCCCACCGTGGCGATGCTCGGCCTGCCGGTGGACGAGAAGGGCCGAGCCCGCGTCGACGCGACGACCGCCGTCCAGGGCCGTCCCGGCATCTGGGCGCTCGGCGACAGCGCCGCGGTGCCCGACCCCGCCCGCCCGGGCATGGCCTGCCCGCCGACCAGCCAGCACGCGGTGCGCCAGGGCCGGACCACGGCGCGCAACGTCGTCGCCGCGGTCGAGGGGCGCGAGCCCTCCCGCTTCACCTACCGCACCCTGGGCGTCTTCGTGGACCTCGGCCGCGGCAAGGCGGTGGCGAGCGTCCTGGGGCTGCAGTTCCGGGGCTTCCCGGCCTGGTTCCTGGCCCGCGGCTACCACCTCAGCCAGGTCCCCGGGCTGGCGCGCAAGGGCCGCGTCGCCATCGACTGGGCGGTCGCCCTGCTGTTCCCGCGCGACACCGCAGAGCTCGGCACCCTGGGGCACCCGCCCCCGCTCGACGCCCCCTGACCAGGAGACCCGCATGGACGCCCTCGAGGCCATCCGCAAGCGCCGCAGCGTGCGCCGGTTCACCGACCGGCCCGTGTCCGACGAGGATCTCGACGAGATCCTGCGCCTGGCGCTCCTCGCCCCGACCGGCGGCATGCAGCAGGCCTGGAGCCTCCTGGTGGTCCGCGAGCCGGAGCGGCGCGTCGCCCTCGCCGACCTGATCGTGAAGGGCGGCGGCCTCTACTTCGCGGTCGCGCGCCCGCCCGCCGAGGGCGCCACGCCCGAGGCCCACGCGGCATGGGGCCGGGCCTACGCGGCCGAGGTCCTCGGGACGTACGCCCGCGTGCCGGTCTGGATCGTCGGCCTGCGCGTGCCGCGCCACGCGTACCCGCCCGACCCGAGCGCCCCGCGCGGCGACTGGGAGCGCGACGCCGACATGGTGTCGGTGGGCTTCATGTTCGAGAACCTGATGGTCGCCGCCCGCGCCAAGGGCCTGGGCACGGTCCCGACCGTCTTCCAGTGGTTCGTCGAGGACGAGTTCCGCGCCCTGCTCGACCTGCCGGACGAGGTCGAGGCGCCGCTGGTCACGCCCGCTCGGCTACCCGGAGGAGTTCCCCGTCGGCCTGCCGCCGGCGCTCGCCGCGATCCGCCGCCCCTGGCGGACCCTGGTCCACGACGAGCGCTGGGGGGCGCCCCGGGCCTGACCGCCCGTCAGGAGTCGTTCCGCAGCGGCCGCCGCGGCGAGGACCGCCCTCACGGGAAGCTCACGATGAGCTGGTCGAGCGGGAGCCCGTTGCGCACGAGGCGCGGCGGCGTGAAGGGGGTGACCGGCAGCACGACCCCGTCCGCCTCGGCGCGGTCGAACGCCGCCGTGCCGGCGGTGCGGCCGGTGACCGTGTAGGTAGTCGATCGCGTACGGGATGCCGTTGGCGGCGATCGGCGAGGGGCCGCTGGTGACGTGGACGTGCAGATGCGGCGCCACCGAGTTGCCCGTGTTGCCCACGAGCCCGAGCACGTCGCCCCGGCGCACCCGCTGGCCGGGCGTCACGCGCAGGCTGCCGGGCTGGAGGTGCGCGTAGAGCACGTAGTTCCCGCCTCCGACGTCCAGGACGACGTTGTTGCCGTCGGCCTCTCGGAGCGAGATGTCCTCGGGGAAGCTCCCCGGCACCTGCTCGGGCAGGCCGTCGACGATCGACGAGACGCGGCCGTCGGCGACGGCGTAGGCCGGGTCGCCATAGATGGCGTAGCTGTTCAGGTCGAGCTTCGGGCCGGCGTAGATGCGGCCCTGCGCGTCGAGCTGCTCCCAGTCGACGGCGAAGCGCTGGGCGATGACCACGCGCCCGTCCACCGCCAGGGCCGCCCGCGTGTGGCGGGTCGCGTCGCAGCAGGAGTCCGCCGAGACGTAGCCGGCGCCCTTGAGCGGCGGCCCGAAGCGCACCACCTTGCGCTTGAGGACCGTGGCCTCCCCGCCTGTGGCGGTGAGGTCACGGCGCGCCGCCGGGGCCTTCGGATAGCGCACGTCAACCTGGTGGACCAGGCTCGCCGGCGGCCTCGCCCCCGCGGGCAGGCGGATGTGGACGAACAGCAGCGACTGGGTGCTGCCGGCCATCGTGCCCGTCGCGTCGCGCCGTCCGTTCGGCTGAAGGCGCCCGTCAACGGCCTCCGCCCCCATGGTCTGCACCACCCGTCCGCCGGGGGTGCGCACCCGCACCCGGCGCACGACCGCGTCGAGGGACGTGAAGTTCGTGAGCTGCAGCTCGTAGACGAGGTGGGTGCGGCCGTCCGACCCGCGGAAGGGGATGGGCGGGTCCTGGACCTCCATGAGGAGCGGGGTGATCTGCGGGTTGGGCGCCTGCCCCGCGGCGGGCGCCGCCGCGACGCAGGCGCAGAGCGCCGCGATCGCGGCCAGGGTGATGGTGGCCCGCCTCATGTGCCTCTCCCTCGCAGCCCTCGGGACGATCTCGCGATCCTCCGTCGTGAGGCGTCCCGAGAGCAAGGGAGGGGGTCGGAGCCCTTGATGACGTCTGACCGGTGAGCGAACATGTGTTCGATGATCGTCGCCGTCCACGTCCCCCGCCTTCCGCTGCTGGTGGCCCTGCTCCGGGCCAGGCGCCCGCTCGACGCGCCCGTCGCCCTGGGGCCGCCGCCGGGAGCGCCCCAGGTGATCGGGCTCTGCACGCCGGCGGCCGAGGAGGCCGGGGTGCGGCCCGGCCTGCGGGTGGGCGAGGCGCTGGCGCGCTGCCCGCGGCTCGACCTCGTGGTGCCCGACCCCGACGCGGCCGTGGAGGCGCTGGAGCGCATCCTCGAGCGGCTCGAGGGCGACGGCTTCGCGGTCGAGCCGATCGGCGGCGACGGGGCGGCCTTCGACGCCGGCGGGACGCTGCGGATGCACGGCGGCATGGGGGCGGTGCTGCGCCGGGTGCGGGCCGCCCTGCCGGTGGGCGCCGACGGCCGCGTGGGGGCGGCGCCATCGCTGTTCGCCGCCCTCCAGGCGGCCCGCGAGGCGCCGCGGGGCGGGCCGCTGGTCATCGACGGCGACGGGGTCGCGGAGTTCCTGGCCCCGCTGCCCGCCGGGCGGCTGCCCCTGCCGGACGACCTGGTGGCCGCGCTCCACGACCTCGGGCTGCGCACGATGGGCCAGATCGCCGCCCTCCCTCCGGCGGCGGCGCTCGACCGCCTGGGCTTCCCCGGTCTGCGCGCCTGGCGCCTTGCGCGTGGCGAGCCCGGACGCCCGCCCCGGCCGCGCCGCCCGCCGGCGCCGCTGCGGGCCGCCCTCAGCTTCCCCGAGCCGGTGGGCGCCCTCCCCGCGCTCGAGGCCGCCGCGCGGCTGCTGCTGGGGGAGCTGGCGGGCGCGGCGCGCGGCCGCGGGGCGGCCCTGCGGGCACTCGCGCTGCGGGCGCGGCTGGCCGACGGGGGCTCGTGGATCCGCGACATCGCCCTGCGCGAGGCGACCGCCGACCCGGAGCGCCTGGCCCTGGCGGCGCTCCCCCACCTGGGGGCGGTCACCGGACCGGTGGCCGAGCTGTGGATCGGCGGCGACGCGTCGGGGACGGTGGCGGGCCACCAGCTCACGGCGATCGCCTCCCCGGCCGAGGAGCGGCGGACGCGGGCGCGCGAGGCCATCCGCCAGGTGCGGGCCGCGCAGGGGCCCGAGGCGATGCTGCGGGCGGTGGAGCTCGAGCCCTGGTCGCGGCTGCCCGAGCGCCGCTGGGCCCTGACCCCCTACGAGCCCTGAGCCTGCGCCCCCTGGGGGCGCCGCGCCCCGTGACGGTCGAGGCCGCCCCCGGCGCCGCCCCGCGGGCCGTCGTGCTGGGCGGGCGCCGCCGCGCGGTGGCCGCGGTGCGCGACGAGTGGCTCGTCCAGGACCGCTGGTGGACCGACCGCCCGGTCGACCGCCATTACTTCGAGCTCGTGCTCGACCCCGGGCGGGTGGCGGTGGTGTTCCGCGACATCCGGGCCGGGCGGTGGTTCACCCACCCCTGACCCTCAGACCGCCTCCCGCACCGCCAGCCAGCCGCCGCGGCCGGTCGGGTTTGCCCGGCCCGTCTTCACCAGCCGGTAGCCCTCCGGCACCGAGGCCGGCCGGGTGCGCCAGGGGCCGATCGTCGCCGCGAGCTGCGGCGCGGGGGCCGTGAAGCGCCCGAGCACGGCGAGCCAGCCGCCGCGGCCGACCGGGTTCGAGCGGCCGGTCTTGACCAGGCGGTAGCCCACCGGGACGCGCTTCGGCTTCGTCCGCCACGGGCCGACCGTCGGCGGCAGCGCCCGCGGGATGGCGACGCCGGCCTGGGCGAACCGCTGGACACCCCGGCCGATCGCGTCGGCGATGCGCTGGCGCACGGCCGGATCGGCGAGCAGCAGCGACTCGCTCGGGTTCGTGAGGAAGGCGCTCTCGGTGAGGATCGCCGGCATCACGGTGTGGCGCAGGACGTAGAAGCCCGCGCTCTTCACGCCCCGGTCCGGCAGGCCGAGCGCGGTCACCATCTCCCGCTGGACCAGCACCGCGAGGCTGCGCGAGGCGCCGGTCGCGTAGTAGTAGTGGAACGTCTCGGTGCCGCTCGTCGTCGCCCGCAGGGCGTTGTTGTGCACCGAGACGAACAGGTCGACGCGGGCCTCGTTGGCGATGTCGGTGCGCGCCTTCAGGTCGGCGCGGGTCGACGACCAGGCCCGGTCGCCGCCGCCGCTGTCGGTCGTGCGCGTCATCAGCGTCCGCGCGCCCATCGACGCCAGCGCCGCCTGGAGGCGGAACGCGATGTCGAGGTTCACGTCCTTCTCGTAGAGGACCGTCCGGCCCTGCTCGTCGGCGCGCGGCGGCAGGCCCGTCGGCGTCCCGGGGGGCAGCGGGCCCACGGCGCCGGTGTCCCTGCCGCCGTGGCCGGCGTCGATGGCCACGTACGGCAGCGCCGCGGCCGCCGGGCCGGCCGCGGCCAGGGCGAGCGCGGCGGCGAGCAGGGCGACGAGCGGCGTGCGGTGGCGGATGGCGTGCTCCGGTGCGGTGGGTCCCCGGCCGAGCGGGGCGGGATCGTATCCCGGCCCTCGCGGGGGGCCGAGCGGCGCGGGTCGGGCCCGGTCGCGACCCCCGCGGAGGCGGATTTCGCCGTCTTCGCGCACGGACCTCCGCCGCCCGGGCCTTGCCGAGCCCCCGTCGCACGCTCTAGGGTCGCCCCGGCATGGACCACCCGATCCGCCTCACCTACACGGACGACCTGCGCCGCAACCGGCTCACGGTCGGCTTCCGCTGGCTCCTGGTCATCCCCCACCTGATCTGGCTGACGATCTGGGGGATCGCGGTCTTCTTCGCCGTCATCGCGAACTGGTTCGCCACCCTGTTCGCCGGCACGAGCCCGGAGGGACTGCACAACTTCATCGCGCAGTGGCTGCGCTACGCGACCCACGTCAACGGATACCTCTACTTCCTGGCGGATCCGTATCCGGGCTTCCTGGGCGACCGTCCCTACGACGCCGACCTCTCCATCGCGCCGCCGGCCCGGCAGAACCGGTGGATCACGGGGTTCCGGGCCATCCTCATCATCCCGGCCCAGGTCGTCGCGTACTTCATCGGGATCCTGCTCTCCATCCTCTGGATCATCGCGTGGGTCGTCGGGATCTTCGCCGGCAGCATCCCCGAGGGCATGCGCAACCTGATCGCCTGGATCATCCGCTTCAATCAGCAGACGTACGCCTACGGGATGATCCTGACCGACCGCTACCCCAGCTTCAGCACCGACCCGCACGCCTGAGCGGGCCGGCGCGATGGCGCCCCGGCGACAGCCCCCCGGTCACTCGGCGAGCACCTGATCGAGGCCCTGCGGCGGCGCGGCGTGCGCCACCTGTTCGGGGTCCCGGGCGACTTCATCCTCGGGCTCTTCAAGATCGGCGCCGAGCGCGGGATGACGATGGTGAACTCCACCCGGGAGGAGGCCGCGGTCTACGCCGCCGACGGCTACGCGCGCGAGCGCGGCCTTGGCGCCGCGGCGGTGACCTTCGGCGTCGGCGCCCTCGCCGGCGCGGCCGCCGTGGGGGGCGCGAACGCCGAGCGCGTGCCGGTGGTCCTGATCGCCGGCGCCCCCGGCCTGGGCGAGCGGGACGGCCGCCGCCTGCACCACACGCCCGGCACCGACCTGGACGCGCCCCGCCGCGCCCTGTCGGCGATCGTCGGCGAGACCCTCCTGCTGGACGACCTGACGACCGCCCTCGACGACCTGGAGGCGGCGCTCGACCGCTGCGCCCGCGACCGCCGCCCCCTCTACATCGAGCTCCCGCGCGACCTGGTGAACGAGCGCCCGGCCAGGCGGAGGCGCCGGGCGGGCCCCGCGCCCCGGGGGGCGAGCGCCGAGCGGATCGCCGCCGGCGTGGCCGACGTCCGCGAGCGCCTCGGCGCGGCGCGGCGCCCGGTGGTGTGGTCGGGCGTCGGGATCGTGGGGCGCAGCCGCGGGGCCGAGGTCCTCGCCCTGGCCGAGCGCATGGGCGCCCCCGTGGTCGAGTCGGTCATGGGCAAGGGCGGCGTCGACGAGCGCCACCCCCTGGTCGTCGGGGTCTACTCCGGCGCGTCCTCCGACGAGGGCGTGCGGCGGATGGTCGAGCGGGCCGACCTGGTGCTCGAGCTCGGGGTGGACATCAACGACATCAACACCGGCGCCTTCACGCTCGGCGTCCGGGAGGAGCGGCGGATCCTCGCCGACCACACCGGGCTGCGGGTGGGGTTCCACGACTACCCGGGCGTGACCCTCGACGACCTCCTCGACGGGCTCGAGCGGCGCCCGCTGCGCCGCCGCCGCCCGCCGGAGCGGCTGCCGAGCGCCTGGGCCGCGGAGCCGGCCGACGCGCCGCGCGTGACCTGCGACCTCGTCGCCGCGCGGCTGCAGGAGTTCCTGCGCCCGACCGACCTGGTCGTCAGCGACGTCGGCGTCGCCGCCCACCTGCTCATGGACGTGCGCCTCGCGCGGGCGCGCCAGCTCCACATCGCCCGCCTGTACGTGGGCATGGGCTTCTCGGTCCCCGCCGCGACGGGCGCCCGGCTGGCCCGGGGGCGGGGGCGTCCGGTGGTCCTCACCGGCGACGGCTCCTTCCAGATGACCGGCATGGACCTGTCAACGGCCGTCTCGCACGGCCTCGACCCGATCGTCCTCGTGCTCGACAACCACGGCTACGGCGCCGAGCGGGCGATCGTCGACGGCCCCTTCAACGACGTGGCCCGCTGGGACTACACCCTCGCGGCGGCGGCGGTCGGCGCCGAGGGGCGCCGGGTGGCGACCCCCCAGGAGCTCGACGACGCCCTCGCCGAGGCGCGCGACGGCGCCGGGCGGGCCTGGGTGCTGTGGATCGACCTCGACGCCCACGATGCCCCCCGGGCGCTGCGGGCGCTCGGCGAGGGCCTCGAGCACCTCATGCACGCGACCCACTGACGGGCGGCCGGCGGGGCACCACCATGGTGACCGTGAAGACCTGGGCGACCGCGCCCTCCCGGTCCACGGTCTCCAGGCGCACGACGGCCATGCCGCGGTCGGGACGCGAGCGCGAGGGCCGCACCTCGAGGACCTCCCCCTCCACGTGCAGCACCGCCCCGGGGCGGGTGGGCGCCGGCCACGAGAGCTCCCCGCCGGCCCCGATCAGCCCGCCGGCGATCGGCAGCCCCTGCACCAGCAGGCGCATGGTGATCGCGGCCGTGTGCCAGCCGCTCGCGACCAGCTCGCCGAAGAAGCTGCCGGCGGCGGCCTCGGCGTCGGTGTGGAACGGCTGGGGGTCCCACTGGCGTGCGAAGGCCATCGCGCCCTCGGCGTCGAGCTCGAACTCGCCGGTGGTGAAGCGCTGGCCGACGTGAAGGTCGTCGAGGTAGTAGGGGCCGTCGTCCACGGGGCGGGACTCTACGGCCCCCGCGGCGGTGACGCCGCGCCTTGTGCCGCCGCCCCCCGAGTACGAACATGTGTTCGATGGGGACAGTTCCCTACGTCGAGCTCCACGCGCACTCGGCCTTCAGCTTCCTCGACGGGGCGTCGGCGCCCGAGGAGATGGCCGAGCGCGCGGCCGAGCTCGGCCACACCGCCCTCGCCCTCACCGACCACGACGGGCTCTGCGGGTCGCTGGCCTTCGCCCACGCCGCCCGGGCGGCCGGGGTGCGGCCGATCACGGGCGCCGAGCTCACCCTCCGCGACGGCGCCCACCTGACCCTGCTGGCGGCCGACGCCGCCGGCTACGCGAACCTCTGCCGCCTCATCACCCTGGCCCACGCGGACACGCGCCCGCCGCCGGACCGCCGCGCCCTCCCCCCGCCCTCGACCGGGCGGCGCTCGCGGCCCACGCCGAGGGGCTGGTGTGCCTGACCGGGTGCGCCCGCCACGGCCTGGTGCCGCGGCTGGTGGCCGCCGGACGCCGCCGGGACGCCCTCGAGGCGGCCCGGTCGCTGGCGCGCGACCTGGGCCCGCGCAACGTCTACGTCGAGATCCAGCACCCGCGCTCGCGCGGCGGGCGGCGCCTGGCGCGCGAGCTGGCCGAGCTGGCCGAGGAGGCCGGGCTGCGCTGCGTCGCGACCGGCGACCCCCACGCCCACGACGACTCGCGGACGTTCCTTCAGGACGCCTTCGTGGCGATCCGCCACCGACTCACCCTCGACGGCTCGGAGGACGAGCGCCGCGGCAACCGCCAGGCGGTGCTGAGGCCGCCGGCCGAGACGGCCGCCATGTTCGCCGACCACCCCGAGGCCGTCGCCGAGACCGTGCGCCTGGCCGAGCGCCTCGAGTTCGACCTCACGCGCGACCTGGGCTACCGCTTCCCCGACTTCGCCGGCTCGCATCCCGGCGAGACCGCCCAGGAGGCCCTGGCCCGCATCTGCTCCTACCAGCTCGGCGCGCGCTACCCCAACGCGGGCAAGCGGCGCGATGCCCGCGACCGCCTCGACCAGGAGCTGGCCCTCATCGCGCACCACGACCTGGCCGGCTTCTTCCTGCTGCACCGCGACATCCTCGAGCTGGCCCGCGAGGTCGCCCTGCGCGCGCGCCCGGCCGGCTCGGCGCGGCGCTGGCTCCCGCCCGGGCGGGGGCGCGGGTCGTCGGTGGGCTCGATCGTCTGCTACCTGACCGGCCTCTCGCACGTCGACCCGGTCGAGAACGGCCTCTTCCTGGGCCGCTTCCTCAACCGCGACATGGCGTCGGTGCCCGACATCGACCTCGACTTCCCCCGCGACGTGCGCGAGCTGCTGATCGAGGAGGTGATCGCCCGCTACGGGCCCGAGCACGCCGCCCTGGTTGCGGCCTTCCCCACCTTCCGCATCCGCATGGCCATCCGCGAGCTGGGCGGCGCGCTGGCCCTGCCGGAGGCCGACCTGGAGCGCCTGACACGGCTGTCAGATGCCTGGTCGTCGGCGCGGGCGGTCGAGGAGGAGCTGGCCCGCCTGCCCGACGGCGAGGCCAAGCTCGCCTCGCCCCGCTGGCGGGCGCTGGCCGTCCTCGCGCGCGACGCCGCCGGGCTGCCGCGGCACCTCTCCCAGCACTCCGGGGGGATGGTCGTGAGCGCGCGGCCCCTGGTGGAGCTGGTGCCGGTGGTGCCCGCCGCCTTCCCAGGGCGCCAGATCTGCCAGTGGGACAAGGACTCCTGCGCCGACGCGGGCTTCGTGAAGATCGACCTCCTCGGCCTGGGGATGCTGTCGGCGGTCGAGGAGTGCATCGACCTGATCGCCCGCTCGCGCCGCGAGAGCGTCGACCTGTCGCGCATCGGCTTCACCGACCCCGAGGTCTACGACGAGATCCAGGACGCCGACACGGTCGGGGTCTTCCAGATCGAGAGCCGGGCCCAGATGCAGAGCCTGCTGCAGACGCGGCCCGAGAACCTCGACGACCTCACGATCCAGGTCGCGCTGATCCGCCCCGGGCCGGTCAGCGGCGGGGCGGTGCACCCCTACGTCAAGCACCGCCGCGCCCGGCGCGCCGACCCCGCCTTCGAGCCGCCCTACGACCACCCCCTGCTGGCCGACTGCCTGCGCGAGACGCTCGGGGTGGTCGTCTTCCAGGAGCAGGTGCTGGAGGTGGCCATGGCGCTGGCCGGCTTCACCCCCGGGCAGGCGGAGGAGCTGCGGCGTGCGATGAGCCGCAAGCGCAGCCGCGAGGCGATGGTCGCCCTCTGGAAGGACTTCCGCGACGGCGCCCGCGCCCGCGGGGTGGACGACGAGACCACCCGGACCGTCTTCCGCAAGCTCATCGGCTTCTCGAACTTCGGCTTCCCCAAGGCCCACTCGTCGGCCTTCGCGGTGCTGGCCTACCAGAGCGCGTGGCTGCGGCGGCGCTACCCGGCGGAGTTCCTCGCCTCGCTGATGAACGCCCAGCCCATGGGCTTCTACCCGCCCGCCACGCTCGTGCGCGACGCCCAGCGGCGCGGGGTGCGGGTGCTGCCGCCGTGCATCGCGCGGTCGGACGCGGTCTGCACCATCGAGGACGGCGCCGTGCGGGTGGGGCTCGGCTACGTGCGCGAGGTGCGCGAGGACGCCGCCGCCCGCCTGGTCGCCGAGCGCGGCGCCGGCGGCCCCTTCCGCGACATCGCCGACCTGGCCGCGCGCGCCGACCTGCGCCGCGAGCAGCTCGCCCAGCTGGTGCGGGCCGGCGCCTGCGACGTCCTGGAGCGCCCCCGCCGGGCCATGCTCTGGGAGCTCGGCGTCCTGGCGCGGCCCCGAAACGGCGAGGGCGGGCTCCAGCTCGCGCTCCCGATCCCCGCCGGGACGGCCCCTCCCCTCCCCGAGCTCGGCCGCTTCGAGCGCACGGTGACCGACTACGAGACGACGGGCCTGTCGACCGGCTGGCACCTGGTGACGCTCGTGCGGCCCGGCCTGCCGCGCGGGGTCCTCACGGCCGCCGGGCTGCGCGAGACGCCCGACGGCACCAGGGTGAGCGTCGCCGGGCTGGTGGTCGCGCGCCAGCGGCCGGCGACGGCCGGCGGCATCGTCTTCCTGCTCCTGGAGGACGAGACCGGGATGGTCAACTGCATCGTGCGCCCGGAGGTCTACGACCGCCACCGGGCCGTCGTGCGGGCCGACCCGCTGGTGCTCGCCCGCGGGCGCCTGGAGCGGCGCGAGCGGAACATGAACGTCCTCGTCACCTCCCTCGAGCGGATCGACCCGCCCGCCGAGGGCGCCGATGGCGCCGACCTCCCGACGCCGCCGAGATGGCGCGCGTGCGCGCCGCCGTCCCCGAGGGCCAGAGCTTCGGTTACGGCCGTCGATGAGCCTACGCGGCGAGGGCGGGCGGCGCCCGGCCGACGCGACCCTACGGCGGCGAGGTCGTCCGGAACCAGTCCACCGTGCGCGTCACGGCCTCGGGATGCGGGGTGGGCTCGAACGGTCCGAACGCGGCCGTGAACTTGGACGCGTCCGAGACGAAGGGCCGTTCGAACTGGTAGAGGGTCTCCTTGAGCTCCCGCACCAGGGGGTTGAACAGCCCCGCCAACCGGATCATCGGCCGCGACGCGACGCCGATCTTCGCCGGGCGGCCGGCCGCCTCGAACACGAGTGTGAGGAACTGCCGGCCGGTGAGGGGCTCCGCCGCCGGCAGATGCCAGACTTGGCCGTCGGCCTCGTTGCGCTCGCCCAGCGTCACGAGGGCGAGGGCCATGTCCTCCAGGTAGTTGAGCGTGTGGGGCTGGTCGAGCGACCCCAGCCAGCGCGCCCGCTTGCCGCTCAGGACGGGCCTCATGATGTTCGCGCCGGCGGTCGAGGTGGTGCCGCGCGGGCCGTAGTAGTCGGATGCGCGACCGATCGTGCTCCGCACCCTCCCGTCCGCGTGAGCGCGCAGAATCGCGTCGGCCATCTCGATGCGCGTGCGGCCCTTCACTCCCTGCGCGCGCTGCGGCGTCTCCTCATTCATAGGGCCGTCGGGCGGCCCGTAGACGTAGAGGTTGTCGGCGAAGACGAGCTTCGCGCCCGCCTCGGCCGCGCCGTCGACGACGGCTCGGGTGAGAGACGGGAACAGCTCGGCCCATTGCGTGTAGGGGGCTGCGCGCAGTGGTAGACGACGGCCGCGCCCTCGCACGCGCGCCGGGCGCCGTCGGCGGTGCCGACATCCGCGGCCATCTGCTCGACCCCCGCCGGCACGCCCCCTCTCCCGGAGCGCGTGACTGCGCGCGCCAGCAAGCCGCGCGCGGCGAGCTCGTTCACGACCGCGGAGCCCGTGCCGCCCCCGGCTCCGAGGACGACATGACGCGCGGGGGTCGCCGCCATGGAGCGGAGCCTACGCCGTCGCGACCGCCACCTGGCGCCGAGGGCCTCGCCGACGCGCCGAGACTGCGCGCCGCCGCCCACGAGGCGACGAGCTCGGTGACGGCCGGCGCTGGCCACCGGCGCCCTCCCCGGGGAGACTGGCGCGGTGGAGTACGGCGCCCACCTCCCCCTCCTCGACCTCGGCACGCCCCCGACCCTGCGCGGCCTGCGGGCCTACGCCGAGACGGCCGCCGGGTCGGGGTACCGCCTCCTGTCCGCCAACGACCACCTCCTCTTCAGCCGGCCCTGGCTGGACGGGCTCACCGCCCTCGCCGCGGTGATCGGCGAATCGGGCGACATGACGCTCGCCACGACGGCGGCGCTGCCGGTCTTGCGCGGGCCGGCCCCGCTGGCGAAGGCGCTCGCCGCCCTGGACGTCCTCTCAGAGGGGCGTGTGCTCGCGGGCGTCGGGCCCGGCTCGTCCACGCGCGACTACGCGGCCGCCGGCGTCCCCTTCGAGGAGCGCTGGCGGCGCTTCGACCGGGCGCTCCCCGCCCTCCGCGAGCTGCTCCACGGCGACGAGTTCCAGCCCCGGCCGGTGCAGCGCCCGGGGCCGCCGATCTGGGTGGCGAGCTGGGGGTCGCCGGCCGGGCTGCGGCGCGTCGCCCGCCACGGGGACGGGTGGCTGGCCTCGGCCTACAACATCGCGCCGGAGCGCTTCGGCGAGGCGGCCGCCGCGCTCCCCGGGATGCCCAACGGGCTGGCCACGGCCTGGCTCTGCGTCACCGAGGACGCCGCCGGGGCCGAGCGGGTGCTCGCCGACGTCCTCTCCCCGCTGGTGGGCCGGCCGGTCGAGGAGCTCCGCTCGCGCTCGCTGCCGATCGGTCCGGCCGAGGTCTGCGCCGAGCGCATGAGGGCATTCGCGGACGCCGGCGCCCAGCGCATCTTCCTCTGGCCGCTGCGCGACGAGGTCAGGCAGCTCGAGCTGTTCATGGAGCGGGTCGCGCCCCTCGTCTGAGCGCCGCCCGCCGATGACTTCCGGCGCGTCGGCCCGTCTCATCCCCGAGACGCGAGGAGAGGAGCACCATGGCGACGTACGCCCTGATCCACGGCGCCGGGGACGTCGGCTGGTACTGGCACCTGGTCGCCGCCGAGCTCCGGGGGCTCGGCCACGGGGTCGTCGCCCCCGACCTGCCCTGCGAGGACGAGTCGGCCGGGCTGGCGGACTACGCCGACGTCGTCCTCGGCGCCGTCGCCGGACGAGGCGACCTCGTGGTCGTGGCCCAGTCCTTCGGCGGCTATACGGCCCCGATCGTCTGCGCCCAGGCCCCCGCGGAGCTGATGGTGCTCGTGGCCGGGATGGTCCCGAGCCCCGGCGAGACCGCGGCGGAGATGTTCGCCGCGACCGGCTACGCGGAGGCGTTCGCCGAGGCGCGCGGCCCGGACGCGGCCGACGACCCGATCGCCGTCTTCTACCACGACGTCCCGCCGGCCCTCGCGTCCGAGGCGCTTCGCCGCGGGCGGGACCAGGCCGAGGCGCCCGCGGCCGAGCCCTACCCGCTGGCCGCCTGGCCCGACGTGCCGACCCGGTACCTGCTCTGCCGCGACGACCGCATCTTCCCGGCCGCCTGGAGCCGCCGGGTCGCGCGCGAGCGCCTGGGCGTGGAGGCGGACGAGATCGCGGGCGGGCACTGCCCGGCCCTCAGCCGCCCGGGCGAGCTCGCCGGTCGCCTGGAGGCGTACCGCCGGGCGCTCAGCCCGAGCGGTGGCTCAGGACGTTGACGACCGTCCCGCTCGGCTCGCGGAGCATGAAGCGCCGGACCCCCCACTCCTCGTCGCGGATCGGGTAGACGATCTCCACACCCTGCTCCACGGCCCTGGCATGCGCGGCATCGACGTCCGCCACCTCGACGGAGATGCCCGGGGCGGCCGGGTCGTCGTTGCCGATGATGGTCACCTGGGCGGCGGGGTTGGACGGGGACGCGACGGTCACGACCCACCCCATGTCCATCGCCACCTCGAAGCCGAGCACGTCCACGAAGAAGTCGCGGGTCTCGACGGGCCGCTCCGACCTGATGTTCGGCACCGTCCTGCTGATCGACACGCTCCGTTGTATACCCGACATCGGCCGAGCCCGCGCCTAACGCGGGGTCGAGAAGACGGGCTCGGGGACGTCGATCGCGGGCGGGACCGCTCGCGGCGACGGCTCGGGCGGAGCGGCAGCCTCCCCCTCATCGGGTGCCGCGGCCGGCGGGATCGGCGCCGGCGCCGGGGCCCGCGGCGCGCCTCCCGGCAGCGACGCGACCCTGAAGGGCGGGCTCACGTACTCGTCGAGCCGCTGGCCCGCCTCGGGCAGCAGCGAGACGGCGACGACGTAGCGGCCCAGCCTGGATGGGAAGGGCACCCAGACGTCCGCCTGGACCGGCGTGTCGGACGCGGACGGCGGAGGGCCCGCGGCGCTCGCGCCGACGTCGGCGCTCGTGAAGGCGACGTCGTTGGTCCCGCGCTCCAGCACGGCCCAGGCGACGCGAGTCCCCTCGACGCCGCGCAGGACGAGCCGGAGCGAGATCCAGGCCCCCGGCCAGTCGTCCGACGGGTCCTCGCCGGCGGCGGCCGCCGCGGGCCCCTCGCCCGCGAGCACGGCGCGCAGGCGCTCGAAGTCGCCCTTGAGCATCGGCTGGGTCAGCCGGCCCTCCAGGAACTCGGCCGACCGCTCGCCGCCGCCGCCACCACCGCCGGCGAGGAGCGGGACCACGACCGCGAGCAGGCCGATCACCGCGACCGCGGCGCCGGCGAGCGCCTTCACGGGGCCCGCCGAGGCGGCCGCGCGCGCCAGCCACGATCGTGACGAGGACGGCGATTCGGCCATGGTGGCGCCTCTCTACCGCCCGGCGCATACGCCGCTCTTACGAGGTCATCCGCCGTTCCGCCCGTCGCCGGCCCGGGCGCCGAAGCCGGTGGGCAGGCGGCTCAGCTCGTGCGACTCGATGACGCCGTCCACGAGCCCGTAGTCGGCCGCCTCCTCGGCGGTGAAGAAGCGGTCGCGGTCCATGTCGTCGTGGACCTGCTCGACGCTCTTGCCGGTGTGCTCGGCATAGATCTCGTCGACGCGCCGGCGCAGCTCGATCGTCTCGCGCGCGTGGATCTCGATGTCGCTCGCCTGGCCCTGGAAGCCGCCGCTCGGCTGGTGGATCAGGATGCGGCTGTTGGGCAGCGCCATGCGCTTGCCCGCGGCGCCGCCCGCCAGGAGCAGGGAGCCCATGCTCATGGCCACCCCGAAGCAGATCGTGCGCACGTCCGGCCGGATGAAGCGCATCGTGTCGTAGATGGCGAGGCCGGCGTAGACGCCGCCGCCCGGGGAGTTGATGTAGAGCGACACGTCCTTGTCGGGGTCCTCGCTCTCCAGGTGCAGCAGCTGGGCGACGATCAGGTTGGCGACCTGGTCGTCGACGGCCGTGCCGAGGAAGACGATCCGCTCGTTCAGGAGGCGCGAGTAGATGTCGAAGGAGCGCTCGCCGCGCGGGCTCTCCTCCACGACCATCGGGACCAGCGGCATCGGCTATCCTTTCGACAACTTGGCGGTTGTCAGCAGACGATAGCAACCTTGCGGTTGTCAAAGGAGCCCGCGATGTCGGCATGGCGCGAGATCGAGATCGAGGCCACCCCGGAGGAGGTCTGGGAGGCCCTGGCGACCGAGGAGGGCCGCGACCGCTGGCTCGACGAGCCCGGGCGGGAGATCCAGGTCGAGGCGGAGGACCGCCCCCACCGCCTGGTCTGGTGGTGGTGGGAGGGCGACGAGGCGCCGACGCGGGTGGAGTTCCTGGTCGTCGCGGCGCCCGCCGGCGCCCGCGTGCTGGTCAGCGAGACCGCGCCGACGGTCCCGCTCGCCCGCCTGGCCGCGAGCCTGGCGGCCGTCCCGCGTGAGCGACCGCATCGGGCCGGTCCTGTCGGCGCTCGCCGACCCCACCCGGCGCCACGTCGTCGAGACGCTCCTGCGCGACGGCTCGACGAGCGTGCCGGCGCTGACGGCGTCCCTGCCGATGACCCGGCAGGCCGTGGCGAAGCACCTCGCCGCCCTGGACGAGGCCGGCCTGGTGGAGCGGGTCCCGGGCGGCGCCCGGCGCGTCAGCTACCGCCTGCGGCCCGGCGCCCTGGCCCCGGCCGCCTCGTGGATGGGCGAGGCGGCGGCGGCCTGGGACGCCCGCCTCGGGCGCCTCAAGGGCGCGATCGAGGGCCGGCCTGGCAGCGCCTCAGGCTGAGGCGGGCACCCAGAGCGCGTCGTTGGCCAGCGGGACGCGGGCGGCCGCGCCCTCGGCCGCGAGCGCCTGCAGGGCCCGCTCGGCCGCGGCGCGGTCGGGGTCGTCGTTGTCGCGCGCCAGCAGCACCGCGACCTCCTGGGTCGTGAGGCCCTCCGGGAAGCGCTCGAGGAGCGGGGCGGGCCCCTCGGGCGGCGGCTCCCGCCGCAGCGCCGGGTCCAGGTTGGCGACCAGGACGTCGTAGGCGGCCAGCGGCTGCCAGCCGCCGGCCACCAGCCGCGAGCCGTTCAGCACCAGCACGAGCGAGGGGGCCGTGAAGCGGACCGGCCCGTCGGTCGCGGCCGTCTTGCCCTGCAGCTCGGCGGCCGAGCCGGCTGCGCTGCGGGCCTCGGCCCGGTCGCGCTCGTAGGCGGCGGCGACGTCGGGGTCGTCGATGCGGGCGACGAGCGCGTCGCCGTCAACGCCGGGCACGGCGCGCAGGGCCGCGGCCAGGTCGCGATCGTCGTCCAGCAGCATGGTCGTGGTGAAGTTCGCGAGCTGCAGGGCCCTCAGCGCCCGCCACTCCGAGCCCGGCGCGTCGATGCGGGCGGCCGCCACGAGCCGGCAGGCGCGCGAGGTGCCGGCCATGCGGGCCTTGGGGGTCGCGGCGAAGGGCATGCCGAAGCGGTCGCGGAAGACGGCCTGGCTCCGGGCCGCGCGCAGGGGCGTGTAGCCGCGCTCGACGTACTGGCTCGCGTGCTCGGTGAGCCCGATCACCACCAGCCGCCAGTCCAGCTGGTCCCCGTAGCGCCACTGGAGGGCCCGAAGGGCCGGGATGGCCGAGTACGCCCAGGGGCAGGCCGGGTCGGTGTGGAGCACGGCCGAGATCACCGCCCCGGACGGTAGCGGCGGCCGGGCCCCTCGCGCCCTGCCGCCCCGGCGCCGCCGCTAGCCTCGGCGAGTGGAGTACCTCGTGGCCTTCGGGATCGTGGTCGCGATGACCATCACCCCCCTCCCCCTGCCGCCATCCTGGCTCGTGCTGGCCTACATCAGCCTCGAGCTGGACGCCAACCCGGCCGGGGTCGTGGTCGCCGGCGCCCTGGGCGCCGGCGTCGGCCGCGTCGGGCTCGCCGCCTGGGTGCGCGCGCTCGGCCCGCGCCTCATGAGCCCCTCCGCTCGCGGCAACGTCAACTACCTCGCCGAGCGCATCCACGGACGGCGCGGCCGGCTCGGGACGGCGGCGCTGCTGGCCGTCTCCCCGCCCCCGGCCGGGGCGCTGTACACGGCCGCCGGGCTGCTGCGCGTCAACCTGGCCCTGATCGGCGCATCCGCGACCGCCGGGCGGCTGGTGACCTACGGCCTGGGGGTGGGCCTCATCAGCGCGACCGCCGGCGAGCTCGCCGACCGCCTGCGCGAGTGGGTCGCCCCCTGGACGCTCGCGCTCGGCCTGGCCGGGCTGGCCGTCGCGCTCTGGCTGCTCGGGCGGATCGACTGGCGCACGGCCGTCGAGCGGCGCCGCCTCAGGTTCCGCCGCGCTCCCACGTCGCCCGGCCGGTGACCGGCGACCACCGCGTCGGCTCGCGGGGCGAGATCTGGTCCGGCTCGTTGTACTCGGCGCCCGGCGGAGGGGCGACCGGCCCCTCGAGCAGCGGGTCGCCCGTCTCGGCCATCCAGCGGACCAGCCGCGCGCCCAGCTCCCGCGCCACCGGCGCGAGCTCCTCGCGGTCGATCAGGTTCTCGCCCTCGGCCGGGTCGAGCACGAGGTCGTAGAGCTGCTCCTGCGGCACGGACCGCTCGGCCCAGCCCGCCGCCAGCCAGGCGTCCTTGGCCGGGCCGTCGTCGGTGTTGACCACGACCGGGGTCTGCCGGTCGTCGAAGCGGCGGATGTACTTCCAGCGCCGCGTGCGGATCGCCCGCTGGGGCTCGTAGGCGGCGTGGTAGGTGCCCTCGGCGAACACTTCGTCGCGGATCGCGGCGGCCCCGCCGAGCAGGGGCAGCATGGAGCGGCCCTGCAGCCAGTGCGGCGGGGGGATCCCCGCCAGGTCGCAGATCGTCGGGAAGACGTCCACCTGCGAGACCATTGCGTCGAACGACCCGCCCGCCGCGGAAGCCCCCGGGGCCGCGCATGATCAGGAAGACGCCGATGCCGCGATCGGTGAGCGTCGCCTTGGCGCCGGGGAAGGGCATGCCGTGGTCGGTGGTGCAGATCACGAGCGTGTCCTCGTCGAGGCCGAGGGCCTCGAGCTCGTCGAGCACCGCCCCGATGCCGGCGTCGAGCGAGCGGGCGCTGGCGTTGAAGGCGGCCATGTCGCGGCGGATCTCCGAGGTGTCGGGGAGCCCCGGCGGCGGCGCGACCCAGCGCTCCTCGCCGTCGGCGGCGGTGAAGAACTCGCGGTGGGTCTCGAAGAAGCCCACCGACAGGAAGAAGGGGCGCCGGTGGGTCCGGCGCAGGCGGTCGATCGTGACCGGGGCCACGTCGGTCGCGCGCGTGGTGGCGATCTTGACCACCTCGTCGTAGCCGATCTCGCCCGGCTCCTTCGCCACGTGCTGCTCGCCGATCAGCGTCGAGTGGTAGCCCGCCTCGCGGAGCGTGTGGACGATGTGCTGCTCGTAGTCGTCGAGCGACCAGCCCCGGTGGGCCAGCCCCAGCATCCCGTTGGCGTGGGCGTAGCGGCCGGTCAGCAGGGAGGCCCTGCTCGCCGAGCAGGTTGACGCGGCGCAGAAGGCCTGCCGGAAGACGACGCCCTCCTCGGCGAGCCGCTGGATCCGCGGGGTGCGGACGGCCGCCCCGTAGGGCTGCACCTGGCGGCCGGTGTCGTGGGAGTGCAGGTAGAGGATGTTCGGAGGCCGCGGCGTCACCGCGGCTCCGCGGCCGCCGTGGCCTCCTCGGCGTAGCGCGCCGCCCAGTCCCGCGAGAGGCCGTCGGACTGGCGGCGCATCGTGGGGCTCGGAAGCGTCCACGAGCCGTCGAACGGGATCTCGAGGTGGCGCAGCACCGACCGGACGACGTCGTCGTGGCCGTCGGCGAACTGCTCGTAGGCGATCGTGAGGGGCTCGACGCCGGCCTCGGCGAAGTAGCCGCGCCACCAGGCCTCCTCATCCACGAGGCGGCGGCGGAGGTGGTCGAGGGCCGCGAAGTCGTAGCGCAGCGCGCCCTCGCCCGGCCCCGCGCCGCCCGGGCCGGGCTCGGGCGCGTCCTCGCGCCACTGCCAGGTCTGGATGGCGCGCCAGAGCGACACCGCCTGGCGGACCTTGTCCTCGCGCACCAGGAGTACGTAGCGCAGCCGCGGGAAGACCGCCGCCAGCAGCCCGGGGGTCGTCGCGGGGGCGCGCTCGCCGAGCGCCTCCCGCAGCCCCGCCGCCAGGCCCTCCACGTAGGCCGACATGATCTTGGCGCCGAAGACCCCGTTGCTCGTCGTCGCGGTGCCGAGCACCCAGCTCACGTAGTCGCCGAAGTCGGCGAAGCGGCGGGGGTCGAACATCGGGTCGACGCGGTGGTCGCCGTCCGGCGCGCCCCGCGGCGTCGGCACCGAGCCGGCTGCCAGGCCGTCGAGGTAGTCGACCGGGCGGCGCGGTAGGCCGGTCACCGTCAGCTGCTGGAAGTACTCCTCCGGGCGGCCCGCGACCCCGGTGCTGGCCAGCGCCTGGCTCAGGAAGGTGCTGCCACTGCGCGGCGTCGTGCAGATGAGGTAGGAGGTCGTGGGCGAGCCATAGAGATACCTGATCGGCGACATAAGGCGGACACTATACGGATCAGGGGTCGCCGACGAAGCGGTACGACGCCCACCTGCCGACGACCAGGCTGGCGGCGGCGCCGACGAGCCGTCGCATCCGGCGATCGTGGCACGGGCCTCCGGCCGGACCGCGGGGTGAGAATCTCATCCCTGCCCCTGCCTACCTGCGCCGGGGCGGCGGGGTCAGCGGTAGCCCGTCGCAGGCCCCCCCGCCGGCCAGGCGGCTGCGCGCGGCCGTGGCCACGCGCGCGATGAACTCCTCGCCGGTTCCCCCGATGCTCCCCTGACGGTACGTCATGGCGGAGGCGACGACCGGCCCGCTGCGCAGGTAGACGATCCCGGCGTCATGGCGGACGTCGTCCGTATAGCCGGTCTTGTGGGCCACGGGGACGCCCGAGGGGAGGCCGGCGACGAGCTTGCTGGTGTCGCGCACGTCGAGGAACCGGGCCAGCAGCTCGGCGCGCGCCTCGGCCCTCCTGATGCCGAGCCGCGCGACGCCGCCCCGGCCGACCGCGCCGCGGTGCACCGCCACCATGAGGCGGGCGAGCTCGTAGGGCGTGCTGATGAAGTTCGTGTAGAGCGGCGGGCTGGAGGTCGTCCCGATCGGGAGGGGCTCGCGCGCGTTCTCGATGATGTACGGCCGGCGCACGAGCGACCGAGTCAGCCCGAGGTCGTGGAGCGTGTCGGTGACCTGAGCCGCCCCGGCGTCGCCGGAGCCGCCGCCGAGGGCGGCCAGGGCGGAGTTCGCCGCCGCGTCGTTGGAGTCGATGATCATGGTGTCGAGCGTGGAGCGGAGGGAGGCGGCCTGGCCGTGCCGCACCGCGTTGACGAGGATCGCCGCCTTGAGCGTGCTGGCGGCCGGGAACTGGGCGTCGGCGTTGACCGCCGCCCCGCACCCGGACACCAGGTGCTGGACGTAGACCCCCGTGATGGCCGACGTCTGGCCGGCGAGCCGCTCGATGTCGTTCTGCAGCCGGCGGTCGACGAAGCCGGGGATGCGCCCGGCCCGCAGGGCGCTCCTCGGCAGCGCGCGCACCCGGACGGTCGCCGACCAGCGGGCCCCGCCCGCCCCGATCGCCCTGACCCGCACCGCGTGGACGCCCGTCGGCACCGGCACGGAGATGCGGCGCGGCCCCGGCGGAGGCCGGAGCCGGGCGGTGATGCGCCCGTCGGCCTGGACCTCGACCCGCTCCGCGCCCGCCCTCAGCCGCACGGCGGCGTGGCCGAAGCTGACCGCCGGAGCCGAGATGACCGGCGGCGGCGGCGGCGCGTGGGCGATCACGGGTACGCCCGCATCATCGGGCCCAGCAGCTCCTCCACGGCGGCCCTCGTGCGCCGCGTGAGCTCGGCGGCGCGCTCGCGCCGGGCCCCGTCCTCGGGGACGGGAACGGGGTGGCCGAACGCCACCAGCACCGGGCCGCGGCCCACCGGCCGCCAGCCGCGCATGAAGTGCTGAACGCCCCAGACCGCCGCCGGCACGACCGTGACGCCCGGGGTCAGGCCCAGGTGACCGGCGCCCCCGAGGAACTCCCCCATCGGCGCCCCCCAGCCCGCCCGCCCCTCGGCGAAGACGACGATCAGCTCGCCGGCCAGGAGCTGCTCGCCGGCGTGGCGCAGCGCGCGGGTGTCGGGGCTGCCGGGCCGTACCGGGAACGCGCCGACGGCGAAGAGCAGCCGCGCGAAGGGCAGGTGGCGGTAGTGGCGGGCATCGGCCATGTACTGAGCCTGCCTGGGCACGCAGGCGGTCCCCACGAAGAGCGGGTCGAGGTCGCCCACGTGGTTCGCCACGACGAGCACGCCGCCCTCGCGGGGGATGCGCCGCCGGCCGGCGACGCGGGACCCGGCGAGCCACGGCAGCGTGGAGTTCAGGACGGCGCGCGCGAGCAGCCAGGTCGCCCACCGCAACCGGGGCCCGGCCGGGACCCAGTGGACCGGGCTCAGGTCAGGCCTGGAAGCTCTTGCCGCAGCCGCAGGAGGCCGTCGCGTTGGGGTTCCTGAGGAGGAACCCGGCGCCCTGGAAGCCCTCCTCGTAGTCGAGCTCGACGCCGAGCAGGTACGGGACGCTGAAGCGGTCCACGATGACCCTGACGCCGCCGCTCTCGACCACCTCGTCGCCCTCCTCGGGCCCCGCGAGCGAGAGGTCGTACTCGAACCCCGAGCAGCCTCCCGGCACCACCTGCACCCGGAGCCCGGCGGCCGGATCGGCCTCGTCGTCGAGCAGCGAGCGCAGCTTGAGCCGTGCGTCGTCGGTGAGCGTGACCATGGACGGAAGTGTAGGCAATGCACCGGCGGTCCCGCAAGGTGCTTCGCCTGTTAACGACCGCGGCCGGCGAGCCTCCAGCCCGCCGCGCCCGCGTTGCCGGCGCGATCCCGCAGCGCCAGGCGCACAGGGGCGCCCGGCCGGACCTCGGAGGGGGGCAGCCGCAGCGCGAAGGGCGTCACCAGCGCCCGGCGCGTCACGTCGCGGCCCCCGAGGCTGAGGCGCACCCGCGACGGGTCCACGCCGGTCCCGCCCTCGTCGTCGCGATAGCGCACGATCAGCGCGCCCCGCGTGGGCTCCCCCGGCCCGGGCTCGCGCCAGAGGACGTGCGGCGTGCGGGCCGGGATGGGCCGCAGCGGCCGCGGAGCCAGGGGGATCGGGCCGCGGGCGAAGGCCAGGGCGGCCTGCGACGTGGCCCAGATCGAGGCGCTCCTCGAGTCCCGCTCGTTGCGGACGCCGCCGTTGGCGAGCTGCATGCCGCGCAGGGCCTCGAGCGGCCCGCCCGAGCGGTTCCAGGGCGGGCGATCGGGGTCCTCGCCGATCGTGTGCAGGGCGACCGCCACCGAGGCGGTGGTGAGCGCCTGGGTGCGCTCACCGACCACCGGGGGGAACCCCCCGTCGGGGTTCTGGGCCTCCACGAGGTAGCTGCGCGCCCGGTCGAGCGACGAGGCGCGGTCCAGCGCCGACGCCCCGAGCCGCGCGCCGGCCGCCCAGAGGGCCTGGACCGCGGCCGCGGTCGTGTTGGGCCCGGAGCCGGGCGACTCGGGCCCGGTCGACCAGCCCCCGTCGCGGTTCTGCTGCCGCACCAGGGCGCGCCGCGCCCGCCGCACGGCGCGCGCCCCCGGGTCGAGGCCGCCCGCGCGCAGGGCGAGGATGCCCCAGGCGGTGGTGGCGGGCGAGCCGCCGATCGAGCCGTCGGCGTGCTGGGCGGCCAGCACCTCCCGCACCGCGTTGCGGCCGCCCACCGAGCGCGGGTCGAGCCCGGACGCCGCGGCGGCCACAGCCGCGAGCTCGAGGTCGCCGAGCGAGGGGCGGCGCACCCGCGCGGCGACCGCGTCGCGCAGGGTCGCGGGGCCGCTGCGCCAGCGGCCCACGCGCTCGCCGGCGCCGACGACCGCGAGCGCGGCCCAGGCGCTGTAGGCCGAGTCGGTCCCACCGTCCTCGGCGAACCCGCCCGCCACCGGGTCCTGGCGGGCCGACAGGTGGTCGAGCGCCTTCGCGAGGGGTCCCGCGAGCGCCGGGGCCGGAGCCGCGAGGACCAGGCCGAGCGCGACGGCGAGCGTCCCGGGGCGTGGAGCCATCCGCCCCTGTGTAGCGGCCGCGGGATCCGCAGGAAACTCCCCATTCGGCGAGACGGGGCCGCCCATCGGCCGCGAGCCTGCGAGAGGTTGCTAGCGTCCGATCGTGGGTTCGCGCGGATCGCTGCTCGTGGATCGTCACGGCAACCCGCGGGCGGTGGTCATCCTGGGGCTGGTCGCATTCGCCCTGGTGATCCTCTCCCTGGGGAGCTTCGTCGCGCTGCTCGCCGCCGGGGCCGGCAGCCCGGAGACGCTCGCGATCTGGGTCGTCGGGGCGCTGGTGGTCGTGAAGGTGCCGCTGCTGATCCTGGTCTGGTGGCTGCTCGGCCTGAAGCGCGACCCGGTCGGCGGCGGCGGCTGGTCGACCGCCGAGTGCGAGGAGATCCTGCGCTACCTGGAGGAGCAGGCGCGCGCGAGCGTCGGCCGCGAGGACGCCGGCCCGCGCCTGGCCTACTTCTCGCGCGAGGCCTGGCACGTCGCCGACAAGGCGGCCGACGCCGACAAGCCGGCCGCCGTCGCGGCCGCGCTGAGGATCGACGGGCTGGCGGCGGCCGCGCGGGCGGGGGGCCGGGGCCCGGCCGCCCACGACGGAGGGGCTCGCTGACCGCGGGCGCCGCACGCGGGCGCTCGCCAGGCGCTGGCGCCGGGGTTAGTGTCGCCCCGATGAATCACGGCACGGCCGGCGTCCCGATCGACGTGGCCGAGCGGACGGGGCTGCGCGACCGGCTGACGGCGTCGCTGTTGACCGCCCCGCGCTGGCCCGCCCGGTCCGCGCGGTCGATCGCCCTCGCCCTGGCGTGCGTGCTGGTGGGGACCTCGCCCGCCTTCCTGCCGGGCAGCGAGGGCTTCGAGCCGGCCCACGTCGTCCTCCTGGTCCTGCTGGCGTTCGTCGGGCTCCGGATGCCCCTCCGGTTGGGCCTGGCGACGGCGGTGGTCGCCGAGGCCGCGCTCGCGATCGAGCGCATCTCCTGGGCCGCCGGCGAGGGCACGAACGAGGACGCCGTGATGGCGATCGTCTGGACCGCGCTGGGGCCGCTGGTGGTGGGCGCCGCCTACGCGCTGGCAGAGGCCCCGCGGCGCCAGATGCGCGCCACCGCCGACGCCGCCGTGGGCTCGATCCTCCTGGCCCTCGCGGCCAAGGACCACGCCGTCGGAGGGCACTCGGGCGACGTGGCCGAGCTGGCCGTCGCCGTCGGCCGGCGCCTCGGGATGCCCGGGCCCGAGCTGGCCGAGCTCCAGGTCGCCGGCGCCCTCCACGACCTCGGCAAGCTGGCGGTGCCGCAGGAGATCCTCGACAAGCCGGGGCCGCTCACCGCCGAGGAGTGGGAGGTCATCCGCCGCCACCCCGCCGCCGGGGAGGAGATCGTGCGCGGCATCCCCGCCATCGCCCACATGGCGCCGCTGCTGCGGTCGATGCACGAGCACTGGGACGGCGGCGGCTACCCGGACGGGCTCCGCGGCGAGCAGATCCCGCTGGCGGCGCGGATCGTGATGGCCTGCGACGCCTACGAGGCGATCACCAGCGACCGCCCCTACGACGCTCGTCGCCCGCCCGAGGCCGCGGCCGAGGAGCTGCGCGACGGCGCCGGCAGCCAGTTCGACCCGCGCGTCGTCGCCGCCTTCCTGCAGGTGCTGCGCGAGCGCGGCGCGCCCGTCGGCTCGTCGGGGGCCGCGGCGATGGCCCCGCCGTCGCCCGGCAGCTAGCGTCCTAGGAGCTCCTGGGGAGCTCCCGCCCGCAGGCGGGGCAGCGCCAGACGTCAACGGTCTTGTCCTCCGGGATCGCCTTCCCGGCCTGCAGCCCGTGGCTGCGCATGACCCGCGTCGTGGGGCGCATCGCGATGCCGTCCTTCGGGCAGGGCGGCGGAGCCTCGTCGGCCATGCCGCGACCCTAGCATCGTCCCATCGGGAGCTAGTCGGGGGCCGCCAGGGTACGTCCGGTCAGGATCCCCCCACCGGACGCGACCGAGGAGACGAACGTGAGCACCGACGACCTGGAGGAGCTCGGGCCCGATCGACATCGTGGTGATCGGCTTCCCGGCCGACGCGCCGATGACGGGCGAGGCCGTGCCCCTGCTCGTGGACCTGGTCGACCGCGGCATCATCCGCGTGTTCGACGTCCTCTTCATCACCAAGGGCGAGGACGGCTCCGTCGCCGGCTTCACCATCGACGGCATCGAGAAGGAGCGCGTCGGCGACTTCACCCTCTTCGAGGGGGCGAGCAGCGGGCTGCTGGGCGACGACGACGCCTCGGCGGCGGGCGAGGCGATGGAGCCCGGCGAGTCGGCGGTCGTCATCATGTTCGAGAACCGCTGGGCCGCACCCTTCGCGGCAGCGGTCCGCCGCAACGGCGGCCAGCTGATCGCGACCCAGCGCATCCCCACCCAGGAGCTCTTCGGCGCCCTCGAGCGCCTCGACGCCTGAGCACCACCACCCGACCCAGGAGACACACGATGCCAGGACTCGTCAGGGCGATGGCCCGCACCGCGGTCGTCGCGGGCACGGCGACGGCGGTCTCGAACCGCGTGAGCCGGCGCCAGTACCGGCCGCTGGGAGGACCAGGCCCAGCAGCAGGATGAGGCCGCCTACCAGGAGCAGCAGGCCGCCGCGCCGCCGCCCGCCGCCCCCGCCGGGGAGCCGGACTACATGGCCGAGCTGGAGCAGCTCGCCAAGCTGCGCGATCAGGGGATCCTCAGCGACGAGGAGTTCGAGGCCAAGAAGAAGCAGCTCCTGGGGATCTGACCTACCGCAGGCCCGCCCGGGCCGGCGCCGACCGGGGGGCTGAGCGGCTGGAGCCGAGGTCGTGCGCGCGCTGCTGACGGTCCACCCGGCGGTCGGCCACCTCCACCCGCTCGTTCCGGTGGCCCGCGCCCTCGAGGGCGCGGGGCACGAGGTGGCCGTCGCCTCGGCCCCGTCGTTCCGCGGCGAGGTCGAGGCCTTCGGGCTCCGCCACGTGGGGGCGGGCCTCGACTGGTCGATGTCCGATCCGGCGATGCCGGACGCCTTCCCGCCGAGGCCGCCGCCGGGCCCCGACTTCCCGGGGTGGGTGGTCACGACGCTCGCCGACGTGTGCGCCGGGCGGATGGTGCCGGACCTGCTCGAGATCGCCCCCGGGTGGAGGCCGGACCTGATCGTCCGCGAGGGGATGGAGTTCGGCGGCTGCATCGCCGCCGAGCGGCTCGGCATCCCGCACGCCTCCGTGGCCGGCAACGCCTACGCCGCCATCGACTCCCCCGCGATCGGCTACTTCACGGGCAACCGCCTGATGGTCGCCGAGCCGCTGGCCCGCCACCGGGCGCGCGTCGGGCTCCCTTCCGATCCCGAGGTGCGGATGCCCTTCCGCCACCTCCACATGTGCTTCACCCCGCCCGCGTGGGACGGCGCCGACGCGCCGAGGCCGCCCAACGCCCGGTTCCTCCGCCACACGAGCACGGTCGCGCCCGGCGAGCGGCCGCCCGGCTGGGCCGACGGCCTCGGCGGGCGGCCGGCCGTCCTCGCGAGCCTCGGGACGATCTTCAACAGGACCCCGGGCGTGCTCGAGGCGATCGTGAGCGCGCTGGCCGGCGAGCAGCTGGACCTGGTCGTCGCGATCGGCCGCGACGAGGATCCCGGCCGCTTCGGGCCCCAGCCGGACCACGTGCGCCTCGAGGCCTACGTCCCGCAGCCCCTGGTGCTGCCGCGCTGCGACGCCCTCATCACCCACGGCGGCTTCAACAGCGTCAAGGAGGCGCTCTCCGCGGGCGTCCCGATGGTGGTCGTCCCGATCAGCGCCGACCAGCCCTACAGCGCCGAGCGCTGCGCGGCGCTGGGCGTCGCCCGCGTGGTGGGGCCCGGGGAACGCACCCCGGAGGCGATCCGGGGCGCGGTCCTCGAGGTGCTCGCCGAGCCGCGCCACCGGGAGGCGGCCCGGGCCTTCAGCGCGGAGATGGCGGCCCTGCCGGGGCCGGAGCCGATGGTCGAGCTGCTGGAGCGCCTGGCCGGACCGCCAGACGGTTAAGGCCGCGGTTGCCGCGTCCGGCCGCCGGGTAAGTGAAGGGTGCGACCCTCGATGGCCGTGAGCCCGCGGTGCGGGCTCCGGTGGCAGGGGGCACTGCCATCGTCGCGATTCCGTCCGGCCCCCAGGGCGGATGGATCGATGGCGGCCCTTGCGGTTGCGGCGCGCCGGGGCGATGAGGGGGAACATCCCCCGGCGCCACCGCGCGTCAGGCACCGGTTTCATCCCATCGGGAGGGCGAGCCGGCCGGGCCTCCGGGGCTAGTGTCAGCGCGACGCGGGGAGGCCACCGAACCGCGTGACGCCTGGAGGAGACGTCATGAAGCGCGTTCTTGCCCTCTCAGGGGTGCTGCTGGTGTCGGTGTTCGGCGTGGTCGCGTGCGGCGACGACGACGAAAGCCAGGCGACGGCGGAGGAGAATCTGTGCGGGAGCCTCGAGGGCTTCTCGGCCGCCCTCGCGAGCGTGCAGGGCGTGCAGCTCGGCAACCCCGATGCGAACCAGGCCAACACGTCCGTGAAGCGGGCGCGCGCGGCCTGGAGCGGGGTCCAGGCCGCCGCGGAGGACGTCCAGGAGGCCGACGCCAACGCGCTGAGCTCCGCGGTCAACGATCTGGAGAGCGCGGCCGAGGACCTGCCGTCCGGCTCCAGGCCCGCCCAGATCAGGCAGGCCCTGCAGCCGCAGCTCGCCGCCGTCTACAGCGCCTTCAACGAGATGTACGACGGCCTGGAGTGCGCGACGCGCGAATCCTGAGCCGCTCGAGACCCCGTCACCGGGCCCCCGTGCCCGGCGGCGGCCTGTCGGAGGCGGTGGCGGCCATGCGGCTGACGGCCTCGGTGACCAGCTCTGGGCTCGTGCCGAAGTTCAGCCGCACGAACCCCGCGCCCTGCGAGCCGTAATCCAGGCCCGGGCTGAGGGCGATGCGGCCCCGTGCGAGGAAGGCCGCGGCTGGGTCGTCGCCGAGCCCCAGCGCGCGGCAGTCCAGCCATGCGAGGTAGGAGGCCTGCGGAGGCGTCCACGCCACGCCGGGCAGGTCGGCCTCCAGCCGCTCACCCAGGAGGGCCCGGTTGGCCCTGAGCCGCTCCAGCACGGCGTCGAGCCAGCGGTCGCCGTCGATGAAGGCCGTCTCGGAGGCCACGACGCCGAGGAGCCCGACGTGGTCGGCCAGCTCCCGCAGCCGCCGGGCCGCCTCGCGCGCCGGCGGTGACGCGGTGACGGCCAGCGCCGCCTTGAGCCCGGCGAAGTTGAAGCCCTTGGACGCCGAGGTCAGCGCGATGCCGCGGGCGCGCGCAGCGTCGGAGACCTCGAGCCAGGGCGTGTGGGCGGCGGGGCCGAGGACGAGCGGCGCGTGCACCTCGTCGGCCAGGACCCACGCGTCCCGCTCGGCGCAGCGCTCCGCGATCGCCGCCAGCGCCTCGCGAGGGATCACCCGGCCGCTGGGGTTGTGGGGGTTGGCCAGCACGAGGACGCGGAGGCCGTCCGACAGGGCGGCCTCGAGCTCGTCCGCGTCCGGCGCCCCATCGGGCCCGAGCGACAGCGCCCGGATGCGGACGCCCGCCCGCGGCAGCAGGGCGAAGAAGGGCGGATAGGCGGGGCTCGCGAAGGCCACCGCCTCGCCCGGGGCGGCCAGGGCGCGGCACAGCTCGACGAGGCCGACCATGACGTCGGGGACGAGCTCCACCTGGCCGGGGTCGACCCGCCAGGCCAGCCGCCGGGCGGCGAACGCGGCGAAGGCCTCGCGAAGCGGCCCGGGCGCGGGCGGCGCGTAGCCGAGGTCGTGCCGGTCGATCGCCTCCCCCAGGGCGGCCGCGACCGGCGCGGCGAGGGGGAAGTCCATCTCCGCGATCGTGGACGCGAGCACGTCCGGATCGTGCCCCGCCCACTTCTCGCTGCGCCGCTCGTGGAGCCGCGCGAGACCGGGGACACGGAGATCAACGGGCCCGGGCACCGCCCTCGCCTACCCCTCGCGGCGGACGCCCGCCAGCGGCTCCCGGACGTCGGCCGTGTCGCGCAGCGCGTGGTCCCTTGCGTTGTTTGGTGAAGACCGACGTGACCCGCGTAGCCATACGGGTTCTGGCGGTCATGGGCAAGTCCATGGGCAACCGCCGCGTCCGATTTCGCCGGTGTGACCCACAGACGCCGGCGCCGTGCGCCACCCGAGGACCGCTGCGCGTCCGGCCCTCTGCGACAGACGGGACGCACCCCTGGGAGTACCCCTCTGCCGAGGTGAGCCTCCGGCGGAACCGGGGCTCGCGATCCTAGGGTGGCGCAGGCCTCCGTACCCCGCGCGACGCGCGAATGCCGCCGGGGTCGCCCTGGAACCGACGCCGCCGAGCCGCCGCGAGCGTCTAGTCGTTGACCCCTTGCAGCCAGTCGCGCACGTGCAGCAGGCCCGCGATGCGATCTGGGTCGACCGCCGCCTCAAGGTCGCGTTCCACGTCCGCCAGCATCTCCGCCCGCCGGTCCGGGTCGGCGCGAAGCCGCTTACGCATCGCCGTCAGCCCGTCGCATTGGGCCATGAAGGCTGGGCCCGGGTCCGCCAGAGGCGACTCCCTGATCATCGCGGTCAACAGCACCGCGGCGAACAGGGGACGTCTGGTGTTCAACGTCGTCTCCCTCCAACGCGCGATGGGTCCACTGCGGTACCCAGGCGACCCCTCGGCGAGCGGCACGGGGTTTCGCGCGAACATCGATGTAACGACGTAAGACTCGTACGTCTTAAAGGCCAGCATATAAGGCGGTCACGGACCGCCGCGATGCCCGAGACCGACGATTGCGGCGGCCGGCCGCGGGGTACCCGACTGGCCCGGTCCCCTGGGGGCCGGGCTGCCCGGGAGAGCGAGGGCACCGCTCTGGACGCGCCGCCGCGCGTCCGCGCGCGGGCGGGGGCATGAGGCTCTCGCCCGCCCCCCGGGAAGCCGGGGTGGGCGAAACTCGGCCGCGTTCCGGAGGGCGCGCCGCGGTTCCGTTCGCCGGCTGGGTCAACTCAGGCTGGCGAGGGGGCCGGCCTAGAGGCGCCGGCTCGGGAGCGCAGGAGCAGGAGCGAGGCAACCAGGATCCAGGCCCAGTACACGAAGGCCGGGATGAAGAAGATCGCAAACAGGCAGATCACGCCCACTACTACCCCGACCCACGCGAACCAGCGCGGCAGCAAGCCCGTCCTCAGAGCGACGGCCGATGTGGCCCAGACGACCAGCGCGCCCAGGACGACCGCCCCGACCCACAGGAGGTAGCCGGCATCGCTCGAGAACGCGTAGAGGTCAGCCGGGGCGGCGAGAGCCCCCCGGTTATCGGCAGCGGCCAGCGGGGCGACAAAGAATGAGACGGCACCGATCCAGAGGACCCCGCTGGCCACCCCTGACCCGAAGGCTAGGGGGGCCAGGCCCCCGCCGGGGCCTTCGGCCGCTGCGAGTCGCGACCGCAGCACGGAGAAGAAGACGAGCATGAAGAGGACGCCCGCCAGGAACACGAAGAACGCCGCGAAGTTCTGGTTCTGGTTGGAGTCCGAAGCCAGGTATGAGGCGATCTCGGCCTCGGGATCGTCCGGGGCAGGCGAGCTGCCCGCGACGAGGAATGCGATGACCAGGAGGATCACTGACACGGCGCCCGACGCGGGCGCCCAGCGCTCCCACAACGTCGCGCGCGCGCTGCCATTGGAGTCTGATCGCACGGTGCCTCCTGTCGCCTCGGCAATCCGCTGGCGTGGCGGGTGTCAGGTATCCCCTAAACGGGCGCGGCGCGTCAACAGCCGGAAGGGCTCACGGGATGAGGCCCGCGAATCGCTGTCGAGTTGGCCGGTCTGTTGCGGCCCCGATTGCCTAGCCGCGTGGCGTCGCGGATCGAGCGGTGGAGCGGGCGGCGGTGACCGGCCGAGCGACGCTCTACCCTGGCCGCATGGATCCGGGCGATCAGGCGGCAGCAGAGGGCCGCCAGGCCGGTCAGCCTCGGCCGCCCGGTCTCGGACCTTCACCACAATCTCGGCGAGACCGAGAGGCGGGCCTGGCGGGCGGGCTGGCGTCTCGGTCACGAGGAGGCGCAGTGCTGGCGCGTCCCATGGGAGGCCGGGGTGCGGGCCTGCGGCCGGGGTGCGCCACGCAGGGCCGGAGCGGGCTGAGGGCGACTGTCGAGGGTTGAGCCCCAGGGCCCAGCCCAGGGCGCACGACCGCCCCCGAGCTCAACTCCCTGTCAGTCCTGACTCTCGAAGTCCACGTACCACTCGCGGCTGTCCCCATCCGCCTCCGCGGATGAGGGACCGTCCAGCTCCTGTTGCATCGTCGCCCCCTATTCCGGTTTGCGGGCGGGTGCAAGTCCGTGCCCGCGAGTCTCGTGTGGCCCGTGTGCCGGCGTCCATCCCTTTTGGTCAAGCGTTCAGGTGTGTGAGACGCCCGTCCCGCCTGCCGAGGACGTCGCGAGCTCCCGTTCGATTCGCCTCCCTTCCTCGTCCGGGGCCGGCGGAGGACCCGGCCCCCCGCGGGCCTACGGCCGGGGCGCGCCGCGCAGGGCAGCCTGGGGGCGATTCCCGCTCGTTGGGTTGACTCGCATCTTCGGCAGGCGCGAGGCTCCGACGCATCCCCATACGAGGAGGGTGGATCATGTCCATCGGGGCGTTGTTCGAGGACGACCGCTTCGCGGCGGCCGACTACGAGGCGGTGATGGCGCAGCTAGGGGAGGAGCCGCCCGAGGGCTGTTTGGTCCACATCGGCGGTCCGACGGAGTCCGGCTGGCGGGTCATCGAGGTCTGGGACACGGAGGACAACCAGCGGCGCTTTCAGGAGGGCCGTCTCAACCCAGCGTTCGACGCGGCTGGAAAGCCCCGCGTCAGTCCGACCTTCTTCCCGGTCCACACCATCCTGCCGCCCCCGGAGGCTCTGTCGAGTCTCGCGGCCGAAAGCTGAAGGGCGCGGCACCTGATTCAGGCGATCAGCGACGAGGAACAGCTCGAGGAGTTCCGGAGGGCCCCGAGCGCCGTGGGACTAGGATGCCGGCGGCCAGGGCGACAACCAGGAGTGGCGTGCGGCGGAAGCGTGACCCTGGAGTCGGCACTGAGCCGGGCAGCCTATCCGCGGGCTGCTGCTCTTTTGGACCAATCCTGGGCCAAAATGCTGGCCCCTGCACCGTCTTGTGCCTCCCCGGGCATGGGCCAGCGGTGGTCTGCCGCTAGTCCGAAACCCGCCGCTTTGCAGCGGAAATCAGCTCGGCGAACTCGGCCGCGTTCCGGAGGGCGTGGTCCCTGGCGTTGTTGTTGAAGACCACCGCGACCTCCTGGGCCCGCTCGGCCATGTCGAGGACCGGGTCGAGCCACTCCTCCAGCTCCTCCTCGGGATAGGCGTAGTCGAAGCGCTCGGCGACGCTGCGGCCGGTGTTCCAGGTGGCGGCGTTGCGGCCGTGCAGGCGCAGGTACGCCAGGCCGGCGCTGGTGACCTCGACGATGGGCGGCATGACGTTCTTGGCGTCGATCCTGGGGGCGTCCACGACGACCCACGAGGCGTCGTGGGAGCCGAGCAGGTCGGCGGCCGCCTCGCGCTCGCCCGGCTCGGCCCAGGAGCGGTGGCGGAACTCGACCGCCGCGCGGGCCGGCCGCAACCGCTCCAGGATGCGCGCGAGCTCGTCGCGCTGGCGCTCGCCCGAGACCACGTATGGCGGCAGCTGCACGAGGATGGCGCCGAGCTTGTCGCCCAGCGGCCCCACGGCCTCGAGGAGGGAGTCGATGACCGCGTCGCGCAGCTCGCGGCTGGGGCGGCGGATGCGGCCCTTGGCGTCGTACGAGGCGGGCAGCTCGCGCAGCGGGGGCGGCAGGCGCCCGGGCTCGGAGGGGTGCCCGGAGATGACCTGGTGGGCCTTCACGTGGAAGCGGAAGCCGTCGGGCGTGCGGTCGGCCCAGGCGGCGGTGGTCTCGACGGTCGGCAGCGCGTAGAAGCTCGAGTTGACCTCGACCATCGGGAAGCGGCCGGCGTAGTAGCGCAGGCGGGCCTCGGGGTCGCCCTTGACGTCGTCCGGATACCAGCCGGCCTTGATGAACTCGGGGTCGGTCCAGGAGGCCGTCCCCACCCGGACCCGGGCCGGCCCGCCGGCCGTCATCCCAGCCGGCGCAGCTCGTCGTCGAGCCGGCGCGCCTCCTCGGCGGTCGGCGGCGGCGGCTCGGCGGTCGCCGAGGCCGGGCGGCGGCGCGACCAGGTCCAGGCGAGGACCCCGATCCCGACGAGCCCCGCCAGCACCGCCAGCCCGGGGACGAGCCAGGCGACCAGGTCGAAGCCGGACTTGGCGGGGGTCGCGAGCACCCCCTCGCCGAACTCGGCCACCAGGCCGTCGATGATGCGCTCCTTGTCCCAGCCGCGGTCGATCCGCTGGGCGATGTACTGCTTCATGTCGGCCGCCGCCGGCGAGCTGGAGACGTCCAGGGGGGTGTTGCAGGTCGGGCAGCGCACCTCGCGGGCGACCTCGTTCACCGTCAGGGCGCCCGCCGTCGCCGGGACGACGGCCAGGAGGAGCAGCGCGAGGATGGCGGCGGCGCGCCTCACAGCTGGTCGATCGCCGTCGTGAGCTGGGCGGGGTCGGTCACCTCGCCGACCACCTTGAGGGCGATCCGGCCCTCCTGGTCGATCACGAAGGTCTCCGGGAGCCCGGTGAGCTGGTAGTCGCGGTAGGCCGCGTCGCCCGCCTCGCGCAGCGACGGGTAGCTGATGCCGAAGTCGCGCGCGAATGCCAGCGCCTTCTCGCTCAGGTCCTGGACGTCCAGCCCGAGGACCACCACCGAGGCGTCCTGCCCGCGGTAGCGCTCGGCGACCTCGTTGAGGATCGGCGCCTCGCTCTCGCACGGCTCGCACCAGGAGGCCCAGAAGTTCAGGACGACGGTCCGCCCGTCGAGGTCGGCCAGCGAGACGTCGCTCCCGGCCGGCCCGATGCCGTCGGCGGCCAGCAGCACCGGCGCGGTGAAGGCCGGCGCGTCGGGGCGCTCGCCCTCGTCGAGGGCGTCCTGGATCGAGGTGCCGACGTCGCGGTTCACGAGCCCGACCACCAGCAGGGCGATCACGGCCGCCACGACGACCCCGCCCGCGATCGCGGCGATCGTCCGGCGCCGGTCCCAGCGTCCGCCCTGGGCGGGGACGGCTCCCTCGTCGGCCGGTGCCTCCATCCGCCCCAGCGTAGCGGTTACGCCGCCGTGTCCCCCTCCGGCCCGGGCTCGTCCTCCTCGCGCTCCCCGCGCCGGGCGATGGAGTCCTCGAAGCGTTGAATGACCCAGTCGGGCACGCGGCCCTCGGGGGGCGTCTCGGCCTCGGGCGCGGGCTCCTTCGCCGGGGGCTCGTGCTCCGGCCCCGGCTCCTCCGCGGGGCGCTCCGGCTCCGGCTCGGGCTCGGGCTCGGCTCGCCCCGCGGGCCGGGGCCGCAGCGGATGCCCGCAGCAGGTCCTCCCCCTCGGCCTCCGGCCGGACCTCCGAGACCACCTCGTCGCCGAGCATCACGAGGATCCGCCACGACCGCGCGCCGCCGCCGTGGATCACCTCCAGGCGCGAGCGCTCGTGCTGGGCGGCCTCGCGGGCGTCGGCCTCGGAGCGGTGCTCCGAGATCACGGTGCGCTGCGCGACGGCCTGCCCGGAGACCCCCTCGACAACCACCTCGTATCGCCGGCGGAACTTCACGGAACGGCCTTCGACCTCGGCGCTCGTGCCCCTTCCGCCGCCCTCGCGCTCAGCCCAGGAGCTCGCGGACCGCGTGGACCGGGTCGTCGGCGCGCATCAGGGCCTCGCCGACCAGGATCGCGTCGACCCCGGCGTCCTCCAGGTCGGACACGTGGCCGCGCTCGGTGATGCCCGACTCGGCGACGACCACGGTCCCGGCGGGCACGTCGGCCAGGAGCCTGAAGGTCGTCCCGAGGTCGACCTCGAGGCTGTGCAGGTCGCGGTTGTTGATCCCGATCAGCTCCGCGCCCGTCTCGACGGCGACCTCCACCTCCTCCTCGTCGTGGACCTCGACGAGGGTGTCCATGCCGAGGTCGGAGGCCGCGCCCATCATCTCCGTCAGGCGCTTCCGCCCGAGGGCGGCCACGATCAGCAGCACGGCGTCGGCGCCGGCCGCCCGCGCCTCGAGCACCTGGTAGGGGTCGATGAGGAAGTCCTTGCGCAGGAGCGGCAGGTCGCAGGCCTCGCGGGCCTCGGCGAGGTCGTCGAGGCTCCCGCCGAAGTGGGCCGGCTCGGTCAGCACCGAGACGGCGCGGGCGCCGGCGGCCTGGTAGGCGGCGACGGTCTCGGCCACGCTGGCGCCCGGGCGGATCGGGCCGCGCGAGGGGCTGGCGCGCTTCATCTCCGCGATCAGCGAGATGCCCTCGTCGATCAGGGCCTCGGAGAAGGGGCGGCCGCGGCGCGCAGGGCCCAGGCGCGCCTCGAGGTCCGCGGCGGGCGTCGAGCGCTTGCGGCGCGCCAGGTCGGCCTGGGTGCGCTCCACGACGTTCTCGAGGAAGGTGGCCACGCCCGGCGAGTCTACGCGCCGCCCAGGCGGCGGGTCGTCGCGATGAATGCCTCGAGCCGGTCGCGCGCGGCGCCGTCGTCGATGCTCGCGGCGGCGGCCGAGACGCCCCGCTCGAGGTCCGGCTGGGCGCCGGCGAGCCAGAGGGCCGCGGCGGCGTTGAGCACCACCACGTCGCGCGCCGGCCCGGCCGCGCCGCCCAGCACCCCTCGCAGCACCTCCGCGTTGCCGGCCGGGTCGGAGCCGGCGATGTCGCCGTCGCGCGGCGGCGCGAAGCCCAGCTCGGCCGGGTCCACCGACGCGGTCGTCACCGACCGGCCGTCCACGTGGACCACGTCGGTCACCGCCCCGGTGGACATCTCGTCCATGCCGTCGCGGCCGCGCACGAGCATGGCGCGCTCGCAGCCCAGCTCGGCCAGGGCCCGCCCCATCCGCTCGAGGTAGGCGGCGTCGCTGACGCCCAGCAGCTGGCGGGGAGCGCCCGCCGGGTTCGTCAGCGGGCCCAGGAGGTTGAAGATGGTCCGCACGCCCAGCGCCCGCCGCACGGGCACGATGTGGCGGAACGCCGGGTGGTGGGCGGGCGCGAACATGAAGCCCAGGCCCGTCTCCTCGAGGCAGCGCCCGACGGCGTCCGGGTCGAGGTCGATCCGCGCGCCCAGGGCCTCCAGCACGTCGGCGCTCCCGCAGCGCGAGGTGGCCGAGCGGTTGCCGTGCTTGGCCACCGAGACGCCCGCCCCCGCCACGACGAAGGTCGCCGTCGTGGAGATGTTGAAGGTGGAGCGCCCGCCGCCGGTGCCGCAGGTGTCGATGAAGCGGCCCGCGGGCGGCTGCACCCGCTCGGCGCGGCCGCGGATCGTGGACGCCAGGCCCGCGAGCTCTGCCGCCGTCTCCCCCTTGGCGCGCAGCGCGATCAGGAAGCCGGCCGTCTGGGCGTCGCCGGCCTCGCCGGACATGACGGCCTCCAGCGCCGCGGCCGCGCCCTCGCGGCCGAGGTCCTCGCCGGCGAGCAGCCGGTCGATGGCGTCGGAGATCACCTCTGAGGGCATCGGCGGGCGGCGGTCGCGGGCGGGGGGCGGGGGCGGGGTCAGGCCGAGAGCGAGAGGAAGTTCGAGAGCAGCGCCTTCCCCGAGCCGGTCAGGATCGACTCCGGGTGGAACTGCACGCCCTCGACCGGCAGCGAGCGGTGGCGCACGCCCATGACGACGTCGCCGTCGCACCAGGCGGTCAGCTCGAGGTCGGGGGCGAGGTCGGGGTCGACCACCAGGGAGTGGTAGCGGGTGGCGACCATCGGGTGCTCCAGCCCCGCGAAGACCGTGCGCCCGTCGTGCTCGATGGCGCTGGTCTTCCCGTGGACGGGCTCGCGCCCGCGGATCACCCGCGCGCCGAAGGCCTGGCCGATGGCCTGGTGGCCGAGGCAGACGCCGAGGATCGGCACCTCGCCGGCGAGCTCGCGGATCGCGTCCACCGAGATGCCCGCCTGGTCGGGGGTCTTGGGGCCCGGGCGAGATCACCAGGTGCGTCGGGCGCAGGGCCCGGACGCCGGCCACGTCGATCGCGTCGTGGCGGTGGACCTCGACCTCGGCGCCCAGCTCCCCGAGGTACTGGACCAGGTTGTAGGTGAAGCTGTCGTAGTTGTCGATCAGGACGACCTTCGTCACCAGTCCTCCTGGCCGGCCGCGACCTCGATGGCCCGGAAGAGCGCCGCCGCCTTGTTCTGGGTCTCCTCGTACTCGTTCGCCGGCACCGAGTCGGCCACGATCCCGGCGCCGGCCTGCACGTGGGCCACGCCGTCGCGGCAGACGATGGTGCGGATGGTGATGCAGGTGTCCAGGTCGCCGTCCCAGCCGAGCCAGCCGACGGCGCCGCCGTAGGGGCCGCGCTTGGTGGGCTCGAGCTCGTCGATGATCTCCATCGCGCGCACCTTGGGCGCCCCCGAGAGGGTGCCGGCCGGGAAGGTCGCCCGCAGCGCGTCCGAGGCCCGCCGTGCCCGGCGCCAGGCGCCCGACCACCGAGCTCTCGATGTGCATCACGTGGCTGTAGCGGCGCACGTCCATCAGCTCCGCCACCCGCACCGTGCCGATCTCCGACACCCGCCCGAGGTCGTTGCGGCCCAGGTCCACGAGCATCACGTGCTCGGCGCGCTCCTTCGGGTCGGCCAGCAGCTCCTCGCCCAGGCGCAGGTCCTCGGCCTCGTCGGCGCTGCGGGGCCGGCTGCCCGCGATCGGGTGCATCTCGACGCGGCCCTCCTCGACCTTGACCAGCATCTCGGGCGAGGAGCCCACCAGCGTCACGTCATCCGTCTCGAGGAAGAACATGTAGGGCGACGGGTTGACCGTCCGCAGGCCGCGGTAGACGGCGAAGGGGTCGAGGCCCATGGGGGCCGAGAAGCGCTGCGAGGGCACGACCTGGAAGGCGTCGCCGGCGAAGATGTACTCGCGGGCCCGCTCCACGCCGGCCTCGAAGGCCTCGCGGCTCAGGTTGCTGGTGACCGGGCCGAGGGCGGGGTCCTCCTCCCGCTCGGGCGGCCGCGGCACCGGCCCCGAGAGGCGGGCGCGCATCTCGGCGACCGTCGCCACCGTGCGCCAGTAGGCGGCCTCAGGGTCGTCGTCGCCCAGCGGGCAGGGCGCCACGATCGTGAGCGAGCGCCGCATGTGGTCGAAGACCACGACCGGGCCGGTGATCATGGCCACCAGGTCGGGGATGCCGAGGTCGTCCGGGGGGGTGCCGGGCAGGCGCTCGACCGTGCGCACGAGGTCGTAGCCGAAGAAGCCCACCGCGCCGCCCCAGAAGGAGAGGGGCTCCGCGGGCGGCGCCATGCCGACCCGGTCGACGGCGTCCTCGACGGCCCCGAAGGGGTCGGCCGCGTCGAGGCGCCGGACCTCGCCGTCGGCGCCGGTCTGGACCAGCTCCCCGCCGGCTCCCCGGATCACGGCCTGGGGGCGCACGCCGATCATCGAGTAGCGCCCCAGGCGCCCCTGCTCCACCGACTCGAGCAGGAAGGCCGGCCCGCCGTCGCGCAGCTTCAGGAAGGCGCTCACCGGCGTCTCGCAGTCGGCGATGTAGGTGTGGACCAGCGGCACCTGGCCGTGGCGGGCGCCCATGGCGCGCACGGCGTCGACCCCGGGGGTCACGTCGAGCCGCGAGCCGCGCCGCGGCGGCACCTCGAGGCGCAGGCGCGTCATCGGCGCCGCGACGCGAGCTCGCGCGCCACCTCGTCGAGCTCCACGCCGCTCGCGCGCCAGAGCACCGCCAGGTGGTAGAGCAGGTCGGCGCTCTCGTAGACGACCTGGTCGCGCTCGCCGCCCTTGGCGGCCAGCACCACCTCGGTGGCCTCCTCCCCCACCTTCTTGCAGACCTGGTCCATCCCCCCGGCGAGCAGGCGTGCGGTGTAGGAGGCCTCCGGGTCGGCCGCCTCGGCGCGCTCGGCGATGGTGCGCTCGAGGTCGGCGAGGGCCGCGAAGGGGGCCGGGACCTCGCCGCCGGTGAGCGGCTCGTGGAAGCACGTCGGCGCGCCCGTGTGGCAGGCGACACCGGTCTGGTCGACCAGCACGAGCAGGGCGTCCCCGTCGCAGTCGAGCACGACCGCCCGGACCGCCTGGGTGTTGCCGCTGGTGGCCCCCTTGCGCCACAGCTCCTGGCGCGAGCGGCTCCAGAACCAGGTCTGGCCGGTCTCGAGCGTGCGCTCGAGCGACTCGCGGCTCATCCAGGCCTGGGTCAGCACGCGGCCGTCGCCGGCGTCCTGGACGACCGCCGGCACCAGCCCGTCGGCCCCGAAGCGGACGCGCGCGACGAGGTCGGACGCGGCCGCCGCGGGCGCCGGCGGCGGCTCAGCCATCGCCGTTCAGGACGGCGAGCTCGGCCATGACGCTCACGGCCGACGCCGTCCCCACCCGGGCCGCCCCGGCGCCGATCATCGCCTGGACCGCCTCGAGCGTTGTCACGCCCCCCGCCGCCTTCACGCCGACGGCCTCGGGGAGGGCGTCCCGCATCAGCTCGACGTCGTGGATGGTGGCCTCGGTGCCCACCCCGGTGCAGGTCTTCGCGAAGTCGGCGCCGACGCCGTCGACGATCATGCAGGCGAGCCTCTTGAGCTTGTCGTCCATCAGCGGCGCCTCGATGATCACCTTGATCAGCACGTCGCCCCTCGCGTCGTTGGCGGCGCGCCCGCGGACCGCCCGGACCACCCGCAGGAGGTCGTCGCGCGCGAGGCGGAAGTCGCCTGCCAACATGGCACGGTAGTTCATGACCACGTCGAGCTCGTCGGCCCCCTCGGCCACCGCCATCGCGGCGGCCTGCGCCCGGTCGGCCGTGGAGCTCGTCCCGCCGGGGAAGTCGATGACCGCGCACGTCTTGACGTCGCAGCCGCGCAGCCGCTCCGCCATCAGGGGGACGAGGTGCGGGTAGGAGCAGATGGCCGCGAAGTGGTGCTCGCGCGCCTCGACGCAGGCTTGCTCGATGTCGGCCTCGGTGACGTCGGCCGACAAGACGTTGAGATCGAGCGTCTTGGTGAGATCCTCGGCGCGCATCAGTGCGGGGCCGGGCGTGACGGCTCGCGCATCCGGGCGAGTATAACGAGGGCCCCCGGCGCGGCCCGTGCCTGAGCTGCCGGAGCTCCAGGCGCTCGCGGAGGGCCTCGACGGCGCGCTGCGCGGGCGCCGCGTCGAGGGCGTGCGCATCCACCACCCGGCGACGATCCGCGGCGCCGATCCGCCGCTGGAGGCCCTCGCAGGCCGCGAGATCGAGGGCGTCTGGCGGCGCGGGAAGATCCTCGGGATCGCGGCCGAGGGCGACCTCACGCTGGTGATCCACCTCATGCAGGCCGGCCGCCTGGGCATCGCCCCCCGGCCCGAGGGGACGCGCTCGCCGCGGACCGCCGCCCTCGACCTGGACGTCGGCCGCGGGGACGTGCTGCGCCTGCGCGAGCTGTCCAGCCACCGCCGCGCCTCGGCCCACCTGCTCGACGCGGCCGGGCTGGCGGAGCACCGCCCGCTCGCCCGCCTCGGCCCCGAGCCGATCGGCCTCGGCCCCGATGGCTGGCGCGAGGCGCTCTCGGGCGAGGGCGCCGTGCTCCACACGGCGCTCCGCGACGGCCGCCGCGTGGCGGGCATCGGGCGCGCCTACGCCAGCGACATCATGTGGGCGGCCCGCCTGGCCCCCTTCGCCCGAGCCGGGTCGCTGGGCGACGACGAGGTCGCCCGGCTCGCCGCGGCGGCCGACGCGGTGCTGCAGCAGGCGCTCGAGCGGGCGCGCGAGCGCATCACGACCGACCTCCCCAACAAGGAGGCCCGGGTGACCGCCGTCCACGGCCACCACGGCGAGCCCTGCCTGCGGTGCGGCACGCGCCTGGAGCGGGTCTCGTTCGCCGAGTACGAGCTGGTCTACTGCCCCACGTGTCAGACCGGCGGCCGCCTCTACCGCGACCGCCGGATGAGCCGCCTGCTGGGCGCGTGACGACCTCCGCCGGCCTGCTGCTCTACCGCCTCCGCGGGGGCGCCCCGGAGGTGCTGCTGGGCCACATGGGCGGCCCCTTCTGGGCGCGCCGCGACGCCGGCGCCTGGTCGATCCCGAAGGGCGAGCTGGCCGACGGCGAGGAGCCGCTGGCCGGCGCCCGCCGCGAGTTCGCCGAGGAGCTCGGCCACCCTCCGCCCCAGGGCGAGGCCCTCCCCCTGGGCGAGGTGCGCCAGCGCGGCGGCAAGCGGGTCGTCGCCTTCGCGCTGGAGGGCGACTTCGACCCCGCGGCGCTCGACCCGGGCACCTTCGAGATGGAGTGGCCGCCGCGCTCGGGGAGGCGTCAGCGCTTCCCCGAGATCGACCGCGTGGCCTGGCTCGGCCTCGAGGACGCCCGCCGCCTCGTGGTGCGGGCACAGGCCGAGCTGATCGAGCGCCTGGCCGGCGCGGTCTGACGAACGCCATGGACGATCCGCGCGACGCGCTCAGGCCCGCTGGGGAGCCAGCACCCGGCGCTCGAGGCTGTCCAGGACCGCGCCCCAGCCGTGCTCGTGGCGGGCGACCGCCTCGGGCTTCGTGAACCCGGTGTGGGTGAGGAGGACGATCGTGCGGCCCCCCTCCTCGCGGAAGAGGACCGTCACCACCGAGTCGGCGCTTCCGGGGGAGTCGTGCTGCCACGTCCAGGTGTAGACGAGGCGCTCGAGCGGGACGACCTCCGTGTACTCGCCGGTGACGACGTGGGTCGGGCCATCCGGCTCGCGCATCGCCAGGCGGTAGCCGCCGCCGACGCGCAGGTCAACCTCCGCCTCGGGGGTCTCCCAGTCCGGGCCGGCCGCCCACCAGCGGCGCAGGACCTCCGGGTCGGTCCAGGCCGCGAAGACGGCGTCGCGCGGGGCGTCGAAGCTGCGCTCGAGGCTGAGGGTGGCGGTGCTCATCTGCGTTCCTCCAGGTAGGCGTCGATGACGTCGAACTTGCGCTGCCAGATGGCCTCCTGCCGGGCCAGCCAGGCCAGCACCTCGGCGAGCGTGCCCTCGGCGAGGCTCAGGCGGTGGGTGCGGCCCACCACCTCGCGGCGGATGAGGCCGGCGTCCTCCAGGACGCGCAGGTGCCTGCTGATCGCGGGCTTCGAGACGCCGAGGCCGCCCGTTGCCGCGCCCACCGTGGCCGGGCCCCGCGCGAGGCGCTCCACGATGCCCCGCCGCACCGGGCTCGCCAGGGCGCCGAAGGCCTCGTCGAGCTCATTGTTCACCATGTAGTGAACAATAGCGCCTCGGCGCGATCCGTGCGACCCTGCCGCATGACCGAGGGCGGTCTCCTTCAGCCGGTGGACGCGGTCGAGGTGACCGTGCTGGTCGACAACGCCGTCGACCTCCTGCTGCCAGGCAGCGAGGTGGTGCGGCGACCCGCGCTCGACTACGGGGCGCTCGAGGGCGACCGCGCAAAGCTGCTGGCCGAGCACGGCCTCTCGCTGCTGCTGACCGTCGAGCGCGACGGCGAGCGCGCCTCCGTCCTCTACGACGCCGGCCTCGGGGCGGGCACCGCGGCCCACAACATGGACGTGCTCCAGCTCCGCCTGGTCGACCTGCGCGCGATCGTCCTCTCGCACGGGCACACCGACCACCACGGCGGCCTGGAGGGCATGCTCCGTCGCGTGGGCGCGCGCGGCATGCCGCTCGTGATCCACCCCGACGCCTGGCGCGACCGCAAGGTCGTCTTCCCGACGGGGGCCGAGATGCACCTGCCGCCCCCGAGCCGCCAGGACCTCGACCGGGAGGGGGTGGCGGTCAGCGAGGAGCGGCAGCCGAGCATGCTGATCGACGGGACCGTCCTGGTCACCGGGGAGGTCGAGCGCGTCACCGACTTCGAGCGGGGGCTCCCCGGCAGCCAGGCGCGCATGGACGCCGGCTGGGAGCCGGACCCCTGATCCACGACGACCAGGCCGTGGTGGCCCACGTGCGGGACCGCGGCCTCGTCGTGCTCTCCGGGTGCAGCCACGCCGGCGCGATCAACGTGCTCCGCCAAGCCCAGCGGCTCACGGGCGTCGAAGCGGGTCCACGCCTTCGTCGGTGGCATGCACCTCTCGGGCCCGATCTTCGAGCCGCTCATCCCTCCGCACGCTCGACGAGCTCGTCGCGATCGGCCCGACTGGGTGGTCCCGGGCCATTGCACCGGCTGGAGGGCCCAGCACGAGCTGGCCCGCCGCCTCCCGAATGCCTACGTCCAGACCAGCGTCGGGACGCGCCTGCGCTTCGCCTGACGCCCCGGCCCTAGAGCCCCAGCCGCCCCAGCAGCGCCTCGTCGTCGCGCCAGCGCTTGCGGACGCGCACGGTGAGGTCCACGTGGACGTCCGTGCCCCAGAGGCGGGCGAGGGCGGAGCGGGCGGCCGAGCCGATGTCGCGGATCATCGCCCCCCCGCGCCCGACCACGATGCCCTTCTGCGACTCGGTCTCCACCAGCAGGGCCGCGCGCACCACGACGCCCCGGCGGGCCGGCTCGATCTCGTGGATCTCGACCGCGAGGGCGTGCGGGACCTCCTGGCGCAGCCGCAGCAGCGCCGCCTCGCGGATCAGCTCGGCCGCGAGCTCCTCGTCGGTCTGGTCGGTCGCCATGCCCTCGGGGAAGTAGCGCGGGCCCTCCCTGAGCAGGCCGGGCAGGTCGTCGCGCAGGGCCTCCACGCCGTCGCCGCTGCGCGCGCTCACCGGGTGCAGCGACTGGAAGTCGACCAGCGGCGCCGCCCGGGCGATGACGTCCGCGAGGGCGCCGGGATCGACGCGGTCGATCTTGTTGACCACCGTGATGACGGGCAGCCGCGAGGCGCGCAGGCGCTCGGCGATGAAGCGGTCGCCGGCGCCGATCGGCTCCGCGGCGCTGAGGACGTAGAGGGCGGCGTCGCAGTCGACCAGGCTCCGGTCGACCGTGGCCTGCATCCGCGTCGTCAGGCCGTCGGCGGGGCGCTGGAAGCCGGGCAGGTCGAGCAGCACCGCCTGCCAGTCGTCGCCGTGCACGACCGCGGTGATCCGGCGCCGGGTGGTCTGGGGCCGCGGCGAGACGGCGGCGACCTGCGAGCCGGCGAGCGCGTTGGCCAGGGTGGACTTGCCGACGTTGGGCCGTCCCGCGAGCGCGACCAGGCCGGAGCGGAACCCTACCCCCACAGCTGGAAGATGATGATGGCCATGCCGGTGCCGAGCACCGCCCCCGCGGCCACCTCCACGATCGAGTGGATGCCGGCCTCGACGCGCGACTGGGCCACGAGCAGCGCCATCAGGAACGCCAGCGTGGACGACCAGCGCGGCGTGGCGCAGCGGCTCGGCGATGATCGTCACGGCGGCCCAGCCGGCGAACGCGGCGGCGGCGTGGCCGCGACGGCAGGCCGCCGCGCAGCGGCGTGCCGCGGCCCGACCCATGCCTTCGACGGCGACGACGGCGATGAGGGTCACGATCATCACCACCACGACCAGGTGGGTCGGCGAGCGCCGCACGCCGCACGAGCAGGTCGCGGCCCGGGTCGGTGCAGGTGGTCGTAGAAGACGAAGTAGGCGATCGCCAGGGCGTTCACGGTCGCCACCAGCACCGCGCCGGCCGCGACGTCCTTGGCGATCTTCACCAGCGGGTGGTACGAGGTCACCACCGCGTCGATCGCCGCCTCCACGGCCGTGTTCATCATCTCGGCCACCAGCACGAGGCTGATCGCGCCGATGATCGCGGCCAGCTCGAGGCGCGTGAAGTCGAGCAGCAGCCCCATGACCAGGGCCACCACCGCCGCGGCCGACGTGGATCTGCATGTTCCGCTGGGTGCGGAGCACGTAGACGATGCCCTCGAACGCCCAGGTGAACGACCAGCGCAGCGACCCCTGGGGCGGCAGGGTGGCCGCCGGGGCGCGCCGCAGGATGCGGCGGATCCGCGACGGCCGCGGGCTCGGGCGCCGCTCGGCCCGGGCGGCTCCGGCGGGCGGGTCTCCTTCTGGGAGGTGCTCACGGCGCCTCGGCGACGAGGCGGTCCTGGAGCGCCAGCATCTCGCCCTCGTCGCGCTCGTGGTCGTAGCCCAGCAGGTGCAGGAGCCCGTGGACGGCCAGCGTCTCGAGCGGCTCCTGGGCGGCGTCCGGGGCAGATGACGACGTCGCCCAGCTCGGGCGGCGGCCCGTCGGCCGGCCAGCCGAGCGCCTCGGGCCCGTCGACCGGGAACGCGAGCACGTCGGTCGGCTCCGGGCGGCCGCGGTGCGTCCGCGTTGATGCGGCCATCTCGTCCGGCGCCGACGATCATCAGGCCCATGGTCGCGCGCCCCACCCCGAGCCGGTCGCACGCCCACACCAGGCGCGCGACGAGCGGCGCCGTGTCGGCCCCGCCGCGCGCCTCGACCTCGATCATGTGCTCTCGCGCTCCTGGGCGGCCCCGTAGGCGTCGACGATCTGCTGGACGAGACGATGGCGCACGACGTCGCGCCGGTCAAGCCGACGAAGGCGATGTCCTTGATGCCCTCGAGCACGTCGGGCACGGCGACCAGGCCCGAGCGCTGGTCGCGCGGCAGGTCGATCTGGGTGATGTCGCCGGTCACGACCATCCGCGAGCCGTAGCCGAGGCGCGTGAGGAACATCTGCATCTGCTCGCGGGTGGTGTTCTGGGCCTCGTCGAGGATGATGAAGCTGTCGTTGAGGGTGCGGCCGCGCATGAAGGCCAGCGGCGCGACCTCGATCTGGCCCCGGTCGAAGGCCGCCTCGACCCGCTCGGCGTCGAGCATGTCGTAGAGGGCGTCGAACAGCGGGCGCAGGTAGGGGTTGACCTTCGCCGCCAGGTCGCCGGGCAGGAACCCGAGCCGCTCGCCGGCCTCGACCGCCGGCCGCGTGAGGATGATGCGCCCGACCTCGCGGCGCGATCGAGCGCCGCCGCGGCGATCGCCACCGCCAGGTAGGTCTTGCCGGTGCCGGCGGGGCCGATGCCGAAGGTGATCGTGTGGTCGCGGATCGCGTCCACGTAGCGCTTCTGGCCCGCGGTGCGCGGCGTGACGAGGGTCTGGCGGTGGCGCCAGACCACGTCCTCGAGCATCGGCCCCACCGGCTCCGCCCCCTCGACCGCGTCGGCGACGGCGGCGACCGTGCCCGGCTCGATCCGTCGGCCGGAGCGTCACCAGCCCGGCGAGCTGCTCCACGACCTCGGCGCCGGCCCGCACCCGCGCCTCGTCGCCGCTCAGCGTGAGGCGGTTGCCGCGCAGGGCGATCGCCAGGGCGAGCCGCTCCTCGAGCTCGCGCAGCACCCGGTCCTGCTCGCCGGCCAGCTCCACCGCGACCCGGTCGTCGAGCTCGATGACGCGCTGCGGCGCCCTGGCTGGGGCTCGACCGCGCTCACATGCTGTCCGAGAGCCGGGTCCCGCCGAGGATGTGCCAGTGCAGGTGGAAGACGCTCTGGCGGGCGTCGGGCCCGTGGTTGGTCGTCACCCGGTAGCCCGACTCGTCGAGCCCGGCCGCGCTCGCGGTGGCGGCGACGAAGGGCAGCATCGCCAGGCCCGCTCGGCCTCCGAGAGCCCGTCGAGGCCGGCGATCGACTCGACGTGGCGCTCCGGGATGACGAGCAGGTGGACCGGCGCCTTCGGCGCGATGTCCTCGAAGGCGAGGAAGCCGTCGTCGCGGGCCACGATCGTCGCCGGCACCTCGCCGCCGACGATCCTGCAGAAGAGGCAGTCCGGCGCGGTCACAGGGGCCGCCCGGTCAGGTGCTCGCCCGCGACGCCCTCGACGGCGACCGCGACCATCTCGCCCGGCTCGCCGGCGCCGGCCGGCAGCACGAAGCGCGTGTAGTCGGCCCCCAGTCCGCCGACGCTGCCGTCGGGGAAGCGCCGCTCGACCAGCACGCGGTCGGTGCCCCGACCCGCCGGCGCGCGGTGGGCGAAGCCCAGCCGGTCGGAGAGGTCGCGCAGCCGCCGCGCCCGCTCGCGCAGCTCGTCCGGCGGCGGCCGGCCCTCCATCGCCGCCGCGTCGGTGCCGGGCCGGGGCGAGTAGGGGAAGACGTGCACCTTGCTCATCGCCAGCTCCTCGGCCACCCGGGCGGTCGCCAGCAAGGCGGCGCTCGTCCTCCCCGGGGAAGCCGACGATCGCGTCCGTGGTCAGGTTCAGGCCGGGGAGCGCCGCGCGCGCCCGGCGGCAGGCCTCCAGGTAGTCGCCGATGTCGTAGGAGCGCCGCATCGCGGCCAGCACGCCGGGGTCGCCGGACTGGAGCGGCACGTGCAGGTGCGGCGCCACGACGGCGGTCTCGGCCATCGCCGCGAGCAGGCGCCCGCCGACGTCCCCCGGCTCGATCGACGAGATCCGCAGCCGCTCGAGCCCCTCCAGGCGCCCGGCCGCCCGGACCAGGTCGGCCAGGTCGGCGCCGGAGCCCGGGTCGCGGAAGGTGCCGATGTTGATGCCGGTGAGCACCAGCTCGGGATGGCCCTCGTCGATGCGGCGCCGACCCTCGGCGAGGATCCGCGCCAGCGGGCGGCTCTCGGCGCGGCCCCGCGTGGTCGGGATGATGCAGAAGGCGCACGCCGAGTCGCAGCCGTTCTGCACCTTCAGGAAGGCGCGCGTGCGCCCCGGGGCGCGCGGGGCGTCGTCGGCGCAGGCGGTCGGTCCGCCCGCCCCCGAGCAGGTCGACGATCTCGGCGGCCGCCCGGTCGGCCGAGCCGGGCAGGGTCGTGACGCCCGGGCCGGCGAACTGGCCCGCGTTCAGGTTGACCGCGCAGCCCGAGACGAAGACCCGCCCGCGGCGGGCGCCCCGGTTGGCCTCGCGGCGGCTCTTGCGCTCGGCCTCGACGGTCAGGGCGCAGGTGTTGACGACGTGCACCTCGGCCGCATCGGCGGTGGTCTCGACGTGGCCGGCGTCGCGCAGGGCGTCGCGGATCAGGGCGGCGTCCGCCTGGCTCACCTTGCAGCCCAGGAAGCGGACCGAGAAGGTGGTCGCCGTCGCGCTCACGCCGGCCCTCCCGCCAGCCGGCCGGCCGCCGCGAGGGCCAGCGTGACCGCCACGATCGCGGCCGTCTCGGTGCGCAGCACCGCCGGGCCGAGGCCGCAGACCGCCAGGCCCGACTCGCGGGCCCGCGCCACCTCGGCCTCCGAGAAGCCGGCCTGGGGGCCGACGAGGAGGGCCGCCCGGCCGGAGCGGCCGGCGATCGCGGAGATCGCCGCGTCGCCGCGCGGGTCGATCAGGCATCCCTCCCCGGACGGGATCTCGGCCAGCGCATCGCCGAACGGTACCAGCCCCCGCAGCCGCGGCAGCCACACCTGACCCGACTGGCGCGCGGCCGCGGCGGCGACGCGGGCCAGCCGCTCGCGCCTGCGCTCCCACGCGGCGGCCCCGGGGACGCGGCCGGCGCGCTCGCTGGTCATCAGCGCGACCTCGCGCACCCCGAGCTCGGCGGCCTTCTCGACGACCAGGTTGACGCGGTGCCAGTCCGCCAGGCCCAGGTAGAGGGAGACCGCCGAGGGGGCCGGCGCGGGGCGCGGGGCGCCCACCCGCACCGTGGCCCGGTCCCCGGCCGCGACCACCACCGCCGGCCACAGGCGCCCGGCCCCGTCGGTGAGCTCGACCTCGTCGCCGGGGCGGCGCCGCACGACGCGCGCCAGGTGGTGGGAGTCCTCGGCCGAGAGGGTCAGCTCGTCGCCCGCCTCGGGCGGGTCGGCGACCAGGTAGCGGAAGGTGTGGCTCACCGCGCCAGCAGCAGGGTCGTCCAGCCCTCGGCGTCGAGCCGCCGCGCGAGGGCGAGCCCCCTCGCCCCCATCGCCTCCTCGACCACGCGCGCCTCCCCCGGGCGGATCCCCGACGCCACCAGCGCCCGCGGGGCGGGCTGGGGCAGCGCGGCCGCCAGGGCGCGGAGCGCGCTCCCGGTGAGGTTGGCGAGCACGACGTCGGCCGCCGGCAGCCGGTCGGCGCCGATCGCGCGGCGGCCGACCCGCAGCCCCACCCCGTTGCGGCGGGCGTTGGCCAGGGTGGCCTCGACGCACAGCGGGTCGGCGTCGATCGCCCAGACCGGGTCGAGCCCGAGCCGCCGGGCGGCGATCGCCAGGACCCCCGAGCCGCAGCCGGCGTCCAGGGCCGAGGCGCCCGGATGCTCGTCGGCGAGGCCCGCCAGCAGCTCCAGGCAGGAGCGGGTGGTCGCGTGCTGGCCGGTGCCGAAGGCCATGCCGGGGTCGACGACGACGTCCAGCAGCGGCGGACGGGCGGGAGCCCACGGCGGCCGCACGCGCAGCCGCCCCGCGACCTCGACCGGCCGGTGGAAGTCCCGCAGGGCGTCGCGCCAGCCGGCGTCCTCGGGCCGCGCCTCCACCGCCGCCGCGACCCCGGCGCCGGCCAGCCGGGCCCGGAGCCCGCCGGGGTCGGCCGCCGCCTCGGCGACCCAGAAGTCCAGCAGGGCCTCCCCTCCCGGCCCGACCTCCTGGCGGCAGCCGCTCCCCAGCAGCGCGCAGGCCTCGGCGATCGCCCGCTCGGCGTCGGCGGGGGCCACTGCCACGGTCAGGCGCACCAGGCGCCCGCCAGCGTCAGCGGAAGGCGTGCTTGAGCCGGTCGAAGAACCCCTCGTCCTCGCGGTAGCTGCGCTCGTCGAGGGCCTCGGCGAGGCCATCGACCGCGCGGCGGCCGTCCTCGGTCAGCACCCGCGGCACGCGGACGTTGACGACCACGCGCTGGTTGCCGCGCCCGCGGCCGGCGAGCGCCGGGAAGCCGCGCCCGCGCAGCACCAGCTCGTCGCCGGACTGCGTGCCCGGGCGGAGCTCAACCTCGGCCTCGCCCTCGACCGTCGGGACGGCGATCGAGGTGCCCACCATCGCGTCGGTGACCGGGACGGCCACCCGGGTCACGACGTCGAGGCCGTCGCGCGCGAAGCGCGGGTCCTCGGTCACCGCGACCTGCACGTAGAGGTCGCCCGCCGGGGCGCCGCGCTCCCCCGCGCCCCCGCGGCCGGTCATGCGGATGCGCTGGCCGTGGGCGATGCCGGCCGGGATGTCCACCGACTGCGTGAGGGTCGTCGGGACCCGGCCACGGCCCTCGCAGGCCGGGCAGGCCTCGGAGGGGATGTCGCCGGCGCCGCGGCACTGGGGGCAGGTCTGGGCGCGCACGAACTGGCCGAAGGGCCCGCGCGACATCTGGCGCACCTGGCCGCGCCCGGCGCACATGGCGCAGCGCTCGACCGTCGCGCCGGGGGCGGCTCCGGAGCCCTCGCAGGTCGCGCAGGTGCCGACGACGTCGTACTCGACCTCCCGCGTGACGCCGTGGGCCGACTCGACGAACGAGATCCGCACGGCGACGCCCACGTCGTCGCCCGCGCGCGGCCCCGAGGGCCGGCGGCCGAAGACGTCGCCGCCGAAGAAGGCGTCGAAGAGGTCCTGGAAGGAGCCGAAGTCGGCGAACTCGGGGCCGCCGCGGCCGCGCAGCCCCTCGGCCCCGTAGCGGTCGTAGACGGCCCGCGTCTCGGGGTCGGAGAGCGCCTCGTAGGCCTGGGCCAGCTCCTTGAAGCGCGCCTCGGCCTCGGGGTCGGGGTTGACGTCCGGGTGGAGCTCCCGGGCCCGGCGCCGGAAGGCCTTCTTGATGTCGTCCTCGCTCGCGTCCCTCGGGACGCCGAGCAGCTCGTAGTAGTCACGTGCCATGGCCATCGGCGAGGTTAGCGCGCGTCGTCCAGGCCGTGCGGGTGCAGGTGCTCCTCGGCGAGGCGCTTGAGCCCCACCCGGTCGATCTTGCCGGTCGGGTTGAGCGGCATCTCGTCGAGGATCACGATTTCCTCGGGCGCCTTGTAGCCGATGCGCTCGCGCGCGAAGCCGATCAGCTCGGCCTCGGTGGGCGGCGGGCCGTCGCCGGTCAGGGTGACGTAGGCGCGCACGTTCTCGCCGTGCACCGCGTCGTCCACGCCCACGACGCCGGCGAGCCCGACGCGCGGGTGCTCGGCCAGCGCGTCCTCCACCTCGAACGGGGCGATGTTGGAGCCGTCGTGGACGATGATCTGCTTCTTCCGGCCGAAGAACCACAGGTAGCCGTCCTCGTCGGCGCGGGCGAGGTCGCCCGAGTCGAGCCAGCCGTCGCGGACGACCGCCGCCGAGGCCTCCGGATCGCCCCAGTAGCCCACGCTGCGGCTGGGCGTGCGGATCCAGATGCGCCCCACCGTGCCGGGCGGGACCTCGTCGCCGGCGTCGTCGCGCACCGAGATCGCCACGCCCGGCGCCGGGCGGCCGATCGACCCGGGCCGGATCTCGCCCGCGGGCGGGTTGAGCGTGGCCAGGCCGACCTCGGTCATGCCGTAGCCCTCGTCGACCAGGAAACCGGCGAGGCGCAGGAAGTCGTCGTCGAGCTGCTGCGACACCTTGTCGGCGCCCGCGCGGCAGACGCGCAGCGAGGCGAAGTCGGCCGTGGTCGCGCCCGGGTCGCGCACCAGGGCCGTCAGCGCCGCCGGCAGCATCGCCATGATCGTCGGCCGCTCGGCGCGCATCAGCGGCAGCATGGCCGGGGAGTCCCAGCTGCGCGCGACCACCACCCGGGCGCCGGCCGAGAGGGTTGCGAGCGTCCACATGAACGAGCCCAGGTGCGACATCGAGGAGCCGGGCAGGAAGGCGTCGCGGGGTGTGAGCTCGAACGCCGCGGCGGCGATCGCGGCCATCCAGGCCACCGTCTCGGCGCTGTGGGTGACGCCCTTGGCCGGGCCGGTGCTGCCGGAGGTGAAGAAGATGACCGCCGGGTCGGCGGCGTCGGGGGGGACGGGGTCGGCCGGCGGGGCGGCGGCGAGGTCCTCGAAGCGCGGCCCTCCGCCGCCCGGCCCCTCGTACCAGACCGTCCCTGCCGGCAGCCCTGCCGCCAGGCGGCTCTCGGCGACATCCCCCGCCCGCTCGTCGTGCACGACCAGGACGGCCGCGCCGGAGACCTCCAGCGCGTGGTCGATCTCGCGGGCGGTGTAGCGGTAGTTGAGGGGGGTTGCGACCAGGCCGGCGGCGAAGCAGGCGAGGTAGTGGATCACCAGGTCGATCCGGTTGGGCAGCAGCGAGGCGACCCGGTCGCCAGCGCGCAGGCCCAGGCCGAGGTAGCCGCCCGCCAGCCGCCGGCGTGCCTCGTCGAGCTCCCGCCAGGTCATGGAGCGCACGGACGAGCAGAGCGCCACCCTGTCCGGGTACGCCTCCAGAGCACTCCTCAGCACCTCCGCGAGCGGTGCCGCGGGTGCCGGCAGCGTCGCGCCCTCGATCGGCATCGCCGCGATGCTACGAGACGCGGGGGCCGGCCGTCACGCCCTCAGCAGGTCGTTGTCGCCCTAGACGCGGTCGTCGTCGTCGGCCTCGTCGTCCTCGTCAGGGTGGTGGGCGAGGTTGGCCTGGGCGGCCTCGATGATCCCGTGGGCGTCCTCGAGGTTGCTCGCGCCGTAGAGCAGCCGCGTGAGGCTGCGCGCGTCGCGCGCCACCAGGTGGTTGACCGAGCCGTCCTCCACCCAGAAGGGAGCCGCGTCGGGGTCCTGGCGCAGCAGCTCGACGGCCTGATGGCCGCAATCGAGGGTGTAGATCGCGATGGCGTAGCGGCTGGGGCCGGTGCCGCCCTCCTCGGGCTCCCACGGGACCAGCGGCGCCGAGCGCAGGCCGCCCGGCTCGACCACCTCGGAGGCCAGCTCGACCTCGCGCCAGGCCAGGTCGACCGGCACGCGCAGGTCGAAGAGCAGGCTCTCGGCGTCCTCGACCCGGTCGGCCGCGCTGGCGAGCACGGCCGCGACCCAGTGGGCCTCGGCGAACGAGAGGCCGGTGAAGAGGTCGGCCTCGTCCAGCAGCGGCGAGAGCTGGGCGTCGGCGCGGGTGCTGATCCCGAGCGCGTACTCCTCCGGGCCGTAGGCGCCCGCCTCGACCTTGGCGAGCACCCGGACGGCCGCCGACGGCTCGCCCCTCAGGGGCCGGCGCCACACCTCCAGGATCTCGAAGCGGTCGTCCACAATCGGCTCTGTCATGGGGTTTTCGCCCCCTCCACGACCCCCGCGTGACACGGGCGTGACACAAGAGCATCGGCCGCGACGCCGAGCAGTTCGCGGGCGCGGTCCGATTCGGACGGGAAAAAGTGGCTGTACGTTCGACAACGTGATCGCCGCCGAAGCATGACCCATTACGCGTTGGACGGTCGTGACCGGGCCCCGGTCCCAGGACATCCCCCGTCGTCGGAGAGCGGGTCGTTGTTCGGGGAAGGCACGGCATGACGTGCGCCACGGAGCGCGCCGTGACCGATGAGATCGGTGCGGTGGCCCGGTCGAACCGAACGACGACCAACCAACGAGAAGGGAACCGCGACCATGAAGCTGACCACCATGACGCAGGTCACCCTCGACGGAGTGATGCAGGGAAACGGCGCCGCGTCGGATGACCGCAGGAACGGATTCGAGCGCGGCGGATGGGCCCGCGGGAAGGGCGACAAGGACACCGCGACGTTCATCAACCAGACCTACCAGCGCGCCGACGCGTTCCTGCTCGGCCGGCGGACCTACGAGCTGTTCGCCGGCTCGTGGGGGTCCTTGACGATCGAGGATGTCCCTGGCTGGGAGCCCGTCTGGCAGGCGTTGGACACCCGGCCCAAGTACGTGGCATCGACCACGCTCGCCGATCCGGCGTGGTCGGGCACCACCGTCCTGTCCGACGACCTTGCGACCGCCATCGCGGACCTGAAGGCCAAGCCGGGGGGTGAGCTGCAGGTGCACGGCAGTGGCACCCTGACCCGGTGGCTGCTGGAGAACGAGCTCGTCGACGAGATGACTCTGATTGTCGTCCCCGTGGTCCTCGGCCAGGGCACGCGGCTGTTCCCCGACGCCGGCCCGGATCTTGCGCTCGACCTGGTCGAGTCGCGAGCCGACTCGAAGGGCGTGACGATCCAGGTCTACCGGCCCGCCGGGCGCCCGCAGTATGCAACCGCCACGGCCGAAACCTGAAGCAGTGAAGTGCCGCAGAGGGGCAGCCGGTAGGCGCGGCGCAGTCCCATGCTGCCGCCCGCCGTGTCACGTGACACGGGCGTGACATGGGAGTGGATGGTGTCGGCCCGTACCTCCCTATTTAGATCTCCAGGATCTCGAAGCGGTCATCGACCACTCCCCCCTCCATCACTCGTACACCCCCTCGACGTAGTCGGAGAGGATCTGCGCGGCCCCGCGGACCGTGGCCATGGCGAGCCGGTAGTCCATGCGGGTGGGGCCGAAGAGCGAGACCGTCCCGAGGTTGCGCCGTGGCACGCCGTAGTTGGCGGCGACCATGCTCAGCCCGGCGAGGCTGCTGTCGGGCAGCTCGGCGCCGATGCGGAGGTAGACCTCGTTGCGGCTCAGGGCCCCGCGCAGGAACGCCAGGAGCTGGTAGCGCTCCTCCAGGCTCTCCATCAGGGCGTCGATCGCCATCAGGTCGAGGTGGCGCTGCTCGGCGAGGAAGCGGGCCTGGCCGCCGATGAAGATGCCGCCCACCGCCTGCTCCTCCAGCTCCACCAGGGCCGGGGCGATCGCCTCGAGGAAGGCGGTCTCGCGCGGCCCCAGCGAGGGGTCGGCGATGCGCGAGCCGATCATGCGCGCGCCCACCGCCAGCCCGGTGAGCTGCTCGTTGAGGAAGGCGCTGGCCCACTCGCAGAGGCCGGCGTCGACCGGCCCGTCGAAGGCGAACACCCGCTTCGTGACGGCCCCGGTCGAGGTGATGACGACGACCATCACCAGCTGCGGCTGCAGGAGGAGGACCTCGACGTGCCGGACGGTCGAGGACTCGGGCGGCGGCGCGGTCACGATGCCGAGCAGGTTGGTGACCTGGGCCACCACGTCGGCCAGGCGTCCGAGGGCGGCGTCGATCTCGCGCCGCATCTCGGTCGCGTCGAGGGCCGCCTCGAGCATGGCGGGCGGGCTCGCCGGCGGGTCGCGCACCAGCAGGGTGTCGACGTAGTAGCGGTAGCCCTGGTCGGTCGGCACGCGGCCGGCCGAGGTGTGGGGGTGGTCGAGGAAGCCGAGCTCCTCCAGGCGCGCCAGCTCGTAGCGCACCGTCGAGGAGGCGAAGTCGATGCCCTCCCGGCCCGCGATGTTCTTGCTGCCGACCGGGACGCCGGTGGCGATGTGCTCCTCGACGACCGTGCGCAGGATGACCTCCTGGCGCGGCTTGAGGTCGCGGGGGTCCTCGGGCTCGGTCACGCGTACTCCATGAGCTCGTGCAGGATCGCGTTCTGGACGAAGCGGCCCTCGCGGGTCAGGGCCACGCCGCCGTCGCCGGCCTCCAGGAGCCCGGCCGCGCCCAGGCGCCCGAGCGCCTCCGGCCGGTCGGGCGGCCCGGCCCAGGCGAGGTCGAGGCCGTCGGCCAGGCGCAGGCCAAGCATCCAGCGCTCGCGGCGCAGGTCGTCCTCGTCCAGGGGCTCCACGGTGCGGGGCGGCGCCTCGCCGCGGGACAGCGCCGCGACGTAGCCGGCCAGCCCGGGCCGGTTGCGCCAGCGCCGCCCGGCGACGGTGCTGACGGCGCCGATCCCGAGGCCCAGGTAGTCGGCGGCGCCCCAGTAGGCGAGGCTGTGGCGGCACTCCCTGCCCGGGCGGGAGAAGTTGGCCGTCTCGTACCAGCGGTAGCCGGCCTCCTCGAGCCCGGCCACGATGCGCCGGTAGGCGTCGGCCCCCTCGTCCTCATCGAGGGCCGGCAGCCCGCGGCGGGCCAGCGCCGAGCCCGGCTTCAGCTCCAGCTCGTACCAGGAGACGTGGTCGGGGGCGAGCGCCAGCGCCCCGGCCAGGTCGGCCTCCAGGTCGGCGAGCGTCTGGCCGGGGATGCCGAAGATGAGGTCGATCGAGACGTCCTCGAAGCCCGCCGCGCGGGCGCAGCCGACCACGTCGCGCGCCTGGTCCGGCGTCGCGGCGCGGTCGAGGGCCGCGAGGAGGTGCGGCTGGAACGACTGCACCCCCACCGACAGGCGTGTCACACCCATCGCCCGCAGGTCGGCGAGCGCCCGGCGGTTGACCGTCTCGGGGTTCGCCTCGACGCTCACCTCGGCGCCGGGGGCCAGCCGCGGCGCGATGGCGTCGAGCAGCCGGCGCAGGCGCCGTGGGCGCATCAGGGTCGGGGTGCCGCCGCCCAGGTAGACCGTCTCCAGCTCGCCGAGGCGGCCGGCCTCGCGCTCCAGCTCCGCCAGCAGGGCGTCGGCGTAGGCGTCGCGCATGGCCAGCGACCCGGTCTCGACGACGAAGGCGCAGTAGCCGCAGCGCGAGGCGCAGAACGGCAGGTGGAGGTAGAGGTGGCGGACGCCGCTCACGAGCCGTTCCGCCCGTCGTCGCCGATGCGCAGCACCGACAGGAAGGCCTCCTGGGGCACCTCGACGGACCCCACCTGCTTCATGCGCTTCTTGCCCTCCTTCTGGCGCTCCAGGAGCTTGCGCTTGCGGCTGATGTCGCCCCCGTAGCACTTGGCCAGCACGTCCTTGCGCTTGGCCTTCACCGTCTCGCGGGCCAGGATCTTGCCCCCGATCGCGGCCTGCACGGGGACGTCGAAGAGCTGGCGCGGGATCGTCTTGTGCAGCCGCTCCACCAGGCCCTTCCCCCGCGCGTAGGCGTGGTCGCGGTGGACGATCATCGACAGCGCGTCGACCGTGTCGCCGGCGAGCAGCACGTCCAGCTTGACCAGCGGGCTCTCGCGGTAGCCGATGATCTCGTAGTCGAGCGACGCGTAGCCGCGGGTGCGCGACTTCAGCTGGTCGTAGAAGTCGAGCACGATCTCGGCCAGGGGCAGGTCGTAGACGATCTGGAGGCGCTGCTCGATGGGCTCCATGGTCACGAAGACGCCGCGCCGGTCCTGGCAGAGGCCCATCACGGCCCCCACGCCCTCCTGCGGGACCAGGATCGTGCAGCGCACGTAGGGCTCCTCGATCAGCTCGATGCTCGTCGGCGGGGGCAGCTCGGTCGGCGAGCGGACCGGCCGGCGGACCCCGGCCGTGTCGGTGACCTGGTACTCGACGTTCGGCGTCGTCGCCAGCAGCTCGAGGTCGTACTCGCGCTCCAGGCGCTCGCGCACGATCTCCATGTGCAGCAGGCCGAGGAACCCGCAGCGGAAGCCGAAGCCCAGCGCGCTGCGAGGTCTCGGGCTCCCAGCGCAGGGACGCGTCGTTCAGCGACAGCCGCTCGAGGGCGTCGCGGAGGTCGGGGTAGTCGTCGGCGTCCACCGGGAAGAGGCCGCAGAAGACCATCGGCTTGACCTCGCGGTAGCCCGGCAGCGGCTCGGCCGCGGGCTTCGCCGCGACCGTGAGGGTGTCGCCCACGCGCAGGTCGCCGATGCTCTTGAGGCCGGTCACCAGGTAGCCGATCTCCCCCGCCCCCAGCCGCCCGGTGGGCGTCATGGCGGGCGACATCACGCCGATCTCCTCCGCCTCGACCACCAGCCCGGTCTGCATCGCGCGCAGCCGGTCGCGCTGCTGGAAGGCGCCGTCCACCACCCGCACGAAGGCGACCACGCCGCGGTACTGGTCGAAGACCGAGTCGAAGATCAGGGCGCGCGCGGGCGCCTCGGGGTCGCCGGGCGGCGGCGGCACGCGCTCGACGATCGCCTCGAGAACCTCGTCCACCCCCTGGCCGGTCTTGGCCGAGACCCGCAGCACCCGGTCCGGGTCCTCGCCCACGTGGTCGGCGACGGCGCGGCCGTGCAGGTCCGGGTCGGCCGCCGGCAGGTCGATCTTGTTGAGCACCGGGATCAGCTCGAGGTCGCCCTCGATCGCCAGGTAGGCGTTGGCGAGCGTCTGGGCCTCGATGCCCTGGCTGGCGTCGACCACCAGCAGCGCGCCCTCGCAGGCGGCCAGGCTGCGCGAGACCTCGTAGCTGAAGTCCACGTGGCCGGGAGTGTCGATCAGGTTGAGCTCGTAGGTCTCGCCGTCCGCGGCGGTGTAGTGCACCCGCACCGCCTGGGCCTTGATGGTGATGCCGCGCTCCCGCTCGAGGTCCATCCAGTCGAGCACCTGGCTCCGCATCTCCCGCTCGCTGACCGCGCCGGTCGCCTGCAGGAGGCGGTCCGCCAGCGTGGTCTTGCCGTGGTCGATGTGGGCGATGATCGAGAAGTTGCGGATGCGGCTCTGGTCCACCGGATCATCGTAGCGGCCGTCTGAGGCGGGAAAGCGCCGTCAATTCCGGCATCTCGAAGGCCTGCGCCGCCGCCAGGTAGGCGGCCGCCGCCGCCGCGATCGCGAGGCCGACGCTGATGATCTGGGCGATGGTGCTGCGGCCGAGCCAGTCGTCGAGGACGGTCCAGGTCGCCCACGCGAGCAGTACCGACACGCCGCTCGCCACCAGGCTGCGGGCCGCCCCGTTCGACCACCTGCTCGCGGTGCAGGCCGCCCATCTCGCGCTCCAGCAGCCAGACGAGCACCAGGAAGGTCACGATGCTCGAGATCGAGGTGGCCAGTGGGATGCCGCCCGTGCCCAGCGGCGTGTAGAGGATGGCGTCGAGCACGAGGTTGAGCAGCACGCCCATCCCCGCCACCGCCGTCGGCAGCCACGGCCGCTGGAGGCTGAAGAAGGCGCGGATCACGAGCAGGCTGGCGCCGTTGAAGGCGAGGCCGATGGAGAAGAAGACCAGCGCCTCGGAGGTGAGCGAGGTGCTCGCCGCGTCCAACTCGCCGCGCTGGTAGACCAGGCGCACGACCGGCTCCGCCAGCACCAGCAGAAAGAGCGAGGCCGGCAGCAGCATGAAGAAGATCTGGCGCAGGCCATCGGCGACGGTGCGGCGCATGCCGTCGATATCGTCCCGGGCGGCCAGGCGCGAGATCGTCGGGAAGAGCACGGTGGCGATCGCCACGCTGAAGACCCCCTGCGGCAGCAGGTAGAGGCGGAAGGCCGCGTCGATCGCCCGCGGGGAGTCCTCGCTGACCAGCGTGGCGAAGACCGCGTTGACCGACAGGTTGACGTTGATGAGTCCGAGGCCGAGGGTCACCGGCAGCATCAGCACCAGCACCCGCCGCACGCGTCGGTTGTTGAAGCCGAGCGAGAGCGGGAAGGGCCCCTTGCCGCGCAGCGAGGGCAACAGCCAGAGGAGCTGGGCGATCGTGCCGATCAGGATCGAGACCGCGTAGACCGTGATCCGGTCGTCCTCGGGGACCAGCGGGACGGCGACGACCAGCCCCAGGATGATCACCACGTTCCACAGCACGGGCACGAAGGCCGTGGCGCCGAACTCGCCGTGCGCCTGGAGCACCGCCGCCACGAGCCCCGTCAGGCCCAGGAGCACGACGATCGGGAACATGATCTGGGCGAGGTAGACGGTCTCGTCGACCAGCTCGTCCGAGAGTCCGGGCGCGAACAGCGGCATCACCCAGGGCGCGGTGACGATGGCGATCAGCGTCACCAGCCCGAGGACCATGCTGATGAGGCCGATCAGCCCCCCGACCAGGCGCTGGGCCTCCTTGTGGCGACCCTGCTCCTCGAGCTCCGTGAACACCGGGACGAACGCCGCCGACACGGCGGAGTCGGCCACCAGGCTGCGCAGCAGGTTCGGCACCTGGAACGCGATCACGAAGGCGTTGATCGAGCCGCGGGTGCCGAAGAGGGCGGCGGCCAGGATCTCCCGTGCCAGCCCCGCGATGCGGCTCACGCCGGTCCAGACGGCGAAGATGGCCGTCGAGCGGCCCAGGCCGCGGGCCGGCGAGCCGCGGCGCCGCGCGCCGCCGCGGGCGCGCGTCCGCGCCGTCACGGCTGGCCCCGGTCCCGGCCGGCCGCTACCATACGCCGCCGACCGACCGACGGAGGACCGCCCGCGTGGCGAACATCAAGCAGCAGAAGAAGCGGAATCGCCGCGCGCTGGCGCAGCGGGAGCGCAACCTGAGGTACCGCTCGACGATCAAGACCCTCTTCCGCAGGCTCGACGACGCCGCCGAGGGCGGCGACGGGGCCAGCGTCGAGGAGCGGGCGCGCGAGCTCGAGCACCTCATCGACCGCGCCGCCGCCGAGGGCGTGATTCACCGCAACAACGCGGCCCGCAAGAAGAGCAGGGTCGCGCGCGTGTCCCAGAGGGCGAAGGCCGGCAGCACGGTCTAGCTTTCTCCGCCCGGCGCCGGCCTCCCGCCGCGCGCCAGGGCGAGCAGGTCCCGCGCCGCCGCCTCCAGGACCAGGCGCTCGCCGTCGTCCCGCGAGCGGCCCAGCTCGCGGAGGGCGCTGACGCGCAGGTCGAGCTCCAGCTCGGCCAACCGCGCCACCGCCCGCCGGGCGGCGCCCGGCGGCATGGCCCGGGCCTGCTCGGCGAGCTTGCGGGCGGGGTAGCCGGTCGCCCCGGTCGCCTCGGTCACCGCCTCGGGCGAGACGCCGTCGCCGAGGGCCTGGGCCTCGGCGAGGCGGCGGAAGTGGTTCGACAGCTGCACCTGCACGACGATCGGGGCGACCGGGTCGTCCCCCGTCGCGAGGTCCTGCAGGACGTCGTAGGCGCGGGCGGCGTCGCCGGCCACCAGCGCGTCGGACAGCTCGTAGGTCTTGGCGTCCGGGTGGCGCGGCACCAGGGCCTCGACCATCTCGGCCGTGATCGGCTCGCCGTCGGCGTAGGCGGCGAGCTTCTCGGCCTCCCGGCTGAGCTCCATGGCGGTGACCCCGCCGCGCCGGGCGTCCGGACGGTCGACGATCACCCGGTCCACGGCCCGGCGCGCGACCCCCGCCGGGATCGATCCGCCGGCCCGCCCGACCTCCTTCGCGAGGTGCTCGGCGAACCACTGGGCCCGCTTGGCGGGCTTCTCCTTCGGGTCGGGGCCGTAGTGGAGCACGTCGCCGGCGGCGGTCACCGCCGCCATCAGCTTCGGGGTGGGCGCGGTCGTCGCGACCAGCGCCAGGCAGGTCCCGGCGTTGGGCCGGTCGAGGTAGTCGACGACGGCGGCCGCGTCGGCCGCCTTCCAGGCGTCGGCGTCCTCGACGATCACCAGGCGCAGGCCCGAGAGCGAGAGCGCCTCGCAGGCCGCCACCACGTCCTCGGCGGGTGTCTCCTCCGCGCGCAGCCGCTCCGGCGGGAGGCCCCCCTCGCGCACGACCCGGGCCACGAGCCGCGAGAGCGCGCGCTCGACCGTCGCCCGGTCCTCGCCCCAGATCACGTAGGCGGGCTTCAGGGGCTCCTGGGCGCTCATGAGCGGGTGAGGTTAGCGGCTCGCGGCGACGGCGACGCCCGAGCCGGAGGGCGTCACGGTGACGTCGCCGGAGCGGTCGGTGCGCCACGTCGCCACCCCCGCCGCGGCGAGGGCTGCCAGGGTCTCGGGCCGCGGGTGGCGAAAGGGGTTGCCCTCCCCCGCCGACACCACGCCGGCGGCGGGCCGCAGGCGGTCGAGCACCGCGGGCAGGCCCGGGTCCTCGGAGCCGTGGTGCGACACCTTCAGCACGTCCACCCGCGGCAGCGCCAGGCGCGCCAGCGCATCGCTCTCGGCGTCGGCCGTGAGGAGGGCGTCGAGCCCGCCCGCCGAGGCGAGGGCGACCATGCTCGACGGGTTGGGGTCCGCCCCGGCCGGCCGCCCGCGCGCCGGCGACAGCACCCGGACGCGCCAGGCGCCCACGGCGATCCGCGCCCCGGCGCGCGCCTCGCGCACCGGCACGCCCCGCTCGCGGGCCGCCTCGGTCACGCGCGTGTGCGCGGCCGCGAAGCCGTCGTCGGGCGGCGGCTCGTGCACCACGGCGCCCACCTCCACCGCCTCGAGCACCGCCTCGCCGCCGCCGACGTGGTCGAGCGAGTCGTGCGTGAGCACGAGCGCGTCGAGCCGCCGCACCCCGAGCCGGGTGAGCGCCCGCGCGGCCGGCGCCGGCTCGCCAGGCGGGCCGGCGTCGAACAGGGCCGCGGCCCCGTCGGGGCTGCGCAGCAGGATCGCGTCGCCCTGTCCGACGTCGAGGGCCGTGAGCGCAGGCGCGGCGGGCCACGGCGGCGGGGGGCCGGGCCGCAGCAGCGCCCAGCCCACGGCGACCACGGCGGCCGCGGCCAGGCCCACCGCGGGCCACGGCAGGCGCCGCAGGCGCTCTCCCACGGCGCTCGGCCCGAGCGCCAGAGCCACCAGGGGCGGCGCGGCGGCGAGGGGCACGAGCAGGGGCGCGGCGGCCCCGGGCAGGTCAACCGCCGCCCCCGGGATCGCGGCCGCCGCCCGGGCCGCGGCCAGCAGGACGGCCGCCCCCAGCCCGGCCAGCCACGCCAGCGCGACGCCCGCCGCCGGCAGCAGCGCACCCGCCGCCAGGCCGGCCAGCGCCAGCACGACGACCGGCGCCGCCAGCGGCACGGCGACCACGTTGAGGGCGAGCCCGGCGAGCGACAGGCGCCCGAACTGCCACACCAGCACCGGCGCGGTGGCGAGACCGGCGGCCCCGGCCATGGCCGCGAGGTCGGCGACGCGGCCCGGCACCCAGCCGCGGAACCAGGCCGCCAGGGGCGGTGCGATCGCGAAGAGGCCGACCACCGCGGCGAAGGAGAGCTGCAGCCCGGGGTCGCCGATCGCGCGGGGCTGGTGGGCGAGCAGGAGCGCGAGGCCGGCCAGCAGCAGGTACCAGCGCTCGCGCGGCGCCGATCGCAGCTCGGCGGCCAGCCCGAGGCCGCCCACGACGCCTGCGCGCGCGACCGACGCCCCGCCCTCGCACGCGAGGCAGTAGGCGGCCATCACGAGCGCCGCCCCCGCCACGGCCCCCCGCCGCCGGAGGCCGAGCGCCCGCAGCAGGGCGAGCGCCGCGATCGCCACCACCGTCACGTTCTGGCCCGACACCGCCAGCAGGTGCCACAGGCCCGCGTCGCGGAACGCCTCCTCGGCGCCCTCCGACAGCCCCGCGCCGCCGCCGAGCGCCATGCCGCGCACCAGCTCGGCCCGGTCGCCGGCGAGCCCGGCTCCGGCGTTGGCCGCCGCCCAGCGGCGCCAGGCGTCCCGCGCGCCCTGCAGGCCTCCGCGCCGGCCCTCGCCGCGCATCGCGTCCGGCCGCAGCCGCGCCGCGATCCCCTGGCGCGCCAGCCAGCGGCGCCACCAGCCCGGCGCGGTCGGGCCGGCCGCGGGCCGCAGGCGCCCCTCCACCCGCAGGCGCTCGCCGAGCGACGGGGGGCGGGAAGGGTCGTCGAGGTCGAGCAGCAGCCTCGTCCCCGCCGCGACCCCCGCCCCTGACGCGAGGGCGAGGCGCTCGGCCACGGCCCGCGCCCGCAGGCCGCCGCGGCCGTCGGGAACCGGCGAGTCGTCCACGACCACGGTCCCGGACGCGCGCGATGGCAGCTCCAGGCGCGGGGGCGCGGTCGCCGCCAGCCGGGCGCTGCCCCAGGTCCAGCCGGCCAGCCCGGCCGCCAGAGCCAGCAGGGCCAGGGCGGCGCCGGCGCGACCGCGCACCGCGCATCCGGCGGCCGCGGCGGCGACAAGGGCCGTCGCAGCCGCCGCGGCGCCGGCCGGCGCGCCGCCGGCCAGGGCGGCGAGCAGCCCGGCGCAGAACGCCGCGAGCAGGCCATGCGGCGCGAGGCGCAGCGGCGCCGGCGCCCGTCGCTGGACCGTCCCCTCCCCCATCCGGCGACGCTAGGCGCGACGACCGCGCCGAACGCGGCCCAGCCGTGCCGATCGGCGCGCGGGACCGCGACGCCGGCCGTCGAGGGTGACGCGGCCGGGGTGCCTGTGGTCTGATGCTCTCGACGGCGACGCCCGGAGGGACGGTGCGCAGACTCACCCTCATCGCGGTCGCGATCCTCAGCGCCCTGGCGCTGGCCCTCGCCGGATGCGGGGATTCCGACTCGGACGAGGCCCAGGACGCCGTCTGCGACGCGCGCGCCGGGATCCAGAGCTCCGTCGCCGACCTGGGCGCCCTGACGCCGGCCACCGCCACCGCCGACCAGGTGCAGGGCGAGCTCCAGAGCATCCAGTCGGACCTCGCGACGATCGACGAGAACGCCGCCGAGCTCGACGGGGACCGCCGCGACCAGGTCGAGACCGCGACCGCGCAGTTCGAGCTGCAACTGCGGGACCTCGCGAGGGACCTCAGCGGCCTCACGGTCCAGGAGGCCCGGCAGAGGTTCCGCACCTCCGTCGCGGACCTCGAGAGCGCCTACCGCACGAGCCTCGAGCCGATCGACTGCGGCTGAGGGCCTCGTCGGCCCGCGGGCCGGCTTGACCTCAAGCGCGCTTGAGGTCCTAGGGTGGAGTTCGATCCACCCATCGGAAGGAGCGGTCCATGACCACGGACACGCGAGCGAGCCAGCGCATCGTCGACGAGGTCACCTCGTGGCCCGGCGTCGTCGCCCAGCAGGGCGACCGCGGCGAGCTCTCCCTCAGGGTCGGCCGCCGTGAGCTCGGCCACCTCCACGGCGACCGCGCCGCCCACTTCGGCTTCCCCAAGGACGTCTGGCAGGACCTGCACGACCAGGGGCGCATCGTCCACCACCCCGTCTTCCCCGGCCGGGAGGGCCCCGCGGCGCGCCGGATCGAGGACGACGACGACGTGCGTGACGTCATCGCGCTGATGCGCCTGAACTACGACCGCATCATCGCCCGGTACGGCCTGAGCTCGTAGAGCGCTTTTTCCGGCGCCCGCCCCGGCGCAGGCCGGTGCGCCGGTCTGCCGGAGGGCCCGGCCGGGCCCGGAGGCGCGCATGGCCGCGCCGCAAGCAGGCGGCCATCCGCTTTGCGCCGGCCTACCCTTCCGGGATCGGGTCGCCGGCGGCCGGGTAGGGCATGCGCTTCTTGCGCTCGGGCTCCTGGGCGGCGCGCTTGGCCTCGGCCTCGAGCTCGGCGGCGCGGCGGTCGCGCTCGGCAAAGACCTCGGCCTCGGGCAGGCCCTCGAGCAGGGCCAGGAACTCCTCGCGCTCGATCGTCTCGCGCCGAAGCAGGATCTGGGAGAGGGCCTCGAGGTCGGCCCGGTGCTCGACCAGGATGTCGCGGGCGCGCTGGTGGGCCTCCTCGATGATGCGCCGGATCTCGCTGTCGATGGTGCGGGCCATGTCGTCGCGAGTAGTCGGGCTCAGAGTGCATGTCGCGCCCGAGGAAGGGGGCGCCGTGGTTGTGGCCCAGCACCCGCGGCCCGAGCTTGTCGGACATGCCAAAGCGCATCGTCATCTGCTTGGCCGTCTGGGTGACCTTCTCGAGGTCGTTGGCGGCGCCGGTGGTGATCTCGTCGAAGACGATCTCCTCGGCCGCCCGCCCCCCCAGGGTCATGGCCATGGCGTCCTCGAGCTGGGCCTTGGTGGTGAGGAACTTGTCCTCGACCGGCATGGAGATGGTGTAGCCCAGGGCCTGGCCGCGGCTGACCACGCTGATCTTGTGCACCGGGTCGGCGTCGGGCAGGAAGTGGCCCACCAGGGCGTGGCCCATCTCGTGGTAGGCGGTGACCACGCGCTCCTTCTCTGAGAGCAGCCGGCTCTTCTTCTCGGGGCCGGCGATCACGCGCATGATCCCCTCTTCGAGCTCGGTCTGCTCGATCAGGCGCTTGCCCTTGCGCGCGCTCAGCAGGGCGGCCTCGTTGACCAGGTTGGCGAGGTCGGCGCCGGTGAAGCCGGGGGTCTGGCCGGCCAGGGTGCGCAGGTCGATGTCCTTGGCGATCGGCTTGCCCTTGGTGTGGACGGCCAGGATCTGGGCGCGGCCGTCGCGGTCGGGGCGGTCGACCACGATCTGGCGGTCAAAGCGCCCCGGGCGCAGCAGGGCCGGGTCGAGGATGTCGGGCCGGTTGGTGGCGGCGATCAGGATGATGTTGTCCTTGGCCTCGAAGCCGTCCATCTCGACCAGCAGCTGGTTGAGGGTCTGCTCGCGCTCGTCGTGGCCGCCGCCGAGGCCGGCCCCGCGGTGGCGGCCGACGGCGTCGATCTCGTCCATGAAGATGATGCAGGGGCTGTTCTGCTTGGCCTGCTCGAAGAGGTCCCTGACCCGGCTGGCGCCGACGCCGACGAACATCTCGACAAAGTCGGACCCGCTGATCGAGAAGAAGGGCACCCCGGCCTCGCCGGCCACCGCCCGCGCCAGCAGGGTCTTGCCGGTGCCGGGCGGGCCGAACAGCAGCACCCCCTTGGGGATGCGCGCGCCGAGGCTCTGGAAGCGCTTGGGGTTCTCGAGGAACTCCTTGATCTCCTCGAGCTCCTCGACCGCCTCGGCCGCCCCGGCCACGTCCTTGAAGGTGATCTTGGGGGCGTCCACGGCCATGCGCTTGGCGCGGCTCTTGCCGAAGCTCATCACCTTGGAGCCGCCGCCCTGCATGCGGTTCATGAGGTAGATCCAGAAGACGATGAACAGCACAAAGGGCGCCAGCCAGATCAGGCTGCTCCACCAGGGCGAGCCGGGGATGCCCTTGACCTCGTAGGGCACGTTTGCCTGATCGAGGGCGTCGGTGAGGGCCTGGGAGTCGTCGGGGATGTAGCCGGTGTCGATCGTGGTGCCGTCCTTGAGGGTGGCGCTCACCTCGTTGGACTCGGTCTTGATCGTGGCCCGGGCCACGTCGCCGGCGGCGATGTCGGCGACCAGGGCGGGGAAGGTCGGCGGGGGGGCCTTGTCCTCGTCCGAGACCACCAGCCGCTGGGCCACGAACACCAGCAGGATGACGATCAGGATCGGGAAGGCCGCGCTCTTGAGGAACCTGTTCAGGTCCGCCCCCTTCCGGGGCCTCTGGAGCGGTCCGTTCGCCGCCCGCGGTGGGTCGATCTTAGCCCAGTCCGCCCCTGGGTGGCCTCCCCATCGGGTCGGGATGGATCGCGCGTCTCACGGAGTGACCTGGGCCCGCAGCGCCTCAAGCCGGGCCGGCCCGATGCCGGGGACGTCGAGGAGCTGGTCGATCGACGCGAAGCCCCCGTGCGCCCGGCGCCACTCCACGATTCGCGCGGCGAGGGTCGGGCCGATCCCGTCGAGCCGGTCGAGGTCCTCCTCGGTCGCCGACGAGAGGCTGATCGGCCCCGCGCCGGCCGCGCCGCCGCCCCCCTCCGCCGTCCCCCCGCCGCCGCGCGGCGCCCGCGCGGGGATGAGCACCTGCTGGCCGTCCTGCACCGGCGCCGCCAGGTTCAGCGCCGACAGGTCGGCCCGCCGCGTCGGCCCGCCGGCGCGCCGGATGGCCTCGATCGCCCGCGCGCCCGCACCCACCCGGTAGACGCCCGGGCGCCGCACCTCGCCGGCGACGTGGACGAGCGCCCGGGCCGCGGGCGCCTCGACCACCTCCGCCGCCGCGGTCGCCGTCGCGCCCGCCTCCCGGGAGGGCTGGCCGCCACCCGCGGACCCCGGGCCGAGCCGCCAGGCGACGACGGCCAGCGCGACGGCGGCCAGGACGTAGGCCCAGCCCGAGCGCCGCAGCCATGGCAGGAGCCGCTCCATGGCCCGAGGCTAGGCCCGCGCGGCGCGCGGCCGGCGCGGCGAGCGTGACGGGAGGCGGACGGATCAGCGCCGGCCGGCGTCCGGCCGCCCTACCCGAGGACCAGGTTCACCAGCCGGTCGGGGACGACCACCTCGCGCACGACCTCGCGATCGCCGGCGGCCTGGGCCACCCGGGGCAGCTCGCGGGCGAGGGCGACGAGCTCGCGCTCGGGCAGGCCCACCGGCACCTCCAGCCGCTCGCGCAGCTTGCCGTCCACCTGGACGACCACCGTGACCGTGTCGCGCTCCAGGAAGGCCGGGTCGGCCGACGGCCAGGGCTCGCGCCAGAGCCCGTCGCCGCCCAGCGCCTCCCACAGCTCGCTGGCCACGTGGGGCGCGAAGGGGAACAGCAGCGACGCCGCCGTCTGCGCGGCGTAGCGCAGCGCCTCGCGGGCCCGCTCGGTCTCGATCGTGCCCTCGGAGACGCCCTTCGTGCCCAGGTTGACCAGCTCCTGGATCGCCGAGATGGCGGTGTGGAACGAGAAGCGCTCGGCGATGTCGGCGGTCACCTTGGCGATGGTGGCCTCGGCCTTGCGGACCAACGCCAGCGCCGCCTCGTCGCCCTCGAGCGACTCCAGCGACGGCCGCTCGACCGGCGGGCCCGGGTCCAGGCCGCCCACCAGCCGCCAGAGGCGGTCGAGGAAGCGCCGCATGCCCTCGACGCCGCGGTCGCTCCACTCGGCGTCGTCGGCGGCCGGGCCCATGAAGAGCACGTAGAGGCGCAGCGTGTCGGCGCCGTAGCGCTCGACGTACTCGTCCGGCGCGACGACGTTGCCCCTGCTCTTGCTCATCTTCGCGCCGTCGCGGTAGATCATCCCCTGCGTGAACAGGCGGGCGAACGGCTCGTTTGCCGCAAGGAGCCCGGCGTCGTGGAGCACCTTCACGACGAAGCGCGCGTACAGCAGGTGCAGGATCGCGTGCTCGATGCCGCCGATGTACTGGTCGACCGGCAGCCAGTAGTCGACCACCTCGCGCCCGAACGGCGCCGAGCCCAGGTGGGGCGCGGTGTAGCGCAGGAAGTACCAGGACGAGTTGACGAAGGTGTCCATGGTGTCGGTCTCGCGCCGCGCCGGGCCGCCGCAGATCGGGCACTCGACCTCGACGAAGTCGGCGCGCGCCGCCAGCGGGCTGCGGCCCCTGGGGGCGTAGTCGTCGACCGGCGGGAGCAGCACCGGCAGCTGGTCGTCGGGCACCGGCACCACGCCGTGCTCGGGGCAGTGGATCACGGGGATCGGCGCGCCCCAGTAGCGCTGGCGCGAGATCAGCCAGTCGCGCAGGCGGTAGCCGACGGTGGCCTCGCCCAGATCGCGCTCCTCCAGCCACGCGCTCACGGCCCGCTTGGCCTCGTCCACCTCCATGCCGTCCAGGAATCCCGAGTTCACGAGCCGCCCCTCGCCCGGCTCGGCCTCCTCCACCGGCGCGTCGGGCTCGACCCCCTCGGGCGCGATCACGCGCCGCACGGGCAGCCCCTGGGCGCGCGCGAAGGCCAGGTCGCGCTCGTCGTGGGCGGGGACGGCCATGATCGCGCCGGTCCCGTAGTCCATCAGGACGTAGTCGGCCACCCAGACCGGCAGCGGCTCGCCGTTGACCGGGTTCATGACGTGGCGGCCGGTGAAGACGCCGGTCTTGGCGCGCTCGGCGTCGCCGCGCTCGGCCGCGCTCTCGCGCGCGGCGGCGGCCAGGTAGGCGCGGACGTCGGCCTCCTCGGGCCGGCCCTCCACCAGGTGCCCGACCGCCGGGTGCTCGGGGGCCAGGACGAAGAAGGTCGCCCCGAAGAGGGTGTCGGGGCGGGTCGTGAAGACCGGGATCTCCTGGTCCCCGTCCTGCACCCGGAAGATCACCCGGGCGCCCTCGGAGCGGCCGATCCAGTTGCGCTGCTGGGTCAGGACCCGCTCGGGCCAGTCGATCAGCTCGTCCATGTCGTCGAGCAGGCGCTGGGCGTACTCGGTGATGCGGAAGAACCACTGGGTGAGCTGGCGGAGCTCGACCTCCGCGCCGCAGCGCTCGCAATGGCCGTCGATGACCTGCTCGTTGGCCAGCACGGTCTGGTTGACCGGGCACCAGTTGACGGCCGCCTCGCGGCGCTCGGCCAGCCCCCGCTCGAGCAGGCGGAGGAAGATCCACTGCGTCCAGCGGTAGTACTCGGGGTCGCTGGTGGCGACCTCGGTCTCCCAGTCCACCGAGACCCCGAGCCGCCGCATCTGCTCGCGGATGCGGGCGATGTTCTCGGCGATCACCCGCGCCGGCGGCTCGCCGGTGCGGATGGCGGCGTTCTCGGCCGGCAGCCCGAAGGAGTCGTACCCCATCGGGTGGAACACCGCAGCGCCGCTGCGACGCCGGAAGTGCGCCACGACGTCGCCCATCGTGTAGTTCTTGACGTGACCGATGTGGATCTCACCGGACGGGTACGGGAGCATCTCCAGCACGTACGCCTTGGGGCGCTCGGGCAGCGCGGGCGGCTCGCCGTCGCGCGCCAGCGGCTCGGCGTGGAAGGCGCGCTCGCGCTCCCAGACGGCCTGCCATTTGGACTCGACGGGCGCGGGGTCGTACCGTTCCGGCAGGATTCGAGCAGGCGCCGACACGCCGGCGAGTATCGCACACCCCCCCTGGACGACCCGCTGACCACCACCCGTCCTCCAATCGTGATCCGGCAGGCGATCCTGCCCGACCACTTCCCCGAGATCGTGGGCCTCTACCGGGCCCACGGGTGGACCCACGCGGGCGATCCCGACCGCCTGCTGACGGCCATCGAGGCCTCCTCCTACTCGGTCGTCGCGCTCGAGGAGGATCGGGTGGTCGGCTTCGCGCGGGCCATGTCCGACGAGGCCTTCGCGGTCTACATCGCGGACATCCTGGTGGCCCCCGACCGCCAGCGTCAGGGCATCGGCCGGACCCTCGCCGAGGCGATCATGGACCACTACCCCATCGAGCGCTTCCACCACCAGGTGCTCGTGGCCGAGCGCGGCGCCGAGGGCTTCTACCGCAAGCTCGGCATGGTGCCCGTGAACTCGTACGGGCTCACCGCGTTCATCCGCGCGCGGCGGTGAGCGAGCCGCGCGGTCCCGGCCCGATCGCCCGGGCCATGCGCTTCGCGCGGATGGCGGGGACGTCGATCGCGGCCCCGGACGCCGCGCCCTGGGTCACGGACTTCCTCAACGCCGCCTACTACGCGCACCCGGAGGCCGAGCGGCACGTTCGACGACCTGCGCCTGGCCTTCTGCGTCCTCACCACCCGCTGGAGCCGGCTCGGGGGCCGTCGGCTTCACCTGACCGATCTGCGGGAGTTCCACCGCGCCTACCGGCGGCGCTTCCGCCGGGACGGAGGCCGCGGGCGGCTCACGCGGGGCGACCTCCTCGAGGGCGCAGACCGGCTCCTCGGCCCGTGGTTCTCGGGCGGCTACGCCGACCCGGCGCGGCGCGGCTGGGGGATCGTCTTCGAGAGCGCCCTCCAGCGAGTGGCGCACCGCCCCGGACGGCGGATGGCCCACGCCAAGGTCGGGGAGCTCACGCCACCCTCGGCCGCGCCCGGCCTGCGCGTCTGGAAGACCTACGAGCCGGTCCCGGTGGCCGACGTGGACCTCGTGATGGAGCGGCTCACGGCGCCGCCGTCGTGGCCGGACTTCGGCTCCGACCACGGCCGCTTCACCCCGCTGCGCCCCGGGGGCCTGCTGGGCCAGACCTTCGAGATCGAGGTGGTCGCCGGGGCGGGCACCCGCCATCCCCTCCTGACGCGCGGCTATGTCACGTGCACGCGCCTCGAGACCGGCGACCGGCCGGAGGGCCTCGAGTCGCTGGTGGCCGAGATGGACGCGGGCCTGGCGGGCGTCGGAGCGCGGACCCTCCCCGACGGCCACCGCGCGGTGGCGGTCGCCCAGCTCACGACCCACGCGGGCCACTTCATGGGCCCGGGCCTGAGCCATCTGGTGGTCTCGGCCGGTCCCGGTGGCGCGGCCCTGCGCGACGTCGGGAGCTGGGACCCGATGCGGTTCCCGATGAGCCTCGCCTACCGCCTGGGCGGGGTGGAGGCGCAGCGCGCCTTCTGGGGGGAGCGCGGCGCGGCGAACAGCCTGCTGCACCAGTTCGCCGCCCCCTGACTTCTCAACCAGTCGCGGGGACGGCGAACGCCCGGCCTCGCCGCGGCATCAGCAGGAGGCCGCCGGCCAGGAAGCAGACTGCGCCGAGGAAGGTCGTGGAGTTCGTGAGGTCGGCGTTGAGCACGTCGCCCGTGCTGGGGTCGATGAACGATGCGATCGCCGAGATGCCGAAGAAGACCGAACCCACCATGTTCAGCATCGCGATGCGCCAGGGGGTGTCGCCGCGGCGCCGGCACCACGGGCTGCCGCACAGGGCCACGATCGCGACGTAGCTGGCGACCAGGAAGCAGATCGAGCCGACCGCGTCCGGCGCCCAGACCCGATGGATCTGCTCCTGGGTGTCGAGCGCGTCGTTGAGCCCCGCGAAGGTCGTCCAGTTGAAGAAGAGGGTTCCGACGAACTGGACCACGGTGGCCAGGCGGTCGAGCCACCCCCCTTTCCACAGCGCCTGGATGAGCTGCAGGCCCGCGGCGCTCGTGAAGAAGAGCGATCCGACGAAGAAGGAGATCCCGACGGCGGTCGGGTCGGCGCGCGCGGCGACGTAGGGGAACGCGCCCAGCGCGAACCCGACCGACCCGATCGCGAAGAGCAGGCCGATCCACCCGTCGAGGCTACGCGTGGCTGAAGCCCGTCGGTGCGGTGGTGTCGGGCCGGCGATCGGGGTCGGCCGCAAAGCGGTCCACCACTGTGCGCATGTCGTCGAGGAACAGGTCCGCCAGGTCGCCGCGCAGCCCGTGGCGTACCACGATGCGGCAGATCGCCATGTCGGTGAGGTTCGCCGGCATCGTGTAGGCCGGGACCTGCCAGCCGAAGCTGCGCAGCGCGTCCGAGAGCTCGAAGACCGTGAAGTTCGCGCCGTCCTCCATGGTCCACGACAGGACCGGCAGGTCCGTCCCGCGCGTGAGCATCCGGAACGGGCCCATGGCCTCGATCTCGTCGGCCAGGTGGAGCGCGACGTCCTGGGCGTTCTGCTGGATGCGCCGGTAGCCGGAGCGCCCGAGCCGCACGAAGTTGTAGTACTGCGCGATCACCTGGCTGCCCGGGCGCGAGAAGTTGATCGCGAACACCGGCATGTCCCCGCCCAGGTAGTTCACGTGGAAGACGAGTTCCTCGGGCAGGTCGGCGGCGCCGCGCCAGAGCACCCATCCGACGCCCAGCGGCGCCAGGCCGTACTTGTGCCCTGAGGCGTTGATCGACCTGACCCGCGGGAGGCGGAAGTCCCAGATCAGGTCCGGCTGGAGGAACGGCGCCACGAAGCCGCCGCTCGCCCCGTCGACGTGGATCGGGACGTCGATCCCCGTCCGCGCCTGGAGGTCGTCGAGGCCCTCGCTGATCTCGGCGATCGGCTCGTACTCCCCCGTGAAGGTCGAGCCGAGGACCGCGACGACGCCGATCGTGTTCTCGTCGCAGGCCTTCACCGCCTCCTCGGCGTTCAGCGCGTACCGCTCCCCCTCCGCCGGCACGAGCCGCTGATCGACGTCCCAGTACCGGGCGAACTTGTGCCAGCACACCTGGACGTTGGAGCCCATCACGATGTTCGGGCGTTCGGCCGGCTCGCCGGCAGCCGTCCTGCCCGCCTGCCAGCGCCGCTTCATCGCCATGCCGCCCAGCATGCAGGCCTCGCTGGAGCCGGTGGTCGAGGTGCCGACCGGCAGGGTCGTGGGGTCGGCGTCGATCGCGGCGGGCGCGTTCCAGAGCCCTCCGATGATGTTCACGCACCGGCGCTCGATCTCCGCGGTCTGCGGGTACTCGTCCTTGTCGATCATGTTCTTGTCGTAGGTCTCGGCGAACAGCGCGACGACCTCGGGCTCGACCCAGGTCTGGCAGAAGGTCGCCAGGTTGAGGCGCGCGTTGCCCTCGACCAGCAGCTCGTCGCGGACGAGGCGGTGGGCGTGGCGCGGCTCCCACTCGTCCTCGGCCATCCGGTCCTTCGGCACCCGCACCCTCGAGTCGGTTGACGGGTAGAGCTCCCCTCCCGCCTCGGACGCCTTCACCCCGTGGACCGCCATGCCCGCCTCCCGCGTCGAGTTGCCCGGCCCTCGCCGCGGTCAGCCTACCCCGGCCTCCTGGGCTCGCCGCGTCGGCGGCATCAGCGCGCCGATGATCCAGAGGAGCGGGAAGATGATGCCGATGAAGAAGAGGAGCCAGTGCCCTCGCCGGATCGTCTGGATCCCGAGGACGATGAACAGGGCGATGTAGATCACCGCGAGAACCCCACCCATCCCCCACCACATGCTCCACCCCCTGGTCGTCGGCGCTCGGGACCCAACACTACGGCGGTCGCCGGGGTGATGCTCGGAGCGTCCGCGCCTGTTGAGATGGTTCCGGCCGTATGAGCGCCACTGACGCCAGCGCGCGGTCGGACGTCGAGCAGGTCTTCGTCGAGTCGCGCTGGCCGATCGCGCTCGCGGTGGCGGCGTTCATCGCCCTCCAGATCACGCTGCGCATCGCCGAGCCCGACCGTGAGTCGCTGGGCCCGGCGTGGCTCGTGCCGGCGATCGAGATCGCCATGCTCGTCGCCCTGGTCGCGGCGGACCCCTCGCGCGTGACCCGGCGGGCCAGGTGGCTGCGCCGGCTCTCGATCGCGCTGATCGTCTCCCTGGCCGTCGTGGCCGTCCTGTTCACCGGCATCCTGATCGCCGACCTGATCAACGGCGGGCCGGTGACCGAGGAAGCGAGCGCGCTCCTGGCCTCCGGCGCCGTGATCTGGCTGGGCAACGCCCTCGTCTTCGCGCTCCTCTACTGGCAGTTCGACAGCGGCGGTCCGCTGGCGCGCTACCGCCGGGAGCGAGAGCACCCCGACCTCGCCTTCACGCAGCAGATGAGCCCCGAGCTCGCGCCGCCCGGCTGGCGGCCGGCGTTCACCGACTACCTCGCCCTCGGGCTGACGACGAACATGGCGTTCAGCCCCACCGACGTCATGCCGATGGCGGCCTGGGCGAAGCTGGCCATGACCCTTCAGTCGATCATCGCGCTCATGGTGGTCGGGCTGGTGATCGCTCGAGCCGTCAACGTGTTCACGTAGCGTGGCGGCCGAGCGCAGGGAGTGGATCGCCGAGGTCGCGGCGCCGGTCCTCCTGGCGGCGAGCAGGCCCTCGCGGGCATCGGCGCCAGGCTGGGTGTTCCCGGTCAGCGTGTGAGGGGGCCGGCGGTCACATGAGGCGATGCGCCCGGACCGGCTGACCTGGCTCGGCCACGCGGCCGCCGTGATCGACCTCGACGGGGTCCGCCTGGTCACCGACCCGGCGCTCCGTGGGCGCGTCGGCCACCTGCGCCGGATGGCCGCGCCCGCGGGCGTCCCGGGCGCCGTGGACGCCGCGCTCATCTCCCACCTGCACCTCGACCACCTCCACGGGCCCTCGCTGCGCCGGCTGGCGCCCGGGCTGGTCGTCGCCCCGCGGGGCGCCCGCCGGCTGCTGCGGCGGCAGCCCGGGCGGATCGTGGAGGTCGGCGAGGGGGACGAGGTGGCGGTCGGCCCGGTCCGGGTGCGGGCGGTCCACGCCGACCACGACGGCCGGCGGATGCCGGGCCGGGCGTCGGCGCCCGCGCTCGGCTACCTCGTGATCGGGAGCCGGGTCGTCTACTTCGCCGGCGACACCGGCCTCTTCCCCGGGATGGCCGACCTGGCGGCGGCGGCGATCGACGTCGCCCTCCTGCCGGTCGCGGGCTGGGCGGCGAGCCTCGGCCCCGGGCACCTCGACCCCGAGGCCGCGGCGCGGGCCCTCACGCTGCTGCGGCCGAAGCGGGCGGTGCCGATCCACTGGGGGACCTACGCCGGCGCGTGGACGCGGCGGCGCCGGCCGCCGGCGTTCCTCCGCGACCCGCCGCGCGAGTTCGCAGCGCACGCGGCGCGGCTGGCCCCGGAGGTGACAGTGGTCGTGCTGGCGCCGGGCGGGGCGATGCCGCTGGCGCCGCCCGGACGCGAGGAGCCCTAGCGGGGCGGCTCGTCGTCGAGCAGCCCGAGCACCCGGGCCCGGGCGACGGCCTCGCCGCGGGACGAGACGCCGAGCTTGCGGTAGACCGCCAGCGCCTGGCTCTTCACCGTGAAGCGCGACAGGTGCAGCCGGGCGCCGATGTCGCGGAACGAGTGGTGCGTGGGCAGGAAGCGCAGCACGCGGGCCTCTGCGGCGGTCAGCGGCGCCTGCCGCTCGCGGGCGCCGGGGGCCAGGCCCTCGGCCGCCTCGCGCGCGGCGGCCACGTCGAGGTGGAGGGTGGCGCTGCCGGCCAGCAGCGCCAGCGGCTCGCGCGCTCCGTCGAGCAGGCCGTGCGCCCCCTCGGCGTCGCCCAGCAGCGCGCTCGCGCGCGCCAGGAGCACGCGGGCGGCGACGAGGCGCCAGGGCGCGAGGTCGGGCGCCAGGGCGAGCAGGCGATCGGCGCGGGCACGCCGGGCGCGGGCCTCGTCCCGCCGGCCCGAGCGCGCCAGCAGGAGGGCCGCCGCCGAGTGGCCCACGGCCGCGCTCGCGCAGTCGCCGAGGCCCTCGCGCCGCAGCGCGGCCTCGGATTGCGCGCAGAGCCGCTCCGCCCGCTCCCAGGCACCGTCGCGGACGGCCATCATGGCCTGCCACGAACGGCTGGCCATCGCGGCCCAGGGGAGTTGGGGCCCGGCCCGGCGGGCGGCGTCGCGCAGGCGGGCGAGCGCCCCCTCGCGGTCGCCGGCCAGGTCGAGCGCGACCCCTTCGACCGCGCAGCAGACGGCGCGCCACGGCGAGTCGTGCGCCCACGCCGCCGACGAGGCCCGCGCGTCGTCGGCCATCCGCGCGACCCCCTCGCGGGCCGCCGTCGCGCGCAGCAGCGCCACCGCGGCGGCCAGCTCGCCGGGCCCGCCGAGGGGGCGGCGCGAGCCCGCGGCCGCCTCGATCCAGTGCTCGGCCTCGCCGCCGCCCTCCAGGCCGCACCAGGCGGCGGCGAGCGAGAGGGCCGGCGAGGCGCCGATCTCGCCCGGCGACCGTCGCGCGAGCCACCCCCCGACGACGTCGAGCCGCCCGGTGGCCAGGTGCAGGGGCAGCGCCCGCCAGACCAGCTCGCCCAGGAGCTCGGGGTCGCGGCGCGCGAGCCGCCCGCCCACCGCGTCGGCCACCAGGCGCCGGTGGCGGCGGACCCCTCCCGGCCCGCCGGGCGCCACGAGCAGGCCGCGGCGGGCGAGCCCGTCCAGCAGCGGGCCGCTCCCCGGGCGCCCGAGCACGGCGTCGCAGTCCTCGGTCGAGAGGCGCTCGAGGAGCGCGGTGCGCACGACCAGCTCGCGCTCGGGCGCCGTCAGCCCGGACAGCACCTCGTCCTCGACGTAGTCCTCGAGCGCGTCCCGGTCGCCCGCGGCGAGGCGGATGCCGGCCGGCCAGCCCTCGCTCAGGTCGACCAGCGCGTCGGCCGCCTCGCGGTCGAGCCCCGCGCCGGCCGCGCTGAGGAGGTGGGCCGCCTCGACGCCGTCCATCGCCAGGTCCTCCGGCCCGAGCGTCAGCACCAGCCCCCGCGAGCGCAGCAGCCCCCCGCGCAGGGCGGGCTCGGCACGGCAGGCGATCGCCGCCTGGGACCCGGGCGGGAGGCCGGCGCAGACCATCCCCACCGCCGCCAGGGCCTCGCCCTGGGCCAGGAGGTGGGCGTCGTCGATGACGACGAGCGCCGGCGCGCGCAGCCCGGCCAGCGCGCGGCGGACGCGCCCCAGGGGCGTCACGGGCGCCGCGCCCCGCTCGGCCCCGCCCGGGCCCAGGCGCTCGAGGGCCTCGGCGAGGTCTCGCGTCAGCTCGCCGTCGTCGGCGTGCTCGGGGCCGACCGTGAGCCACGCGACCGGGCGCGGATCGGCCTCTGCCCACTGCGACAGCAGGGCGGTCTTGCCGAACCCGGCCGGGGCGCGGAGGACGACGAGCGGGAACGACGACGCCTCGCGCAGCCGCCGCACCAGCGCCGGGCGGGCCACCGCGCCCGGGCCTGGCGACGGGGGGGCGAACCTCCCCCTCGACGGGGTCTCGGCGTCCGGCGGGGGAGGCGCGCCGCGGCCGTGTGCGCGCCGGTGACGTCGATGGCCACGGCGGGACCCTAGCCCGCCCCCCGCGAGGCGCGCTACGGCGCGCGCCTCACCTCGCGGGGTGCGGGCACGAGGGCGGGCGTGGTGGCGGCCGCAGGGCGGCCGCACGGCCAACCGGGCGGGCGCGACCCCGGGCCGTTGGCGGACCACAGCTCGACGAGCGTGCGGGCGACAGGCTCCGCTTGTCGAGCGTGCAGGCGGCGACCGCCCCGCGGCCCGCTGCGGCATCGCCTCCGCATCGGCCGAGGACAGCAGCACGATCACGGTGCCGGGGCGGCCCTCGGAGATCATCACCCCGGCCTCGAACCGCCGAGGCGCGCGGCCGTCATCGACCTGCGATTGGCCCTGCTCGGCCTCGACCTCGATGGCGTGCGCCGCCGCCGCGCCCGCCGCGCCTAGCACCAGGGCGAGCAGAGCCAAGAGATCCTGCGGCGCGGTCGCGAGGACGTGCGCACCGAGCACCGCGCGGCAGTCGACGAGGAGCTTGCCCGCCTCGATTCGACCGTCGCGGCGCAATGGGGCGAATCCGTCGGTCTCGACCGTGCCATGGTCGCCGATGGTCAAGGCATCGGCGGCCCGAGGCTCGCGGCGGGAGCCGGCCCTGAAACTCGAGCCGCTCGGCGCTCCTGGACATCGACCGGGTAGCGGGCGCCCCCCAACTCCCCGGCGCCGATCGCCTCGGCGATGACCAGCAGGACCACCCCGAGGAGCGCGATCGAATTCATGACCCGATCGTGAACGCGAGGCCGATGGACCGCGCCCGCGGGGTGGTCAGCAGCAGGGCGATCACGATGATCGTGCCCGGCCGAATGGCGGCGGCGTCCGCGAGCGGCAGGATGTCGCCGAGCGCGCGGCCCACGCGGGGCCCGTCAGGCCGGTTCGGGCGGCGGGCTCGTCTCGGGGGCGGGCTGCGCGGCGCGGGCCTGGGCGATGCCCCGGCTGACGTGGACGGCGGCCGACGTCAGCGGCGCCGCCAGGATCAGGCCGACCATGCCGAACAGGCTCCCGCCCGCGATGGTCACGACCAGGACGGCCAGCGGGTTGAGGTCGAGCGTCGCCCCGAAGGCGATCGGCTGCACCACCTGCTGCAGAGCGCCGTTGGCGAGGATCACGACGACGAGCATGATGAGCGCGTCGGTCGATCCCTCCGAGCCGAGGGCGATCAGCACCGCGAAGGCGCCCGAGACGAAGGCGCCGATGAAGGGGATGTACGCCAGGACGAGGGTGACGATGGCGATCGTCCCGGCCAGCGGCACCCCCAGGATGAGCGCGCCGGCCCCGACGACGACGGCGTTGAACACGGCGACGATGGTCACGCCGACGAAGTAGCGCCGCAGCGACCCGAGCACCTCGCCGGTCACGAGCGCCGCCACCGGGACGGGCACGCCGAGGTGGCGGTCGGCGAAGCGCTTGATGGTCGGCCCGTCCTTGAGCAGGAAGAAGACGCTGAAGAGGGTGAAGGAGAGGAAGAACGCGACCGAGGTCAGCCCCTCGATGCCCTCCGCGACGCCCGTCAGGAGGGTGGCGCCGGCCCCCGAGACGGCGCCCTTGACGTCCTGGACGGTGTCCGAGGTCCCGTTGGCGTCGGCGTCGTTGGCCCAGCCCTCGATCGTGCTGAGGGCCTGGTCGGCGGAGGCCTCGATCTCGGACGACTGCTCGACGATCCCGCCCACGACGAGCAGGAAGATGCCGACGGCGATCGCCAGGAGGGCCAGCAGCATCAGCCCCGCGCCGGCGGCGCGCGGCAGGCCCCGGGCGGCGAGCCAGGCGACGCCCGGCGAGGCCACCGCGGCCACGACGGCCCCCGCCACGACCGGCTCGACGATCGACGAGGTGAGGCCCAGCACCCAGACGAGGCCGACCAGCACCGCGGCGATGCCGACCAGGAGCCACGAGATCCGGCCGAGGCCCCGCAGCCAGCGCGGCGCCACGAAGAGGCGCTCGAGGTCCTCGGGACCGATCTCGGCGACGGCCGTGCGCGCCTCGCGCGGCACGAACGGCCGCCGGCGCCTGAACGGGTTCCTCACCGGTCCTGCCGGGCAGGCCGAGGGCGGCCATCAGGGCGGGCGCCGTCGCCACCACCCGAGCGGTCCCGACCTGGGGGGCGACCGCGACGAGCACCCCGAGCAGCTCGTCCGGCGTCGCGCCGGCGTCGAGCGCCGCGCCGGCCTGGGCGGCGAACGACTCCGGGGTCGCGTCGAGCGCGATCAGGGCGGCGACCTTCACGAGCGAGTACACGCGTGGGTCGAGGCCGGAGTCCTCCAGGTTCTCGAGCTGGAGGCCGAGCAGCCCTTCGAGCATCGCCGGCTCCCCCGCAGCCAGGCCGCGCAGGGTCTCGACCGTCTCCTTCGGGACCTCGGCCATCGCCGGGTCGATGAAACCGCGCTTGCCGCCGTCCGTGCATCGTCCCTAAGGGACGAACGACCGCGCTCAGTCACGGGGCGGCGCCTTCAGCTCGTCGAGCCGCCGATGGAGGGCCTGGATCTCCTCGAGGATGCGCGTCTCGGTGTCCATCCCCTGCCGGCGGCGGACGGTCTGCATGAGGCCGCCGGCCGCGGCCCCCGAGACGACCGAGATGAGGGCGATGCCGGTGAACATGACCAGGGATGCAACGATCCTCCCCGCGACGCTGGTGGGGACGATGTCCCCGTAGCCCACCGTCGTCACGGTCTGGGCCGCCCACCAGAGCGCCAGCCCGTAGTTGGGGAAGTTGTCGTCGTCGATCAGCCACATGACCAGGGCCCCGATGAACACGATCGTCGTCGTGTAGACGGCGATGATCTGGACGGCGATCGCCGGCGTGATCCCGCCTGCGCGCTCGATCCTGCGGTTGGTCCACACGTTCAGGCGTTCGACGCGACACGCCCCGTAGTTCGACCCCCCGCCCGGCGTGCCTGCCGGGCGGGGGGCGTCCGCCGCTACCGCGCCGAGGCGGCCGGCTCGCGGGGCTCCACGTCGAGTCGGGGCAGGCGCCGGTCGAGCCAGCCGGGCAGCCACCAGTTGGCGCGGCCCAGGAGCTGCATGACCGCCGGCACCAGCACCATCCGCACGATCGTCGCGTCCACGAAGATCGCCGTGGCCATCCCGATCCCCATCAGCTTGAGGAAGACCTCGGGCGTCGCGAGGAACGCGAGGAAGACCACGACCATGATGGCCGCGGCGGCCGTGATGACCCGGGCCGTGCGGGCCAGGCCCTCGACGACCGCCCGGCTCGAGTCGCCGTGGCGCAGGAACTCCTCCCGGATCCGCGAGAGCAGGAACACCTCGTAGTCCATGGAGAGCCCGAAGAGGATCGCGAACATCATCACCGGGATGAAGGGCGCGACCGGGGTCTCCTCGTCGATGCCGAGCAGGCCCCCGGCCCAGCCGCCCTCGGCCACCAGGGCCACGACGCCGTAGGCGGCGCCGACCGAGAGCAGGTTCATCAGGCCCGCCTTGAGGGCCATCACGGGGGCCCGGAAGGCGACCAGCAGGAGCAGGAACGACAACCCGACGACCCCGGCGATGAAGAGCGGCAGCCGGTCGGTCACCAGCTCGCTCTGGTTGACGAAGGCCGCGGTGGTGCCGCCGACGAGCACGGGGACCCCGCCCGTCGCCTCGGGGGACAGGTCGGCCCGGAGGCGGTCGACGAGGTCCTGCGTGGCCGCGTCCTGGGGCGAGGACTCCGGGATCACCGTGAGGATCGCGGCGTCGCCGGCGGGGCTCAGGCGCGGCGGGACGACGAACGCGACGCCGTCCTCGGCGCGCAGCCGCCGCTCCAGCTCGCCCAGGCCGGCCGCGGCGCCGGGGCGCTCCAGGTCGGCCGTCACCAGCAGGGGGCCGTTGGCGCCCGGGCCGAAGCCCTCGCTGATGAGGTCGTAGGACTGGCGGGTGGGGGAGTCGGCCGAGCGGTTGCCCGCGTCGGGGAACCCGAGCCGCAGCCCGAGGGCCGGCGCGGCCAGCACCAGGAGCACGGCCGTCGCGGCGATCGCCGCGGGCGCGGGGCGACGCTGCACGGCCCGCGCCCAGCGGACCGCCGGCGCGGGGCGGTCGGTCCGCAGCGTCCGGCCCAGGCCGGGGATCCGGAGCCGGTCGACCCGCCGCCCGGCGAAGGCCAGCAGCGACGGCAGCAGCGTCACCGACGCCGCCATGACGACGAGCACGGCGATGATCGCCGCCACCGCGACGCCCACCATGTACGAGACGCCCATCAGGAAGAGGCCGAGCAGCGAGATCACGACGGTCCCGCCGGCGATCAGGACGCTCCGCCCGGCGGTGGTCACCGCCTCGACGATCCCGTCCCGCACGTCGAGGCCGTCGGCCAGGGCGCCCCGGAAGCGCGTCAGGATGAGCAGGGCGTAGTCGATCCCGACGCCGATCCCGATCAGCCCGGAGACGGCCGGCGCCCACTCGGGGACGTTGACCACTGCGGCGGCGATGCCGATCAGGCCGGTGGAGATGCCGAGCCCGACCAGCGCGACGGCGATCGGCATGCCGACCGCCACGAGCGAGCCGAACGCGATCAGCAGCACGACGGCCGCGGCGATCAGGCCCACCAGCTCGGGCTGGCCGCCGCCCTCGGCCTCCATGATCGGGCCGCCGCCCAGCTCGATCCGCAGGCCGTCGCCGCTCGCGGACTCGGCGAGGTCGATGAGCCGCTCGCCGGTGGCGACCGGGACGTCCCACGACCGCCGGTCGAGGGCGAGGTTGACGACGGCGATCGTGCCGTCGTCCGAGACTCGCGGCGGGCCGGCATCGCCGATCCCCTCCAGGGTCTCGGCCTGCGCCAGGAAACGGTCGACGCGCTCGCGCGCGGCCGGCGCCATGGCGCCGTCGCGGTCCTGCCAGACGACGTTGACCGACTCCCCCGTGGTGCCGGGGAAGCGCTGCTCGATGAGATCGGCGGCGGCCGTTGACTCGGCGCCGGGGGTCGAGTAGTCGGCGGCGAAGTCGCCGGCGACGCGCGGCGCGAGGGCGATCGTGGCCGCCAGGATGACGATCCAGGCGACGACCATCAGGCCGCGTCGGCGCACCGCGAGGTCGGCGAGCCGGGCGAGCGGCCCGGCCGGGCGGGGGGACGGGCGTGGCGGGGCGGGCATCCGAGCCTCCTCTCGACGGGGAACCGCCGCCCACGCTACGAAGGGGGACCCGCCCGCCACGACGCCCCGTGGGGCGAACCTGCGCGTCCCCCCGGGGGGGACCCCGATCCGCCCCCGGGGCGATACGCGCGGCCGCGAAGCCCGCTAGCGTCGGAGGCGCAATGGGCACGCCGTCACACGCCGCGGGGCTCCCCCGCCCGGGGCGCTGGCGTCCGGTCGTCATCGACGTCGGGCTCACCGCCCTCGCCTTCCTCGCCACAGTGGGCATGCTCCACAGCGGGCGCTTCGAGGACGACGCGCAGGGCGCCGACCCGCTGGGCATCGCGCTCGCGGCCCTGACCGCGCTGCCGCTGCTGTGGCGGCGCCGCTGGCCGCTGGTCGTCTTCCCGCTCGTCTGGATCCCGACCGTGATCCTCTATGGGATGGGCTACTCGCTCGGGCCGCCGATCGGGTCGATGATCGCCCTCTACACCGTCGCCGCCTCGCCGCGGCACACACGCGCCCAGGCGTTCCGCACGGCGCTCGTGGTGGGCGGCGGCCTCTTCCTCTTCCTGCTCGCCGCCCTCGCGATCGATGGCTCCTTCCCCGTCAGCGAGTTCCTCTTCGGCCTCCTCACCTGGGGCGGCTCGTGGTACGTCGGCGACAGGGTGCGGCTGCGGCGCGAGCGGGTCGAGGCCGCGCGCGAGCGGGAGGCCGGCCGCGAGCGCGTTGCGGTCGCCGAGGAGCGCACCCGCATCGCCCGCGACCTGCACGACTCGGCCGGCCACGCCATCAACGTGATCCTCGTCCAGGCCGGGGCGGCGCGGCTGCTGCGCGACAAGGACCCCGCGCGCGCGACCGAGGCCCTGGAGACCATCGAGGAGGTCGCGCGCGAGACGCTCGGCGACATCGACCGCATGGTGCGGGCACTGCGCGACGGCGCCGGGCCCGGCGCCGCGGGGGTCGAGCCGCTCTCGGGCCTCTCGGCGCTCGACGGCCTGGTCGAGCGCCACCGGGCGGGGGGCCTCGACGTCAGCGTCGACGTCCGCGGCACGGCCCGCGCCCTGCCGCCGGCGCTGGACGGGACCGCCTACCGCATCCTCCAGGAGGCCCTCACCAACGCCGCCCTGCACGGCGACGGCGCCGCCCGGGTCGAGATCGACTACGGCGCCGATGCCCTCGCCCTCACCGTGACCAACCGCGCCGCCCGCAACGGGGCGGCGCGCCCCGGGGGCGGGCACGGCCTGGTCGGCATGCGCGAGCGCGCGGCCCTCATGGGCGGCACGCTGGAGGCCGGCCGAGGAGGGCGGCCTCTTCCGCGCGCGGGCCCGCCTTCCCTACCCCACGGAGGCGTCGTGAGCGCCCCCGTGCGCGTGCTGATCGTCGACGACGACGACCTGATGCGGGCGGGGCTGCGCGCGGTGCTGTCGAGCGACGCGACCGTCGAGGTGGTGGGCGAGGCCGGCGACGGCGCCGAGGCCCCCGGGGCGGCGCGTCGGCTGCGGGCGGACGTGGTGCTGATGGACGTCCGGATGCCCGGCGTGGACGGGATCGCCGCCACCCGCCACGTGCTCGAGGCGGCGCCCGAGACGCGGGTCGTCATCCTCACCACCTTCGAGGAGGACGACTACATCTTCGGCGCCCTCGGCGCGGGCGCGTCGGGCTTCCTGCTCAAGCGCACCCGTCCCGAGGACCTGATCGCGGCGGTGCACACGATCGCCGCCGGCGACTCCCTGCTCGCGCCCTCGGTGACGCGGCGCGTGATCGAGCGGATGGCCACCAGCCCGCCCCGGGCCCCCGCCGGGAAGCGCCTCGAGTCGCTCACGCCGCGCGAGCGCGATGTTCTGGAGCTGGTCGCCCGCGGGCTCAGCAACGGCGAGATCGCCGCCGAGCTGGTCATCGAGGAGTTGACCGTCAAGACCCACGTCAAGCGGATCCTGGGCAAGCTCGGGGCGCGCGACCGGGTGCAGGCCGTGATCGCCGCCTTCGAGGGCGGGCTGGCCCGGCCCTGACGCGCCGGGGTAGGCTGGCGCCGTGCTGCGGAGACTGCGCCTCGCCCTCGTGCCCGCACTTCTCGCCGCCCTCGTCGTCCCGGCGGTCGCCAACGCCGACTTCACGCACTTCACGACCCCCTCAAGGAACATTGACTGCATCGCCGAATTCTCGGCGCCCACGGTTCGACTGCGTGGTGCAGAAGGCATCGTGGCCGAGCGTGCCGCCAAAGCCCGCGTCGTGCGACCTGGATTGGATCGGGACCCAGATCACGCTGGCGCGAGGCCGCGTCACGCTCGGATCCTGCCGAGGGGACGTGGGGCCGACCTGCGGCTTCACCGACGACTGCCCTCGCCTTCCCTACGGCACCAGCCTGACCCTGCCCTCCAAGGTCCGCTGCACCTCGCGCCGGGCCGGCCTCACCTGCCGCGCGCGCGGCGGGGCCGGCCCGGGCTTCACTGTCTCGCGGCAGGGCTACCGAGTCTTCCGCTAACCCGTCAGCTCTCCGCGTAGTGCTGGGCGCCGTGCCAGTCGATCATCACGACGTCCTCGTCCCCGACGACCCAGGCGTCGTGGCCGGCCGGCAGCACGGTGAGCTCGCCCGGGCCGGCGTCGAACTCGGTCCCGTCGGCCATCTGGATGCGGATCGTGCCGGCGGCGTGGTACTGGAAGTGGGGCGCCTCGCACCACTCCGTCCCGGCGATCGGCCTGACGTGCTCCGACCAGCGCCACCCGGGCTCCAGGACCAGGCGGCCGACGTGGCCTCCCCCGATCTCCACCAGCTCCATGCGGCCCTTCTCGAAGGTCCGGACCTCGTCGGCGGTCGTGAAGGTGCGGTGCTCTGCCTGCGGCATGACGGGCCTCCCGTGTCGTGTGGACGGGGCGAGCCTCGCCGCCGCCCGTCAGGGGAGCGTCACGGCGGACCGAGCGGCTGCGTCAAGCCGGGCCGCGGTGGTGGTTGACCACCTCGACGTTGTGGCCGTCGGGGTCGAGGACGTAGGCGGCGTAGTAGCCGGGGTGGTAGCGCACCCGCTCGCCGGGCCGGCCGTTGTCGCTGCCCCCGGCCTCCAGCGCGGCCTCGTGGAAGGCCTCCACGGACGCGTCGTCCCACGCCGGGAAGGCGACGTGGAGGCCCTCGGTCGGGCGGCCCGCGACGAGCGAGAACGAGCCGCCGCCCTCGAGCGAGAAGCGGACCCGCTCGGCGCTCTCGAAGCTTCGGGCGAAGCCGGCATGGTGGCCGATCGCGTCGTAGAAGGCGGCCGACGCCCGCAGCTCGGCCGTCCGGATCCAGAGGTGGTCGACGACGACGCCGGCGGCGACGCGCCCGTGGCGGACGGCCTCGGCGCTGTTGCCGTCGGGGTCGAGGAGGAAGGCGCCGTAGTGGTCGGGCCCGTACTCGGGGCGCGGGCCCGGCGCGCCGTCGTCGCGGTATCCGGCCTCGACGCCCGCGCGCCAGAAGGCGTTGACGGCCTCGCGCGAGGGCGCGCCGAAGCCGATGTGCAGCCCGCGGGTGGCCGGCGCATGCGGCTCCGCGGCGGCCAGCGAGAAGTCGTGCCACTCGATGACGTCGGGGCCGTTGTGGCTCGGCTCCCGGGCGAGCGCCGCGAGCACCGTCGCGTAGAAGCGCTCGGAGGCCGCGCTGATCGGAGGCCCGGATCGTCACGTGGTCGAACACCGTCAGCGCGCGCCGCCGGCCGCGACCGCGGCCGCCTGGCCGTAGGCGATGCCGCCGTCGTTCGGCGGGAGCCGCTCGGGCACGAGCACCCGCAGGCCGGCGCGCCGCAGGCGGACGGTCACGCCCTCCAGCAGGCGCCGGTTCTGGAACACGCCCCCCGACAGCGCCGCCGCCTCGGCCCCTCCCCGCCCGGCCGCCTCGGCCAGCTCGCGCGCGGTCGCGGCGGCGAGGCCGTTGTGGAAGCGGGCCGCCACCACCCCCGTCGCCGCCCCCGCCGCCACGTCGGCGGCGACGGCCAGCACCGCCCCGCGCGGGTCGAGCCCCTCCATCGGGTACTCGCCCCGCTCGGCCGGGTCGCAGGCGGCCTCCAGCTCGACGGCCGCCTGGCCCTCGTGGCTGACGCGCGGCCGCAGGCCGCAGAGCGCGGCGACGGCGTCGAAGAGGCGCCCCGCGCTGGTGGTGACGGGCGACAGCTCCGACCGCGCCAGCCGCGCGACGGCCGCCCAGGCCGCGGCGTCCACGCGGCCGGCCAGCGCCGCGGGAAGGGGCGGGTCGTCGCCGGCCGCCTCCTGCAGCCAGGCGCAGGCCATCCGCCAGGGCTCGCGGGTGGCGGCGTCGCCGCCGGGCATCCTCACCGGGCGCAGGTGCGCCACCCGGCGGGAGGCGGCGATGCCGCCCACGAGGATCTCGCCGCCCCAGACGGTCCCGTCGTCGCCCAGACCGGCTCCGTCGAAGACCGCGGCGGCGGCGGGGCCAGTCCAGCCGTGCTCGGCCAGGCAGGCGGCGAGGTGGGCGTGGTGGTGCTGGACGGCGACCGCCTCGACGCCCTCGCGGTCGAGCGCGTAGCGGGTCGAGAGGTAGTCGGGGTGGAGGTCGTGGGCCACCACCTCGGGGGAGATGGCGAAGAGGCGCTCGAAGTGGGCGATGCCCTCGCTGGAAGGAGCGCAGCGTCTCCCAGTTGTGGAGGTCGCCGATGTGGTGGCCGACCCAGGCCCGCCGCCCGCGCGCCAGGCAGAAGGTGCTCTTGAGCTCGGCGCCGCAGGCCAGGAGGGGCCGCTGGGCCGGGAGCGGGAGGTCGATCGCGTCCGGCACCCGCCCCCGCGAGCGGCGGATCACGATGGCCGGGCCCGTCGCGGCCGGCCGCACCACCGAGTCGTCCGTGCGCGTGGCGATCGGGCGGTCGTGGAGCAGGACGAGGTCGGCGATGCCGGCCAGGCGCTCCAGCGCGTCCTCGTCGCGGTGGGCGATCGGCTCGTCCGAGACGTTGCCGCTGGTCATCACCAGCGGCCCGCCCGCGTCGCCCAGCAGCAGGTGGTGGAGCGGCGAGTAGGGCAGCATCACGCCGAGGTCCGCCGAGGCCGGCGCCACCGAGGGCGCCACCGCCGCCCCCGGCCGCCGCGGCGCCACGACGATCGGCCGGTCGCGGCCCCTCAGCAGGCGCTCGTCCGCGGGGCCGAGGCGCGCGAGCGCCCGCGCCGCCTCGCGGTCGGCGGCCATCACCGCGAACGGCTTCTCCTCCCGGCGCTTGCGCGCCCGCAGCCGCGCGACCGCCCCCTCGTCCTCTGCCCGGCAGGCAAGGTGGAAGCCCCCGATCCCCTTCACGGCGACGATCGCGCCCTCGTCGAGGGCGGCCGCCGCCCGGGCGACCGGGTCGTGTGCCAATTGGCCACGCGCCACTCGGCCAATTGGCCGCCCCCCCACGAGCCGGGCCGACGGGCCGCACTCCGGGCAGGCGTTGGGCTCGGCGTGGAAGCGGCGGTCGGATGGGTCCTCGTACTCTGCGCGGCAGCGGTCGCACATGGCGAAGCCGGCCATCGTGGTGCGCTCGCGGTCGTATGGGACGCCCAGGACGATCGTGAAGCGGGGGCCGCAGGCGGTGCAGTTGACGAAGGGGTAGCGGTAGCGGCGGTCGGCCGGGTCGCGGAGCTCGGCCAGGCAGTCGTCGCAGGTGGCGGCGTCGGGCGCGACGGGGGCGGTCGGCGCGGCGCCGCGCTCGCTGGCGAGGATGGCGAAGCCGCGATCGCCGAGCGGGGGCATCTCGCTCGGCTCGACCCGCTCGACGCTCGCCAGGGGCGGGGCCTCGCCGGCCAGCCGCTCGAGGAAGCGCTCGACGGCGGCCCCCTCCGCCTCGACCTCGACCACCACGCCGCCGGCGTCGTTGAGAACGAAGCCGGCGAGGCCGAGGTCGCCGGCCAGGCGGTGGACGTAGGGGCGGAAGCCCACCCCCTGGACCGTCCCCTCCACCCGCACGCGCACGCGGCGCAGGCCGGCGCTCACGGCGTCGCGCGCTCGATGAGCTCCCTGACAACGTGCCAGGCGCTCGCCTGGGCCTCCTGGATGCGCGGGATGTGCTCCGAGCGGGTGATGACGACGACGTCGGCAAGGCCTTCGGCGGCGATCCGGCCGCCGTCGTAGCCGACCATGGCGACGGTCGTCAGGCCGCGCCGGCGGGCCTCGGCCAGGGCGGCGATGACGTTGGCCGAGCTGCCGCTGGTCGAGAAGGACAGCGCCACGTCGCCGGCCCTGCCGTAGGCGATCACCTGGCGGGCGAAGATCGCCTCGGTGCCGATGTCGTTGGCGATCGCCGTGAGGATGGCCGGGTCCTCGCAGAGGTCGAGCGCCCGCCGCGGCGGCCAGCCCTGGGGGGCGGCGCGCAGGTCGGCGACGGCGTCCATGGCGTCGGTCGCCGAGCCCCCGTTGCCGAAGGCCAGCACCGTCCCGCCGGCGTCGGTCGCGGCCCGGATCGCGGAGGCGGCCGCGGCCAGCCCCTCGCGGTTGTCGCCGAGCGTCTGGGACCGCAGGGCGGCGACCTCGGCGGCCTTCATCAGCACCGACGCGCGCACGTCGCCGACCACGGCCTCCAGGTCGTGCTCCTGCTCGGCCAGGAAGGGGTAGAGGAACGCGGACGCCCCCGAGTCGTGCCCCTCGCGGGCCTCCCGGCCCTCGAGCAGGCCGCGGTGCTCGAAGAAGACGTGCACCAGCTCCCAGAGCACGTGGTAGAGCGTCTCGGCCAGCTCCTGGCGAACGAAGGGGTCGTCGCCCGGCGGCGCGAAGTCCCAGTCGGCCCCGATCGGGCGCATGGCGACCGTCAGGCAGCCGCGCTCGCTGCCGGCCGCCAGGGCCGCGTCGGCGGCGGCGTCGGGCCCGTCGGTGCCGACGGCCATGACGATGTCGTCGGGGCCGGCCAGGTCGCGCAGCGACGCGGCCGCCTCCGGGTCGGCCAGCCCGATCGCCGGCAGGGCCCGTTTGCCCACGATCACCGGGTGGACGAACTCGACCGCCACGTGGCGGACGTCGGAGCGCGCGCCCGGCGTCGCCCCGACCGCGATCAGCCGCCCGCCGCGGGCGAAGCGCTCGGCCATCGCGTGGCAGAGGCGCGCGACCCGCTCGGCCTCCGGGGCGAAGAAGGCCTCGTCGACGCCCGCGCGCCGTCCGGCGGCCGTCGTCGCCGCGCTCACGCCCCGACCGGCTCCCTGGCCGCCACCCCCACGAGCCAGTCGCGCACGGCATCGACGCCCTCCCCGGTCCGGGCGCTGGTCAGGATGTGGGGCACGCCCGGGTGGACGGCCTGGAGGTTCTCGAGCAGCCGCTCGAGGTCGAACTCCAGGTGGGGCATCAGGTCGATCTTGTTGACGATCACCAGCTCGCAGGCCCGGAACATGAGCGGGTACTTGAGCGGCTTGTCCTCGCCCTCGGTCACCGAGCAGACCATCGCGCGGGCGTCCTCGCCCACCCGGAACTCGGCCGGGCAGACCAGGTTCCCGACGTTCTCGATCACCAGCAGGTCGATCTCGTCGAGCGGCACCTCGGGAAGGGCCGAGCGCACCATGTTGGCGTCGAGGTGGCACTCGCCGCCGAAGCCCTGGTCGGTGTTGAGCTGGGTCACCGTGAGGTGCAGGCGCGAGAGCCGGTCGGCGTCGTAGCTGCCGGCGACGTCGCCCTCGAGCACCCCCACCCGCACGCCCGCGAGACCCGGCAGGGCCCGCTCGAGCAGGGCCGTCTTCCCGCGCCCGGCGCGCTCATCAGGTTGACCACGGCCACGCCGGCGCGGTCGAAGTCGGCGCGGTTGGCCCGGGCGATCGTGTCGTTGGCGTCGAGCGCTCCCTCGACGACCCTCACGCGGGTGCGGTGCACGATGCCCCCTCCTCCACCTCGATGGACTCCACCTCCAGCTCCTGCCCCGCCGCCACCTCGGCCGCCGCCCCGCAGGCGGCGCAGCGGAAGTCGGCCTCGGCCATCGCCCACTCGGCACCGCAGGCGGCGCAGCGCAGCCGTGCCGCGACGACCTCCTGGTCGAGCCGGGCGCCCTCGCAGAGGGTCCCGCGCGCCACGATCTCCCAGTAGAAGGCGAGCGTCTCAGGGACCACCTGGCGCAGCTCGCCCACGCGCAGCGAGACGACGGTCACGCGCCGGCCGCCCGCGTGGCGCTCGGCCGTGTCGAGGATGGCGGCGGCGACCGACAGCTCGTGCATCAGGCCGTGCCCTCCGGCTCGGCGTAGGCGGCCTCGGTCTGGAGCTCGGCGACCGTCGCGAGCACCAGGTCGACCGCCCGGTCGACCGCCGCCCGCGACCGGCTCCGAGAGCTCCAGGCCCATCTCCTCGACCTCCGCGGGCTCGCAGGCCACGATCACCACCTTCCCCGGCCAGCCGCCCACCGAGCGCACGAAGCGCAGCACGGTCTGGGGGTCCATGCCGTGCGGGTCGAGCACGGCTCCGTCCTCGATCCCGGCCTCGACGTCGGCCTCGGAGACCTCCATCACGTAGAGGGTGCCGGGCTCGCCGCCCTGGCGGCTGACGTTGACCAGCACGAGCGCGTCGTAGCCGCGCATCACCTCGTAGGCCAGGCTCAGCCCGCCGGTGCCCGCGTCGAGCGCCGAGACCCCCGAGGGCAGCTCGCGCTCGGCCAGCCGGCGGGCCGACCTCGCCGCCGAAGCCGTCGTCGCTGAGCCAGGCGTTGCCGATGCCGGCCACCAGGACCTGGCGCTCGCGGACGCGGGTCATGCCGGGGTCACCTCCACCTCGTGCGGCTTGAAGAACAGGTAGCGCCCCATCTCGCGCATCAGCTCCTGGCCGGGGTCGCCGTCGACCGTCACGGCGAGGTGCACGGCGTCGTCGTAGTCGATCAGGATCCGCTCGATGGTCGCCGAGCGGCCCGCCAGCATGCCGTCCTCGGCCGTCCCGCCCGCGCCCGGCCGCAGCAGCACGGTGCCGCCGAGCCGGAAGGTCACCCCCTCGACCGTGACCTCCTCCTCGCCGGAGTAGTCGCCGCCGAGCGAGCCCGGGCGCGGCGCCTGGCCCATCAGCCATCCTCCCGCGCCGGCCTCATGACGCCGTGCAGGCGCATCAGCTCCTCGGGCGCCGCGGCCGCCGCCCTGGCCACCATCTCGCGCACGGCCGGGTCCTCGGCGGCGATCTGCTCGCGCTCGCCGTCGCTGAGGGCGAGCACGTGGAGCAGCAGCGCCTCCTCGATCTCCGTGCCGTCGAACATGCTCGCCGCGGCTCTGGGGGCGAGCTCGGGGTGGTCCGGCAGCACCATGGCCGCGCCGACCACGACGTCGTCCGCGTCGGTCGCCAGGAAGGGCCAGGTGTTCGCGTTGGCGCAGCCCTCGGCCTCCAGCGGCGAGACGAAGCGCCCGCCGGCCACGCGCAGCACGGCGTGGGTCGACAGCAGCGAGGCGACCAGCGCCTCGGGGCGGGCGGCCCCCTCCGGGACGGCCGTCCGGTTCTCGATCCGCAGCGTCACCCGCGCCATCCCCTCCCCCGCCTCGTCGACCGCCAGCGAGGCGGTCGCCTCGAGGGCGGGAAGGCGATCGGGGCCTCGCCCGGGCCGTCCAGCGCGACGCGGCGCTCGGTCGCCCGGTGCCCCGTCCCCTGGGCCTGCAGGAAGCGCACCTCCGCGCCGAAGGCGGCCCGGCCCCTGCCCGCGCGAGGCACTGGGCCTGCAGGTGGTCGAGGGGGCCGTCCGCCGCCGCGGCGTAGGCCGGCGGGTAGACGATGCCGAAGGGCGTGGGCGTGGCGTTCTTGGTCGCGCCGGCCGTGTAGGGGTAGAGCGCGTAGCCCTCGAAGACCAGCGACTCGAGCAGCTCCTCGACGAAGGCGGCGTCGCGCGGGCGGCTCACGGCACACGCCCCCGCTCGGCCAGCATCTCCAGCACGCAGGCCTCCAGCGACGGCAGCCCGCGCTCGGCCGCCTCGCGCCGCAGCTCGGCGAGGGTGTCGGCGTGGAGCCGCACCCAGCCGCTGTTCGGGTAGTGGTGCTCGATCATCGCCCGCCAGGCCTCGACCGGCAGCGCGTAGGTGGCCGAGGCCTCCCAGGGCACCTGCACGATCTGCAGGCCGCCGCCGTCGCCCCGGTACATCACGTTGCCGGAGAAGTGGAACGCCACCGGCACCTCGCCGCCGTCCAGCGAGGCCAGGTACTTCGTCCCGGCGACCTCGTGGTCGTAGGTGCAGGGCACGAGCAGGTCGAAGGCGGTGCTCCCGGTGAAGCTGGGGACGAGGACGTCGACGCGGCTCCAGAGGAAGGGGTGGGTGGTGGCCGGCCAGCGCTCGCGCGAGCCGAAGAGGTCGTCCAGGCGGGCAATCTCGTCCTCCGAGTAGGGCCGCTTGCCCGGCTCGAGGTGGATCTGGGCGCCGAGCGCGACCGTGTAGACGTGGCGCCCGGAGTCGTCGCGCGCCTCCAGGCGGAAGCGCATGGTCGGCCCGGCGGCGTGCGCGACGGGCTCGGCGCCGGTCACCGACAGCTCGAGCTGCGGCGGCCCGCTCACCGGCCCACCCCCGGCCGCAGCCCCTCCAGGTAGGCGGCCACGGCGCCGTTCAGGCCGGCGCCGCCGGAGATGCCCTCCCACGACGCCTTCACGACCCCCACCAGGCCGTAGCAGGCGTCGATCGGCGCCAGCACATGCTGGTGCGGCTCGCTCAGGCGGTTGACGATCAGCCCCTCGGCGTCCGGCTCGAGGCCGGCCAGGGCGGGGTTGAGCGCGACCAGGTCGTCCCAGGCGTCGAGGGGCAGCTCGCACTCGGTGGGCCCGGCCGGGCTCGGGTACATCGCCACCACCCGGCCGACCGCGGAGCTGCGCATGAAGAACGCCAGGCCGATCGGGATCGAGAAGCGCGCCCACACGTCGTCGGGCAGCTCGAGGTCGTCCAGGAACTGCGTGCGCGCCCCGGTCGGGCGGAACTCCGGGTCGCCGGAGCGCAGCGACCAGCAGGTCGGGCAGACGCACACGATCCGCCGCTCCACCAGGTGCAGCAGGTGCCGGTGCTCGTCGGGGATCGTGGTGCGGCACAGCTCGCAGCGCTCGGCGGGCGCCGCCCCCGGCTCCGCCTCCGCCGGGGGCGTCGAGCGCAGGCGCCGGAGGGCCGTGACCAGCTCGGCGCGCCGGCCGGCCTGGGCGGTCACGCCGCCGGCGCCCTGACCGGGGCCTCGGTCCCCTCCACCTCCATGCCCAGCAGGTCGGGGGCCGCCTCCTCGAGCGCCTGGCGGATCGCCTGCTCGAGGGTCGCCGCCGAGGCCGGGCAGCCCTGGCAGCTGCCCTCCAGGCGGAGCCGGGCGACGCCCTCCTCCAGGCTCAGGAGCTCGACGTCGCCGCCGTGGGAGTGCATGTAGGGCCGCACGCCGTCGAGCGCCTCCTGGACGCGCGTCTCCAGGTCGACCGGGTAGAGGCCGTGGATCAGCAGCAGGCTCGCCACCACGCCGTCGTCGACGATGGCCCGCCGCAGCCCGTCGGCCTCCGGGCCGGCCTCGTCGAGGATCCGGACGATGCGCTCCAGGCCCTCGCCGTAGAGGTCCATGATCGCGGAGACGAGGGCCTCGCCGGCGGCCCGGGCGGCCGGGTCGGGCAGCGCGTGCAGTCGCTCGGTGAGCTCCTGCACGCGCTCGACCAGGCCGTCCGGGCCCATCTCCCCGGCCGCCATCAGCACATCCCGGTGGGCGTGTGCTGGACCTTCGTCACCCGGCCCCCGCCGGTGTACATGTGGACGCCGCACGGCAGGCAGGGGTCGAAGCTGCGCACCGCGCGCATGATGTCGATCCCCTTGAAGTCGTCCGGGCCGTTCTCCTCGAAGATCGGCGTGTTCTGCACCGCGTCCTCGTAGGGGCCCGGCGTGCCGTAGGAGTCGCGCGGGTTGGCGTTCCACGGCGTCGGCGGGTAGGGCTGGTAGTTGGCGACCTTGCCCTCGCGGATGACCATGTGGTGCGAGATCACCCCGCGGGCGGCCTCGTGGAAGCCGACGCTCACGGCCTCCTGGGGCACCGTGAAGTCGTTCCAGCTCTTGGTGCGGCCGGCCCGCACCTCGACCATGGCCTTCTCGAGGCAGTAGAGCCCGACCAGCGCCGAGTAGGCCTGGTGGTAGGAGCGGGCGCGGTCGCGCTCGATGGCGTTCGACCACTGCGGGATCTTCCACTCCAGCTCCATCTCGGGCATGCTGGCCGTCTTCGGGAGCACCATCTGGATGCTCTCGCCGGTGGCCTTGAGGTAGTCCCCGAGCTGGACCAGGCCGGCCTTGGCCGTCACCCACTGGCGCGCGAAGGGCCCGCCGCCCGTGTCGCAGGCGACGTACTTGTCGTTGCGCGCGTCGTACATGCGCGGGGAGACGACCCAGCTGTACTTGTCGGCGAAGTCGCGCTTCTGCGGCTTCGGGAGCGTGACCTTGTTCCAGGGGTGGCGCTTGTCGACCGGGTTCCCGAGCGGGTCCTGGGTGACGAAGGTCTCCTCGTCGGACCAGTCGTCGAAGTACGAGCTGCCGAGCAGGATCCGCATCGCGAGGTTGATCTCGACCAGGTCGGTGGTGATCAGCTCGCCGTCGAAGACCAGGCCCGGGGTGACGAAGCGGTGCCGGCCCCAGTCGGTCATGGAGGCGTAGCGGTAGTCCACGTGCTCCGGGTCGTCGAAGGCGCCCCAGCAGATCAGGTTGGTGTCGCGGTACCCGACCCGCTCGTACCCCGGCAGCGCCTCGTAGAAGAAGTCGTAGAGGTCGTCGTGCATCGGGACGGTGCGCTTGCAGTAGTCGATGTACCGCATCAGCCGCACGTAGTAGTCCGTACAGGTCTGGTGCGTGATGTCGGCGCTGCAACCGCCGGGCATGATCGTCGAGGGGTGCGTGTGACGGCCGCCGAAGAGGCAGTACATCTCGCGCGTGTAGCGCGACACCTGGAGCGTCTCCAGGTAGAACTCGCCGGTGAACGGGTTGAGGGCCCGCATGATGTCGGCGATCGTGCGGTAGCCGTGGATGTCGGAGTGCGGGGCCGTCGTCTTCTCGGCCTTCGCGAGCAGCGAGGGGTTCGTGTCCTTCACCATCTGCTCGCAGAAGTCCACGTTCGCCATGCAGTCGTTGAAGATCGCGTGGTCGAACATGAAGTCGGCCGACTCGGCGAGGTTGAACGCGTAGTCGCCGAGCTTCGGCGGCTTCACCCCGTAGGCCATGTTCTGGTTGAGGCACGAGCAGGTGCAGTGGTTGTCGCCGCAGATGCCGCAGATGCGGCTCGTGATGAAGTGGGCGTCACGCGGGTCGATGCCCCTCATGAAGATGTCGAAGCCGCGGAAGACCATCGAGGTGCTGTAGCACTTGAGCACCTCGTTGTTGGTGAAGTCCACCTCGGCGTGGATCCCGAGGCTCCCGACGATGCGGGTGATCGGGTCCCACGACATCTCCTTGACGATGACCTTCTGGTCTTCCTTGGGTCGCTCAACGGTCGCCATGTTCTGCCTCGTCTCCTTGCTCGGACCGTCTGAAGGTCACCAGCGGGCGGTGTAGCCGCTCTTGAGCGAGCGCCCCGGCGTTCGCCAGTCGGGCTCCTTGTCGAACTTCTTCTCGATGGAGCGGCGCCGGAAGTTCCGCAGCAGGGGCCCGTAGGTGAAGCGCGCCAGGTTCGAGGAGCGCCGGCCGTTGGGGTCCTCGGCCATGAACGGCATGTACTTGTCGGGGAAGCCGGGCATCGTGCAGGCCATGCAGATGCCGCCCACGTTGGGACAGCCGCCGATGCCGCTCTGCCACCCGCGCAGCGGCACGTTGCACTTCACCACCGGGCCCTTGCAGCCCAGCTTCACCAGGCAGCGGTGGTCCGAGCCGTACTCCGTCGCGAAGTCGCCCTCCTCGTAGAAGGCGGCCCGGTTGCAGCTCTCGTGGGCCGTGCGGCCGAACAGCCACTTGGGCCGCAGGGCCTCGTCGAGCTCGATCATCGGCGCCATGCCGGCGAGCTGGAGGACGAGGTAGAGGAGCGTCTCGGTGGTGTTGTCGGGCTGGGTGGGGCAGCCCGGGATGCAGACGATGGGGATCCCGGCCTTCGAGCGCCAGCGCCAGCCGAGGTAGTCGGGCAGGCCCATGGCGCCGGTCGGGTTGTTCTTCATGGCGGGGATGCCGCCGTAGGTCGCGCACGTCCCGAGGGCCACGACGGCCGCGGCCTTCGGGGCGAGGCGGTCGATCCACTCGTTGGTGGTGATCGGCTGGCCGGTCGAGGGGTCGGTCCCCATCGCGGCCCAGTGGCCCTCGCCGTTGATCTCCTCGTTCGGGACCGACCCCTCCATCACCAGGACGAAGGGGTCGAGCTTGCCCTCCTCGGCGTCGTACCAGGCCTGCATGAACTCCTGGCCGTTCTCGAACGCGAGGACCGGGTTGTGCACCACCACCTTGGGCATCCCCGGGATGACCCCGAGGATGATGTCCTCGAGGCTGGGGCTGGTCGCGGAGGTCATGGCGACCGAGTCGCCGTCGCAGCTGCAGCCCCGTCGTCATCCAGATGACGTGGGCGGTGATCGCCTCCTTCTCGTGCTGCCCCGGCGTGAACTCGACGGTCCCCATCGCTCCCCCCTGTTCAGGGTGTCAACAGATGCGCGGCAACGGATCGCCCACCAGCTGATCCATCACGCGCTTCCCTCCGAACGCGGTCTCCACCAGCACCATCCCGGGCGGCTCCGTCCTGACCGCCCCGATCTCGGCGGCGCCCTCGCCGCCCGGCGCGCCCCGCATCGCCGCGAGGGCGGCCTCGGCCGCCTCGGGCGCCACGGCCGCCACCAGCACCCCCTCGTTGGCGACGTAGAGCGGGTCGATGCCGAGGATCTCGGCCGCACCCCGCACCGCCGGCGCCACCGGCACGGCCGCCTCGCGCACGAGCATCGCCACCCCCGATGCGCGCGCCAGCTCGTTCAGCACCGAGGCCACCCCGCCCCGGGTCGCGTCGCGCAGGCAGCGCAGGCCGTCGCCGGCGGCGTCGAGCAGGGCGTCGACCATGGGCCACAGCGAGCGCGTGTCCGACTCGATGGCCGCGTCGAGCTCGAACTCGCCCCGCGCGAGCATGATCGCCATGCCGTGGGCGCCGACCGGCCCGGAGACCAGCAGGTGGTCGCCGGGCCGCAGCGCGTCGGGCGACAGGGCCGCGCGCGGGTCGCGCAGGCCCAGCCCGGTCGTGGTGAGGTACATGGCGTCGGCGTGGCCGCGCTCGACGACCTTGGTGTCGCCGGCCACGATCTCCACGCCGGCCTCGCGCGCCGCCCCCGCGATCGCCTCCACCTCGGCCCGCAGGTCCTCGGAGGGCAGGCCCTCCTCGAGCACCATCGCCAGCGTGATCGCGAGCGGCCGCGCCCCGGAGACGGCCAGGTCGTTGACCGTCCCGTTGACGGCGAGCTCGCCGATCGAGCCGCCCGGGAAGCGGATCGGCTTCACGACGAAGCTGTCGGTCGTCAGGGCGAGCTCGGCGCCCCCCACCTCGACCTGGGCGGCGTCGCCCATGGCGTCGAGCGCCGGCGAGGCGAAGGCCGGCGCCAGGAGGCCCTCGATCAGCGTCTGGGTCGCCTTCCCGCCCGCCCCGTGGGCCATGGTGATGCGCGGATCCCGGTACCTGGCCCGCTTCGAGCGGGCGGTCTCGATCATGTCGAGCACCTTCTGCTCGCGCTCGGAGACCGTGCTCATCGCCTCACACGACCTCGCGCTCGCGGGCGAAGCGGCCGTAGTTGTAGTACGCCGCGCAGGCCCCCTCGGAGGACACCATGCAGGTGCCGATGGGGCGCTCGGGCGTGCAGGCCGTGCCGAAGACCTTGCATTCGAAGGGCTTGATGACGCCCTTGAGCACCTCGCCGCACTGGCAGGCCTTGGGGTCGGCGACGCGCACGCCGGGCACCGGGAAGCGCTCCTCGGCGTCGAGGTCGGCGTAGGCGTCCGAGAGGCGCAGGGCGCTCTGGGAGATGAAGCCCAGCCCGCGCCACTCGAAGTGCGGCCGCAGGGCGAAGACCTCGGCCATCACCTCGAGGGCGCGGACGTTGCCCTCCCACGGCACCACGCGCGTGTACTGGTTCTCGACCTCGCAGCGGCCCTCGGCGATCTGAGCGAGCAGCATGCGGATGGCCTGGAGGATGTCGAGCGGCTCGAAGCCGGCGATCACGACCGGCTTGTCGTAGTCGGCCGGGATGAAGTGGAAGGGCCGCGCGCCCACCACGGTGGAGACGTGGCCGGGCCCCACGAAGCCGTCGAGGCGCAGGTCGGGCGACTCCAGCAGCGCCCGCAGGGGGGGCACGATCAGCACGTGGTTGCACATGACCGAGAAGTTGGGCACGCCGTCGGCCCTGGCGCGCTTGAGCGTGAGGGCCGTGGACGGGGCGGTGGTCTCGAAGCCGATCGCGAAGAAGACCACCTCGCGGTCGGGGTTCTCCCTCGCGATGCGCAGGGCGTCGAGGGGCGAGTAGACCATGCGCACGTCGGCGCCCTCGGCCTTGGCCTCCAGCAGGCTGCCGTCGCCGCCGGGTACGCGCATCATGTCGCCGAAGCAGGTGAAGATGACCCCCGGCTCCTGGGCGATCGCGATGCCATCGTCGACCCGCCCCATCGGGATCACGCACACCGGGCAGCCGGGCCCGTGCACGAGCTCGACGTTCTGGGGGAGCAGGTCGTCCACCCCGTACTTGTAGATGGAGTGGGTGTGGCCGCCGCAGACCTCCATCAGCTTGTAGTGGCGCCCCGGCTCGACCGCGCCGAGGATCTCGCCCGCGAGCGCCCGGCCCAGGCCGGGGTCGCGGAACTCCTCGACGAACCTCATGCCGCCGTCCACCGGCCCTCCCCCTCGCCGAGGAGGACGAGCGCGACGCCCGCGTGCACGAGCACCTCGTCGCCGGGGCCGACCGGGGACACGAGCGAGAGGTCCACCGCCTCCCGCGCGCCGCCGTCGGCCTCGCACGCCCCCAGGCCGTCCTGCTCGACGGCCACGACCCGCATCACCACACCCTCGTCGCCGCAGGTGATGCACCCCTGATGGGCGTCGCAGGCGGGCTGGAGGCCGGATGCGGCCGCGGACGGGGTGGGGGGCGGCGTCATTCGATCAGGCTGCTCTTCAGCTCCTCGAGCTCCTGCTCGTAGTCCTCTCCCATGGCCTCGAGCATCCTGCGCGTGGCCAGCGCTTCCTCCTCGTCCACCTTGGAGAGGGCGAATCCCACGTGGATGAGCACCCAGTCGCCGGGGACGGCGCCGCCGTCCTCGTCGTCGTCCAAGAGGCCCACGTTCACGTTCCTGATGACGCCCGCGACGTCCACCTTGGCGAGCCGATTCTGCTCGTCGACGAGTTCCACGATCTGGCCCGGGATCGCCAGGCACATCTCGGGTGCGCCTCCCATCGGGGACCGCGTGCGGACAACCTGCGGTAGACCGACCGGTCTCGACCCTACGGCCCGCGGGAGGGGCATGCAAGTAAGATCACAATCTGGGAACGTCGTGGCATATCCGGGATTTCGACCCCGCCGACCTGGACGACGCGGTGCGGGTCTGGACGGCCTCCCACGACGGCGGCGGGCCCGCCCTCTTCCCCGTCGCCGAGGTCATCGAGGCGCTCGGCAGCGGCGCCCCGGCGGTCGTCGCCGTCGACGAGGGGCGGGTCGTCGGCACGTGCGTCGCCCGGGTCACGGGCGAGCGCGCCTGGGTGCTGCGCATCGCGATCGACCCGGCCCGCCGCGGGCGCGGCGTGGGCTCCTCGCTGCTGCGCGCGCTCGAGCAGCGACTGCTGCGGATGGGCGTCACGCGCATCGCCGCCCTCCTGCCCGAGGGCGGCGTCGGCCACGAGGCCTTCGTGCGCCAGGGCTACGCGCTCACCCCGGGCGTCGAGTACTTCGAGAAGCGCGAGCCGCTGCGCAGCGCCGACGTCGGCCCGCTCGGCGCGATGGGCGGCCGCCTCATCGACCCCGGCGGCTGGGACGACCTCGAGGGGATGGCGGTCACGAAGGAGCTCATCGAGCGGCGGCTCGTGCTCCCGCTGGCGGAGCCGGCGCTGGCCGAGCGCCACGGCGTGGTCGCGCCCAAGGCCGCGGTGCTGTTCGGCCCGCCCGGCACCGGCAAGACGACCTTCGCCAAGGCCGTGGCGGGGCGGCTGGGGTGGCCCTTCGTCGAGCTCTTCCCCAGCCGGCTCGCCGCGGAGGGCCCCCACGGCCGCGCCGGCGCCCTGCGCGACTTCTTCGAGGCCGCCTACGACATCGAGCACCTGGTCCTCTTCATCGACGAGGTGGACGAGATCGCCGGGCGGCGTGCCGCGCGCCCCGACACCGAGGGGGTGACCAACGAGCTGCTGAAGGCGATCCCGGCCTTCCGCGCCCGCGAGGACCGCCTGCTGGTGTGCGCGACCAACTCGGTGCGCGACCTCGACCCGGCGCTGCTGCGGCCCGGGCGCTTCGACTACGTGCTGCCGATCGGCCCGCCCGACCCGGACGCGCGGGCCGCGCTCTGGCGGGTGTTCATCGCGGGCATCACGCAGGAGTCCGTCCCGGTCGAGGAGCTGGTCGCCATCACGGACCTGTTCACCCCCGCCGACGTGGAGTTCGCGGCGCGCAAGGCGGCCCAGGCCGCCTTCGAGCGGGCGCTGGCGAGCGGCGCCGACTCGCCGGCCGGCCTCGACGACTTCCGGGCCGCGGTGGCGGCCACGCGCCCCACCCTCAGCCGCGGGCTGCTGCGCGAGTTCGAGGAGGACATCGAGCGCTACGCCCGCCTGTGACCGGCTCCGGCGAGATGGTTCGGGCGTTCCTCGATGCCTACGGCAGGGGCGACCGCGAGGCCGTCCGGGACGGCCTCGCCACCGGCCTGGTCGCCTACGTGACCACGGCCGACGGCGCCGCCGACCGGGTCCAGGGGCGCGAGGCGTACCTCGCCCGGCTCCCCGACCTGCGCGCGGCCGGCGGGTCGCTGGAGGTGACCCAGGTGCTGGAGGTCGAGGAGGGCCTCGTCCTGGCGATGGTCGAGATCCGCGCCGAGCGGCGGGGAGACCGCCTGCACAACCACGCCGCCATGCTCGCACGGCTCGGCGAGGACGGGATCACGCACCTCTGGATGGTCGAGGCCGAGCCGGCGCACAGCGACGAGTTCTGGGCCTAGCACGCCTCGCGGCCCGGGCGTCAGGCGCTGAGCTCGCGCTCGAGCGGGGTGCGGAAGCGCGGCGTGAAGCGCACGTCGCCCACCCAGGCGGCGAGCCGCCCGGCGGCCGCCTCGATCGCGGCGCCGGCCTCCGCGCCGACGTCCTCCAGCAGGCGCACGGCGATCTCGCCGTCGCGGCGCTGGGCCCAGCCGCCCACGATGCGCCCGTCCGCCCACACGGACGGGCCGATGTTGCCGGAGCGGTCGAACAGCGCCGGGCCGTGCTCCCCGAGGAACCAGCCCCGCTCCTGCCAGCCCATCGGGGTCGCGTCGAGGGCGGGCAGGAGGGCGACCCAGGGCGCGAGCGGCGCGACGGGCTCGAGGTCGTCGGCCAGCACGATCCCCGGCGCTCCGCCGCCGAGGTCGACCTCGGCCGTCTCCAGGCGGGCCAGGGCCGCGGTCGCCTGGCGGGCGGTCCAGCCCGTCCACCAGCGGACGTCGGCCAGGGGGGCGGGGCCGAAGGCCGCCAGGTAGCGGCGCACCAGCTCGGTGCCGGCCTCGGCGGGGTCGCGCCCGGGCATCCCGCCCGGCAGCCAGCGCTCCACGGGCGACCAGCGGTACTGGCTCGAGACCCACGACCCGCGCGGCCGCCCGCGCACCACCCGGCCGTCCATCGAGAGCTGGCCGAGGACCCAGGTGGAGACGTTCTGGCGCGCGGCGTACGGCTTGCCGGCCGCCATGAGCACCGAGGTCCGCAGGCGGGGCTCGTCGCCCGACAGCTCGGCGGCGGCGGCCTCGCCGCGGGCCCGCAGCGCCGCGAGGGTCGCCTCCTCCACCTCGGCGAGCCAGGCGCCGGCGTCCTCGGCGATCCCGGCGTCCTGGAGCCGCTTGACCAGGCGGGTCCGCTCGCGGGCGGCGATCGCCTCGGTGCACGAGGCCTGGATCGCGGGCGCGAGCTCGTCGGGCACCACGAACATCGTCCGGCGCATGCCGAGCATGCGGATCAGCGTCCGCTCCTCGTAGAGGGCGCGCTCGACCGCGGCGACGTCCGGCTCGGCCATGCGCGCCGCCGCCGACAGGTGCACCGACGCCGGGTCGGTGGCGTGCAGGGCGACGACGTCGCGAGCGGCCTCGACCGGCCCGGCAGCGGGGTTCCCGGCCAGGCGGTGGCGGATCCCCAGCCGGGCCCGGCGCTCCTCGACGGCGAGCCGCCTCACGCGGGGGGATTCTGCCACCGCGGCTCCCGCGGGAAGGATCGGGGCCCCGCGGGCGTCCTCGGGGGTGACCTGTACCCACCGAGGAGGCACCATGCTCAGGCCCCGTCTCGCGCTGGTCCCGCTCGCGCTGGCCGCCATCGCGGTCGTCGCGATCGCCGCCGGCTGCGGCTCCGACGACGACCAGGCCGCCGCCCCAGCGACGACCGCCGCCTCGGGCTCGGGCGCCGGCGCCGGCTACGGGGCCCCGCCGCCGTCCACCTCCGACGGCGCGTCCACCGCCCCCGCGGGCGCGGCGATGGTCTCGACGGCGGACGGCGACCTCGGCGTCCACCTCGTCGGCCCCGATGGGCGCACGCTCTACCTGTTCGAGAAGGACACCGGCTCGACCAGCACCTGCACGGGCGCCTGCGCGCAGGCCTGGCCGCCGCTGCTGACGACGGGCTCGCCGACGGCGGGCGGCGCGGCGCAGGCCGGCCTGCTGGGCACCACGGAGCGCCCCGACGGAACCACGGAGGTCACCTACGGGGGCCATCCGCTCTACTACTACGTGAGCGACGCGGCGCCGGGGGATACCGCGGGACAGGGCGTCGACGCGTTCGGCGCAGAGTGGTACGTGGTCGCGCCCTCGGGCAAGGCCGTCGAGGAGGACGAGGATTGATCGGCCGGTGAACGGGCGCCACCTGGACCGCGACCGCCTGGGAGACCACATCGACAGGCTCTTCCGGGCGGCGTGGGCGATGTGCGGATCGCCGGACGAGGCCGAGGACCTCGTCCAGGAGACGTTCGCGCGCGTCCTGGCGCGGCCGCGCCTGCTGCGCGGCGGCGACGACCTCGCCTACCTCGTCCAGGTCCTTCGGAACACGCTCGCCGACCACCGGCGGGCGAGCCGCAGGCGGCCGGGCACCGTGAGCATCGCCGACGCCCAGGAGCCCGCCGACACCGGCGCCGGGGCGCGGCCCGAGGAGATGGCGGAGGTGCGCGAGGTCTTCTCCGCGATCGCGTCGCTGCCCGGGGACCTGCGCGACGCCATCGTGGCGGTGGACGTGGCCGGGCTCTCCTACGCCGAGGCCGGGCGCCTGCTCGGCGCCAAGGAGGCGACGATCACGACCCGCCTGCACCGGGCCCGCCGCCAGGTGGCCGGCCGCATGTCCGCCGCGCCGCCGCCGGCCCTCCCCCGCGAGGAGGTGACGCCATGAGCGCCCCCGGGACGCCCGGCGACCCGTCCGTCGCCCGCATGCGGGCGCTCGTGGAGTCGGTGACCGCGCCGCCCGCGGTGCACGCGAGGATCCGGGCCGAGCGCGACCGCCGGGCCTCCCGGCGGGCGCGCCTGCGCGCCTGGACCGCCGGCGGGGCGGTCGCGGTCGCCCTCGCCGCCCTGGCGGTGGCGCTGGTGATGGCGCTCGCGCCCGCGAGCTCGCCCTCGCCCTCGGTGCTGGACGCGGTCGCGCTGGCGGGCCGCGGCCCGGAGGCGCCCGCGCCGGCGCGCGACCGCGCCGACCCCGACGCCCTCGCGCGCCAGGTCGAGGGGGTGGCCTTCCCCGCCTGGTCGGGCGACCTGCCGTGGCGCGCGAGCGGCGAGCGCTCCGACGCCCTCGGCGGCCGCCCCGCCGCGACGGTCTACTACTCCGGCCCGGGCTCGGCCCGCCTGGCGTACACCATCGTCGGCGGCGGCCCGCTCGACTGGCCCGAGGGCTCGCGCCGGGCCATCCGGGACGGCGTCGAGGTGTGGCTCCTGCGCCGGCCCGGCGCCGTGGTGGCGACCTGGCGCGAGCGGGGCCACCAGTGCGTGATCTCGGCCCCCGCCTCCGTCCCCGACGACGTCGTCCTGGGGCTCGCGGCGCGGGCCGGAGGGCGGTCGTCGCCGGGGTACGGGGGCCTGGTCGGCTAGGTGCAGCGGGAGCCCGCGGGCTCGGGCGCGAGCTTCCGGGCCGCCGAACGGCCCGGGCGAGCTGCCGGTTGACGTGGTCCCAGTCGAGGTTGCGGAAGACGGCCTCGACGTACTTCTTGCGCCCGTCCGGCGTCGCGCCGAAGTCGCGGACGTAGGCGTGCTCGTAGACGTCGATCGCCAGCACCGGGCACATGTTGTAGACGGCCCAGAGGTTCTGCGTGTCCAGGATGTAGTTGAAGATCGACCCGTCGTTCAGGTCGTAGCCGACCATCACCCAGCCGCGCGCCGCCGAGGCGGCCTTCCGCACGGCCTGCTCCCACTCCGCCAGCCCGCCGTGGAACTCGGCCTCGACCAGCTCCGCGAAGCGCCCCTCGGGCGGGCCGCCGTCGCCGCCGAGGTGGCCGAAGTAAGCTCGTGGTTCTTGAAGCCCAGCAGGGCGAAGGTGTACTCGATCGAGACCTCGCGCAGGGGCGAGAAGATCTGGTTCCCCTCGGCCTTCGCGTATCGATCTCGTTGAGGGCGCGCCGGCACTCGTTGGCCTTCTTCGCATAGCCCTCGTAAAGCTTGTAGTGGTCCTGCATCGTCTCGCGCGAGATGCCCTCGAGGTCACGCTCGAAGGCCGGGAAGTCGCGCGGGGTCAGCTCGTCCCAGGGCATGGGACCTCCCCATCCTCGGTTCCACACCCTGGTACCCACACCCGCACCCGAGTAACGGATCAGCGGTTCAGCCGCCCCTGCCAGTCGCGGGGCACGCGGCCGGCGGGACCGGGGACCGGCTGGTCGAGCGGGTGCGAGGTCGGCTCGGCCAGCGGCGGGCCGTCGAAGAACGCCTCGTCGGGCCACGACCAGAACCAGTTCTCGCCGGGCTCGAAGCTCTGCACGAGGGGGTGCCCGCTCTCGGCGAAGTGGGCGCGGGAGTGCTGGCTCGGCGAGGAGTCGCAGCAGCCCACGTGGCCGCACTGGGCGCAGCGGCGCAGGTGGAACCACCAGCCGGCCCCCATGCCGGCGAGGCACTCGGCGCAGCCGGTCCCGCTGGGCGGGACGGCGGGGTCGATGCCCGGGATCTCCGTGGTGCCCATGTCCCCTGCCTCCAGTCTGGAATCCGGTCCGGAGGCCGCAGTCTGGCCGATCGCCTCGGGGCGCGCCGGGCGCGGGGACGAGAGGATGTCCCATCGAGGCCGAGCCGCAGATCTCCGTCACGACGTCCCGCGACGACGGGCGTCCGCCGTCGCTCGCGGCCGCGAGGTCGCGGTCCTCATGCCCAGCCACCGGGAGCCGCCCGACCCCGGCCTGATCGAGGGGGCCCGCTCGCGCGCCGGCCGCATGCTGATCGTTCACGACGGGTCCCCCGGACGCTGGGAGCGCCTCCTCGAGCGGCGCGCGGCCGGCGCGGGCGTCGAGCTGCTGCGGCTCGGCCGCAACTTCGGCAAGGGCTCGGCGATCAGGGCTGGGCTCGACCTCCTGCGCGCCGGCCCCTCCCCGCCCGCGGGCGTGCTCGTCATGGACGCCGACGGGCAGCACCCTCCGGACGCGATCCCCCGCCTGATCGCGGCCTCGGCCCACGCGGATCTCGTGATCGGGACCGCCTCGGCGACCGCGCCGCGATGCCCTGGGACCGGCGCTGGGCCAACCTCGCCGCCAGCGGCCTGCTGGGGCTCGCGGCGCGCCGGCCGGTGCGCGACTCGCAGTGCGGCATGCGCCTCCTCACGGGCGCCGCGCTGTGGGAGGTGCCGTTCCCACCCGGGCGCTTCGAGGCCGAGACGCTGCACCTCAAGCGATGCCTGCGCCGCGGGATCGGGGTGGCCTGGGTCCCGCTTCCCGCCCTCTACGGCGGTCGGCTCAGCTCCTACCGGAAGGTCGCCGACTCGCTGGCGGTGCTGGGCGCGCTCGCGCGTCGCTAGCGCCGTTCCCGCGTCTCCGGCCGGCTCGCGGAGGACCTTGCCCCAGATCCGCGCGAGCTGCTCGACGTCCCGGGGGGCGAGGCGGCCGAGAGTCCCGCTCGACGATCGCGAAGAATGTGCCCCGCGCCCGGTCGAGGCTCGCGCCCCCGGTCGGTGATGCTCACGTAGACGACGCGGGTGTCGTCCGTGCAGCCCTCCCGCACGACCATGCCGTCCCGCTCGAGCGCGTTACGATGCGACTGACGCGGCTCTGGCTCAGCATCGCCTGCTCGGCAAGCGCGCTCATGCGAGCCGGCCGGCCTCGCAGCAGCCGAGCCGGCCAGTACCTCGTAGGCCCCGTCGGCGATCCCGTGGCTCCGCCGATCGCGGCGTCCAGGGCGCGGACGACGCGCCGGTGGGCCTCCATCAGCCCAAGCCACGCCGCCTCGCCGGCGGGCGGCCACCCGTCGAGTCCGCCGGGCTCCTGCCGCGGCTCGGCTCGGCGGCGCTAGCGGGCATCGGCGCCAGGTAGCGGCCGGCCGGCGACGCGTCATCGCCCGGCTTCGTCGCGATGACGCTAACGTCCAGGGCGTGGCCCCTCCTCGACGCCATGCTCTGGCTCGACCGGACGGCCATCGAGGGCGTCCAGGGCGTGCGCTGGCCCCGCTCACGGCGCTCTTCGTCCTCGCCTCGGCCTGTGGGTCAAGGGCCTGGCGATCCTGGGCATCGGCGCCATCTCGGACCTGCGCGCCCGGCGCCTGCCGCTGGCGGCGGCCGCGGGCGGTATCGCGCTCGGCATCGCCTCGCTGGCCGCCGCGCTGCTCAAGGACGCCTTCGACCGGTCGCGGCCGGCGGTCGCCGATCCGGCCTTCGAGGCGCTGGTCGCGACGCCGGGCTCGGCCTCCTTCCCGTCGTCGCACGCGGCCATCGCCTTCGCCACGGCGACCGCGGTCGGGATGCTCTGCCCACGGCTGCGCTGGCCCCTGCTCGCGCTGGCGGGGGTCGTGGCCCTGTCGCGGGTGTACCTGGGCGTTCACTTCTGGCTCGACATCGCGGTCGGGGCCGGGCTCGGGGTCGGCGTCGGCTGGCTCGTGGCGCGCACGGTGCGCGCCGCCGGGCTGAGGCTCGCCTCGGCGGGGTAGGCGGGCGGGCGCAGGGGCAGGTCGAGGAGCCGGCGCGCCGCAGCAGCGCCTCGACGGCGCGCGCCACCGCGTACCCGAACGCCAGCCCCACGATGACGTCCGAGGGAAGTGGGCGCCGAACAGGACGCGCGTCAGTGCGACGGCCCCCAGGTAGGCGAACAGCGGCACCCGGGCCGCCGGGATGGCCCGCGCCGCGGCCGTGACCAAGGCTGCCGTGGCCACGGCGTGGCCGCTCGGGAACGAGGCCAGGTGGGCCCAGCTGTTGCCGTCCAGGACGACCTCGCCGGCCCCGAGCACCTCCTCGGGCGCGCCGGTCCCAGGCGAGGTGCATCGTCTGCTGCAGGCTGACGGCGGCGACCCAGGACAGCGCCGCGAATGCGGCGACGGCGACCGCCCGCCCCGGTTCACGAGCGCCGCCGCGAGCGCCGTCAGCGCGATCAGGACGACGTAGTTGCGCGTGTGCGGGTTCAGAGGGTCCACAGCGCATCGGGCCCGTGGCCGAGGCCGTTGACGGCGCGGAACAGCGCCTCGTCGAGCCTCGTCAGCGGCGTCTCGGCGGCGAGGAGCCCGGCCCCGAGCGCGGCGGCGGCGAGGGCGGCGACCCCGGCCGCCCACCGGGTGAGCCAGGCGCCGCCGAGCCGCCGGTACCAGGCGGGAACCCCCGGCCGCAGCCCCAGGGGCACCAGCGCCAGGAGCGTGACGAGGCCGCCGGCGAACATGATCGACCGGTACGAGCCCGTGGCCGCGACGGTCCAGCCCGCCGCCGGCAGTGCGACCGCCCCCGCGACGGCCCGACGGAGAAGTAGAAGGCCGTGTAGCGCCCCGTCTCGCTGGCGGGATGAGGGCCGCGTAGAGCGGGAACCCGATCGTCGTGACGAGGCCGAAGCCGATCGCGGCGGCGGCGAGGCCGGGAGCCGTCGTCAGCACGGTCGGCGCGACGCCGGCAGCCAGGAGGCCGCCCCCCAGCAGCACGACGCCGCCGGCCACCAGCCGCCGGTGGTGCCGGGGCTCGCGGGCCCGCCCGCCGAGGGCCATCGTCACCCCGGTGAGCGCGCCGAACAGCACGAGCCAGAGCCCGGCCGCGCCCGGGCCGATGCCGAGCACGTGCTCGGCGTAGAGGACGAAGAAGGCCGGGAGGGCGGCGTAGCCCAGCACCCAGAGGGCTGGCGGCCAGCAACGAGCGCACGCCGGGGCGCCGCGCCTCCCGTACCAGGTCCGAGAGCCGGGGGCGCTCCTCGCCGGCGGCGCGGCGGCGAAGGTCTCGCGCCCGCGCATGACGCGGACCGTCGGACGGCGAGCAGCGGGAGGCGACCGCGGCGAGGCGAAGGGCGCCCAGGCGCTCATCTGGAGCAGGACGCCGCCGGCCCCGATCCCGACGACGCCGCCCAGCAGCGCGCCCACCTCCTGGCACCGGTCGCCCCCGAGCGCTGGCCTCGGGAAGCTCTCGGGAATCATCGCGCGGTGCACGGTCGTCACCGCGTTCAGGCCCACGTAGACGACGGCCGCGAGGCGTCAGCGCCAGGAACGAGGTGGCGTTGCCGAGCGCGACCCCCATCAGCCCCGCGGCGGCAGCGCGGCGCCGCCGAGCACGTAGACGGCGCCCGCCGCCGCCCGCGCCCGCCGGCGGTCGCTCAGCACCCCCACGGCGAGGGGCACGGCGACCCCCGCCGCGGCGTTGACCAGGAGTGCCGTGCCGATCAGCCCGGCGCGTCCTCGATCCGGTTGAGCAGCACCGGCAGGTAGGTCGTCAGGACCGCCCGCCCGAGCCCAGCGCCACAGCCGCCGCGGCGATGCGACGAGCACGGCGTCGCGGTCGCCGCGGCGCGGTGGCGCGCCCCGCCCCATCTGAGGACGGCGGCGGTCACGGCGACACCAGCCGCATCGCCCCGGCAGGACCTCGATCGTCGCCGGCCCGGTCCCCATGTTACGGAGTCGGCGATGACCGGCGACCGCCCGCCGGTCGCCACGCTCAGGCGCCGGGCGCGCCAGGCCGAGGTGCCCGGGTCGGCCAGGTGCGCGCCGCGGCGCAGGCGCGCCACCATCCCCGGCACCCGCCGCCGCCCCAGGGCCGGCAGCGCGACGACGTCCATCAAGCCGTCGCGCGGGTCGGCCGCCGGCGCGGCCCGGAGCCGCGGCCGTAGCGGGACAGGTTGGACGCGAAGAGCTGGGCCGTCTCCAGCCGGATCGCGCGCCCGTCGGAGTCGAGCGCCAGATCGGGCGGCTGGAACCGCGCGAGCGCGAGCGCCCCCGCCCGCAGCGCCTCCGCCAGGTCGGCGAGTTGTCGCCGTCGTAGCGGGCGCGTGCCATCGCGAGGAAGCCCACGCTCACGCCCTCGACGGCCGCGCGGCGCCGGCCCCCGGCCTCCACGGCGAGCAGGTCCAGCGGGCGGCGCGCCCCTCCAAGGCCAACGCGCCGCCCGGTGGGGCTCGGTGGGGATCCCCAGCGCGTGGGCGATGTTGTTCGCCCGTCCGGCGGGGATGAGAGCCACCTCCGGAAGCGGCCCCGGCAGGTTGGCCACCGCGTGCAGGAGCCGTCGCCCCCCAGGATGACGAGCCGGCGCTCCGGATCGATCGCCTCGGCCAACTCGTCGATGCCGTCGGTCACGAGGCTCTCGACCATCGCGCCGAGGCCGACGAGCAGGGAATGGGCGTGCTCCAGCCGGTGGCCCCGGCCGGCGCCGCTCGCGTGGCCGTTCACGACGAGCAGCAGGTGGGGCCGGGCGGGGACCGCGAGCCTCCGCGCCGGAGCGAGCGGACTGCCGGTCCTCAGCATTGGCGGCACCCCCACCTCGCACCTTCGTGTGCCCCGCAGCCTAGGCAAATTCATTTGCTTCCGCACGCAAATTTAGCCGACCGCTTACCGTTCCCGAGGCGCGTAGGCTGCGGCCGCGTGGTGACCGAGGACGACGTGCGCCGGATCGCCCTGGCCCTCCCGGAGACGAGCGAGCGGCCGTCCTACGGCACGCCCGCGTTCCGCGTGAGGGACCGGCCCTTCGCGCGGATCCACCAGGACGACGGCGTGCTGGTGGTGTGGTGCGCCCACCTGGCCGAGAAGGAGTCGCTCATCGACTCCGAGCCGGACGTCTTCTTCACCACCCCCCACTACGACGGCTACCCGCTCGTGCTCGTCCGCCTGGCGGCGATCGGCCGGAGCAGCTGGAGGCCCTGCTCGCGGACGCGTGGCACGTCCGCGCCCCGCCGCGGCTGCGGGCCGCGGTCAGATCCGAAGGACCTGGCGCTTCTTCGCCGTGAACTCCTGCTCGGTGAGCAGCCCCGCGTGCCTCAACCTGGCGAGGCCCTGCAGCTCGGCGGCCGTCTCGGAGGGAGCCGGCCCCGGCGGCGCCGCGGCGGGACCCGGCTGCTCCGCCCAGCGCCCGCGCTGCCGGCGAAGCGCCCTCTTGCTCGCCTCGGCGGCGGCTCCCGCATAGGCCGCCTGCCGGGCCATCGCGCTGACGAGCAGTGCCATGGCCTCACCATCTCACCCGGCGGGCCCGGTTGCGACGCCCGGCCACGGCCTCACCGACCTCAGCCGCGAGGCCGGGATCCGTCGCCGGCTCTGATCGCCAAGCTTCAGAGGTCCCTGTTCTCCGGCGCGAACTTGCTCGCGATGAACGTCGCGCCCTGCGGGTCGGCGATGACGGTCATCCGGACCCAGGGTGCGTCGAACGGAGGGACGATCACGTTCCCTCCGAGCTCGGCGGCCTTCGCCGCCGTCGCGTCGGCGTCGGCGGTCGCGAAGGTCACGCTCCAATGGGCCGGCACGTCGGGTTGGTCCTCCGCGATCGGGTTGATCGTCGCGACGACGTCCTCGAACCCCTCCGGCCCGCCCGCCTCCGCAATCTGCTTCCGGAGCCCCGGGTGGTCGCGCTCGAGGTGATCGCCGTAGCCGGGCAGCGCCCACATCTCAGCCCCGAACTCCAGGGCGAGCGTCCGCCACCCGAACACCGAGCCGTAGAACGACCTCGCCCCGTCGACGTCACGGGTGTTGAGGCCGTTGAAATTCAGTGAGCCGGGGTCGTTGACCAGTCGCGCGCCCCTGTGTCCCCTCGCCTCCCAGACGCGGAAGGCCGCTCCCTCGGGATCGGTGAAGACGGCGATCCGGCTGGCGTCCATGAAGTCGAAGGGCTGCATCACCACGCCCCCGCCGGCATCGCGGACCCGGACGCGGCCTCGTCGGCGCTCTCGACCCAGAAATAGGTGTTCCACGACGCCGCCGGCGGGGCTGCCCCGGCGATCGATCCGACGGCGGCGACGTCGCCGCCGCGCGAGTCGCCCGACTGATCGAACAGCGACCAGCCCGTCACTCGTGCCGGGCGATGAAGTACGGACCCTCAGATGCCGGCGGCATCACGTCCTCGAACTCCCAGCCGAACAGACCTTCGTAGAAGGCCACCGCCGCCTCCGGGTCGGGCTCGCTCGCATCCACCCAGCAGGGGACGCCCGGGATGTATCCGTCGCGCTGGGGCATCGGTGCTCCCTTCGAGTCGGTGACGGCTCGGCGGACACTAGCCCCCGTGTGGGTCGGGATCTGTCCTCAACCTTTGCGGCCCCGGGAGTGGATCGGCGCCGACCTGCCCGACCTCTCGGCGAGCGGCTACCCGGCGGCCTCCATGTTCCGCTGGACGACCTCCATCGTCTTCGCGAGCTCGCTCGTCGGGTGGAACTCGACGACCTCCGATCCGGCGAAGAGGCGGGGTGTGTGCCCCGGCGGGGCGTAGTACGCGTCGCCCGCCTCGTACGCCTCGGTGCGGCCGTCGGCGAAGGTGAACTCGAGCTTGCCGCTGATGACGTATCCCCAGTGCGGGCACTGGCAGCGGTCGTCGGGCAGGCCCGCGAACAGCGGTGCGAGGTCGGCGTCCGCCGTGTAGGTCTCGAACCCGACGGTATACCCGCCCTCCAGGTGCTCGAAGTGCCCCTCGTAGCCCTCGAGCTCGACCGACTCCGACGCGGTCGCCTTCGACGACTTCGGCATGGGACGCCCCCTTCTCCGGGATCGGCGCGGGCGGGAGCCGCCCGCCGCGAATCCCCACCCGATCCGCCGGAACGTTCGTACGTCATCCGCGCACGCACGGTCAAGCGGCGGCTCCGCCGGGGCACCAGTAGTGGCAGGGTTGGGCTTGCGGGCCCGGGCGATGTGTGGGCGTATGAGAGGAACCGCATTCCGAGCTGGAGCGCCTCCCATGAGCATCGTCGTTCGCTTCACCCCCGCCGGTCTGACGGCCGAGCAGTACGGCAACGCCGTCCGCATGCTCGAGGACCAGGGGGACTTCCCTCCCGAGGGCCTCGACTACCACGTCTGCTTCGGCTCGGACGGCGACCTCCGCGTCAGCGAGATCTGGGACTCCGAGGAGCAGTTCGAGGCGTTCGGGAAGCGCCTCACTCCGGTGCTCGCCGAAGTCGGGATCAAGGCCGCGGACCCCCCGGCGCACTTCGAGGTCCACAACATCTTCAAGCGCTAGCCGCCGCTCTTCGCCGAGGGCAAGCGACGAGCAGCCGACTCGCCGGAGTCCCTGGAGCGCGAGTCGGACGTGCCGTCGAGCGACGCCGCGCGCGAGGTCCCGAACCCTCGAGCCGGAGCGGCGACCGGCGCTCGGCACCCGCCGGGCCTCAAGACGCCAGGCCGCCTCGAGGCGGCGCAACGCGGCGTCTCGCCGGAGCGTCTGAAGGAAGCGTTCACGCGCCGTCTGGAAATCCGCGAGGGCGGTCCCGGGCGAGAGCGCGCCGTGACCGTCGGTCGCTCGGGGGCCCTGGTGTGCGGACAGGACCTACGCCTCGGGGATGGCGACGTACCGCGTGGTCAGATACTCGGCCAGGCCTTCGGGCCCGCCCGAGCTGCCGTACCCGGAGCCCTTCACCCCGCCGAAGGGCGCCGCGGCCGAGCTGACGCGACCGCGATTGACCGCGACCATGCCCACCTCGAGGCCTGCCGCCACGCGCATGGCCCGCTCAAGGTCGCGCGTGTACAGGTATGCCGCCAGGCCCTGCCCGCGGTCGTTCGCGCGCCTGAGCACCTCGTCCTCGTCGTCGAAGGGCGTCACCGGCGCCACCGGCCCGAATGCCTCCTCCTGCATCACCCGGGACTCCTCAGGCACATCCGCCAGCACGATCGGGCGGAAGAAGTGGCCGGGCCCTGGGAGCGGGCCGCCATCCAGCACCACCCGCGCGCCCCGCCTGACGGCGTCGGCGACGAGCTCGGTGAGACGCTCGCGCTGGCGCTCGCCGATCAGTGGGCCGAGGGTCGCCCCGCGCCGCGTTCCGCGCCCCAGCCGGTACGCGGCGAGCCGCGCGGCCAGCCGCAGCGTGAACTCCTCGGCGATGGGGCGCTCGACGTAGAAGCGGTTGGCGGCAGTGCACGCGGCGCCACCGTTCCGCATCTTCGCCTGGACAGCCCCCTCGACGGCCGCGTCGAGATCGGCGTCAGCGAAGACGATGAACGGCGCGCAACCGCCGAGCTCGACCGAGGTGCGAAGGACTCCGGAGGCCGCCCGCTCGAGGAGGTGCCGGCCCACGGCCTCCGAGCCCGTGAAGGTCAGCTTCCGCAGCCGCGGATCCGCAAGGAGCTCGTCCGTCGCGTCGTCCTGGCTGCTGACGACGATCCCGAGCGCGCCGGCGGGCAGCCCCGACTCGATCAGGATGCGGCCGAGGGCGAGAGCGCTGAGCGGCGTCAGCGAGGACGGCCGCAGCACCGCGGTGCACCCAGCCGCCAGCGCCGCTGCCACACCGCGCGCCGGGACGGCGAGCGGGAAGTTCCAGGGCGTGATCACGAGGCACGGCCCGACGGGCTCGTGCGAGACGAGGTAGCGGGCTCCACCGCCGGGATCGACGGCCTGCCGTCCACCCACGCGCACGGCCTCCTCGGAGTACCACTCGAGGTATTCCGCCGCGAACTCGACCTCTGCGCGCGACTCGGCAAGCGGCTTGCCCATCTCGAGCGTGCACACCATCGCGACCGTTTCGATGCGCTCGCGAAGGCCGTCGGCGGCCCTGCGCAGCACACGTGCGCGCTCGCGCTGAGTCAGCCGGCCCCACGCCGGCCCGGCGGCCGCCGCAGCGGCGAGGGCCGCATTGCAGTCGGCCGGGGTGGCGTCCGCGACCGTGCAGAGCGCCACTCCGGTCGCGGGGTCCTCGACCGAGATGCGCCCGCCTCCCTCAGCGGGGCGCCAGACGCCGTCGATCAGCAGCTCCTTCGGGACCCAGGACAGCGCATCGTGCTCGGCTCCGCGGGGCTTCGTGGACGAGGTTGCGTGCATGGTGGCCGGCGACATCGGTGCTCCTGATCTCGAGCTCTTGGGTGCGGCGATGCTCGAACAGGAGACGCGGCCGGGCATCCCAAGGCCTTGCCATCTTGGTCGCAAGGGCGGCTCGGCCGGCCCGCGCCCTTGTAGACAGCCGTCCGGCGGTAGCCGGTTGACCGGCCCAAGACCTCCGTGGGAGTGTCGAAATCCCTGGAGCGCACGCGCATGCCGAGAGATGCCTGAACCTGTCGATCGCCCAGCCGGAGCGGTCGGCGTGTGCCCCTCCTGTGGCGCAGCGGCTCGGGGCAGGGGGCGCTACTGCGAGGACTGCGGCGGCGTGCTGCCCTCACGGTGTCCGGGCTGCGGGGCTGCGGTCCAGGCCGGCAAGCGCTTCTGCGGGACCTGTGGCGAGCCGCTGCGACTCGTCGGCCCGGCCGGAGCCGAGCTCGAGCACCGCCAGGCAAGCGTGGTCGCCCTCGCCTCGAAGGACCTCGATCCCGTGCTCTCGGACGGGTTTGGGAGTCTCGCGGAGGAGCTCGAGGGAGTGGTCCTTCAGGTGCCCGGAGGGCTGGTGTGCGTCTTCGGCGCACCCCGCTCCCTCGAGGACCACCTGCAGCGCGCGCTCCTGGCGGCGCTGCGGATCAGAGACGCCGAGCACGCGGGGTCGCCTCCCGGAGCAGGCGTGGCCACCGGTCGCATGCCCGCTGAGCCCTCCTCTTGGGCGGACCCGGCCGAGCCGGGCAGCCCGATCGCGGAGGCGATGGCGCTGGCCCAGACGGCAGCGGCCGCGGAGATCCTCGTCCACTCGTCGCTGACGCCCCTGCTCCCGGACACCATCGCCGTCGAGCCCGCCGCGGGCGACGACCCAACCGGCGCGCGCCACCGGGTCGTCAGCGCGCGACCCCCTCGCGGAACGGGCCGCCGCGGAGAGACGCGGTCGCTGAGCCGCTTCGTCGGACGCGAACGCCAGCTGCGGCTGTTCGACGAGGCGCTGGCGCTCGCCGAGGCGGGGGCCGGCCAGGTCATCGGCGTGGTCGCCGAGCCGGGCATGGGGAAGTCCAGGCTCGTCGAGGAGGCGCAGCGCGCCTCGAGGGGCCGGACGCGGTGGATTGAGGGACGGTGCGCGCCGCATGGCGCCAACCAGCCCTACCTCCCGGTCCTCGACCTCGTCCGCCAGCTCTGCGGCGTATCGCCGCAGACAGCGGGCGAGCTACCGCGGTCGGTGACGGCCGCCTTCGCGCGCCTGCAGGCCCCCGCCGCCGGGATCCCCTACATCCTTCAGCTCCTCGCGCCCGGCGGCGACGGCGACGGGGTGATCGCCTCGTTGAGCCCCGAGGCGGTGCGAGCCCGTACCTTCGAGGCGCTCCGTCACCTCTTCCTCGCGGCGTCGCGGAGCGAGCCTCTGGTCATCGCCGTCGAGGACGTCCACTGGGCGGACGACACCTCGCAGCGGTTTCTGGATTCGCTCGCCTCTGCGATCGGGGGCGCCAGGGTGCTCCTGCTCGCGACCTACCGGCCGGGCCTTCGCCCCGCGTGGCTTGAGCTCTCCCACGCCACCCAGATCACCCTGCCGCGCCTGGGGCCCGCGGACTCGCTCGAGGTCGTTCGCTCGGTGCTCGAGATGGACGAAGTCCCCGAGGGACTCGGCAGAGCCATTCTGGCCCGCGGCGAGGGCAACCCGTTCTTCCTCGAGGAGCTGGCGCTCGCGGGGCCCCCCGAAGCGGCCGAGGGGGCGGTCCCGCGGAGGGTCGAGGACGTGCTCATGGCGCGGATCGATCGCCTCGAAGACGGGTCGCGGGAGGTGCTGCAGACGGCCGCGGTGCTCGGCAGGAGGTTCACGCTGAACCTGCTCTCAGCGGTGATCCCGGCCGCGAGGCCCCTTCAGGCCGACCTCGAAGTCCTGGTGCACGAGGAGTTCCTCGTCGAGGCGGTGGTCGAGGGCGAGGCCGGATTCGAGTTCAAGCACGCCCTCACGCAGGACGTGGCGTACCAGAGCGTGAGCGCGCCGGGGCGACGCGCGCTGCACGAGGCCGCCGGTCTCTGCCTCGAAGGGCTGTACGCGGGCCGCACCGAGGAGGTGGACGGTCTGCTCGCTCACCACTGGTCGCGCACCGACGACTCGATGCGGGCCGTCGCGTACCTCCAACGGACCGCGGAGAGGAGCTTCCGCAGCTACGCCCACTCGGAGGCGAGCGCCATGCTGCGAGAGGCGCTTCGGCACGCCGAGCGTCTTCCCGCCGCCCAGCGCGAGCGCCGGGTCGTCGAGCTCAGCCTGCGCCTGGTCGCCTCGATCTACTTCCTTGGCCGCATGGACGAGAGCGAGGAGGTCCTCACCGCACTGGCACCGCGCGTCACCGCGATCGCGGACACGGACTTGGCCTGCTCGTTCCACTTCTGGGCGGCGCACACTGCCAGCCACCTCGGCAAGCCCGACGGCGCCGAGCGGGCCGCGAGGACCTCGATCGACCTTGCCGAGCGGCTCGGCGACGAGGCGGCGCTTGGGCGTGGGCTCTACATTCGCACGCGCCAGGGCTGGTGGACTGGAAGGTTCCAAGAGGGCGTGAGCGCGGGCGAACGGGCGGTGCCCCTGCTCGAAGAGGCCGGCGAGACCTGGTGGCTGGGACACTGCCACTTCTTCATCGCCCACTCCCTGTACTCGATGGGCCGGTTCGACGCTGCGCTCGAAGAGGCCGCCCGCGGTGGAGCGATCGGGGACGCAGTGGCGGATCCCCGTCTGAGGAGCTGGGCGGCGTGGGCTCAGGGTCTCTACGAGGCGGCCCGCGGCGAGACGGACGCCGGGATCGCGGCGTGCCTGCGCGGCATCGAGCTCTCGCCCGACGAGCCCAACACCGCATGGGCGCTCGGCGCCCTCGGCTTCGCCCGCCGCGAGCATGGTGAGGTCGACGTCGCGATCGGCGACCTCGAGCGCGCCATCGCCATCGCCGAGACGACCAGGCACCCGGGGATCGTGGCCCGCTTTCTCGGCTGGCTGGCCGAGGCCCGCCGGCGCGCTGGGGACCCGGAGGGGGCGGCCGCGACCGCTCGGCGGTCGGGCGACATCGGTGCAGAGATCGGCTGCAGGTGGGTCGTGGCACTCGCCTTGCGCACGGGCGGACGGGCGGCACTCGACGAGGGCGATCTCCAGGCCGCCCGCCGGTTGCTCGGCGAGGCCCGCGCCGGTCTGGAGGCGATCGGCTGCGACTTCGACCTCGCACTCTGCCACGAGGACCTCGCGCGGCTCGCCGTCGCGCAGGGGCGCGACCCCGGCCCCGCCCTCGAGACCGCGCTGGGCCTCCTCGAGACCATCGCCGCACCGGTGCACCGCGACCGGCTCCGGCGGTTCGCGCGTGAGCTGGGGGTCGTCGACCCTGGCCTCGGGAGCCTCGGGGCGCTGACGCCCCGCGAGCGGGAGGTGCTCGCGCTCGTCGCCGAGGGGCTCACCAACCGCCAGATCGCCGAGCGGCTCGTGATCAGCGAGGGCACCGCGATCCGTCACGTCTCGAACATCTTCGGCAAGCTGGGTGTCACGAACCGGTCGGCGGCGACGCGGCTGGCTCTGGGGCATGGCTTGGTCAGCGAGGGCGCCGAGGGTGGCGGGCCTTCGCGGATGTAAAGAACTTGGGATGCGCCGGCCCAGGGGTGCGGCCTAGCGTGGCTCCACGGTCCACCTCGTCTCGGAGCACGCCATGAGCACCATCACGGGCGCACACGCCTCTCCCACCATCGCCGTCGGCGACGTCAGCCTGACGGCGCTGCTCGACGTTGACGTCGCCTTCGCCGTCCCGATCGAGCAGGTCTTCCCCGGGCCGGCCCAGGAGGATTGGGAGGCCAGCCGCTCGCGCTACCCGGAGGCGTTCGCCGCCGACGGCGCCTGGCGCTACATCGTGACCTGCTACCTCCTCCGCATCGGCGACCGCCGCATCCTGGTGGACACGGGGTGCGGGTCGGCGGCGCTGGCGTTTCCCTCGTTCATCGGGGTCGGCGGCGCACTGCAGGACCGGCTCGCCGCGCTGGACGTGTCGGCGGAGGAGATCGACACGGTGCTGATCACCCACGTCCACCCGGACCACGTCGGCGGCGTCATGGCCCCCGGCGGAGGCGAGCCCACGCCGGCGTTCCCTCGCGCGCGCTTCGTCGTCCCGCGGCAGGACTGGGAGGCCTGGAGGCGACCAGAGGTGCAGGAGGCCTTCCCGGTCCCCTACGTCGGCGACACCATCGCCCCGCTCGTCGCGACGGGCGCCGTCGAGCTGGTGGAGGGCGAGCACCGCGTCGCGCCCCAGCTCACGCTTCTGCCGACTCCCGGCCACACGCCGGGGAGCTCCAGCGTCCTTATCGACTCCAAAGGGGAGCGGGCCCTGCTCGTCGGCGACGTCTGGCTTCACCCCGCCCAGGTGACCGACCCCTCGCTGGGATGCGCGTTCGACATGGAGCCCGAAGTCGCGCGTGCGACGCGGTCGTCACTCGCGGAGCGGATCGCCGCCGAGGGGATGGTCATGGGAGCCTGTCACTTCCCCGAGCCCTTCGGCCAGCTCGTGCGCCTCGAGCGGCGTCACCATTGGATGCCCGTGGCCCGGTGGAGTCAGGACCCGGCCTGACCCTCGACGAAGGGCGAGCTACCAAGTTCGGTTTCGAGGACGCCCGAACGATGAAAGCCCCGCAACGGGGCGTTCCGGAGGTGATGGAGGATACCGGGTTCGATCGACGGCCCCCATGGCTACTGGAATCCCCTGCAAATCGGGCTGCGAGCGCGCAGGGAGTGCGCCGGATGGCGCTCGCGTAGGTACCTCGGTGGGTACCTCGCGGAGCCGGCGGCAGCGGCCCCCCTGATGAATGGTCCCCCGGCCGGGAGGGGCGAGGGGGCTCGCCGAAGGGAGCGTCCATGGGCACCAGGCACGAGCGAACGACGACTGAAACGCACGCCAGGTACGCCGACGCGTCGAGTCAGCGAGTCACGGCCGACAACGCGGTCGAGTACGCCTACCGCGACCTCGGCAAGGGTGATGTCCCACTCGTCCTGCTGCAGCATTTCCGCGGCAACCTCGACAACTGGGACCCCGCCCTCATCGACGCGCTCGCCGCGAAGCGACGCGTGGTCGCGTTCGACAACGTCGGCGTCGGCGCCACGACCGGCAGGACGCCGAACACGATTGCGGCCATGGCCCATGACGCCATCGCCTTCCTCGAGGCGATGGACCTTCAGCGGGTGGATCTGCTCGGCTTCTCAATCGGCAGCTTCGTCGCGCAGGAGATCGCGCTCATCCGCCCGGACGCGTTGCGGCGCGTCGTGCTCGCGTCCTCCGCACCGCAGGGCGCGGCTGGGATGCACGGCTGGGCGCCGGAAGTCATCGGCGCCGTCGGTGGCCCGGAACCGAATCCGCAGGGATACCTCGAGGTCTTCTTCGCCCCAACGGACTCGAGTCGCGAAGCAGGTCAGCAGGCCGCCGGGCGCATCTTCGGGAGGACAACCGACCGGGACGAGCCGACGACCTGGCAGACCCGCCAGGCGCAGTACGACGCCGTGTGTGCGTGGGGCATCCCCAACCACTCGCTGCTCCAGCGAGTGGCCGCGATCGAGCATCCGGTGTTCGTCGCGAACGGCGACCGCGACCCCATGATCCTCCCGCGCTACTCGTACCTCTTGGCCGGGCTCCTCCCGGACGCGCGGGTCACCATCTACCCCGACTCGGCGCACGGCTTCCTCTTCCAGCACCACAGCCAGTTCGCCGCCGACGTGCACGCCTTCCTCCAGCAGCCCGTCGGTCGTGGCGCGCTCTGAGCCCGCGGAGCGCCTCCCGCCGTCGGCGCCGGCGCCCGACGATCCTGATCGCGCCGATGAGGAGTCGCCGTGAAGGCGACCGTCGTCGGCCCCCTGCTCGACGCCGAGGGCTGCTGTCGCTTCACCCAGGGCCGGCGTTTGGCGCGTCGGTTCGGGTGGGGTGCATGGTGGACTCAGACATGCAGGGTGGGCCGGTAGATGAGCTCTTGGATGTGGCCGTCGAGCGTCCGGCTCTCGGTCAGCTCCAGGTCGAAGTCGGCCGCACCCTGGAAGATCGGGTCCAGCCCGGTCTGACCGGTGATGACAGGGAAGAGCGTCACCTGCACGCGGTCGACCAGGCCGGCGGCCATCAGCGCCCGGTTCAACGACAGGCTGCCGTGCGAGCGCAGCGGCACCTCGGACTCCTCCTTGAGCCGGGCGACGACGTTGACGGCGTCACCGCTCGCGACGGTCGCGTCCGGCCAGTCGAGGGGGCCTTCAAGCGTTGACGACACCACCGTTGCCGGCTGGTTCCACATCCGGGTGACCCACGGGTCGCGTACCTCGGACTCCTCGGTGCTGTCGGCCAGCATCCGCACGAACAGGCGGTACGTGTTGGCCCCGAAGACCATCCGATGCTCCGCGTCGTACAGGGCGAGGCGGTGGTCGAGCAGCTCGGGGCCTTGCTTCCCCCAGTAGCCGGTCCAGTCGCCGCCGGCGGCGCCGTAGCCGTCGAGGCTGGAGAAGACGTCGAAGGTGTAGGTAGCGGTCATGATGCTCTCCTCGAGCGCGGTTGATCGGGTGTGGGGAGAGAGACCGGGAACCACTGCGAAACCCATCGCCGTTGGACTCCTGGAGCCCGGCCGCCCCGGATGCGGCCCAAGGGCTTGATGTTGAACGAGCCGGGCGACGACCCCGACGTCCTGCGGCGGTCGGTCCTGGCGCTCTCTGAGCCCGCGGAGCGCCGTCCGCGCGGGGGGCACCGGTGGGGGCACCGTCGCCCCGAGGGAAGCGGGAACCCGCATGGACAGCGGGCTCTGAGGAAAGTGGAGGATACCGGGCTCGAACCGGTGACCTCTACGCTGCCAGCGTAGCGCTCTCCCAACTGAGCTAATCCCCCGCCGGCCGTGGAGTCTAGCCGACCCCTCCCGGAGCTACGAGGCCGTCGCGGCGTACTCCTGCTGGGGGGCCTCGCTCCAGAGGCGGTCGAGGCGGTAGAAGCCGCGCGCCTCCGGGGTGAAGACGTGGGCGACCATGTCCAGCATGTCGATGAGGATCCACTCGCCCTCGCGCTCGCCCTCGACCTTGCGGGCGCGGGCGCCGTGGCGCTCCTTGAGCTGGAGCCGGATCTCCTCGGCGATGGCCTTGGTCTGCCGCGGGGTCTGGCCCGTCGCGACCAGCAGGTAGTCCGTGTAGGACACGAGGCCTCGCATGTCGAGGATCACGATGTCCCTGGCGTTCTTCGACTCCGCGGCGGCGGCCGCGGCCAGGGTCAGCTCGAGCGAGGTCGCGAGTGGTCCTTTCGTTCCGGGACTGGCTCTGGCGAGGCTACCAGACCCTCCCGACGCAGCGACTCCTCGACCGCGGGGGGGACGAGGAAGCGGATGGGGAGGCCCGTCGGCGATGCGCTCGCGGATCATGCTGGACGACACGCCGATCTCGGGGACCTCGACGACGTCGCAGCGGCCGGGGGCGACCCGCTCGGCCAGCGCGCGCACGTCGTGGCCGGCCCGGGGGACCACCGCGAGGCGGGCGGCGGCCAGGATGCGCTCGGGGTCGCGCCAGCCGGGCAGGCCGGCGAGCTGGTCGGCGCCCAGGATGAACCAGAGCCGCGCGCCGGGCTCGGCGGCGGCCATCGCCTCGAGGGTGTCGGCCGTGTAGCTCGGCCCCTCGCGGTCGAGCTCGATCCGCGAGACCTCGAGGCCGGGGGTGCCGGCGACGGCCGACTCGAGCCACGCCGCGCGGCGGTCGCCGTCGGCCCGGGCGCCGGCCGGCTTGTGGGGCGGCATGCGGGCCGGCACCAGCCGCACGACGTCGAGCCCCAGCCGCCAGAGCGCCTCGGAGGCGACGATCAGGTGCCCGATGTGGGGCGGGTCGAAGGTGCCCCCGAGCACCCCGATCCGCCTCGCGCCGGCGCTGGGCTCGTCAGCGGACGTGGCCGCGCCCCGTGACGAAGTAGCTGGAGGTCGTCAGCTCCTCGAGCCCGATCGGCCCGCGGGCGTGGAGCTTCTGCGTCGAGATGCCGATCTCGGCGCCCATGCCGAACTCGCCGCCGTCGGTGAAGCGCGTGGAGGCGTTGACGTAGACCGCCGCGGCGTTGACCTCGTCCTGGAACCGGGCGGCGGCCGTGAGCGAGCCGGTGACGATGGCCTCGCTGTGCCCGGAGCCGTAGCGGTCGACATGGGCGAGGGCCTCGTCGATCGACGTCGACGACCCGGACCGCCATGACCAGGTCGAGGAACTCGGTGCCGTAGTCGGCCTCGGTCGCCTCGGCGAGGCCGGCGCCCGCCTCGCCGAGCACGTCGAGGCCGGCGCGGTCCACGCGCAGCTCGACGCCGTCGGCCCGCAGCCGCTCGGCCACCCGGGGCAGGAACGCCGGGGCGACGTCGCGGTGCACGAGCAGGGTCTCGGCGGCGTTGCAGACGCCGGGCCGCTGCACCTTGGCGTTGACGGCGATGGCGGCGGCCATCTCGAGGTCGGCGGCGGCGTCCACGTAGACGTGGTTGTTGCCCGACGCGGCGTAGACGACCGGGACGCGGGCGTGCTCGCGCAGGAACGCCTTGAGCTCCTCGCCGCCGCGCGGGATGACGAGGTTGACCGCGTCGTCGCGCCCCACCAGCCGGCGCAGCTCGTCGCGGTCCGAGCCGAGCAGCGCGATCGCCCAGCGCGGCGCGTCGGCCTCGATCAGGGCGCCGGTCATGACCTCGGCGAGGATCAGGTTGGAGCGCCGCGCGATGCGGCTTCCCCGGAGGATGACCGCGTTCCCGCTCTTGATGCAGAGGGCGGCCGCGTCGGCCGCGACGTTGGGGCGGCCCTCGAAGACGACCGCCACGACCCCCAGCGGGACCCGCCGCCGCACGATCTCGAGGCCGTTCGGCAGCCGGCGGCCGCCCACGACCGCCCCGACCGGGTCGGGCAGGGCGCGCACCGTCCCGATCGCCGCGGCCATGTCGGCCAGGCGGTCCTCGTCGAGCAGCAGGCGGTCGATCAGGGCCGGGGCCGCCTTCTGGCGCTTGGCCGCCTGGACGTCCTGGCGGTTCTCGCGCAGGATCTCGCCGGCCCGGCGGCCCAGCGCCTCGGCCATCGCCTCGAGCACGGCGTCGCGCTCGGCGGCCGAGCGGCGGCGCAGCACCCGGCTCGCAGCCCGGACGTCGGCGAGGACGCGGTCGAGCTCGCTCACCGGCCGCCCCCGGCGTCGTCGAGCACGAACTCGTCGCGGTGGATGACCTCCGGCGCGGCGTCCGGCAGCCGGCGGCGGACCTCATCCGACTTGAGGCCGGCGACCGCGCGCACCTCCTCGGCCGACATCGCCGAGATCCCCTTCCCCACCACGGTCGCCGTCGGAGGTCACGTCCACGCGCGTCGCCGGCCAGGAAGGCGCCCTCGCAGCCCACCACGCCGACCGCCAGCAGCGAGGTCCCGCGCTCGCGCAGCGCCCGGGCGGCGCCGGCGTCCACGGCCACCCGGCCCATCGAGGGCTTGGCGTAGCGGAGCCAGAGCTTGAAGGCCCCCTCCCGGCGCGCCGCCGGGGCGAAGCGGGTGCCCACGTGGTGCCCCGAGGCGACCGCCGGGATCACGCCCTCGGCGGTGCCGGACGCGATCACGGTGGTGACCCCGCCCCCGGTGGCCATGCTGGCCGACGCGACCTTGCTGCCGATCCCGCCGCGCCCGCCCGGCGCGGCGCCGATCTCCGCGAGCGCGAGCTCGCCGGGGCGGGTGCCGGCCGGCACGTCGCCGATCAGCTCGGCGCCGGAGCCGGTGGCCGCGTAGAGGCCCTCGCGCTCGGTCAGCAGCAGCAGCCACGCCGCGCCCAGCAGGATGGCCACCTGGGCGGCGAGGACGTCGTTGTCCCCGAACGTGAGCTCGTCCGTCGCCGTCGTGTCGTTCTCGTTGATCACCGGCACGGCGCCCAGGTCCAGCAGGCGGCGCAGGGCCGTGCGCGCGTTGAGGTACGACCCGCGCACGGCCAGGTCGCGCGAGGTGAGCAGGATCTGGGCCGGCACGACGTCGTGGGGTGCGAACGACGCGGCGTAGCGCTCGAACAGGACCCCCTGCCCCACCGCCGAGGCCGCCTGCAGGTCGGGGACCGCCGTGGGGCGCTCGGCCAGGCCGAGCCGCCCGACGCCGCAGGCGATGGCGCCGCTGGTCACCAGGACCGGGTGGTGGCCCTGTCGTCGGACGCGCACGAGGTCGCGCACGCGGGCGTCGAGGACCTCGTCGCGCAGGCGCCCGTCCGCGCTGACGAGGGTCGAGGACCCGAGCTTGACGACGAGGACCGCCATCAGGCCCGCTCGAGGGCGGCGAGCACGCGCTCGCGAAGCGCGTCCACGCCGGCGCCCTCCTCCGCCTCGACCGAGGCCTCGGCCCAGTCGTGCGGGTCGGCCGGGTCGGCACCGGTCGCCACGACGATCTCGCGCGCGCCCGGCGGCACGAGGCCGGCGAGGCCCGCCCGGGCCCGGGCGAGCCGGGCCTCCGGCGCCTCGGGGTCTGAGGCGTTGACGGCGTGCAGGACCACCCGCGCCCGCTCGAGCTGCTCCAGGTGGGAGTCGGACCGGGGGGTGCCGTCGGCGGCGAGGCCGGGGAGGTCGGCCACCAGGTAGAGGACGCCGTCGGCGTCCTCGAGCGGGCCGAAGGCGGGCTCCCGGGTTGACTGCGGGTAGGCGGCCACCAGCGGCGAGGCCCCCGTGAGGGCGGCCAGCAGGGCGCTCTTGCCGCTGTTGGGCAGGCCCACGATGGCCACGTTGACCGGCAGGCGCAGCTCGAGCGTCAGCCAGGCCTCCTCGCCGGCCCCTCCGGGCACGGTCGTGCGCGGCGCCTGGTGGGTGGAGGAGCGGAAGGCCCGGTTGCCGATGCCGCCCTCGCCGCCGCGGGCCACCGGCACCCGCTCGCCGGGCGCCGACAGCTCGGCGATGCGGTGGCCGTCGCGCAGCACGCGGGTGCCCGGCGGGACCCCCACCATCAGGTCCCCCCCGGCGCGGCCGTGGCGCGCCTTGCCCTCGCCGTGGCCGCCGGACGGCGCGCGGTGGTGCACCGCGTGGCGGAAGCGCGACAGGTCGGTCACCTGGTCGTCGGCGACCAGCACCACGTTCCCGCCGCGACCGCCGTTGCCCCCGTCGGGGCCCCCCCGCGGGATCTTCGGCTCGCGCCGGAACGACAGGCAGCCGTTGCCGCCGTGGCCGCCCTCCACATGGATCTGGACCCGATCGGTGAAGGGCACCGCCGCGAAGCTCTAGGCGACGGGCGCCGGCTCCTCGGGGCGCACGACAACGCGCCGGCCCTTGCGCCCGTCCGTGAACTCCACGCGGCCGGTCACCGTGGCGAAGATCGTGTGGTCGCGGCCGATCCCGGCGCCCTCGCCGGGGCTGAAGCGCGTGCCGCGCTGGCGCACGATGATCGACCCCGCGGGCACGACCTGGCCCGCGAACACCTTCACGCCGAGGAACTTCGGCTTCGAGTCCCGGCCGTTGCGGCTGGAGCCGCCACCCTTCTTGTGAGCCATCCCGCCCCCTGCCTCAGCCGGCCGCGATCGAGTCGATGCGCACGCGCGACAGCCGCGAGCGGTGGCCCCGGCGCTTGCGCGAGTTGCGCTTCGGCTTGTAGGTGAACACCAGGATCTTCTTGCCCAGGACGTGCTCCTCCACCGTGGCGGTCACCGCGCCGCCGTCGGCGATCCCCTCGCCGTCGCCGGTCGCGAGGACCCGCGGCTCGAAGCTCGCCCCCTCGTCCTGGGGGAGGCGGTTGACGAGCAGGCGCTCGCCTTCATGGACGCGGTACTGCTTGCCCCCGAGGGCGATGACGGCGTAGTCGGGCACGGTCTTGGTTCCTGGCCGATTGACGAGCGACGGCGGATGTTAGCGTGACCCGCGCCCGGCCGCCACGACCGCCCGGCTTGACCCGTGGGGTGCGGCGTGTAGAACCGCTCCCCTGTGACGTTGCTCCTGCGTGCGGCGATCGCCCTGGCCGTCCTGGCCGGCGCCGCCGCGCCCGCGGCCGCCGCCACCCTGACCGTCGCCGGCGAGGACGACCCGGACTCGCTCGACCCGGCGCTGGCCTACGCGCCCGAGTCGTGGCAGGTGCTGGTCAACGCCGGCGAGGGGCTGCTGGGCTACCGCCGCGAGGGCGGCGCCGCGGGCGCCGAGGTGGCCCCCGCCCTGGCGGCGGCGCCGCCGGCGGTCTCGGACGGCGGCCGGCGCCTGGTCTTCCGCCTGCGCGACGACGCCCGCTTCGGCCCGCCTGAGAGCCGGGACGTCCGCCCGAGCGACGTGAAGGCCAGCGTCGAGCGCCTCTTCCTGATGGGCTCGCCCGGGCGCGGGCTCTACCGCGGCATCCGCGGCGCCCGCGCCTTCGAGTCCACCCGCGAGGGCGGCATCGCGGGCATCGTCGCCCGCGACGGCACGGGCGAGGTCGAGTTCCGGCTGAGCCGGCCCGACCCGACCTTCCTGCGCGTGCTGGCGCTGCCCTTCGCCTTCGTCCTGCCGCGCGGCACGCCGCCCAGCGACCAGGGCGCCGCCGGGATCGCGTCGGCGGGGCCCTATCGGGTCGCCTCCTACGCCCGCGGCGACCGCATCGTGCTGGAGCGCAACCGCGGCTACGTCGCGGGCTCCGCCGGGCCGGCGGAGGGGCCCGAGACGATCTCCGTCGAGCTCGGGGTGGCCTCGGAGGAGGCGCTGCGGCGCGCCGGGGCCGGGGAGGTCGACTACGTCCAGACGCGCCCGAGCCCCGACGAGGCCGCCGCGGCCTCCCGCTCGCCGGCCCAGGTGCGGCGCCACATGGAGGGCGCGACCTACTACTTCTTCATGAACACCCGCCGGTCGCCCTTCGACGACGTGCGCGTGCGCCGGGCCGTCAACCTCGCGATCGACCGGCGAGCGCTCGCCGCCGCCTTCGGCGGCCAGGCCGCGCCCACGGCGCGGATCCTCCCGCCCGGCGTCCCCGGGTACCGCGGCCCCGATGCGCTGCCGGCGCCGGACCCGGCCGCCGCCCGGCGCCTGGTGCGCCAGGCCGGCGCGACCGGCGCGGCGGTGACCGTCTGGGGGTACACGCGGGAGCCGTCCCCCTCGATCACGCGCCGTCTCGCCCAGACCCTCACCGGCATCGGCCTCCGCCCCACGGTGCGCCTCTGGGACCGCGGGGCGATGCTCGGCACCCTGGCCGACCCGGGCGCCGCCTCCCAGATCGGCTACGCCCGCTGGCGCAACGACTTCCCCGACGGCGCCGACTGGTTCTCGCTGCTGCTCTCGGGCTCGTCGATCCGGCCCGGCGGCAACCTCAACTACGCCCTGCTCGACGACGACCGCGTTGACCGCCTGATCGCCCGCGCCGAGGCCACCTGGGACCCGTCCCTGCGCGCCGAGCGCTGGTGGCAGGTCGAGCGCGCGGTCGCCGCCCTGGCGCCCTGGGCGCCCTTCGCCAACGGCGTCCGCGCCGACGTCCTCTCCCCCCGGGTCCGGGGCTACGTCGCCCACCAGCTCTACGGCTTCCTCTGGATGCGGGCCCGGGTCAACTGAGCCCGGGCGGGCGGCCTCAGCCCGAGCGGGACGAGACCCTGCGCCGGGCGCCGGAGCGGACGCGCGGGGCGGCGGGCGCGGCGGCGGCGACCGGCTCGTCGAGGGAGCGCACGCGGACCGCGTCGGGGAGCAGGCTGTCGTCGCGCTCCAGGCGGATCTCCGCGCCGACCTCGGCGGCGAGGTCGGCCAGGCGGGCGCCGTCGTCGGCGTTGAGGACGTCGGCGACGCGCGGGTGGACCGTGACGGCCACCGCGCCGCCGCCGGGCCGCCTCGGCAGCGACTCGCGCAGCTCGCGCTCCACGGTGATCGCCAGGGTCTCGTCACTCGGCACGACGCCGACGCCGCCGCAGGTCGGGCAGACCTCGGTCATGATCTCGCGCGGGCCGTCGGAGATGTTCTGGCGCGTCATCTCGACCAGCCCGAGCGGCGAGATGTCGACGACGTAGGTGCGGGTGCGGTCGCGCGTGAGGGCCTCGTCGAGGGCGGCCTTGACCGCGCGCCGGTTGGTCTCGTCGTCCATGTCGATGAAGTCGATGATCACGATGCCGCCGATGTCGCGCAGGCGCAGCTGGCGCACGACCTCGGTGGCCGCCTCGAGGTTGGTCTTCGTGATCGTGTCCTCGAGCCGGTTGCCGCCCTTGCCGACGTTGCGGCCGCTGTTGACGTCGATGACGGTCATGGCCTCGGTGTCGTCGATCACCAGGTAGCCGCCCGAGGACAGGGGCACGCGCCGGTCCATGGTCGAGCGGATGGTCGCCTCGACGCCGTGGGCCACGAAGAGCGGCTGCTCGCCGGCGTAGTGGCGCACGCGGTCGGCCATGGCGGGCGAGGTGCGCCGCAGGAAGCCGGTGATCCGCTCGTACTGGACCTCGTCGTTGACGAGGACCTCGTCCACGTCCGCGTTCAGGAGGTCGCGGATGACGCGCAGCGAGACGTCGGCCTCGGAGTAGAGGAGCTTGGGGGCGGTCGCCACCTCGGCCCGCTCCTGCAGGGTCTCCCAGAGCCGCTTGAGGTAGGCCAGGTCGCGGGCGATCTCGGCCGCCGAGGCGCCCGCCGCCGCGGTGCGGACGATCAGGCCGCCGGACTCGAGCGGGAGCGCGCCGCAGATCGAGCGCAGGCGCGAGCGCTCGTCGTCGGCCAGGCGCTTGCTCACGCCCACGCCGTCGCCGAAGGGCACGTAGACCACGAAGCGGCCCGCCAGGGAGAGCTGCATCGTCAGGCGCGCGCCCTTGGTGCCCATGGGGTCCTTGGTGGCCTGGACCAGCACCTCGTCGCCGCGCTTGAGGAGGTCGGCGATCTGGCGCTTGCGCTTGGGGACGCCGAGGGCGACGACTTCATCCACGTGAAGGAATCCATTCTTGTCCAAACCGACCTCGATGAAGGCCGCCTCCATGCCGGCTAAGACGTTCTCGACCCGCCCCTTCCAGACGTGCCCGACCACCGACCGCTGCCCGCGGCGCTCGATGTAGACCTCGGCGGCCCGCCCGTCCTCCATGATCGCCACGCGCGTCTCGGCGCGGTCGACCGACACCAGGATCTGCTTGCTCAGGGGAGTCTCCCGTTCCTGTCGGGCGTCACGAGCCGCGGTTGAAGCGGCTGAGGACGCTCTCGATCTTCGGCTTGATGGCGTCGAGGAGCCGTCCCTCGACGAGCGAGTGGCCCGCCTCCAGCCGCGCCAGGGTGGCCTCGCCGAGGCCCCGGGTGACGGCGAACGCGAGGCCGCCGTGGATCGCCCAGCCCGGGCCCGGCACGACGCCCACGGCGCTGCGGCCGAGCGCCCGCCAGCCGAACCCCGCGCCGAGGAGGCCGAGCGCGGTGACGATCCGCTCGGCGTCCATGGGACGGCCGTAGAGGGCGGCGAGCTGGCCGACCATCTTGATCTGCAGGAGGGTCAGGACCGGCATGGCGGCGCCGCCCAGCGGCACCGCGCCGATCGCCCCGGCCTGGCGCGAGTTCGCGCGGACGATCCGCCTGGCCACCGCCGGGCGCAGGGCGGGGTTGCGGCGGCCCGCGGCCACCGCCTCGTCGGCGAGCATCTCGATGATGCGCTCCACCACCGCCTCGCCGCCCTTCTCGTCCAGCGCGGGCACGTGCACGACGTTCGACGTCTCGAGGGCGTGCTCCTCGATCAGCCTGCGCTCGAGCTCCTCGCGGTCGGCGCGGCTGCCGATGAGGACCGCGAGCGCCTGGCGGGGGTCGCGGCGCCGGGCCCGGGCGAGCGCCGCCGCGCCCGCCCCGAGGTCGGTGCCCGGCCGCACGGCGAGGATCGCGAGCGCGTCCTCGTCGGGCGCCGGCCCCGGGTGGCCGAGCAGCTCGCGCAGGCGCGCGGTTGACTCGGGGTCGCCGGGGAGGATCGCGATGTGCCCGTGGCCCTCGGCCACCTCCTCCGCGGTCCGCACGGCGTCCACGACCGGCCGCACGGCCCTCACGCCCGTGGCGAGGTGCCTGAGGACGTTCACCTAGCCCCGGATGGGTGAGCGGCGGCGGTGGATCCCCAGGAGGAGGCCGACGGCGATGAGGGTGGTGATGGTCTGGCTCCCGCCGTAGCTCATCAGCGGCAGCGGGATGCCGGTGATCGGCATGATGCCCACGGTCATACCGATGTTAACGAACACCTGGAAGGCCAGCATCGCGAGGATCGCCCCGGCGACCAGCATGTCCACCTGGCTCGACGCGCGCGCCATCGTGCGCAGCCCCCTCCAGAGTATGAGGGCGTAGAGGAGGATCAGCAGCCCCCCGCCCGCGAAGCCGAACATCTCGGACGTCACCGCGAAGATGAAGTCCGTGTGGTGCTCGGGCAGGAAGTCGTTGTTCGCCTGGGTGGCGCCGTCGGGGCCCTTGCCCAGGGTGCCGCCGGAGCCGATCGCGGTCTTGCTCTGGTCGAGCTGGTAGCCGGCGTCGCTGGTGTCGCGGTCGGCGCCCACGAACGCCGTCAGGCGCTCGACCTGGTAGTCCTCGAGCACCTTGAACCCGGTGGCGGGCAGGAGCCAGAGGACGCTCAGGATGAGCACCCCCAGGATCGAGGCGTAGACGGCGAAGTGGGTCCACGGCACGCCCACCAGGAAGAGGATGGCCGCCAGCACGACGGCGTAGACCAGCGAGGTCCCGAGGTCCGGCTGCAGGAAGACCACGGCCGCCGGGATCAGGGCGACGGCGGTCAGCAGCAGGGTGAAGCGCACCGTGCCGACGCGGTCGATGCGCTGGAGGGCGATGCCGGCCAGCACCACCATCAGCACGACCTTCCCGAACTCCGACGGCTGGAGGCTGAAGGGGCCGATGTCGATCCAGCGGTGGGAGCCGCGGGTCGCCTCGCCCAGCGCGAAGACCACCGCAAGCGAGCCGAGCAGGCCGAACCAGAGCGCCCACGCCCAGCGCGCGACGTGGTCGAGGTTGATCCGGATCGCCACGATCATGGCGACCGCGCCCATGGCGACGAAGAGGATCTGGCGGTCGAGGTAGTAGCGCGGGTCGCCCTCGATGTCGCCCTCGGTGGAGCGGCCGATGACGAACAGGCTGAAGCCGGTGATCGCCGCGACCGCCAGCAGCATCACCCAGTCGAGGCCCAGCACGGCCGAGCGGACCCGGTCGGCGAAGCCGGGGCGGGCGCCGCGGGCTGGGGCGATGGTGGTCAAGTGTCCCTCGCCGTGGGATCGCAATGGATTTCCCGAGCGAATCGCAAGCGAGGAGTGCCACCGCTACCGCGGCGGCACTCCGTCCGGAACGACCGAGCTTGCTCGGTCGTTCCTCCGGACGCAGGTGAGGCCGATCATGAAGAACTATCGGCCGATCCGAGGACGCCGCATCGCGCCGCGATGCAGCCGGGAAATACCTGCGAGTCTGCGGTGAGGGACACTTAGTTCGCTTCCGCCCCGTCACCGCACAGGGCGGGGTCGAACGAGGTCTCGGAGTAGGCGGCGATGGTCTTGCACACCGTCGGCGCGGCGGCGCTCGACCCGGTGCCGGCCGCCTCGATCACGACCGCCACCACGATCTGGGGGTCGTCGTAGGGCGCGTAGCCCACGAACCAGGAGTGGTCCTCCTTGCCCTCCACCTGCTCGGCGGTGCCGGTCTTGCCGGCGACCTTGCGGTCGATGGGCAGGTTGCCGAAGACCGAGGTGGAGGTGCCGCCGGAGCCGTTGGCGGCCATGTAGAGCCCCTCGCGGATCGAGGCGAGGTGCTCCGGGCTCACGTCGATGGCGTGGGTCGGCTTCCCCGACGACAGCTCCTGGAGCTCGCGCCCGTTGGGGTCGAGGACCCGCCGTCCGACGCTCGGCGTGTGGACCGTGCCGCCGTTGGCGATCGCGCCGTAGGCGGCCGCCATCTGCAGCGGCGTCACGCCGAGGTAGCCCTGGCCCACCGAGAGGTTGATCGTGTCGCCGGGCTTCCAGCTGCGGTCGAGGTCGGTGAAGGGCGCGCCCGCGAAGTTCTTCCGCTTCCAGGCCGGGTCGGGGATCAGCCCGTCGATCTCGCCGGGCACGTCGAGGCCGGTGCGCTCGCCCAGGCCGAAGGTGCGCGCCTCCTCCTGGAGCGGCGATCCCTGGGCCCGGTAGAACTCGTCGCCCAGTTGGTAGAAGTAGGTGTCGCTCGAGACCTCGAGCGCCTGGGGCAGGTTGACGTAGCCGTGCGACCGCTTCTTGAAGTTCGGGAAGATCGTCTTGTAGAGCTCGATCTCGGAGGGCGACTCGATCGGCTCGTCGGCGGTGATGAAGCCGTCCTGCAGGCCCGCCGAGGCGCTGATCGCCTTGAAGGTCGACCCCGCCGGGTAGCTCCCGCCGATCGCCCGGTTGAGCAGCCGGTTCGCCGGGTCGGTGATGACGTCCTCGATCTTCTTCTGCGAGCCGTTCACGAACAGCGACGGGTCGAAGTCGGGGTACGAGGCCATGGCCAGCACCTCGCCCGTGTTGGGGTCGAGGGCGACGCCCGCCCCGCCGGTGGAGAGGCCGTTGAGGGAGACCTGCTCGGCCAGCGCGTCCTGCAGCGCCCGCTGGGTGGGCGCGTCGATCGTGAGCTGCAGGTCGCGGCCGGGCCGCGGCGCGTGGGACGAGACGATCTCGCGGCCGGTCGGCTCGCCCGAGGCGTCAACCTCCCGCGTGTAGCTGCCCGGCGCCCCGCGCAGGACGCTCTCGTACTCCTGCTCGACACCGCCCTTGCCGACGGTCTCGTTGCCCTCGTAGCCCCGGCTGCGGTAGGCGTCGACCTCCTCGGCGCTGATCTTTCCGGTCCCGCCCAGGATGTGCGCGGCCAGGCGGTTCTCGGGGTAGGTCCGCAGGTAGCTGTCGCGCAGCCGCACGCCGGGGAACTGGCGCTCGCGCTGGGCGAGGTAGTAGGCCAGCGCCGGGCGCACGTTCTGGGCCACGACGACCGACTCGAAGGGCCGGCTCTCCCCCGCGTCGACGCGCTCCACGAGGTCGGCGGCCGTGACCCCCTCGAGCTTGCCCGCCAGTCGGTTCAGCACCTGCTCACGGCGCTCGCCGGTCAGCTCGCGGGGATCGACGACGAGGTCGGTTCCGGTGCGGTTGCCCACCAGCAGCTCGCCGTTGCGGTCGAGGACCTTGCCGCGCGGCGCCTCGGTGACGACGGTGCGCAGGCGGTTGCCCTCCGCGGCGGCGGCGAACTCCTCGCCGCTGATCACCTGCAGGAACCAGAGGCGCACGAGCAGTAGGCCCAGCAGCGCCAGGGCGATCCCGCCGAGCACCGCGATGCGCATCGCCGTGCTCGGCGTGAGCGCGGGGGCCCAGCCCCCGGTCGATGCGCCGGCCCGGAGGCCGGTGCGGCGCGGCGGCCGCGCCCGGGTCGTCACCGCGCCACCGCGTACGGCTCGACCACGCGCGGCGGGCCCAGCAGGCGCCGGCCGATCAGCAGCACCGGCGGGCTGAGCAGGGCCGTCAGGGCGAGGGTGGGCAGCAGCACCGAGACGATGAGCTCGGACGCGCCCATGTGGGTGCCCAGCAGGAGCTGGAAGAGCATCACCCCGATCTGGACCACGAGCGCCGCGGCCACCGAGAGCACGAGCGGCACGGCCAGGGTGGAGGACTCCTCGCGCGTGCAGTAGCGGCCGCACCAGGCCCCGATGACGAGGTAGAGCAGCGCGAGGACGCCCAGGGTGCCCACGGGCGAGGAGAGCTCGACGAGGAGGCCCATGGCGAAGCCGGTCATCGCGCCCACCAGGGTGCCACGGAGGATGGCGATCACCACGACGGTCGGGGCGATCAGGTCGGGGATGCCGTCGGCGACGTTGATGTAGGGCATCACCGTGACCTGCAGGAGCACGGCCCCGAGCGCGATCGCGGTGACCCAGCCGAGCCGCGCGCTGCCCGCCCGCGGCAGCGGCCGCGGGGTCGCCGGGCCGACGGCGCGGGTCCGCAGGTCGCTGCTCATCCGCGCGCCCGCGCGATCGCCTCGGGGCTGCGGGGCACCAGCACCGACAGGTACGACAGCTCGCGCGGGTCGACGTAGGGGGTCACCTGGACGGTCCGGTTGAACGTCGACCTCCTGGGTGCCGACGCTGGTCACCGCCCCCACCGGGATGCCCGGCGGGTACGGCGACTGCAGCCCCTTCACCCCGAAGCCGCCCGTGACGACCGCCTGGCCGGTCTTGACCGCGGCCTCCTTCGGGATGCCCGACATCTGGAGCTGGCCGGGCGTGATGGAGGACAGCAGCCCGAAGTAGCGGCCGGCGTCGGGGATGCGCGCGCCGACCTCGGTGCGGCCGTCGGTGATGAAGGCGACGTCGGCCGAGCTGCTGCTCACGTTGGTGACGATGCCGACCAGGGCGGCCCCCTGCTGGCTGCCCGCCAGCACGGGCGAGTTGCGGACGACGCCGTCGGAGCTGCCCACGCCGACGCGGGCGCTGCGCCACCACGGCGACACCGAGCGGGTGACGATGGGGGCCGCCATCGGCTCGTAGCCGCCCAGCCCGGCCGAGGCGTCGACCAGCGTCTCGACCCCGAGCAGCTGCTCGAGCTCGGCCAGCCGCTGGGCCTGGACGTCGCTGAAGACGACCTCGCCGCGCAGGCGGTCGACCTCGGTCTGCAGGGAGGCGGCGCGGTCGCGCGCGTCCTTCAGGCTGGTCGCCCACCCCCAGGCGTCGCGAAAGGGCTCGACGGCCTTCGTCGCGACCTCCTGCACGGGCGAGATGACGCTGGCCGCGGCGCTCTGGGCGCCGTGCAGCGGCCCCTCGTCGGACTCCCTGAAGTAGGTCGTGAAGAGCGCCAGGCAGAGGATCACGAGTCCCGCGATGATCCCGCGCCGGAGGTTCGCACGACGCCGAGCGATCCCGGTGGTCGGGGAGCTGCTCGCCATTAGCCGATCAGGATCAGTAGCGCTTCCGGCTTCGCCCGTTCGCCGATGCCTTTTGCATCACCTCGAACTCCTCGAGCGAGCGGCCCGAGCCGACGGCGACGCAGGTCAGCGGCGACTCGGCCACGTGGATTGGCATCTGGGTCTCGCGCCGCAGGCGCTCGTCGAGGCCCTGCAGCAGGGAGCCCCCGCCCGCCAGCATGATGCCGCGGTCCATGATGTCGCGACGCCAGCTCCGGCGGCGTCTTGTCGAGCGTCGCCTTGATCGCGTCGATGATCGGCTGCATCGGCTCCTCGAGCGCCTCGCGGACCTCCTCGGAGGAGAGCACGACGGTCTTGGGCAGGCCGGTGACCAGGTCGCGGCCCCGGATCTCGGCCTGCACCTCCTCGCGGAGCGGGTAGGCCGAGCCGATCTCCAGCTTGACCTCCTCGGCGGTCTGGCTGCCGATCATGAGCTTGTACTCCTTCTTGACGTAGCTGATGATCGCCTCGTCCAGCTCGTCGCCGCCGACGCGTATCGGACTGGGCGACCACGATGCCGCCCAGCGAGATGACGGCCACCTCGGTGGTGCCGCCGCCGATGTCCACGACCATGCTGCCCGGTAGGCTCGGCCACCGGCAGGCCCGGCGCCGATGGCCGCCGCCATCGGCTCCTCGATGAGGAACGCGCTGCGCGCGCCGGCCGACAGGGTGGCCTCCTCGACGGCGCGCTTCTCCACGCCCGGTCACGCCGCGAGGGCACGCAGACCACGACGCGCGGGTGGGCCCAGCGGTTCTGGTGGACCTTCTGGATGAAGTGGCGGAGCATCTGCTCGGTGACGTCGAAGTCGGCGATGACGCCGTCCTTCAGCGGCCGGATGGCGCTGATGTTGCCCGGCGTCCGGCCCAGCATCCGCTTGGCCTCGATGCCGACGGCGTGCACCTCGCCGGTGCGCTGGTCGATCGCCACGACGGACGGCTCGCGACAGGACGATCCCGCGCCCGCGGACGTAGACCAGCGTGTTGGCGGTACCGAGGTCGACGGCCATGTCCCGCCCGCCGAACCCGGTCAGGTAGCTCCAGAACCCGATCGGTCGCCTCCCAGAAGTGCCGACACGGCCACGAGGGGCCTGCAAAGAGCGGAGGATTCTACCCAAGGTGCCGCGCCTGGGCAGGCGGACGGTTCCCGCCTCGGGTCGCGGCAACCGTACCCTCCTGGGCGGACGTCCGCCACTCCGCCGAGCCCAGCCTCGACGCGGTGGCTGCTTGACTTCGAGGCGATATCTGACGAAGGTCAGACAATGGAGCGGGAGCTGGTCGCCCGGGTGCGGAGCTTCAACCGGGTCGTCGGCGAGCGCATCGGGGCGCTGGAGGGGCGCTTCCTCGGCCGCGACCGGCCCATGGGGGCCTCGCGGGTGCTGTGGGAGATCGGCCCCGACGGGCGCGACGTGGCCGAGCTGCGGAGCGGCCTCGGGCTCGACTCGGGCTACCTCGCCCGGCTGCTGCGCTCGCTCGAGCGCGAGCGCCTGGTCACCGTCGAGGCCGGACCCGGCGACGGGCGCCGCCGGCGCGCCCGCCTCACCGGGGCCGGGGCCGCCGAGCGCGCTGAGCTCGACCGGCGCTCCGACGAGCTGGCGGCCTCCCTCCTCGCCCCCCTCGACGACGCCGAGCGCGCGCGGCTCGCCGGGGCGATGGCCGAGGTCGAGCGGCTGCTGACGGCGGCCGCGGTGACCGTCGGGGCCGAGGACCCCGCCGGCCCCGACGCCCGCCGCTGCCTCGAGGCCTATGCCGCCGAGCTCGACCGGCGCTTCGGCGACGGCTTCGACGCGGCCCTCAGCCGGCCGGCCGACGACGACGACCTGCGGCCGCCGGCCGGCCTCCTGCTCGTCGCCCGCCTGCGCGGCCGGGCCGTGGGCTGCGGGGCGCTGCGGCTGCCGCCCGGCGAGCCCGCGGACCTCAAGCGGATGTGGGTCGAGCCCGGGGCTCGCGGGATCGGGCTGGGGCGCCGGATCCTGCGCGAGCTCGAGGCGCGCGCGGCAGAGGCGGGGGCGCCCGCCGTACGCCTGGAGACGAACGCCGCGCTGACCGAGGCGATCGCCCTCTACCGGCGCTCCGGCTACCGCGAGGTCGCGCCGTTCAACGACGAGCCCTACGCGGATCACTGGTTCGAGAAGCCCCTCGCGCGGGGGGGGCGCCGGGGGCCGTGACGGCGGGGAGGTCCGCTACCGTTCCCCGGATGCCCTCCGCGCCCCTCTTCGCCGACGACAACAGCTCGTACCGGCGAGCAGCCCGGAGGGCCGAGCGCGAGGAGCGCCGCCGCGAGGAGCGCCGCCGCGAGATCATGGCGACGCTGCGGCGCCTGAAGGAGGAGGCCGGCGACTCGGCGGCCATCGCCGCCCGCGAGCGCGCCAAGCGCCACGCCGACCTGCTGGAGCGCTACCCGCCGCTCTTCTGAGCCCTCCGGGCGTCGCCCGGGCCCCAGGCGTAAGGTCCCCGAAGATGAGCGGTCGCGAGACGCGACCGTGTCGTTCAGCGTGCCGGTTCCGGCCACCTCGCCCTCGGAGGCCCGATTGACCACGGACGCCCCGCGCCTCGATCCCAACCGCTGGAAGGCCCTCGCCGTGCTCGGCGTCGCCTACCTGATGGTGGTGCTCGACGTCTCGATCGTGAACGTGGCCCTCCCGTCGATCCAGACGGACCTCGGCTTCTCGCCCGAGGACCTGCAGTGGGTCGTCAGCGGCTATGCCCTGACCTTCGGCGGCTTCCTGCTGCTCGGGGGGCGGCTCGGCGACGTGCTGGGTCGCCGCCGTCTGTTCATGATCGGCCTCGTCGGCTTCGCGGCCTTCTCCCTCCTCTGCGCGGTCTCGCAGACGGACACGATGCTGATCATCGCCCGCCTCCTGCAGGGCGGCGCGTCGGCGCTGCTGGCGCCGTCGGTCTTCTCGATCACGCTGGTGACGTTCGAGGAGGGCGCCGAACGCAACAAGGCCCTGGGCATCCTCGGCGCGATCGCGGGAGCCGGCGCGGCCATCGGCGTGCTGGTGGGCGGCATCCTCACGGAGTACGCCGGCTGGGAGTGGATCTTCTGGATCAACGTCCCGATCGGCCTCGTGACCCTTCTGTTCGTCCCGCGCTTCGTGCGCGAGAGCAAGGTCGAGGACATGGCGCGCAACTTCGACGCCTTCGGGGCCGTCACCGTCACCGCCAGCCTGCTGCTGCTGGTGTTCGGCCTCACCCAGGCGAACCAGGTCGGCTGGACCTCGGCCCAGACCATCGGCGTGCTCGCCGCCTCCGTGGTGCTCATGGCGATCTTCCTCTTCATCGAGGCGCGGAACCGCCACGCGCTCATGCCGCTGAGCTTCTTCAAGCGCCGCACGCCGACGGGCGCGAACATCGTCGGCTTCGGCCTCGGCACGATCGTGTTCAGCATGTTCTTCCTGCTGTCGCTGTACATGCAGCAGGTGCTCGGCTTCTCGGCGCTGGAGACCGGCGTCGGGTACCTCGCCGTCGCGCTGACCGCGGTCGTCGCGTCGGGCGTCGCCCAGGCGCTGGTCACCCGGATGGGCGTCAAGCCGATCCTCGCGGTCGGCATGACGGCGATCCTGGCCGGCCTGGTCTGGTTCGCCCAGATCCCGGTGGACGGCAGCTACTTCGTGAACCTGTTCGGCCCCTTCCTGCTGATCGGCGTCGGCCTTGGCTTCTCGTTCGTGCCGGTCTCGATCGCCGCGCTGGCGGGAGTGCCGCCGCGCGAGGCCGGGCTCGCCTCGGGGCTGATCAACACGAGCCAGCAGATCGGCGGCGCGCTCGGCGTCGCGATCCTCACGACGGTCTCCACGACCCGCACCGAGGACCTGCTCGAGAGCGGCACCGACCAGCCGCAGGCGCTGACCGACGGCTTCAGCCTCGCCTTCTGGGTGGCGGCCGGCTTCGCCGTCGCGGCGATCATCGCCACGCTGCTGCTGCTCCGGCGCGAGGACCTGGCACCCGAGGGCGAGCCGGCGGGCGCTCCCGCCGGGATGTAGGCGAGCGCCGGCGGGCGGCGACAGCCTGGAGGGCACGGCGCGCGGCGAGGGCACGCGCGCCGTCCGGGCGGGCGTGCCGCCCGCCGAGCCGGGCGCGCCCCTGCTCCCCGGCCCGGTGCTCGCCGCGCCCTACCACCTGCCGGCGCGGCAGGAGGACCTGACCTACGGCTACGGCCGCTCGCGAGAACCCCACCTGGACCGCCTTCGAGCATGCCCTCGGCGAGCTGGAGGGCGGCGAGGCCCTGGTCTTCGCCTCGGGGATGGCGGCGGCGACGGCGGTTCTGCAGTCGCTCCTGCACCCGGGCGACGCGCTCCTGCTCGCCGCCGACGGCTACTACACGGTGCGCCGCTTCGTGGAGGAGCACCTGGAGCCCTCCGGCGTCCGCGTCACGCGCGCCGCCACCGCCGACCCCGGCCTCCCGCGACTCGCCGGGCGCGCGGACCTCGTCTGGCTCGAGAGCCCGAGCAACCCTGGCCTGGACGTCTGCGACCTCGCCGCCGTCGCCGAGGCCGCCCACCGCGGCGGCGCGCTCGTCGCCGTCGACAACTCGCTCCCGACGCCGCTGGGCCAGCGCCCCCTCGAGCTCGGCGCCGACCTGTCGGTCGCCTCGGACACGAAGGCCCTGACCGGCCACTCCGACCTGATCCTCGGGCACGTCGCCGCCCGTGATGCGGCGCTGCTGGCGCGCGTCCGCCGCTGGCGCCTGCACGCCGGCGCGGTCCCCGGCCCGCTCGAGGTCTGGCTCGCCCACCGCTCCCTGGCGACCCTCGACGTCCGCCTCGAGCGCCAGTGCGCCAACGCCCTCGCGATCGCCGAGGCGGCGCGCGATCGACTGGGCGACGGCGCCGTCCGCCATCCCGGCCTCGCCGGCGACCCCGCCCACGCCCTCGCGGCGCGCCAGATGCGCCGCTTCGGCGGCGTCCTCACGCTCGACCTCGGCAGCGAGGCGGCCGCCGACCGCTTCCTGGCCGCCCTCGGCCTGGTCGTGCACGCCACCAGCTTCGGCGGCGTCCACACGTCGGCCGAGCGCCGCGCCCGCTGGGGAGGCGACGAGGTCTCCCCCGGACTGATCCGCCTGAGCGCCGGCCTCGAGGACGCCGACGACCTCGTCGCCGACGTCCTCCAGGCCCTGGCTGCCTCACGCTAAGCGCCACCCCCCGTGGGGCGGTGCCACTTGGCCGATGCGCGGTGCGCCAATTGACTCGACGCGATTGGCCACTTGGCCGTTCACCAGCTGGCCCATTGGCCGTCGAGGCCCGAGGCCGGCCGCCGCGCCCCGAAACAGGCGGTGGCGAGCCGGCGTTGACGGGCCCGCCAGAGCCAGTTCGGCCCATCGGCCAATTGGCAGACGGCGCATCGGCCAAGTGGCAGACCCTGAGGCGCCCCCTGAGCTCAGCCCCGGCGCTCGCGCTCCGCCAGCCCCAGCTCCTCCAGCAGGGCCGCCAGCCGCGCGACGGGCAGGCCGACCACGGTGCTGTGGTCGCCCTCGACCCGCTCGACCAGCGCCGCCCCCGCGCCCTGGATCGCGTAGCCGCCCGCCCGGTCGCGCCACTCGCCGGTGGCGACGTAGGCCTCGACCTCCGCCTCCGACTGGGCTCGGAAGGTCACCCGGGCGTCGTCCACGAGCTCGCGCTCGCCTCGTTGCGTGATCACGCAGACGGCCGAGCGGACCACGTGGGTGCGCCCGGCCAGCGCCCGCAGCTCGCGGCGGGCCGACGCCGCGTCGACCGGCTTGCCGAGGACGCGGCCGTCGAGGATCACCTCGGTGTCGGCCCCCAGGACCGCCCCGCCCTCGGGCACGCCGGCGCGGGCCGCCACCTCGCGCGCCTTGGCCCGGGCGTTGGCGACCGGGTCGTCGCCCTCCTCGGCCCGGGGCGCCACGACCCGGAAGGCGACCCCCAGCGAGGCGAGCAGCGCCCGCCGCTGGGGCGAGCGCGACGCCAGCAGGATCACGCCGTGTTCGTCAGGCGGCGAGGTCGGGGAAGTGCAGGGCCAGCTCGCGGGCGGCCGACTCGGCGCCGTCGGAGCCGTGGATCACGTTCTGCCCCAGGTCGAGGGCGAAGTCGCCGCGGACCGTGCCGGGCGGCGCATCCAGCGGGTTTGTGGGCCCCATCATGGTGCGCAGGGCGCCGATCGCCCCCTCCCCCTCCACGGCCATCATCACCACGGGCGCCGAGGTGATGAACGCGACCAGCTCGCCGAAGAAGGCGCGCTCGCGGTGCTCGGCGTAGTGCTCCTCGGCCACCTCGGTCGCCATCACGCCCTTGCGCAGGGCGAGGATGCCCAGCCCGCGCCGCTCGACGCGCGTGATGATCTCCCCCGTGAGCCCGGCGGCGACCCCGTCCGGCTTGACCATCACGAACGAGCGCTCAGTCATACGCCTCGGGCTCGCGCCGGCCGCGGCGCCAGCGGATGGAGCGGCCCGTGTCGCCCGTGCGGCCGCCGGCCGTCTCGGGCAGCTCGCGCTGGCGCTCCCGCTCCGCTCGCGCTCGCGGCGGCGCTGGGCGCCGCCGTCCTCGGCGCCGGCCGCGGCCGGCGCCTCCGGGCTGGCGCCGTCCATCAGGCGCATGCGGAACTCGACCTCGGTCAGGCGCAGGTCGAGGTCGCGGACGTCGTCCTGCGACGCCACCCCGGCCTGGCGCAGCGCCCGCTGGACGCCGGCGGCGTCGCCGCCGGCCGGCAGGCCCTCGCGGGCCAGCATGCGCGCGACGATCTCCTGGCCCTCCTCGTCGCCGAGCTCGCCGAGCCGCCGTTCCAGGGCCAGCAGCTCGAGCTCCCGCTCGCGCGCCTCGTCGAGGTACTCGGGCGGGCGCACGATCAGGTAGATGATCGAGCCGAGGAACGGCAGCAGCACCGACAGCGCGACGGAGCCGGCGACGGCGGCCGGCGACTCGAAGCGGCGGCGGGCGTCCTGGTAGGTCCAGTAGGCGAGCGCGAGCCACAGCAGGACCACGAAGACCTGCAGCATGAGGCTGATCGCGCTCCACAGCCCCGAGTCGAAGAAGTCCGAGATCGACTCGAACGGGTCGTCCGAGTCGGAGGTCGCCTGCGGGTCGGCCTGAAGGAGGCCGAGAAGACCCGCCGGGCCGATCGCGAGCATCACAGGGGGAGCCGTTTCACGCGGGAGGCCGACGTCATGCGCACCTATATTCGCTCGGGTGGGCCTGCGCCCTTCCGGGCGCGCGCGAGTCTAGCAGGGGGTTCCGGCGCGGCCGCCAGTGCATGCGGCCGCAGATCTCCGAGCAAATACAGCGATCCCGCGACCAGGACGGTCCCGTCGGGTCCGGCCTCCTCGCGGGCCCGCTCCAGCGCGGCGGCCGGCTCCTCGACGACGGCCGCGGGGAGGCCCGCCTCGCGCGCCAGCGCCGCCAGGCGGCCGGGGGCCGCCGCGTGCGGGTGCGACGAGCGCGTCGCCACCACCAGCGCCGACCGCCGGGGCGAGCGCGGCGACCATGCCCTCGACGTCCTTGTACTCCAGCGCCGAGACCACCGCGACCACCGGGCCGCGGCCGGAGCGCGCGCCGTCCAGCTCGGCGACCAGGGCCTCGACCCCGGCCGGGTTGTGGGCGCCGTCGAGGACCACCTCCGGCGCCCCGGGGACGACCTCGAGGCGCCCGGGCATCCGCACCGCCGCGACCGCCTCGCGCAACGGCTCGACCGCAAGCGGGCCCCCGATCACCAGCTCGGCCCCGGCGACGGCGAGCGCGAGGTTGTCGCGCTGGAACCCGCCGCGCAGCGCGAGCGGCAGCCCCTCGTAGCGCGCGACGGGGGTCTCGACCACGACCGTCCCCCCCTCGTCGCGGGCCGTCAGCCCCTCGCCGTAGCGGAGCGCCCGTATCCCCCGCCGGGCGAGCTCGTCGTCGACGGCGGCCCGCGCGGGCGGGCTCAGCCGCCCGACCACGAGCCGGTCCGAACCGTCCGGGCAGACGGCCAGCTTCTCGCCGGCGATCGCGGCCTCGGTGTCGCCGAGGAACTCGGTGTGCTCCAGCGCGATGTTGGTGAGGATCACGGCCGCGCCCGGTCCGGCAGCACGTTGGTCGCGTCCCAGCGGCCCCCCAGGCCGGCCTCGATCGCCACCGCGCCGGCCCCCGCCTCGCGGAAGGACCAGAGGGCGATGGCCGTGAGGGCCTCGAACTGGGTCACCGGGTCGGCGGGCGACAGCGCCGGGCCCTCGGCGGCGGCGCGCACTGCCGTGGCCGCCTCGGCGAAGTCGTCGTCGCCGATCGGCGCGCCGTCGAGCTGCACCCGCTCGGTCCAGTCGGCGACGTGCGGCGACAGGTAGGCGCCGGCGCGCAGGCCCTGGCTCGCCAGCGCCGCGGCGGCCAGGCGTGGCGGTCGAGGACTTGCCGTTGGTGCCGACGACGTGGACGGCCGGTGCGGCCCGCTCGGGGTGGCCGAGGGCGCCGAGCAGTGCGCGGATCCGCTCCAGGCCCAGGCGCATCCCGAGGATCTGGAGCCCGGCGATCCAGTCGCGGGCCTCGTCGGCGTCCACGCCGCTACTTGAGGGCCGCGAGCCGGGCGGTCAGCGCCTCGCGCTCGGCGGCGTAGCGCTCGAGCTTGGCCCGCTCGGCATCGACCAGGTTGGCCGGCGCCCGCTCGACGAACGCCGCGTTGGCGAGCTTCGCCTCGGCCCGGGCCAGCTCGCTCTCGGCCGTCGCCAGCTCGTCGGCCAGGCGCAGCCGCTCGACCTCCGGGTCGACGGCCTCGCGCGCCGGCCCGACCCCGATCGAGCGGCCGTCGGCGAGCAGCGTCGGGACGAGCCCCTCGCGCTCGTCCTCCGGCGCCGCCTGCACCGCGTCGAGCGCGGCGACCGCCGGCTGCGGGGCCGGGTGCATGAGCAGCGGCGACCGCGGCGGCAGGCCGCGCCGCGAGCGGTAGCCGCGCAACGCCGTGACGGCCTCCTGCACCGCCGCCATCTCGGCCTCGGCGGCCCGGTCGCGCGGGCCGGGCGCGGCCGGGGCGGGGTGGACGGCCATCAGCTCCTCGGAGCCGGGCATCCGCGACCAGCCCTCCTCGGTGACGAAGGGCATGAGCGGGTGGACCAGGGCGAGCAGCTGCTCCAGCGCGGCGCCCGCCGTCTCGGGGGTCGCCTCGCCCGCCTTCAGCAGCTCCAGGTACCAGTCGCAGTAGTCGTCGAAGACCACGTGGTAGACGAGGTCGGCCAGCTGGGCCAGCTCGTAGCGCTCGAGGTGGCCCGATCCGCGCTCGACCGCGTCGGCGACGCGCGAGGCGATCCAGCGGTCGGCCAGCGTCGCCGGCTCGACCGGGCCGGCGCCCGCGCGCCCGCCGCGGTCGACCACCAGGCGCACCGCGTTCCAGAGCTTGGTGACCAGCTGGCGCCCCTGGTCGATGCGCTCCTGGCTGAAGCGCACGTCCTGGGTGCTCGACATCATCAGCAGCCCGAACCGCAGCGCGTCGGCGCCGTGGCGCTCGATCTCGTCCATCGGGTCGATGCCGGTGCCGAGCGACTTGCTCATGCGCCGCCCGTCCGGCGCCTGCACGACCGAGTGGATGGCGACGTCCGCGAAGGGCTCCTCGCCCGTGAACTCGATGCCCATCATCACCATGCGCGCGACCCAGAGGAAGATGATGTCGCGGGCGGTCGAGAGCACCTGGGTCGGGTAGAAGCGCTCGAGCTCGGGCGTCCGCTCCGGCCAGCCGAGGGTCGCGAACGGCCACAGGGCCGAGCTGAACCAGGTGTCGAGGACGTCCGGGTCGCGCTCCCAGCCCTCCCCCTGCGGGGCCTCGCGCCCGACGTAGACCTCGTCGCCCCGGTACCAGACCGGGATCTGGTGGCCCCACCAGAGCTGGCGGCTGATGCACCAGGGCCGGATCTCGCGCATCCAGCCGAGGTAGACCTCGCCCCACTTGGCGGGCGTGAAGCGCACCCGGCCCTCCTCGACGGCCGCGATCGCCGGCGCCGCCAGCCGCGACATGTCGCAGAACCACTGCAGCGACACCAGCGGCTCGACCCGGGCGCCGGAGCGGTGGGAGAAGGGGACCGTGTGGGTGTAGGGCTCGCTCGCCCCGGATCAGGCCCTGCTCGCGCAGGTCGGCCAGGACCCGCTCGGCCGCCTCGGGCGGGGTGAGGCCGGCGTAGCGCTCGCCGGCCTCCGGGGTCATCCGGCCGTCCTCGCCGATCACGCCCACGGCGGGCAGGTCGTGGCGGCGGGCGATCTCGAAGTCGTTGGGGTCGTGGGCGGGGGTGATCTTCAGGGCGCCGGTGCCGAACTGCGGGTCGGCGTGCTCGTCGCCGACGATCGGCAGCTCGCGCCCCACCAGCGGCAGGATCGCCGTGCGGCCGATCAGGTGGCGGTAGCGCTCGTCGCCCGGGTTCACGGCGACCGCCGTGTCGCCGAGCATCGTCTCCGGGCGCACGGTGGCGACGACGATCTCGCCCGAGCCGTCGGCCAGCGGGTAGGCGATGCGCACCATGGTGTCGGTGACCTCGCGGTCCTCGACCTCGAGGTCGGAGATCGCCGACCCCAGCCCCGGGTCCCAGTTGACCAGGTAGCGGTCGCGGTAGATGTAGCCCTTGGCGTGGAGGGCGACGAAGACCTCGAGGACGGCCGCCGCGTAGGCCTCGTCCATCGTGAAGCGCTCGCGCGCGTAGTCGAGGGTGCAGCCGAGGCGCTTGAGCTGGTCGATGATGCGGCCGCCGTACTCCTCCCGCCACTCCCAGACGCGGCGCACGAACTCCTCGCGGCCGAGCTCCTCGCGGCTGATGCCCTCGGCGGCCAGCGCCTTCTCGACGACCGCCTGGGTGGCGATGCCGGCGTGGTCGGTGCCGCAGATCCAGAGGGTCTCGAACCCCGCCATGCGGTGGGCCCGGATGAGCACGTCCTGGATCGTGTTGTTGAGCGCGTGCCCCATGTGGAGCGCGCCGGTCACGTTCGGCGGCGGGATCGCGATCGTGTACGGCGGCCGGTCGCTCGAGGGTCGGCGTGGCCGACGCCGGCCTCCTCCCAGGCGGCGGTCCAGCGGGGCTCGGCTTCGACGGGCTCGAACCGCTCGGCCCGGCGCGGGCCGCTCACCGGCGCTTCGCTACGCAGAGCCGCCGCCCGCCTCGGCGACCCGGCCCGGGGCCTCCGTGACGAGCGTCGGCGGAAGGGACTTCTCGATCGTCTCGCGCGTCACCACGCACTTGAGCACGTCGTCGCGGGAGGGCAGCTCGAACATGACGTCCAGGAGGGCCGCCTCCATGATGGAGCGCAGGCCGCGCGCGCCGGTCTCGCGCTCGAGCGCCTTGTTGGCGATCGCGTTCAGCGAGTCGTCGGCGAAGACCAGGTCGACGTCGTCGAAGCTGAAGAAGCGCCGGTACTGGCGCACCAGGGCGTTCTTGGGCTCGGTCAGGATCTTCACGAGGTCGTCGCGCGAGAGCTGGTGCACCGCCGAGATGACCGGCAGGCGGCCGATGAACTCCGGGATCAGCCCGTAGTTCATGAGGTCCTCCGGGAGGACCTCGCTGAAGACGTCGTGGGGGTCGTGGTCGCGGCGGCTGCGGACCTCGGCGGCGAAGCCGACGCCCTTGTGGCCGATGCGCCGCTCGATGATCTTCTCGAGGTTGGCGAAGGCGCCGCCGCAGATGAACAGCACGTTGGTGGTGTCGATCGTGAGGAACTCCTGGTGGGGGTGCTTGCGCCCCCCCTGGGGCGGCACCGAGGCCACCGTGCCCTCGAGGATCTTCAGCAGCGCCTGCTGGACGCCCTCGCCCGAGACGTCGCGCGTGATCGACGGGTTGTCGGCCTTGCGGGCGATCTTGTCGACCTCGTCGATGTAGATGATCCCGGTCTCGGCCTTCTTCACGTCGAAGTCGGCCGCCTGGATGAGCTTGAGCAGGATGTTCTCGACGTCCTCGCCCACGTAGCCGGCCTCGGTCAGGGCCGTGGCGTCGGCGATCGCGAAGGGCACGTTGAGGATCCGCGCAAGCGTCTGGGCCAGCAGGGTCTTGCCGCAGCCCGTGGGCCCCAGGAGCAGGATGTTGCTCTTCTGCAGCTCGATGTCGGACTCGCCCGCCGACATCATGTTGATGCGCTTGTAGTGGTTGTAGACGGCCACGGCCAGCGTGCGCTTGGCCTCCTCCTGGCCGACCACGTAGTCGTTCAGGACGTCGTAGATCTCACGCGGCCGCGGCAGCGAGTCGGGGTCGAAGCTGACGGGAGCGGTGAGCTCCTCGTCGATGATCTCGTTGCAGAGGTCGATGCACTCGTCGCAGATGTAGACGCCCGGCCCGGCGATCAGCTTCTTGACCTGCCGCTGCGACTTGCCGCAGAAGCTGCAGAGGAGCTGCTCGTTCGACTCGTGCGTCTTCGCCATCGGAGAGGTGCCCCTTCGTCCGTGGAGCTAGTGGCTCTCGATCACCCGGTCAACGATGCCGTACTCCTTGGCCTCTTCGCTGCTCATGAAGAAGTCGCGGTCGGTGTCCTTGGCGACCTTCTCAAGATCCTGCTGGGTGTGCTTGGCGATGATCTGATCGAGGCGCTTGCGGAGGTCGATGATCTCACGCGCGTGGATCTCGATGTCGGTCGCCTGGCCGCTGAAGCCGCTTGAGACCTGGTGGATGAGGATCTTCGCGTTCGGCAGGGCCATCCGCTTCCCGTGCGCGCCGCCGGCGAGGAGGAGCGCCCCCATGCTCATGGCGATGCCGACGCAGATCGTCTGCACGTCCGGCTTGATGAACTGCATCGTGTCGTAGATCGCCAGCCCCGCGTACACGGAGCCGCCGGGCGAGTTGATGTAGAGCGAGATGTCCTTGTCGGGGTCCTCGCTCTCCAGGTGCAGGAGCTGGGCGACGACGAGGTTCGCGATCTGGTCGTCCACGGGGGTCCCCAGGAAGACGATCCGCTCGTTGAGCAGCCGCGAGTAGATGTCGAACGAGCGCTCGCCGCGCGACGTCTGCTCGACGACCATGGGGATCAACGGGCTCAACTGCGGGTCCTCTCGTCGTGCGTGGTCATCGGGGGTCGCCGGGCGTCCAGAGCTTCCCGGCGGGCGCCGCCTTCCCTGCCGTCGCGGCCTGCTCGTCGCGGGCCTGGTCCGGCGTCCAGAGGCGCTCGCGGGCCTCGGCCTGCTCCATCGGGATGGGCGTCGCGCTCGCCGTGAGCGCCTCGACCGCCTTCTTCAGGCGCAGGTCCTGGCGCAGCGTCTCCCAGCCGCCGTGGTGGCGGAGGTCGTGCAGGAGCCGGTCCGGCGCGCGCCCGGTCGCCTCGGCGTCGGCGCGCACCTGCTCCTCGACCTCCTCGTCGGAGACCTCGACGCCCTCGGCGTCGGCGATCGCCTCGACGACCAGCTCGCGCCGGATCGCGTTCTCGGCGTCGGGGCGCAGCTCCTCGACGACCTGCTCGAGGCTGCGGCCCGTCGCGGCCAGGTACTGCTCGAAGGGCACGCCCTCGGGCAGCTGGGAGGCGGTCTGCTGGAGGATGGTGCCGATGCGGCGGTCAACCATCACGGCCGGTACGTCGACCGTCGCCTTCGCGACGGCGGCGTCGATCGCCATGCGGCGGAAGAGCTCGTCAACCTCGGCCTGGGCGGCCTCGTCGAGCCGCCGCTGCACGTCGGCGCGCAGCTCGTCGAGGGTGTCGAACTCGCTCACCCCGATCGCGAGGTCGTCGTCGAGCGGGGGCAGCTCCTTCTGCTGCACCTGCTTGACCGTGACCGTGTAGTCGACCGTCCTGCCGCGGAGCTCGTCGCGCCCGTCGGCGTCGCCGTACGTGACCGGGAACTCGACCGACTCGCCCGCCGACAGCCCCCGCAGGTGCGAGTCGAACTCGCCCACCAGGCGGCCGCCGCCGAGCTCGACGAGATAGTCGCGGGCGCTGGCGTTGCGCAGCCGCTTGCCCCCCGAGGAGCCGTCGAAGTCGATCACCAGGAAGTCGCCGTCCTGGGCCGCCCGCTCCACGGGCTCCAGGCGCGCGGCGCGCTCGCGCAGCGCCTCGAGCTGCTCGTCGAGGGCGCCCTCGGGGACCTGCGGCTCGGCCCTGCCGACCTCGAGGCCCGTGTAGTCGCCCAGCGTCGCCTTGGGCCGCACCTGCACCTTCGCGCTGAAGGTCAGGTCGCCCTCCTCCGGGACGTCCTCGAGGTCGAGCTCGGGGTCGTCGATCGGGACGACGCCCGCCTCGCTCACCGCCTCGGAGTACCAGCCGCCGAGCGCCGCCTTGAGCATCTCCTGCACGATGGCCTCGCGGCCGACGCGCTGGACGATGACCTCGGCGGGCGCCTTGCCGGGCCGGAAGCCCGGCACCCGCACGTCGCGGCCGAGCTGCCGGACGGCCCGCTCCATCTGGCGGCGGACCTCGTCCCCCGGGACGGCCACGTCCAGCCGGACGCGGTTCTCCTCGAGGGGTGTGACCTCGGTCGTCAGCGCCATGTCAGTGCGGGTGAGAGGACTCGAACCTCCAAGGGTTGCCCCACTAGGACCTAAACCTAGCGCGTATGCCAGTTCCGCCACACCCGCCCGAGATCCGGCCGTGAGGGGTGAGCGATGGGACTCGAACCCACGACCGCCTGGACCACAACCAGGAGCTCTACCAGCTGAGCTACGCCCACCACGTCGCGGGCCGGGGCCCGCGCCCGGCGGAGTCTAGCGCGCCGGGTCAGGGGCCCGACCGGCCCGAAGCGCGGCCGGTAACGTGCGTTGCATGGGACTCGTGAGGCGCCACGCGGGCGACTGGAGCTGGGACGGGGTGGCGCCGCGCGAGTACGCCTCCGGCGCCGAGCGCCACACCATCATCGGCGCCGACGAGGGCGCCCGGGACGTCGAGCTGCGCTACTTCCGCATCCCCGCGGGGAGCGCCTCGGCCTTCGAGAGCCACGCCCACGAGCACGCGATCGTGATCCTCCACGGGCGCGCCGAGGCGCTGCTCGGCGAGGAGGTCGCCGAGGTCGGCCCCGGCGACGCGGTCTTCGTCGCCTCGCAGGAGCCGCACCAGCTCACCGTCGTCGGCGACGAGCCGCTCGGCTTCCTCTGCACCGCCCTGGTCGCGCGGGCCCGCCGGTGAGGCCGAGCCTCGCGCCTGGCCTGGAGGGCGATCTGCGCTTCGTCGTCCCCGTCGCCAAGACGGTCCCCCACCTCTACCCCGAGTCGCCCGGGTTCGCCGCCATGCCCGAGGTCCTCGCGACCGGCTTCATGGTCGGGCTGGTGGAGTGGGCCTGCATCGACCTCATCGCCCCCCACCTGGACGAGGGCGAGATGTCGCTCGGCGTCCACGTCGACCTCAGCCACGACGCCGCCACGCCCCCGGGCCTGGAGGTGACCGTGCGCGTCCTGCCTGGAGGAGGTCGAGGGACGCCGCCTGGGCTTCTCCGCGGAGGCCCACGACGGAATCGAGCGCATCTGCGCCGGCCGGCACCACCGCTTCGTGGTCGACCGGGCCCGCTTCGAGGCCGGCGTGGCGAGGAAGGCCACGGGGGGCTGAGGCCGGGGTCGGGTCAGGCGCCGGGGGCCGCCGTCCTGAGGCCGTGGGCCCGGCCAGATGGAGCGCGTCCAGGGTGCGCAGGGCCGCCGGATCGAGCGCGCCGGCCACGCGGAAGTGCCACGAGGCGACGTCGATCGAGTTGACCGCGTCGAGCACGGAGATGACCGCCTCCACCAGCCGCTGGTCGCGGCGCCGGACGGCGCGGAGCAGCTCCGTCCGGGTCAGCTCCGAGGCGATCAGCCGCAGGCCGTCCCGGGTGGCCCAAGGCCCGGAGTGCCGACGAGTGGACCTCGTCAGCGACCAGCTTGGCGGCCGCCGACGTGTCCAGGTACCAGGCGCTCACCGGGCTCAGTACCGCTCGTCTGAGCGCATCTCCTCGATCGTCGCACCGAGGCCGGGGCCGTCCAGGCGCACAGGTGGCCCGAGGTCGCGCAACGACGTCCGCGCGCGGCGGACGAGGCCGGCCGCATCGAGGGCGGCCAGCCCGCCCGGGCTCATGGGCATCAGCTGCGCGACCGGCTCGCCGCGGTCAGTGATCACGATCGTCTCTCCGGACGCCGCCTCGGCGACCAGCGCAGACGCGTTCTGCTTGAGGGCGCGGATGCCGACGGTCTTCATGTTCTACTCCGTAGCACTTCAACCGGCGCGACTGCGTGCCCCCGGGGCTCAGTCCAGGGTCGCCGTCACGGTGATCGCGACGTTGTTCCGGATGGCGTTCGAGATCGGGCACCCCTGCTCGCCCGCCTCGGCTGCCTCCTGGAAGCCCGCCTGGTCGAGGCCCGGGACGGTGCCGGTCACCGTGAGGGCCGAGTCCGTCACCTCGACGCCGCCGCCCTCCTTCGGGTTGAGGGAGACGACGGCCGTCACGTGCAGGCGCTCCGGGGGGTTCCCGGCGGTGGCGAGCGCGTGGGAGAAGGCCATCGCGTAGCAGGAGGCGTGCGCGGCGGCGAGCAGCTCCTCGGGGCTCGTGCGCCCGTCGGCCTTCTCGGTGCGCGACGCCCACGTGATGGGCAGCGATGACGCAACTCCGCTGGAGACCAGGTCGAGGGTGCCGCCCCCCTCGATGAGGTTCCCCGCCCAGGTCGCCTCGGCGCGGCGGTCGGCCATGGCCATCTCGTCCCCCTTCGGTCGGTCCCGTGTGCCCGCCCAGCCTACGGCTCGACGACCACCTTGGTCGCCTCCCCCGAGCGGGCCAGGCGAAACGCCTCTTCCACCTCGTCGAGCGGCAGCCGGTGCGAGACCAGGGCCGCGGCGTCGACGGCACCGGACGCCAGCAGCGCGAGGGCGTCGCGCGTATCGAAGGGGCCGGCCGAGTAGGTTGAACTGGATGCTCACCTCGCGGAAGAAGACCGCCCCCAGGTCGAGCCCCACGAGCTCGCCGGGCGGCGTGGGGGCGAACAGCTGCACCACCCCGCCCGGGCCCGCGAGGTGCAGCGCCGCCGCGATCGCCTCCCGGTTGCTCGTGCACACGAACACCTGGTCGGCCAGCGCGGGGCCGCCGAGGGCCTCCCGCAGGGCGTCGGGGTCGGGGCCGGCGAGCGCGGCTGCGCCGGCCGCCTCGGCCAGGGCGCGCCGGTCGGCGCGCGGCTCGACGGCGGCGACCGCCGCCGCGCCCGCCGCCAGCGCGGCGCGGACCTCCAGCAGCCCCATCGCCCCCGCCCCCACGACCGCCACGCGGGAGCCCGGCCCCACCCCGGCCCAGCGCTGCCCGCGGAGCACGCAGGCGAGCGGCTCGATCAGGGTGGCGGCCCAGTCGGGCATGGCGTCGGGCAGCGCGAGCACGTCGCCGCGGGCGTTCTCCGCCGGCACCCGCACCAGCTCGGCCAGGCCGCCGGGGTCGATGCGGGTGCGCCGGAAGCCCGGGCAGAGGGTGTGCCGGCCGGCGCGGCAGAGGTCACAGGTCATGCACGGGACGTGGTGGTGCACGAACACCCTCGTCCCCTCGGCGACGGGCGCGCCGGGGCCGGCCTGGACCACCTCGCCGGCCGGCTCGTGGCCGAGCACGAGCGGGGCGCGCGGGTCCTGGTACCAGGCCATCAGGTCGCTGCCGCAGAGCCCGCACGCGCGCACCCGCACGACCAGCTCGCCCGGCCCGGCGACCGGGTCGGGCCGCTCCTCCAGCGCGATCCTCCCGCCGCCGTGGTACACCGCCGCGCGCACGCCCCCAGCCTACGGGCGCACGCGGCGGCGCCGGACCTCGGCGCCGGCGCCGAGCGCCCCCTCCTCGATCGCCCTCGCCAAGCGGTTGACGTAGCCCGTGGAGCTGTAGGAGATGATCGCGACCCTGGCCATGGCTCGGCTCCCCTCGGACGGTGACGCCCCTCACCTCCCCCGTTCGGAGCGCCCGCGACGTCAGGAGAAGGCCGAGAGCCCCGTGATCTCGCGCCCCACGATCAGGGCGTGGACGACGTCCGTCCCCTCGACCGTGGCGATCACCTCGACGTCGCCGAGGTGGCGGGCCACGTCGTTCTCCAGCAGCAGGCCGTTGCCGCCGAGCAGGTCGCGGGCCTCGGCCACGACGGCGCGGGCGCGGGCGGCGTTGTGCATCTTGGCGAGGCTGGCCATCGCGGGCGTCAGCTCGCCGCGGCCCACGAGCTCGGCCAGGCGCATGCAGATGAGCCGCATCCCGGTGACGTCGGCGAGCATCTTCGCCAGGCGGTACTGGGTGATCTGGTAGCCGCCGATCGGCGCGCCGAACTGCTCGCGCTCGAGCGAGTAGGCGACGGCCGCCTCGTAGGCGGCGACGGCGTGCCCGAGCGCGCCCCAGGCGATGCCGGGGCGGGCCGCCGCCAGCACCCGCGCCGCGTCGTCGAAGCTCGAGGCCTCGGCGAGCCGGTTCTCGGCCGGCACCCGGACGTCGGTCAGGGTCAGGTCCGCCTGCCACGAGGCCCGCTTGGCGACCTTGCCGGTGATCAGCCGCGCCTCGACGCCGGGGGTGCCCTTCTCCACGACGTAGGCGCCGACGTCGCCGGAGGCGTCGCGCGCCCAGACCACCATCAGGTCGGCGAAGGTCGCGTTGCCGATCCAGCGCTTGGCGCCGTCGATGACGTAGCCGTCGCCGAGCCGCCGCACCCGCGTCTCGAGGGTCACGGCGTCCGAGCCGTGGTCCGGCTCGGTCAGGGCGAACGCGCCCACCGCGTCCAGGCGGGCCATCGCCGGGAGCCAGCGGTCCTTCTGCTCGTCCGATCCCAGGAGCCCGATGGCCGTCATCGCCAGCCCGGAGTGGACCCCGTGGAAGGTGCTCACGCTGCCGTCGCCGCGGGCGAGCTCCATCGCCACCAGGCCCGCGCCGAGCGGGGTCAGGCCGGGGCAGCCGTGGCCCTGGATCGTGCCGCCGCACACGCCGAGGCGGGCGAGCTTGGGGATCAGCTCGAAGGGGAACTCCGCCCGCTCCCAGTAGCCGTTGATGACGGGGCGCACGTCCTCGTCGGAGAAGCGCCGCACCCGGTCGCGGACGGCCCGCTCCTCGTCGCTGAGGAGCTCGTCCGTGAGGTAGAGGTCGCTGCCGGCGAGCGGCGGAGCGGTGGTCACGCCCGTTGACCCTACCCGCCGGAGGCCGGGCCCACGCGCACCACCTCGCCGGCCCCGAGCAGGCGCTCCCCCGCCGCGGTGCGCACGCGCAGGCGCCCGAGCGCGTCGGTCCCGGCGCACTCGCCGCCGACCTCCTCCCCGGCCAGGCTGACGACGACGGCGCGTCCGCGCAGGGCGTCGCGGGCGGCGAAGGCGGCAAGGACGCCCTCGGGCCCCTCGCGCGACCACTCCGCGTAGCGTCGGCCGAGGGCCGCGAGCAGCCCCACGAGCAGGTCGGCCCGTCGCGGCGGGTCGCCGGCGTCGGCCAGCGCGCCCGGCTCCCAGCGGGCGTCGTCGAGCGCCGGCGCCGAGCGGACGTTGACGCCGATCCCCACGACGGCCCAGCCCACCCGCTCCTGGTCGGCCGACATCTCGCACAGGATCCCGGCCACCTTGCGGCCGTCGATGAGGATGTCGTTGGGCCAGACGATGCGCGCCGCGGGCCCGAGCGCCTCGGCGGCCCCGACCGCGGCGACCACCGGCAGCAGGCCCGCCTCGACGGGTGGGACCCCCGGCCTCAGCAGGGCAGACACCAGCAGGCCGTGGCCCGCGGCCGCCAGCCAGGGCCGGCCGCGCCGGCCGCGGCCCGCGCGCTGGCGGTCGGCGCCGACCACCAGGCCCTCCGGGGCGCCGGCGCGCGCCCGCTCGATGGCCTCGTCGTTGGTGGAGCCGGTCTCGGCGAGCCACACGACCGGCCCGACGAGGGGCGGCGCCAGCCGCGGCTCCACGAGCATCGGCACCACCGGGTCGGCCTCGGCGTCCAGGCGGTAGCCGCCGGGGCCGCCCGTCACGCCCAGGCCCTCGCGGCGCAGGGCCTCGACGTGGCGGTGGACGGCCGCGCGCGAGCAGCCGAGCTCGGCGGCGAGCGCCTCCCCGGAGACGCCCGCCGGCCCCGCCCCCACCAGGGCGGCGAGGACCCGCTCCCTGCGCTCGGCGGTCAGGTCGCCGACAGCTTCCCCTCCTCGCGCAGGCGCTCGGCCTCGAGGCGCTCGGCGGCCCACTCGCGGGCCTTGGCCTCGCGGGCGTCGGTGGCCTCCTGGGCCTCGCGCACGGCGTCGGCCCAGCCCTCCTCGGCCCACTGGTCGAGCAGGGCGCGGACGTAGCGGGCGTGATGGCTCTCGTCGGCGATGATCTCGCCGATGCGCTCGGCGATGACCGGGTCGGCCTCCTCGAAGGCCCGCCGGTGGGCCTCGAACGACACCAGCGCCCGGCTCTCGACGGCCTGGAAGAGGGTGAGGACCGGGATCACCCGGTCGAGCCCGACGGTCTCGCCGCGCCGGGGAAGGATCTCCTCGATGTCGTTGAGCGTGTCGACGATGAGGCGGCCGCCGATCGTGATGTGATCGGGCTCGTCCGGCGGGTCGAAGGGCTCGACGCCGAGGCGCCGCATGATCTCGGCGAAGTAGGCGCCGTGCTTCTCCTCGTCGGCGGCGTGGCGGGCGAACTTCGCGGCGAGGCCGGGGTCGTCGACCGTCTCCGAGAGGACGCGCAGCTCCTCCGCGCCCTGGAGCTCGGCGCAGCGGAAGCTGTTGACCATCTCGATCCGCTTGTCGAACGGCAGCCCGCCCAGGAAGTCGGCGTACTCGTCGGGCGTCTGCAGCACGTGGGCGGCGTCAGTGGGGTCCACGGACGTGGCTCCTCTCGTCGGGGCCGGGCGCGGTCAGGGCCGCGAGGCGGGCCTCGCCCCCGCGGCGGAAGCGGGCGGGCGAGAAGGTGCCCCCCAGCAGCGGGTCGAGCCCGGGCGGGCCGATCTCGGCCAGGCTTCCGGGCCTGCCCTCCTCGACGTCGATCGCCGGGTCGAAGGGAATGGCGCCGAGCAGCGGCACCGGCGTGAGGCGGGCGAGCGCCGGCGGGTTCGTGAGGTCGTCGAGCCCCGGCTCGTCCGGGTAGCCGCTGATCACGACGCCGAGCACCGTGAGCCCGCGCCGGTGCAGGGCCTCCAGCGTCAGCAGGGTGTGGTTCAGGGTCCCCAGGCCGGGCCGGATGGCCACCACGACGGGCAGGCCGAGCATCGCCGCCAGCCCCGCCATGTCCACTCCGTCCGAGAAGGGGACCAGCGCGCCGCCGGCGGCCTCGACCAGCACGAGGTCGTGACGGGCGCGAAGGTCGTTGTATGAGCACACAACCAGGGCGGGGTCGAGGCGGCGGCCCTCCAGCCCGGCGGCGACCGACGGGGCCAGCGGCGCCCGCAGGCGGTAGGGGCAGATGGCATCGAGCGGCTCGTCGAGGCCGATCAGGGCGGCGACGAACTCGGCGTCGCCGGTGATCGTGCCGTCGTCGCCCGTCTGGGCGGGCTTCAGCACCGCCGGGTCGCGCCCCCGGGCGCGGGCCGCGAGGGCGATCGCCGCCGTGACGACGGTCTTCCCCACCCCCGTATCGGTGCCCATCACGAAGATCCCGGGCTCGCCGAGCATCAGGCCGCCACCAGGCTGCGGGCCTCGGCGAGGGCGTCCAGGGCCCAGTCGATGTGGCGGTCCTCGTGGGTCGCCATCACGGTCAGCCGCAGGCGGGCGGTGCCCGGCGGCACCGACGGCGGGCGGATCGCCGGCGCCCAGACACGGGCCGCCCGCAGCGAGGCGCCGACGGCCAGGGCGTCGGCGGCCTCGCCGATCAGCACGCCCACGACGGCCGAGTCGGTCGGCAGCACCCGGTAGCCCAGGTCGCGGGCGCCCTCGACCAGCCGGGCGACCAGGGCGTGGAGGCGGGCGCGGCGCTCGGGCTGGTCGCGGACGATATCCAGGGCCGCCAGGGCGGCCCCGGCCGCGGCGGGCGCCAGGGCGGTCGTGAAGACGAAGCCCCGGTCGCGCGTGCGCAGGTAGTCGCAGAGGTCGCGGTCGCCGGCGACGTAGCCGCCCTGGGCGCCGAGCGCCTTGGAGAGCGTCCCCATGACCACCGGCACGCGGCCCTCCAGGCCGAAGTGCTCGAGCGCCCCCGCCCCGGTGGCGCCGAGGACGCCCGTCGCATGGGCCTCGTCGACCATGAGCATGCAGCCGTGGCGCTCGGCGATCGCCATGATCGCGGGCAGGGGCGCCAGGTCGCCGTCCATGGAGAAGACCGTGTCCGTCACGATCAGGCGCCGCCCCTCATCGCCGGCGTCGCGGACGGCCGCCTCCAGGGCCGCGGCGTCGGCGTGCGGGTAGCGCACGACCCGGGCGCCGGAGAGGCGGCAGCCGTCGATGAGGCTCGCGTGGTTGAGCTCGTCCGAGAAGACGGCGTCGCCGCGCCCGACCAGGGCGGGGATGGTGCCCACGTTGGCCTGGAAGCCGGTCGGGAACACCAGGGCGTCCTCGCAGCGCTTGAGGGCGGCGATCCGCTCCTCGAGGCGCCGGTGCAGGTCGAGGCTGCCCGTGACCAGGCGCGACGCCCCCGCGCCGGCGCCGTACTCCTCGAGGGCGGCGCGGGCGGCGGCGACAACCGCCGGGTCGTTGGCGAGGCCGAGGTAGTTGTTCGAGGCCAGCAGCAGGTGCCGAACCCCGTCGATCGTCACCTCGGGGTCGGCCGCGCCCTGGCAGTAGGTGAGGACGCGCAGGAGGTCGCGGTCGGCGAGCTCGGCGATCGCCGCGGGGAGCCAGCCCAGGCCGGTACGGCTCATCCGGCCGCCGCGGCGGCGACCGCCGCCTCGCAGATGCGGGCCAGGTCGTCGTCCCCGGTCACGTAGGGCGGCATGGTGTAGACGAGGTCGCGGAAGGGGCGCAGCCAGACGCCGCGCGCCACGGCCGCCCGAGTGGCCGCCGCCACGTCCACCTCGTGGTCGAGCTGGACGACCCCGATCGCGCCCAGGACGCGCACGTCGGCGACGCCCGGCAGGGCGGCCGCCGGCGCCAGCCCCTCCCGCAGGCCGGCCTCGACGCGGGCGACGTCGCCGCGCCAGTCGCCCCCCAGCAGGAGGTCGATCGAGGCCAGCGAGACCGCCGCGGCCAGCGGATTGCCCATGAAGGTGGGGCCGTGGACGAGGGCGGGGACCTCGCCGCCCGAGATCGCCTCGGCCACCTCGCCGGTGCAGAGGACCGCCGCCATCGTCATGTAGCCGCCGGTCATCGCCTTGCCCACGCACATGACGTCGGGCGCGACGCCCGCGTGCTCGGCGGCGAACAGGGCCCCGGTGCGGCCGAACCCGGTCGCGATCTCGTCGAGGACCAGCAGCACCTCGTGGCGGTCGGCGATCGCCCGCAGGGCCGCCACGTACTCGGGCGAGTGGAAGCGCATGCCCCCGGCGCCCTGGACGACCGGCTCGACGATGACCGCCGCGAGCTCGCCGGCGTGCTCGGCGACGAGGGCCTCGAGGTGGTCGAGGTAGGCGGGGTCGGCGGGGGCGTCGAAGCCCGGGGGCGGCGCGCCGGCGAAGACCTGCTCCGGGAGCACCCCGGCCCACATGCGGTGCATCCCGCCCTCGGGGTCGCAGACCGACATGGGCTGGAGGGTGTCCCCGTAGTAGCCGCCCCGCCAGGTGCAGAGGCGGCGCTTCTCCGGACGGCCGAGGGCGCGCCAGTGCTGCAGGCACATCTTCACCGCGACCTCGACCGACACCGAGCCCGAGTCGGCGAGGAAGACGTGGCGCAGCGGGGCCGGCGTGATGTCGGCGAGCCGCGCGGCCAGGCGGACGGCCGGCTCGTGCGTGAGACCGCCGAACATCACGTGGCTCATGCGCCCGAGCTGGTCGCGCGCGGCGGCGTCGAGGGCCGGGTGGGCGTAGCCGTGGATCGCCGACCACCACGAGGACATGCCGTTCGACCAGCTCGCGCACGCCCTCGACCGGCTCGGCGAGGCGCAGACGCACGCCGGCGGCCGACTCCACCACCAGGGGCGCCTCGGCGGCCGGCATCGGCGCGTAGGGGTGCCAGACGTGCTCCCGGTCGAGCGCCAGCACCTCCTGGGGGCCCATGGCGCCCCGGTCAGTCGGCCGCGCGCGCCCCGGGCACGACGGGCATGCCCAGGTCGGCGGCGAGGCGCACGTCCTCGGCCGCCGGGCGGCCGGCGGTGGTGAGGTAGTTGCCGACGATCATCCCGTTGACACCGCCCACGAGCCCGAGGGCCTGGGCGTCGCGCAGGACCAGCTCCCGGCCGCCCGCGTACCGGATGATCCGGTCCGGGAAGACGAGGCGGAAGACGGCGATCGCGCGGAGCGCGTCGTGAGCCTCCAGCGGCCGCCGCCCGGCGAGCGGCGTCCCCGGGCGGGGGTTGAGGAAGTTGAGCGGGATCTCGTCCGGGCCGAGCTCGCGCAGCTCGTAGGCGAGCTCGAGGCGCTGCTCCCAGGTCTCCCCCATCCCCAGGATGCCGCCGCTGCAGAGCTTCATGCCGAGCTCGGTGACCAGCCGGCAGGTCTCGACCCGCTCCTCCCAGGTGTGGGTGGTGACGATCTCGGGGAAGAAGCTGCGGCTCGTCTCGAGGTTGTGGTTGTAGTGGTGCACGCCCGCGTCGCGGAGGGCCTCGGCCTGGGGGCGGGTGAGGATGCCCAGCGAGCAGTTGACGTCGAGGTCCGTCTCGGCGTGGATGGCGTCGATGGCCCGCAGCACCTGGTCCATGAGGCGCCGGTCCGGGCCGCGCACGGCGACCACGATGCAGAAGGCGCTGGCGCCGGAGGCCTCGGTCGCCCGCGCCGCCGCCAGCACCTGGTCGAGCGGCAGGAACGCGTGCCGCTGGGCGGGCGCGTCGTAGTGCATCGACTGCGAGCAGAAGGCGCAGTCCTCGGGGCAGCCGCCGGTCTGGGCGCTGATGAGCGACTCGAGCTCCACGCCCTCGCCCCACCAGCGCCGGCGCACCTCGTGGGCCAGGCCCAGCAGGCGCGGCAGCTCCGCGGCGGGCAGGTCCACCAGCGCCCGCGCCTCGTCCATCTCGATCGAGCGCTTCTCCTCGAGGAGCGAGCGCTCGAGCGCGTCCAGGACGCTCGTCACGCCCGACAGCCTACAGGCGTGACGACGGCGATCGGCGCCGCGCGGGCCGGGGCCCAGCACCTCCGCGCTCATGCGGCGATGGTTGATCCACCGGCGCGATGCGGACGCACGGGCCTTCGTCGCCGGGGGCGCGAGGCCTACCCGGCGGCCGCGGGACGACCGGCGGCTACCTGCCCAGGAGGAGCTGGCGCACCTCGTCCTCGCGGCCGGGCTCGAGGATCGCGAGCACCTGGTCGCCCGCGTGCAGCACGGTCTCGCCATCGACCAGCTCGGCGTGGCCGTTCCGCACCAGCGAGATCAGGCGCGAGCCGGCCGGCAGCCCGAGCCGCTCGACCGACTTGCCGATGCAGGGGCACCTCGGGTTGACCTCGACCTCGATGATCTCCAGGTTCTCCTGGCGCAGCTCGAGGAGGTGGACGAGCTCGTGCTCGGGGACCTCGTGCTCGATCAGGGCCATGATCCGCTGGGTCGGGCAGATCGTCGGCGAGATGCCCAGGAGGTCGAAGTGGACCTGGTTGCGCGGGTCGTTCACCCGGGCGATCACCTTGGGGACGCCGTACTTCTCCCGCGCGAGCTGGGCGATGATCATGTTGTCCTCGTCGTCCCCGGTCACGGCGACGACGATGTCGGGCGGCCGGGTGATGCCGGCCAGCTCCAGGACGTAGAGCTCGGTGCCGTCGCCGTGGACGACGCGGTGGCCGAACTCGTCCTCCAGGACGTCGGCGCGGGCGGGCTTGTTCTCGACGACGACGACCTCGTGATCCTTGGCGACGAGCGTGCGGGTCAGGTTCGACCCCATCTTCCCGCCGCCCACCACGATCGTGAACATCAGGTCGCCGCCCGTGCGCTCAGGGCCCATCGGGTGAGCCCTTCGATGGCCATCTTCACCGGCGAGATCACCTCGAAGCCCCTGCCGCTGTAGACCTCGGCCCGCGCCGGGTCCTGGATCCGGGCCGCGACATGATCGACGCCGTATCGCTTCGTGGCGACCTGGGCGATGATCAGGTTCGTGTTGTCGCCGTCGGTCGCGGCGATCACCATGTCGGCGTCGGCGATGCCCGCCTCCTCCAGGACGTCGGCGTCCATGCCGTGTCCGATCACGACGGGGTGCCTCCAGTCGCTGCCGAGCCGCGTCAGCGACTCCTCCCTCTGCTCCACGACGACGACCTCCCAGCCTTCGTCCGCCAGACTGCGGGCGAGGGACGAGCCCACGCGGCCGCAGCCGACGATGATCGCCTTCATGTCCTCATTATGCGCCGACCGCCTCGTCCAGGACGCCCTCGGGATAGGTGACGACCATCACCTCGCAGGAGGCCGAGCGCAAGACCTCGTCGACCAGGGGGCTGAAGAAGCGCGACTGGGAGCGCCAGCGGGGGGACGAGCCCATCATGATCAGATCGGCCCCGACCTTCTCGGCCTCCTCGACGATCGCCTCGCTCCGCGAGCGGGCGCGGATGACCAGCCCCTCGACGCGGACGCCCTCCTCGCGGCCGGCCTCCCGTGCCTCGGCCACCACCTCCAGCGCGGCCTGGTCGGCGCCGCCGAGGTCGGCGTCGAGGGGCTCGGCCATGGGGACCTTCAGCACGTGGATCACGCGCACCGAGCCCCCGGACTGCGCGGCGAGGCGGATCGCCGTGGCGAGCACCTCGCGCCCGATCTCGCCCGGTTTGACCGGCACCAGGATCCGCCGGATCTCGGCCTCCGGGGACGGCACCAGGTCGGGCTCCGGGGGCGTCGCGCGCCCGAGCACCGTCTCGCCCCCCGCCCGCCGCGACCAGAGGTAGACCACGATCCCGCAGGCGAGCCAGACCGGCCCGGCGACCCGCGCCCCCTCGTTGGTGGCGACGGCGGCGGCGAACAGCGCCAGCGTCAGCAACGCCCCCACGGCCGCCGGCACGGGCACGTCGATCCCGCGCACGCGCACGTTCAGCGGCACGCGGAAGGGCCGCGCGAGCTCGGGCTCCTGCATCCGGAGGCGTACGACGGCCAGCTGGGCCGCGGTGAGCGCGATCAGGACGCCGAAGCTGTAGAGGCCGGCCAGGAAGCGCTCGCCGTTGCCGGCCGTCACGGCGAGGACGATCAGGCCCGACGCGATCGCCGCCACGGCCACCGCGCCGGCCAGCGGCGGGCGGGCGCCCCGGGCCGGGCGGGCGAAGGCGTGCGGCAGCATGTCGTAGCGGGCCATCGACTGGGCCAGCCGCTCCGCGCCCACCAGCGCCGTGATGACGGCGGCGACGAGGATCAGCGTCCCGGTCACGCCCACGATCACCTCGAGCGCGTCGCCGGCGCCGATCTCCTCGTCGAGGACCGACGCGATGCCGACCAGGGGCGCCTTGAGCCACTCGGTGCCGAGGCCGTTGGCGATCCCGTCCGGGGCGGCCGGGTCTGGCCCCGCAGGGAAGGCCGAGACCCCGACCACGGCGACAGCGACGTTCACGGCCACCGCGATGCCGATCCCCACGAAGAGGCTCCTGGGGAGGGTGCGCCCGGGCTCCCGCGCCTCGGCCGCGTAGCTGGAGACGCTCTCGATGCCGGTGTAGGCGAGCGTCGCCAGGGCCAGGGCGAGCGCGATCGACGACCAGGAGGGGGCCTCGCCGAGGTCGGTGCCCATCGAGAGCGCGTCGGCCGACACGACGACGGCGAAGCCGATGACGGCGACGGCGAGCTGGACGACCAGGGCGACCGCCACCATGGCGACCGCGGTCTTGTAGAGCTTCACGCCCTTCAGGCGGCGGGCCCCCGCGATCGCCAGGATCACGAGCACCCCGATGATCGCGTCCCAGGGCCGGTCGCGCGCCGAGTCCCACTCCAGCGCCGCCCCGAGGTAGTGGGGGACGAACAGCGCCGCGAGGGCGATCACGACGAAGTAGTCGAGGAACAGCAGCCAGCCGGTCACGAAGCCCGCCGGGTCGCTGAAGGCGCGGCGCACGAAGGTGGCGGCGCCGCCGGGCTCCGGCATCGCGGCCGCGCCCTCGGCGTAGGAGAGGCTGACCACCAGCACGAGCAGGCCGACCACCAGCAGCACCCAGGGGGTCATCCCGACCGCGTAAAAGGCGACGATCCCGAGCGCGAAGACCAGCGAGGAGCCCACCTCGCCGTAGGCGATGAGGGCCAGCGAGCGGGCCCGGAGGCCCCGCTCGGGGCGCGTCAGCCCCTGCGCCACGGCCGCAGCAGGTAGAGGCGCAGCCCGCCGCCGATCACCAGGAGCCCGCCGATCAGGAGCCCGAGGCCGCCGCCGACCCCCAGCGCCAGCGTCCGCCCGATCACGGCCAGCCCGAGCAGCACGACGACCGTCGCGAGCACCGTCGAGGCCGACGCGCGGCTCACGCCGCCGCCACCTCTCGCGCCGCGGCGACGATCACCCGGCAGGGGCTGTACTTGAGGACGTGGCGGACGGTCTTGCCGAAGACCGGCGTCCGCCGCCCGATGCCGCGCCGGGGGGCGCCCATCACCACCAGGTCGGCGTTGCGGGCGACGGCGTCGGCGACGATCGCCGGGCCGGCGCTGCGGGCCCGCTCGAGGCGGGTGACCGCCCGCACGCCGTAGGTCTCCACCAGGGCTCGGGCGTCGTCGAGCAGGTCGTTGGCCTCGCGCTCGGCCGAGGGCAGGCCCACCGTCAGGGGCAGCTCCATCGGCACCTCCAGGACGTGGACGATCGCGACCCGGGAGCGCCGCTCCGCCGCCAGCCGCGCCGCCGTGACGAGGGCCTCCTCCGACTCGGCCGAGCGCACGACCGGGACGACGATCGAGCGGTACTCCACCCGCAGCTCGTCGATGAGCACGATCGCCGGGGCGCGGACCGTGTCGCGCAGCGGCAGGTGGACCACCCGCCGCCGGTAGACGACGTAGGCGACGAAGCCGATCGCCAGCCACCCCAGCCCCGCCCAGCGCGTGGCCGGCTCCTGGATGACGACGACCAGCCAGGCGGCCCCCGTCGCCGCCCCGCCCAGGATGGCGAACAGGGGCCAGTCCACGCCGCGCAGGCGCAGGTTCGGGCGGGCGCGGTAGACGAGCTCCTCGTCGCGGCGCCGCACCCGCAGGGCGACCAGCGCCACGTGGGCCACCGTGAACGAGAGCATGGCGCCGAACGAGTACATCGTCCCGAGGAAGTCGGTCTGCCCCGGGAGGATGGCGACGATCGACGCGGCGCCGGCGAACAGCACCAGCGCCAGCCAGGGCGTCTTGAAGCGGCGGTGCAGGCGGCGGAAGGGCTCCGGCAGCTGGCGGTAGCTCGCCATCGCGTAGGTGATGCGCGAGGCGCCGATGACGCCGGCGTTGGCGGCGATGAAGAGGATGGTCGCCGCCAGGATGCCGACGTAGACCTCCAGGACGCGCAGCAGGCCGCCCTCGATCCCCAGGTTGTTGACGATCCCGAGCACCGGGTCGTTGGCGAAGCCCCCCTCCTCGGGGGGCTCGCCCAGCGCCGTCGTGAAGCCGTCCGGGCCCTCGGTGACCGGCAGCGCCGACAGGGCGATCGCCGGCAGGGTGAAGTAGATCGCGTAGACGGCCACCGCCACCAGGCGGATGGAGCGCGGGATGTCGCGGGAGGGGTCGCGGGCCTCCTCGGAGAGGTTCGAGATCGTCTCGATCCCGGTGTAGGCGATCATGGCCACCGGGATCGCGAGGAAGAAGCTCTCCCAGGTCGGCGCCACCCCGAAGTGCACGTTGTTAACGAGGACCTCTGGCGAGAAGACCAGGACGAAACCGAGGGCCACCAGGAGCGCCTGGGTGGCGAAGTCGATGACGGCCAGGAGGACGTTGAGCCGGGCCGCCTCCTTGACCCCGACGATGTTGATCGCCACCAGCAGGACGACCACCAGCGCCCCGACGATCACGTCCCACGGGTTCTCCTTCAGCGGGTCCCAGAAGATCGACAGGTAGTGCGGGACGAAGAACGCCGAGATGGCGATCGTGATGATGTAGTTGAGCATCTGGGCCCAGGCGGCCCCGAAGCTCACGACCTCGTTGAAGGCGTGGCGGGCGAAGCTCGACGAGCCGCCGGCCTCGGGGAAGCGGACGGTGCCCTCGGCGTAGGTCGCCGCCGTCGCCGCGAAGATGAGGCCGGCGATGATGAAGACCAGCGGGGTGAGCCCGAGCGCCAGCGCGGCCGTGACGCCGAGCGCGTAGTAGATCGACGACCCGACGTTGCCGTAGGCGGTCGCGAACAGCGCCGGGGCCCCCAGGACACGCTCGAGCCCCTGCTGCTGGCGGCGTGGGGGCGGCACCGCGCCACTCTACGAGTCCGCCCCGCCGGTCAGAAGCCGATCGCGGCGCGGGACGGCTAGCGGAGGACCGCCCTCCTGTAGCGCCCGATCGACAGGGTCGCGAAGACGAGGGTCAGGCCGACCGACCAGGCCAGCGCCCCCCACACCGCGTTGCCCGCGTCGTAGTCGATCCAGAGGCCGCGCAGCGCGTCGACGACGATGGTGAAGGGGTTCCACTCGGCGAAGGGCTGGAGCCAGTCGGGCATCGTGTCGACCGGGACGAAGGCCGACGAGGCGAAGGTGAGCGGGAAGACCAGGATGAACCCGATCGCCTGGGCCGATTCGGGCGACGACGAGATCAGCGCCATGAAGGCGAAGATCCACGAGAAGGCGTACCCGAAGAACAGGGCGAGGCCGATGCCCGCCAGGATCTCGAGCACCGAGGCGTCGAAGCGGAAGCCGACCGCCAGGCCCACCCCGATCATCACCGCCAGCGACACCGTGTTGGTGGCGACGTCGGCCAGCGTCCGCCCGGCCAGCACCGCACCGGGCGTCATCGGCAGCGAGCGGAAGCGGTCGATGAGCCCCTTGCGCAGGTCGTCCGCCAGCCCGATCGCGGTGACGAAGCCGCCGAACGCCACCGTCTGGACGATGATCCCGGGCATCAGGAAGTCCACGTACTCGAACCCGGGCGTCTGGATCGCCCCGCCGAAGACGTAGACGAACAGCAGCACGAAGATGACCGGCTGGACCGTGAAGCTGACCAGAAGGTCCGGCTGGCGCGGGATGCGCAGCAGGTTGCGGCGCGCCAGCACCATCGTGTCGGAGACGGCGTAGGCGAGCGCGTTCACCGCTCCTCCCCGGTCTCGCCGCCGCCGTCGCCCTCCGTGTCCTCCGCCTCCTCGGCCGAGCGGCCCGTCAGGACCAGGAACACGTCGTCGAGCGTCGGCCGCCGCAGCGACAGGTCGTCGACCCCGGCGCCGGCGGCGTCCAGGCGCCGCACGGCCTCGGCGACCGCGCCCCGGCGGTGGCGCAGGAGGGCGACCACCGTGCCGTCGCGCACGCTCGGCGGCTCGGCGGCCATCGGCGCCAGCGCGCCGACCGCGACGTCGGCCTGGGAGGGGTCCTCCAGCACCACCTCGAGCTGGTCGCCGCCGACCCTGGCCTTCAGCTCGTCTGACGTCCCCTCGGCGATGACGGTGCCACGGTCGATCACGGCGATGCGGTCGGCGAGCCGGTCGGCCTCATCGAGGTACTGGGTCGTCAGGAGGACCGTCGTCCCCTGCTCGACCCGGGCCTCGACGGCCTCCCAGAGCTGGATCCGGCTGCGCGGGTCGAGGCCGGTCGTGGGCTCGTCCAGGAACAGCACCGGCGGCCGGGCGACCAGCGCGGCGGCCAGGTCGAGGCGCCGCCGCATGCCGCCCGAGTAGGTGCGCACCAGCCGGCGCCCGGCGTCGGCGAGGTCGAAGCGCTCGAGCAGCTCGTCGGGCGCCGCTCGCGCGCCTGGCCCGGGGCGAAGTGGTAGAGCCGGCCGACCATCTCCAGGTTCTCGAAGCCGCTCAGGTTCTCGTCGACCGCCGCGTACTGGCCGGCGAGGCCGATGTGGGCGCGCAGCGCCGCCGCCTCGCGCACGACGTCGAAGCCCGCCACCCGCGCCGTGCCCCCGTCGGGCGGCAGGAGGGTCGTCAGGATGCGCACCGCGGTGGTCTTGCCGGCCCCGTTGGGGCCGAGCAGCCCGAGCACGGTGCCCTCGGGCACCGCGAGGTCGACGCCGCACAGCGCCTCGACCTTGCCGTACGACTTGCGCAGGCCCTCGGCCTCGATGGCCAGGCCCGCCCGGCCGCCTGCTCCGGCGGGGCGCACGGCCGTCCCCTGGGATGTCGCCTCCGTCACGGAGCCCTCTCCTGCGTCGGGTCGGATGGCGATCGGCCGCGCACACTACCCCGTCGGGCGGATGCCCGGCCGGAACGACGAAGGCCGCCGGTGTACCCCCATCGGCGGCCTTCGGTGCTCACAGTCCACAAGTGGCTGGGCATTTGAGGCGGCACCGTTGCCCGCGGCGTCACCCGCCTCGACTCAGATGATCCAACAGTCAGGCGTCTTCGCGCCAGCCCCCCGGCGTCCGCTTGTCCAAACCATTACCGAACGCCGGGGAGCGCGCGGTGGGTCAGTCGCGGTGGCTGGGCTCCAGCTGGGCGCGGATCTCGCCGGCCGGGTACTGCACGCTGTGGATGTTCACGTAGGTGACGTCGTTGGCGATGGCGTCGAGCAGCTCGTCGAACTCGCCCGCCGCGATGCCCTGGTCAACCGGGCCGATCACGTCGGCGGGCTTGATGACGCCGCTGATCGTCTGGGTGCCCGTGCCGTTGGGGCAGGCCTGCGTCCCCGCCGGCCCGTTGCCCATGTTGGTGCAGAGGAACACCGAGATGCCGCCGCTCTGGTGGCGGCCCCCGAAGTGGATGTGGGCCTGCCGGACATCCGTCCCGAACCCTGAGTAGCTCAGCCGGTACGAGATGGCGCTCTTCTTGGCCTGCAACGAGGCGTGGAAGTCGCCCGACGCCGGCGTCGAGAGGGTGAGCGGGTCCTCCTCGTAGCCGGTCAGCTCCTCCCGGATCCCGCTGCCCCCGTCGGCGAGCGCGACCGTCCCCGCCACCGCGGCGCCGGCCACCAGCGCGCCGGCCACCGCGATCCTCACGCGTCCTCTCATCTGGAACACCTCCAATGGAGAAGGACTTGCGCCCCCGCCTCTATCTAGGAGCAGTTGAGCTGTCAACCGAGCCGGGCCCGGGTGGGGCGCAGCGCGCCGTCAATATCCTGTAACCCCGTGGACGACCTGGAGGCACGGCTCAACGCCCTCTTCGCCGGACCGCCCGGCGAGTTCACCGCGGCCCGGACGGCCCTGGCGAAGGAGCTGAGGGACGCCGGCGAGCGCGAGGAGGCCGAGCGCGTCGGCGCCCTGCGGCGGCCGACCAAGCTGGCCGCCGAGCTGAACCGGCTGGCGCGGGAGGAGCCCGACGCCCTGGCTGCCGCCATCGCGGCCGAGGAGGCCCTGGCGGGCGCCCAGGAGGCCATGCTGGCCGGCCGCGCGGGCGCCGACGAGCTGACCGCCGCGGCCCAGGCCGAGGGCGCGGCGATCGCGGCGCTGTCGGACGACGTTAACGTGCGGGCCGCGGTCAGGGCGGCGGCGCGGCGCGAGGACGAGCGCGAGGAGATGCGCCGCGGCCGCCTCTCGCACGACCCGGAGCCCGACCTGGGGTCCGGGCTGCTCGGCGGCCAGCCCCCGCCGCCGCCCGCCCCGCCGGCCCGCCGGCCGAAGCGCCCGCGGGCGGAGGAGCCGGAGCCGGAGGCGGACGCCGAGGCGGGCGGCGACGAGCTCGCGGCGCGGCGCGCGCAGAAGGCTGCAGCCAGGCGCGAGGCCGAGCTCGCCGAGGCCCGCGAGCTGGCGGCCACCGCGACCGAGAACGCCGAGCGGGCGCGGGCGCGCCTCGACGAGGCCCGCGAGGCGCGCGAGGCGGCCGAGGGGGCCCGCGACGAGGCCGAGGCCGAGGCCGCCCGCCTCGGGGCCGAGCTCGAGACGGCCCGGGGGGCAGAGCGGGAGCGGCGCAAGGAGGCCGAGCGGGCGGAGGCGGCCGAGCGCCGCGCCGAGCGCGAGGCGACGGAGGCCGAGGGGCTGGTCGCCGCCGCCGAGGAGGTGGTCGCCCGCCTCGAGCGGGCGGGCGACTGAGGGCACCGCGAGCGGAGGAGGCTCGGAATGCTCGGTGACGCGAGCGTCGCGGCGCGGCTCCCGGCCCAGGACCTGGGTCGGGCCCGTGCCTTCTACTCGGAGAAGCTGGGGCTGGAGCCGATCGAGGAGCGCCCCGGCGGGCTCCTGTATCGCTGCGCGAGCGGCGAGTTCGCCCTCTTCGAGACGGCCGGCGCCCCCTCGGGGTCCCACACCCAGATCGCCTTCGAGATCGACGACATCGATGCCGTCGTCGCCGGCCTCAGGGCGCGCGGCGTGGTCTTCGAGGAGTACGACGTTCCCGGGCTCGAGACGGTCGAGGGCATCGCCGAGGTCGCCGGCAACTACCCGAGCAAGGGCGGCGCCGGGGAGCGCGCGGCGTGGTTCCGCGACAGCGAGGGGAACATGATCGGCATCGGCCAGCCGGTCGCGCCGGGCGGCTGACGGCCGCGCGGCGTCAATCGCCGGTTCGAGGCAGGTCTCCCAAGTCGGCGATGTACTTCATCGCCGTGATGCTCGGCAGGAACACGTACGCAGCGGCTTTCGTCGTAATGAAGGTCGAGAGACCTCTCACCTCGATCGGCGGGCCTCCGTCTCCCTGCGGTATGACGAAGATGCTCTCCGCTGGGTCCTGGGTGCCGATCAGTGGATCCTTCGACTCAGGGCGGAGCCTGACGCCCCCGGCGTATTCGCTGTCATTGACCCAACGCCGCAGAACGAACTCGTACTGGTTCTCGATGTTCGAGTTGATGAACTGAAAGAGCATCCCGCGCTCGATGCCATCGTGAGGTTTCCCCGGATCATAGGTCGGCCCGTACGGCAGACCGCGACGAATCAGCCGGTGGGAGTTGTTGCTGCCGCCGGGCACGCCCTGGCCCGCGACCGGTTGACCTCGTGGATTGACGCGGCGTATGTGTGCGCCGACGGGACAGCGGGTCCCCTTCGGGTCTCCCGAACCACCGGCATCCACATACCCGAAATCGTTCAACTGTTCGGGCGAGACCCCCCCCGCAGGGCTCTCCGTGTCCGGCGACAGGGCGAGAGGAACGCCGTTGCGCCATCGCCCGCAGATCTTTGCGGCCAGCAGCTCGGGATCGATCGTGTCCTTGTGCGACTGCAGGAAGTCTTCGAAGCCGACGACGTCGGTCTCGACCTTCTTGAAGACCGCGAAGCTCCCGTTGAGGCCCAGCGTTCGCGGCTCGGGAACGACGTAGTTCTCAGCGTCGTCCCGCAAGACGAAGAGCCATGGCTCGCAGGGCTCCTGGTGATCGGGCTGATACTGCTCCGGGCCGCCGCGGATGGTGGGCGTACTGATTCCGTCGGTATATCCGAAGTGAACTTTGGCGGTCGGCACGGGTTGGCCATTTTGCATCTCCATCAACGCCATCCCGTCCTGGCGCCAGATCTCTCGAAAGGCATCTCCCTCGGCGAACCAGGCACACAGCCTGTCGCTGTAGCTCGTCATCGCCTCCGGGCTGAGGGCGTGCAGCGTCACCAGGACGTGATCGTCCCCTCCCCCAAACCCCCCGATCCAGTTCGCGGGGGAACCTGCTGCGGTATCGCCGACCAACTCCGCCCGTTGCGCGGCTCCTTCGGTGAACGCACCAAATGACTTGAAGGACAGCGCTGGGACGCGTTCCTCGATCTCCAGCGCCACCAGTCCGGGCCACGTGATGCCGATGTTGAGGCAATAGTCGGGCTTGCGACGCGGGCGATCGGCGGGATTGTCTCCCGGTCCGGGCGCGAACCCCACGTGCCAGTCCGCGGCAGTCGTGATCTGCGGGGTGTCGGATTCGTCGCCGCTGACGAGCCGTCCGAGTTGCCTGCGCGCGTGTGCCGGATTTCCTACCGTCAACAGGAAGTGCCGCACCATCGGCATTCTGTAAGGGCGGAGGATGAACCCCTGAATGTCCGCGAGGTCGAGCGCCGACGCTTCACTGGCCCCGGACCCGCCCCCACTCCCTGCGTGGTCATGCCGCCGTCAACCAAGCAACCGCCGAAGAAGCCCCGGGCCCTTCTTCGGCGGTGCTGCTTGTGTGTTCGTGACCACGTGACGGCGGCGCTAACCAGCGGTGGCCGA